>NZ_JACJHR010000044.1 GCF_014174495.1 Amycolatopsis echigonensis
TGACCGGCAGGTCGAAGGCCGTGAGTTCGTCGTGGACCGGGGCGTAATGGCCCTTGAGGTGGAAATCGGTGGTGGCCATGGATTCACGCGGCTTTCTGGGCGCGAGCCCGGACGATGCGCGGGTAGCGAATGGTGAACGAAATCGGAACCGCGAAGCCGAGGACCTTGATGATGATCAACCCGACGGTGGCGTGCGGTGCGGAGTGCAACAGCACGGCTTCGGCGATCCCGGCGAGCGTGAAGCTGGCTGCCCACACGGCGGTGATGACGACGTTCACCCGGCGAAACACCGGCGTCGCAGCGATTTCCGGCGGGACCATGGTTTTCGCGATCCCCAGCGTGAACGGCCGTTTCGCCGCGATCGAACCCCAGGCGGTCGCCGCCAGCCAAAGATCGGTCAGCGCGCCGACGTAATCCCTGAGCGGCGAGGCCGGGTCGCTGAAGGACCAGACCGAAAGAACCGCGAAGAACACCACTGCGGAGACCTCGATGAACAAGGTGTCCCAGTCCTTGCCGCGCCGGCGTTCGAGCAGGAGCAGCCCGCCCGCGAGCACCAGTCCGGTCAGTCCGGACCACCGCCAGTCGGCCTGGGTGGACACGATCGCGAAGGCGATCCACGGAAGGAAGCTCTTCAGGTAGTTCATCGGGTGCCCCTCGCTCACGTTCCTGTAGTGACATGTCAACGCTAGAACGTGCGGACTGGACATGTCAATAGTGGAAGGTAGGCTGGGTGCATGACTTTGCGACACGCGGTGCTCGGGCTGCTCGCCACCGCCCCCGGAAGCGGCTACGACCTGCTGAAACGCTTCGAAACGGCGATGTCGAGCGTCTGGACGGCCACGCAGAGCCAGCTGTACGGGGAACTGGGCAAGCTGGAGAGCGCGGACCTGATCAAGGTCTCCGCGGAGGGCCCGCGCGGCCGCAAGGAGTACGCGATCACCGACGCCGGGCGCGAGGAACTGCGCAAGTGGCTGCTGGAGGAGAGGCCGCCGGCGGCGCGGCGAAACGAAATGCTGCTGCGGGTGTACTTCCTGGGCGAAGTCACGCCGGAGGAAGCCCGCGGGTTCCTCGGCAGGCAAGGAGCCTCCGCCGAGCGCTTGGTCGAAGAACTGGCGGCGATCGAAGCCTCGGTCGACTGGGACGACAGCGATCTGTCGCTCTACGGCCGCCTGGCCCTGGAGTGGGGCAAGCGGTACGCGGCGATGGAACGGGACTGGGCGGAGTGGGCGGCGGAGACGATCCGTGCCCGCCGCGGGTGACGTGGGGGAGCGAGCGTGACCGAGAGCCAGGTCCGGCACTGCGGCGACGACGCTGTTTTCGCGCACGACCTTCGGGACGAGGGCCAGCCGGAGGCCGAGTTCAATCCCGGCATCGCCGCCCGGCTGCCGCGGAAGAACGCGGCCGCGGGCGTTCTCGCGCGCGATGAACACGACCAGGTTCTGTTCGTTTCTCCGACCTACAAGCCGTTCCTGGAGATTCCCGGCGGTTTGGTCGAAGACGACGAGTCACCGTTGGCGGCGTGCCGTCGAGAGGTGCGCGAAGAACTCGGCATCGACCTGACGGTGGGGCGGCTTCTCCTCGTCGACTGGTTGCCCGCGCACGGCGTTTGGCGGGACAGCCTGCAGTTCGTCTTCGACGGCGGCGTGCTGAGCCGGGAACAGATCAGCGCCATCAGTCTTGCCGGGGACGAATTGAGCGGGTTCGAGTTCCTTGACCTTGAGGTCGCGCAATCGCAATTGCGGCCCTCTAAGGCGCGGCGAATCGCGCTGGCGCACCGAGCGTTGCTGGCCGGGGAGACTTTCTACGGCGAGTTCGGCCGGAGGCTCGGGTAGTCCGAGCCTCCGGCCGAGTGTCACGCGTCGGAAGACCGCTTCCAGATGTTGATGTCTTCCTCGGTGGCGTGCTGGTCGATCTCGGCCAGCTCCTCGTCGGTGAACGACAAGTTGTCCAGCGCGGCCACGTTGTCCTCCAGCTGCTTCACGCTGCTGGCCCCGATCACGAGCGACGTCATCCGCGGATCCCGCAACGCCCACGCCAGCGCGAGCTGCGCCAGCGTCTGCCCCCGCCGTCCGGCGATTTCGCTCAGCGCGCGGATCTTGCCGAGCTTCTCCTCGGTGATCGTGTCCGGATTCAGCGACTTCCCTTGTGCCGCCCGCGAATCCGAGGGCACCCCGGAAAGGTACTTGTCCGTCAGCAGCCCTTGCGCCAGCGGCGAAAACGCGATGCACCCGGCCCCGGCCTGCTCCAGGGTGCCGAGCAGATCGTCGGTCTCGGTCCAGCGGTTGAACATCGAATACGACGGCTGGTGGATCAGCAGCGGCGTTCCCAGCTCCCGCAGCAGCTGTGCGGCCTCCGCGGTGCGCGCGGAGTTGTAGGACGAGATCCCGACGTACAGCGCCTTGCCGGACCGGACCGCCCGGTCGAGCGCCCCGACGGTCTCCTCCAGCGGCGTCTCCGGATCGAACCGGTGCGAGTAGAAGATGTCGACGTAGTCCAGCCCCATGCGGCCGAGCGACTGGTCGAGGCTGGCCAGCAGGTACTTCCGCGAACCCCACTCGCCGTACGGGCCGGGCCACATGTCGTACCCGGCCTTGGTGGAAATGATCAGCTCGTCGCGGTACGGCTTCAGGTCGCTCGCCAGCAACCGGCCGAAGTTCCGCTCGGCGCTGCCGTAGGGCGGGCCGTAGTTGTTGGCCAGGTCGAAATGCGTGATTCCGAGGTCGAACGCCCGGCGCACGATCTCGCGCTGGACAGCGAAGGGCCGATCGTCCCCGAAGTTGTGCCACAGCCCGAGCGAGATCGCGGGCAGCTTCAGGCCGCTGCGCCCGCAGCGGCGGTAGGGCATCGAGTCGTACCGGGTATCAGCGGCAGCGTAAGTCACGCCGCGATGCTAGCCCGCGAGCTGTCGCCGAGCTCCGCGCACGGTGGGTGACCTCCCTTGCCTTCCAAATCCGGTTTCGCGCGCGATGTCCCGTTTGGCCCCGTACTATGCGGGGCCATGGCTGGGCGGTCGCGAGTGCGACGAAGAAGGATGCTGAGTCGGCTCGCGCTGGTGCTGGCGGTCGTTGCCATGGCGGCGGGATGCGGCAGCGGTCCGGCGGAGACGTTCGCGAAGACGAACGCCTGTGAGTTGCTGGCAACTGCAGCGCGGGGCACGCCGATCGACCCGCAGCGAAGCGAGTACAAGCTGACGGAATCCACCCCGGCCGTGACGGGAGGGGTAGGCGGCTGCCGCACCGAGTGGAACCCGCCGCGCGGCAAGCTGACCGGCGACCTGGCCGCGACTCTGGACCTGGCCGAGGCGGAGGATTGGAGCGGGCACAGCGAGCCGAGTTCCCAGGGCGGGCATGAACTCCGGAAGGACACCACGAAAGGCGGCGGCGGATGCCGATATCAGGTCCAGATTTCCGGCACTGACGCGGCGGTGCACATCTGGTACCTCGACCGATCGGTGGGCAACGAAGGGTCCTGCCCGGTCGCGAAACGATTAGTGGACCAGGTCCTGCCCAGCCTGCCGTGAAGCGGGTCCGGTGCTCGACATCGCGAACCCGAGGCCCGGGTGGCGGCTCTGGCAAGCGCGCTCGGCGCCGTCGTGACGTTCGCCCGCTGTCCTCCGTTCAGCGCGACTAGCCAGTACAGTGCAGGTGAGCGATCGCTTAGGAGGTCACGTGGGCACCGGGTTTTTCTCGTCCGTCGACGATGTGTCGGCGCAGCTGGCCGAGGCCGGGTACCTCGCGTCGACCGCGGTCGCGACCACGGTGTTCCTCGCCGACCGGCTCGGGAAGCCGCTGCTGGTCGAGGGCCCGGCCGGGGTCGGCAAGACCGCGCTGGCGACGGCGGTCGCCGAGGTCACCGGCTCGCGGCTGGTGCGGTTGCAGTGCTACGAGGGCATCGACGAGGCCCGCGCGCTGTACGAGTGGAACCACGCGAAGCAGCTGCTGCGGATCACCGCGGGCCGCGACGAGACGTGGGACGAGGCGCGAACCGACATCTTCGGCGAGGAATTCCTGCTGCGCCGCCCGCTGCTCACCGCGATTTCCGGCACCGAGCCGACCGTGCTGCTGATCGACGAAACGGACAAGGCCGACGTCGAGATCGAGGGCCTGCTGCTGGAGGTGCTCGGCGATTTCCAGGTGACCGTGCCGGAACTGGGCACGATCACCGCGACGCAGCAGCCGTTCGTGGTGCTGACGTCGAACGCGACGCGCGAGCTGTCCGAGGCGTTGCGGCGGCGGTGCCTGTTCCTGCACATCGATTTCCCGGACGAGGACCTCGAACGCGAGATCGTCCGGCTGAAGGTGCCCGGCATCGAGGCCGCGCTGGCGGATTCGGTGGTGCGGGTGATCGCCGCGCTGCGGGCGATGGACCTGCGAAAACTGCCGTCGGTGGCGGAGACCGTCGACTGGGCGCGCACGCTGCTGGAACTGGGCGCGGGCGCGCTCGACGAGCGGGTGGTGCGCGAAAGCCTCGGCGTCGTGCTGAAGCACCAGGACGACATCGCGAAGGCCGGGGCCGGGCTGAATCTCGACCGGGTGCTGGACGCGTCATGACCGCCGCGCCGGGCCTGACCGGACGGCTCGCCGAGTTCGTGCGGGCCCTGCGGGCGCAAGGCATCCCGGCCGGTCCGGGCGAGACGGCCGACGCGGCGGCCGCGCTGGAAGTGCTCGGCCTGGACGACCGCGAACTGGTCCGCGAAGGGCTCGCCGCCGCGCTGGTCCGCCGGGGCGGGCAGCGGTCGGTGTTCGACGCCGCGTTCGACCTGTACTTTCCCGCCGGCATCGGCGCCCCGGAGCTGGCGCGCGAAAACCCCCCGCAGGACCGGGAGGAACTGCGGGAAGCGCTCGCCGCCGCCCTGGCCGAGGGCGACGACCAGGCGTTGGACCAGCTCGCCGGACTCGCCGTGGAGCTGCTGGGCCAGTACGGCGTCGGAACCGGCCCGGGCGGCGGGTACTCCGCGCACCAGACGCTGGACCGCCTGCAACCGCAGACGCTCATCGCCCAGGTGCTGGCCGCGATGCGCGCCTCGGGTACTTCGGACGAGTTCACCGACCGGCTCACGCGCGACGAAATCCGCCGCCGCGTCGAGGGTTTCCGCGGACGGGTGCGTACCGAGGCGCGCCGCCGGGCCGCCGAAGTCCGCGGCCGGGAACGGATCGCCAAGCACGCGATCGCTCCTGCAGCCGACCGCGTCGACTTCCTCCTGGCCAGCCGTACGCAATTGGCCGAGCTGCGGCGCACGATCCAGCCGCTGTCCCGCAAACTCGCCACCAGACTTGCCGCGCGCCGCAAACGCACTACCCGCGGCCAGATCGACTTGCGCCGAACGCTGCGTCGTTCACTCTCCACTGGCGGCGTGCCCTTGCGCCCAGCTTACCGGCACCGACGCCCCGGTCGCCCGGAAATCATCCTGCTGTGCGATCTTTCCGGCTCGGTGGCGGGTTTCGCGAACTTCACGATGCTGCTGGTGCAAGCTTTGCGGGACCAGTTCAGCAAAATCCGCGTTTTCGGTTTCGTCGACAGCACCGACGAGGTAACGCACCTCGTGGACACCGGTGCCGCCGATCCCGAACAGCTGGGCGCGCGAATGCTCAGCGAAGCCGCGGTAGTCCGCTGGGACGGCCACAGTGATTACGGCCGCGCGCTAGGCCAGTTCACTTCGCACTGGCTGGACGCCGTCGGCCCGAGAACGTCAGTCCTCATCCTGGGCGACGCTCGAACGAACGGCGGCGATCCGAACCTGGACGCCGTCCGCGCGATCCGCTCCCGTGCCCGGCATGTCCACTGGCTGAACCCCGAACGCCGATCCCTGTGGGGGACCGGCGATTCGGCCGCGCCGGACTACGCGGAGCTGGTGGAGATGCACGAATGCCGGAACGCGCAGCAGCTGGGCGTGCTGGTCACGCGTCTTCTGCCGACCTGAGCCAGCCGTCAATCTCCTTGCGCAGCAACGCTTTGGTCTCCTCCGGCGCGAACGAGGCCTGCACCGCGTTGCTCGCCAGCTTGGCGAGTGTCGCGTCGTCGTAACCGAAAACTTCCCTCGCGCGAGTGAATTCGTCGGTGATCGTGGTGCCCGTGACGTCAGGGACATCGGTGTTGAGCGTGACGCTGAGCCCCGCCTCGATCAACTGGGGCAGCGGGTGCTCCGGGAGCGTCGGCACCAACCCGAGCGCGACGTTCGACGAGGGACACACCTCGAGCGCGATCCCGGCTTCCGCGGTCTGAGAGGTCAGCTCCGGGTCCTCCAGGATGCGGATCCCGTGCCCGATCCGCTCGGTGCCGCCGATTTCGATCGCCTCGCGGATGCTGTCCGGTCCGGCGTCTTCGCCAGCGTGGTGAACGAGGTGCAACCCCGCCTCGCGCGCCCGGACGAAGACTTCTCGGAACGGAGCGAGCGAGTGCTTTTCCTCGCCAGCCATCCCGATCGCGACGATCTCTTCGTGCCGCTTGGCCAGCTCCAGCGTCTTCTCCGCCCGCTCGACCGACCGTCGCCGCGAGTGGTCGAGGATCAACCGCCATTGCAGCCCATGCTCTTTCCCGCCGTCCCACAGTCCTTTGAGGACTGCGTTCAGCGGCAGTTCAAAGTCCCCGATCCGTTCCCCGTGCGAGGCAGCGGTGAACGTGACCTCGACGTACCGGGTCCCCTGAGCGGCTTCGTCCGCGCAGAACTCGCGCGCGATCCGCTCGAAGTCCGCGCCTTCGCGCAAACACGAACGAGTGAGACTGTTGCGATCGGCGAACGCCCGAAACCCGTCGAACGCTGCGGGCTTGTCCGGCACCTGGACCCCGTGGGCAACCGCGAGTTCCTTGAGCGTGCCGGGTCGGATGGTGCTCTCGAGGTGGACGTGGAGGTGCACCTTGGGAAGGGCCGAAAGATCGCGCACGCGTGGATGATGCCCGCCTCGCGCGTCTCCTGTCATCCCGGTTTCGCCGGGAACCCTCGGAGACCGGTCGGCGTTGGGGTAGGTGACGGAAGTTTCCGCAGGGAAGGGACTTTGCGCGATGGCGTTGATGAAGAAACTCACCGTGCTGGCCGGTGCCGCGAGCGCGGTGTCGTACGTGCGGAAGAACCCGGAGAAAGTGAACGAGGCGGTAGGCAAGGCGGCGCGCTTCGTGGACGAGAAGACGAACGGGCGATATCACTCGCAGATCGAGGGAGCTGTCCGGAAGGTCTCGGAGACGACCCGCCCCCGGACGGCCGAGTGAGTCTTGGCTTGGCCCGGGTGCCGGTGGGGGAGTAAGCGGGTGGCCTGCGGGGCGAGGTGGGTGGCTCGCGGGTTGTAGCGTGCTGCGCTGGCGGCGTTCGCTTCAGCGGGCGGGGTTCTGGCCGATCACTTCCTGTGGCGTCGGTTCGTGCAGTTGTTCCGCCTCTGAGCACCCTCGATCGGCATTCGAGGCCCAGGCACGCCTTCCCTCGCTGGTCGGCGAGGCACCGGCGGAGCCCAGCTATCCGCGCCACAACCTTGGCCGGTTGTTCTGCCGCGCCCGCGATGGGTACTTGCCGATTCTGGCCGGTCGTGCTGGCCAGGCTGGTCTGCGGAGTCGGACCGGCCGTTCTGATCAGTTCTGGGGAGCCGGACCGGCCGTTCTGATCAGTTCTGGCTTGCGCCGCCGCCGAGGCTCGCCCATCGTTCCGCCCTGCTCACGTAGCCGCTCCACCGTGGATTCGGCCGTCGGTGCAAGCCAAGCGGAGGCGCTCTGCATGGTCCAGCTGGCGCGTCCAACCCAGCCAGCGTTCTTGCTCGCCAGCCTAGTCTCAGTTCGGCCCAGCCCTCACTCCTCAGCCAGCGCCGCGAGCACGCCCTCCCCGTACTTCGTCAGCTTGCTCTCGCCGATCCCGCTCACCGTGCCCAGTGCGTCGAGCGTCGTCGGCTTCAGCGCGGCGATCTGGCGCAGCGTGGCGTCGTGGAAGATGAAGTACGCCGGGACGCCTTGTTCCTTCGCCGTTGCCGCGCGCCAGGCACGCAGGCGCTCGAACACCGGTGCCGCTTCCTCGGGCATCTCGATCGGAGCAGCCGCCGCCGTGCGGCGGGAGGTTCGCGGGGCGCGCGCCGGGCGTTCCGGTTCGCGCCGCAACAGTACTTCTTGCGAGCCGTTCAGCACCGCCGTCGAGCCTTCGGTCAGCACCAGCGACCCGTAATCCCCTTCGACCGCGAGCAGGTTGCGGGCCAGCAGTTGCCGCACCACCGCGCGCCATTCCGGTTCGCGCAGTTCGGTGCCGATGCCGAAGACCTTCAGCGTGTCGTGCTGGAACTGGGTGACCTTCGGGGTTGTCTTCCCCAGCAGGATGTCGATGATCTGGCCCGCACCGAACTTCTGCCGTCGTTCGTTGCGCAGCCGGACCACTGTGGACAGCAGTTTCTGCGCGGGAATGGTGCCGTCCCAGCGTTCCGGCGGAGTCAAGCAAGTGTCGCAGTTCCCGCACGGCTGGCCGGACTGCCCGAAGTACGCGAGGATCTGCGTGCGCCGGCATTCGACCGTCTCGCACAGCGCCAGCATCGCGTGCAGGTGCTGGGCCTGCAGGCGGCGGTGCATTTCGTCGCCCTCGGAGTTGTCGATCATTTTGCGTTGCTGCACTACGTCTTGCAGCCCGTACGCGAGCCAGGCGGTCGACGGCAGCCCGTCACGGCCCGCGCGGCCGGTTTCCTGGTAGTAGCCTTCGACGGACTTCGGCAGGTCCAGGTGTGCGACGAACCGCACGTCCGGTTTGTCGATGCCCATGCCGAACGCGATCGTGGCGACCACGACGAGCCCGTCCTCGCGCAGGAACCTCGACTGGTTCCTCGCGCGGGTCGCCTTGTCGAGCCCGGCGTGGTACGGCAGCGCCGGGATTCCGTTCTGCACCAGGAAATCCGCCGTCTTCTCCACCGACGCGCGGGACAGGCAGTAGACGATTCCGGCGTCGCCCTGGTGCTCGGTGCGCAGGAGTTCGAGCAGCTGCTTCTGCGGCGAGTTCTTCGGCACGATCCGGTACTGGATGTTCGGCCGGTCGAAGCTCGCGACGAAGTGCTTCGCGCTGTCCAGTCCGAGCCGCTGCGAGATTTCCTTGTGCGTGGCCTCGGTCGCGGTGGCGGTGAGCGCGATCCGGGGCACGTCCGGCCAGCGTTCGTGCAGCGACGACAGCATCAGGTAGTCGGGCCGGAAATCGTGGCCCCACTGGGAGACGCAGTGCGCCTCGTCGATCGCGAACAGGGCGATCTTGCCGCGGTCGAGCAGCCGCACGGTGGATTCGACCGACAGCCGTTCGGGCGCGAGGTAGAGCAGGTCCAGTTCGCCCGCGACGAACGCCTCCTCCACCTCCTGCCGCTGCGCGAAATCCTGGGTGGAGTTGAGGAATCCGGCGCGCACGCCGACGTTGCGCAGCGCGTCGACCTGGTCCTGCATCAGCGCGATGAGCGGCGAGATCACGACGCCGACGCCCGGCCGCACCAGCGCCGGGATCTGGTAGCACAGCGATTTCCCGCCGCCGGTGGGCATGAGCACCAGCGCGTCGCCGCCGGAGATCACGTGCTCGACGATCTCCGCCTGGTCGCCGCGGAACGCGTCGTAGCCGAAGACGCGCTGCAGGGTCTCGAGAGCGGGGGAACGGGTGGCCTGCTCGGCCAGATCGGGGTGCGCCACGCGGCCGATTCTAGGGCGGGAGGCCGTCCGGGCGAGCCTGCCCCGCCGGGTCCGGCGCGAGAGTCCCCGTCGCGCTGGCCGTTTTCGGGCGGTGTAGCGGGCCCGGTCGCGCAGGGTGAGCAGCAAGGCGACTGGTAGCTGTTGGGATGACGGGACCCTTCATGACGTCCCCGTGACAGACGGTGTCGAGACTTCAGTCCCAGTGCCGTTCGCATTCGGTCCCGAGGCGCACAATGGGACCCGTGGCTTTTCCGATCGATGACCTGACCGGGTATTTCTCGGGCGAATGGCTGCTCGCGCGCGAAATCGTCGACGTCGACGGGGCGGCGATGGGCGAGGCGAGCGGCCGCGCGACGTTCACCTCCGACGACGGGGTGCTCGTCTACCACGAGTCGGGAGAGCTGCAGCTCGGAGCGCATCGCGGACCGTTTGTCCGCACTCTGCACTACCGGCCGGCCGGAGGCTCGCGCGCCGCGGTCCACTTCGACCACGGCGGGTTCTTCCACGACCTGGACCTGGCGACCGGGGAGTGGACGGCCGATCATCCGTGCGCCGCCGACTGGTATCGCGGGGCTTACCGCGTGCTCGACGACCGCCAGTGGGTACAGGAGTGGGTGGTGACCGGACCAGCCAAGGATCATGTGATCACCAGCCGGTTCACCCGAGCGGACAAGTGATCTTCCCAGGCCCGATTCCGCACCGCCGCGCTCGGCACGCGGCGGATATCGAAGCGAATGTCCTGCGTGGACTACTTGCGCCGGTTGCGCAGGATCACCAGCAGAACCACTATCGCCGAAACCGCGCAAGCCGCGGTGATCACCATGCCCGCCCAGGTGGGAATCGCGACACCGGCGATGTTGTCGAATCCGGGCAGGGCGCGGGGCGCGGGGATCGCCACGGGGCCCTCCGTTCGCGTCGTCGGCGTGCAGGTTGCTTGCGTGCCGGAGTTTACCTGACGTCGGACGCCACCGTCAGGTCCGAAGTGGACGGTTGCGGTCACCGTTGGTAGTCAGCGGATTTACCCCTGCTGAAGCGGTTTGGCCGGTGCGAGTGGACCCCTCGCGCCGCTCGAGTCACAGTGCTGGGCACAGACGGATCTTCGAGGCATGATCGAGGCAAGCGCACGACGACGGAGGAGGAGCGCGAGATGAATGTGGCCGATCTGCTCGTGGACGGATTCGGCCGGGTGCGGGAAGTGGTGCACCAGGCAGTCGACGGGCTGACCGCGGAGCAGCTGGCGGCGCGACCCGGCCCGGACGCCAACTCGATCGGCTGGCTGGTCTGGCATTTGGCGAGGGTGCAGGACGACCACGTCGCGGACGTCGCGGGCACCGACCAGCTCTGGACGGCCAAGGACTGGCGCGAGAAATTCGACCTGCCGTTCCCGGCAGGCGACATCGGCTACGGGCACAGCAGCGACGACGTCGCCAAGGTGCGGCCGCAGTCGCCGGATTTGCTCACCGGCTACTACGACGCCGTGCACGAGCACACGGTGTCCTGGGTGACCAGCCTCGACGAGGCGGCGCTGGACCGCGTGGTCGACGAAGGCTGGAACCCACCGGTGACGCTCGGCGTCCGGCTGGTCAGCGTGCTGTCCGACGACCTCCAGCACGCCGGACAAGCCGCCTACGTGAGGGGGCTGCTGCTGGGATGACCGCATTGGGGTGACTGACGCTCTGGGCGAGTGACCGGTCCCGCCCGGAGAGCGACAATCGGCTGGGGATAGGGGGCCTGCGTGCGGCAGACGTAGCGGCGTGGCATCGGTCGGTAAGCCGAGTGCTTCGCCTTGCAGGCGCCATGCGGCGAGGCCTGGGCGGTTGCGGTCGCCTGCGGGCAGTGGCCCTTATTCGTCGGACGGGGCGGGAGCATCCGACCGGTCGGCTAGCTGCGTCGGCTTGCACGTGGTGCGTCGCCAGATCCGGACGTCAAGCCTGTGAGTCCGTAGCCGGGGACGGCGGGCGTGCTGCGTGCGGCTGTTCGCGTCCAGTGCTTGCGGACCGCGTGCCAGGTATGGCGGGCTGTCGCGCGGGGTCGGCGGCGCGAGGCCGTGGGCTGCTCAGGTTTCGGCGGCGGGTGGGGGCGGGGCGGTGAGGCAGGCTGAGTGCGGCTGACTGGTGACGCGCGGCGGCACTCCCGGGCCGGGAGACCTCGGTGCCGTAAGCCTGCACACTGCGGGAACCCGCGCCCGGCGGGAACCTGCGGCCTGCGGGAACCTGCGGCCTGCGGGAACCTGCGGCCTGCGGGAACCCGCACCCTGCGGGAACCCGCGGCCTCCGAGACCCCGCGGCCTGCGGGACCCCGCGGCCTGCGGGAACCCGCAGCCTCCGCGAAACCTCAGCCGCCGAGCGGTGTCACTCGTACTCCGTTCCCCGGTGGTCCGGCAGCCGTCGCGGGCCGGGGCCGTCGTGGCCTAGTTGGTCGTTCGGGTTGGCGAGGCGGCATTTGGCCAGGGACATGCAGCCGCAGCCGATGCAGTCGTTCAGCTGGTCCCGGAGTTGTTCCAGCTGGCGGATGCGGTGGTCCAGGTCGGAGCGCCAGCAGGACGAGATGCGGGACCAGTCGGCGCGGGTGGGGGTCCGGTCGTCCGGCAGGAGGGCCAGCACGTCACGAATCTGCGCCAGCGGCATGCCCACCCGCTGCGACATGCGGATGAACGTGACCCGCCGCAGGGCGTCGCGGCGGTAGCGGCGTTGGTTGCCCGCGGTGCGCCTGCTGCGGATCAGGTTTTCGTCCTCGTAGAACCGCAGGGCCGACGCCGGTACGCCGCTCCGGCGGGAGAGTTCGCCCACGGTCAGTTCGGGCAGCTCCGTCTTCGCCATGCGCTCAGCATAGCTTGACTTAAAGGGAGCTTGAAGTTCGAGACTCGCTTCCGGAGGCGGGAAACCTGTTCCGCCCCGGGAAAGGAGAAAAACGTGTCCGAAGCTCCCGTCCGGCTCGCTGTGCTCGTCGGCAGTGCCCGGGAAGGGCGGTTCGCCCCCACGGTCGCGCGCTGGTTCGCCCGCCAGGCCGACCGGCACGGCGGGTTCGCGGTCGACGTCGTCGACGTCGCCGAGATCTCGTTGCCGCTCGCGATGAACGGCGAGGGGGCCGAGCCCGTCGCCGCCCGGCTCGAAGCGGCGGACGCGTTCGTCGTGATCACGCCGGAGTACAACCACAGCTACCCGGCCGCGCTCAAGAACGTCCTCGACTGGTTCCGCGGCGAATGGCAGGCAAAACCGGTCGCTTTCGTCTCCTACGGCGGGATTTCCGGCGGACTGCGCGCGGTCGAACACCTCCGTCCGGTCTTCGCGGAACTGCACGCGGTAACCATCCGCGAAACCGTGAGCTTCCACGGAGCGCACGGCCGGTTCGGGGAGAACGGCGAACCGGTCGACCCGGCCGCGGAGACTGCGGCGAAGGCGTTGCTTGACCAGCTCGAGTGGTGGGCTCGTGCGTTGCAGGAGGCGCGGTTGGTGCGGGCGTACCCGGCGTAGCTGTGGCGGGGCGGCGACGGTCGGTGCAGCCGGGTCTTGACCAGGTGGGCAGTGTGTCCGTGCGTTGCAGGAGGCGCGGAGCGGCGGAGCTCGGCACGGCGGGATCTCGTCCAGGCGGGCAGTAAGGCTGGGACGGCGGAGGTCGGGGCAGTTCTGGGTATGCCCGGAGGAACAGGCCCATCGCGGCAGCGTCCACGATGGGATGGCGAAAGGCGGCGCGATCCCGGGCATCGGCAGGGCGCGCGATGTCGCCAGAGCGGGCGGAAGCCGGTGCCAAGCGGCTGCAGTGCCCTCGACGGCATCGCCTCTCCCGCCTTAGCTTCCCCCTGCAAGAGCGGCGAAGGCCGGGAGATACCCCAGGCCTTCGCCGCCTTCCCGGACAGCACCGGCCGGGCCGTGCTTGCGCGGCGGCTGATCAACCGTGTCCGCCGAGGCCAAGCTCACCCGGCGTAACTGTCCACACCAGACCGCCGCGCGAAGGCAGGGGCGTGTTCCGGCCGAATTCCCACGCCGCCAAGGTATGCGGTCACCCCGGAAAGCACCGGGAATCGTTGCAGCATTCGCATCGGCGCGGGCAGGCGGTTCAGGGTTCCGTCGAGCGCCGGGCGCAGCAGCATTTCGTGTTCGCCCCGTTGGCTGGACTGCACCGCGACAGTGGGCAGCAACCGGCGGCGGCGGATCGCGGCCAGGCGGGACGTCGGAACTTCCCTGCGCCGCAACGGTTCCGCGAGCAGCCGGGCGGTCGCGACGGCGTCCTGCACGGCGAGGTTCACGCCGACGCCGCCCACCGGCGACATCGGGTGGGCCGCGTCGCCGATGCACAACGCTCCCGGCGCGTGCCAGCGCGGCAGCAGGCCCATGGTCACCTCTAGCAGCTTCACGTCGTCCCACGAACGGACGGCGGACAACTGCGCGGGCGTCCAACCGAACAACTCTCCCAGCCGCGAACGGAATCCGTCGATGAGGCCGGAGCGCAGCCGCGCGTCTTGGCCGCGGGGGATGAGGTACGAGGTCTGGTAGTAGTCGCCGCGATCCATGGTCACCGAGGCGTATCCGGGGCCGAACCTCGCGAACACCCCCGGTTCGCCCGGTCCGGCTTTCGGCACCCGGACCTGCCAAACGTCCATCGGGACTTCCGACTCCCGCAGTGCGAGGCCGAGTTCACGGCGCACCGTCGACCAGCGTCCATCACAGCCGACGGTCAGCGGTGCTTCGAGTGCGGCAACGGCACCGGTGTCGTCGCGGTAGTTCACGCCGGTCACGCGTCCGCCCTCGCGGCGCAGGGAAACGACGGAAGCGCCCATGCGCAGGGAGAATTTCGGTTCGGCCGCACCGGCTTCGGCCAGCAGGCCCAGGAATTCGGCTTGCGGCACCATCGCGATGTGCTTGTGCGGGCCGCGCAGTCTGCTGAAATCGGCGGCCACCACGGTCTCTTCGCCGATCTCCATTTTCATCCGCTCCAGGACCGAACGGGACAGAGCGGCGAACCGGGTGCCAAGGCCTAGCTCGTCCAACAGCCGCAGGGTCGACGGGTGCACGGTGTCGCCGCGGAAATCCCGCAGGAAGTCGCGGTGCTTCTCCAGCACCACCACCTCGACCCCGGCCCGCGCCAGCAGCAGGCCCAGCATCACGCCGGCCGGGCCGCCCCCGGCCACCACGCATCCGGTCCGCTCCATCGGGACCTCCAATCTTAGATAGACTCTAAGTTTAGAGTAACGCTAAGATTCACGCCATGACCGGGTTGCGGGAAGAGAAGAAACGGCGGACCCGCCAGGCGCTGATCGAGGCCGCGCTCACGTTGTTCGACGAGCAGGGCTACGACGGCACGACCGTCGCCGAGATCTCCGCTCGGGCGAAGGTGTCCCCGGCGACCTACTTCAACTACTTCGCCGCCAAAGAGGACGTGGTCTTCGCTGACCAGCATCTTTACGACGAGGTGGTGGACGAGGTCTTCGCGGCGGCGGAGCCGGGCGCACCGGTGGCGGAGCTGGTGACCAGAACCGTCCACGCGCTGGCGACGGCGGACGCGTGGAGTTTTCCCCTGGACCATCCGCTCACGGAGGTCCGGACGCGGCTGCTGGCTGGGGTGCCGGCGTTGCGCGCCGGATACCTGCTGCGCAACGCCGCGGTAGGCGATCGGTGGGCGGAGAAGCTCTACGAGACGTGTGCGCCGCAGCTGGACCGGGTCGAGGCTGCCGCGTTGACGGGTGCGGTGCTGGGCGCGTTGGAAGCGGCGTTGCGGCAGGTGCCGCAAGGACACAGCGCGACGGAGGTCGTCCTGGGCATCGTCGAGCGGGTGGTGTACGGGTTTGTGCCCAAGGCGAAAGACTAGTTGCAGTACAAGGATTCGAGTTTGGTGTCCGAGGCGACGACGGTGATCCCTTTGCCGACCGGCTGCCCGGTCGCCGCCATTGACGCGGACACAGTGCAGACCACCTGCTGCAGACCGATCGGGTAGAGCGATTTCATCGATTCCGCGACGGTTACGGTGACCGGAAGCTTGGAGGCGTCGACTGTGACGTGCTGGCCGGGCGTGAGCATCGAGTAGAAACCCTCTTGCTCTTCCTGGCGCGTCGGACCGCCGAACAGTTCGGTCAGCACTGTCGTGGGGGTCGCGTCCTTCGCCCAGGCGCGTTGCACCGGGCTGATCTGTCCCGCGTAGACGAAGTAGAGCGTGATCTGCGGCCGCGGTTCGCCCAGCTGGAACCCGCCGGGCGCCTCGCCGGCGGAGATCACTCCGGTCGGCTGGATGCCGCAGCCGGCGAGGAGAAAGACCGAGATCAGCGCCAAGACAAGCCGGGGAAGTTTCATCGCTCCTCCTGCGCGGTACGGGGCAGCCGGAGCGTGAACCGGGCCCCGTCGCCGGTGTTCGCCGCTTCGATGTCGCCGCCGTGCAGCCGGGCGTTCTCCAGCGCGATCGACAAGCCGAGGCCGCTGCCTTCAGAGCGGGCCCGCGAGGTGTCGGCCTTCGCGAAGCGGTCGAACACCTTCGGCAGCACCTCCTCGGGGATTCCCGGGCCGTGATCGGTGACCGTCAGCGAGACCGCCGCGTCGTCGGCGGTCGCCCGGATTTCGACCGGCGGTGCGCCGTGGCGCAGGGCGTTGCCGACGAGGTTGGCGACCACGAGGTCGAGCCGCCGCGGGTCGGCGGGCACGGTGACGCTGGGGAGGTCGGCCGTCACGGAGTCGGTCCAGCCGCGGGCGGCGAGGCTGTTCGCCACCGCCTCGGCGAGGTCGACCTGTTCGACTCGCAGTTCGGCCCGTCCGGCGTCGAACCGGGAGATCTCGACCAGGTCCTGCACGAGCCGCGTCAGCCGGCGCGTTTCGGCCGACACCAGCCGCGCTGCCACCGCGGTGTCCGCGGGCAGCTGATCGGCGTCTTCGTCGAGGACGTCGGTGACCACGTTCATCGCGGCCAGCGGGGTGCGCAGCTCGTGCGAGACGTCCGCGACGAACCTGCGCGCGTCGGCCTCCATTTCGCGCAGCGAGCCGACGGTGCGCTCCAGTTCCGCCGCGGTGTGGTTGAACGTGGTGACCAGCTGGGCCAGCTCGTCGGAACCCTTGGCGGGCAACCGAACGTCGAGCTGTCCGTCACCGAGTTTGCGCGCCGCCGAATTCAGCGCGCGCACCGGCTGCAGCACCTGCCGCGCGGCCAGCAGCGCCAGCGCGACCGCGACCGGCAGGGCCAGCGCGGTCATCTGCCACGCGCGCGTCGCCAGCTGCTCGATCGCGGTCTGCTGGGTGGCGAGCGGGACCGTTTTGTACACCTCGATGCCGGTGTGTTCGCCCTGCTTCGCGCCGTAGCGCAGCAGCGGCATCCCGATGTAGAGCACCGGACGGCCGCCCTCGAGGACCCGCTGGAACTGGATGGTGGTCCCCGCCGCGACCTCGCTGCGCAGGCCGGCGGGGATGTCCGCCGGATTCAGCCCGACGCGCGAATGCAGCGACCCGAAGACCACGGTCGTGATGCCCTTGAGCGAACTCGCCATGTTGTCGAGCTGCCGCTGGTCGGGCGGGAGCGTCAGCTGCGGCAGGTACGCCCTGACCTCGTCGCGCAGCTGCACCATCGCCGGATCCTGCACGCCGGCCAGGATCGTGTTGCGCGCGGTCACATAGCTCGCGCCCGCCGCCGCGCCCGCGCCGACCAGGGTCATCGCCGCGAACGCCAGTACCAGTCGCAGGCGCAGCCCGGACGCCCACGACCGGAGCCGCTTCACGACCCGGCCCTCACGAGCGACCGAACCGGTAGCCGAAGCCGCGGACGGTCTGCACGTGGTCCGGCCGCGCCGGAACGTCCTCGATCTTCGCGCGCAGCCGCTGCACGCACGCGTCGACCAGGCGGGAATCGCCGAGGTAGTCGTGCCCCCACACGGAGGTGAGCAGCTGGCTGCGGCTGTACACCTGGCCCGGCGTGCGCGAGATCTCCAGCAGCAGCTTCAGCTCGGTCGGCGTGAGCGAAACCTGCTCGCCGTGTTTGCGCACCAGCATCCCGGCCCGGTCGATCACCAGGTCGCCGTGCTGTTCGGGTCCCGCGGCACCGGGTTCGGCGGCGGTGCGGCGCAGCACCGCGCGGATCCGGGCGTCGAGCACACGCGGTTCGATCGGCTTCACCACATAGTCGTCCGCGCCCGCTTCGAGCCCGGCGACGACGTCGAAATCGTCGCTGCGCGCGGTGAGCATGATGATCGGCACCTGGCCGAGCGCGCGGATCCGGCGGCAGGTCTCGAATCCGTCGATGCCGGGCAGCATCAGGTCGAGCACCACGAGCTCCGGCGCGCGTTCGCGCAGCTGGGTCACGCCGTCCTCGCCGGTCGCGGCGGTGTGCACCGTGTGTCCCTGACGGCGCAGCGCCAGCTCCATGCCCTCGCGGACGGACGCGTCGTCCTCGATCACCAACACCACTGCCACAAGGGCCATTATTCGGACTGTTCGCGGATCCGCGCGAGCCGGGCCGATCTTGTAGCGAAACCATGACACAGCCCAGACGGGATCCCGAAATCCCGCGGCCAGGCTCGAAGGCATGGCAGTGCTGACTCCTCACCCCCCGACTCGCCCTCCGACGTCCGAAGCGCGCCCGTCCTCGCCCCGGCACGCGCTCGCCCCTCGCCGGCGTTCGCGGACCGCCGTGCTGGTCGCGGCCGCGATCGGGTTCGCGGGCGCGTTCGTCGTCGCCTATCTGCTGTTCGTGCGGACCGAGGCCGGGCAGCGCGCGGAGGACGGAGTGGTCCGCTTCGCGCAGAACCTTCCGCGGTCCACTGTGGACTGGGCGCGGCCGCTGGCCGGGGTCGACGGGGTCGAGGTGTTCGGGGCGGCCGGAATCGTCATCGTGGCGCTTGCGGTGCTGCGCAAGCGATTCGCGCTCGGCGTGACCGCGCTGGTGCTGTATTTGCTGCCGCTGGCCGCCGCGCAGCTGCTCAAGATCTACCTGCTGGACCGGCCCGACGTCGGTTCGGCCGGAGCTCCGCACCACAACAGCTTTCCGAGCGGGCACGTGAGCGCGGCGACCGCCGTGCTGCTGGCACTGGCCGTGGTGCTGCCCGCGCGGTTCCGGACCTGGGTGCTCGTCGTGGGTGCGCCCGGCGTCGCCTGGGTGGCCGCGGCGACCGTCGCGCTCAGCTGGCACCGGCTGTCGGACACCGTGGGCGCGTGCCTGCTGGTGGCCGCGGTCGTGTCGGCGGGCGCGGCGGTCGTCTCGGCGCGCCGTCCGGACGGCGGCCGGATTCCGCCGGTGCTGACGGCGGTCGCGCTGCTCGGGCCGGTCGCGGGGGTGCTGGGCGGCTACGCGGTGCTCGCGTCGGCGACGTCGGTGCCCGCCCGGTTCATCGCGGCACTGGTGCTCGCGGCGTTGAGTGCGATGGCGGTGGTGTTGCTGGCCGCCGGACCACTCCGGCGGGTGAACTTCGACCCGTCCGGGGCGCGGAACCGGTTGTGCGCTGGTGAGCGTTGATCCCGGCGCTAGCCGCGATCGCCGCTCACGAGGGGTTCCGGCGCGGTTTGATCCGCACCGCGGGCAGCGGGGGAGCGGGCAGCCGCGCCGGGCCGCCGGGGTACGGCTCGATCGCGCCGAACTGGTCGGAATTCGCCTCCCACGCCGCGCGGTACTCGGCGATCTCGTCGTGGCTGCGGCCGACGAAGTTCCACCACATCAGGATTTCCTCGCCGAACGGCGGCCCGCCGAGCACGATCGCGCGGGCGGGCCCAGGCCCGGGGTTGTGCAGGTCGAGCGTGGTCGCGCCGATGCCGAGGTAGCCGAGCTGCGCCCGCTGCAGCGGGGTGCCCGCGAAGGCGAGCTCGCCGGTGTCGAGCAGGACGCCGTGCTCGAAGGACGGATCCGCGTCGAGGCTGATGCCCGCTCCCGGGTCGAGGACGATTTCCGCGCCCAGCAACGGAGTGAACGTCTTCACCGGCGAGGTTTCCCCGGCCAGCGAGCCGAGGAAGACGCGCGCGGTGGCCCCGCCGAGTTGGGTGGCCGGCGGGACGTAGTGCTGGAAGTCGCGGGCGGTGTGCCGGTGCTCGTCCGGCAGCGCGACCCAGAGCTGGACGCCGTGCAGCGTCGTGGTTTCCGGCGTCGACACCTCTTCGTGGCAGATGCCGTGCCCGCCGGTCATCAGGTTCAGCTCGCCGGGCCGGACCATCGCGTGCGAGCCGAGGCTGTCGCGGTGCTCGATCTCGCCGGTGAACAGCCAGCTCACCGTCTGCAGCCCGGTGTGCGGATGCGGGCCGACGGACATGCCGCCGCTGACGGAGGTGTCGTCGGGGCCGTAGTGGTCGGCGAAGCACCACGCGCCGATGAGCGATCGCTGGCGTTGCGGCAGCGTGCGGCGGACCGGCATCGCCCGCGGCCCGCCGAGCGGGACGGAGCGGGCGTCGAGGATCTCGACCTTGCCGGGGGCGACGGGGTCGCCGCCGCACGCTAGTTCGGCCGGGTCGGCCTCGACGTTGCTCATGCTGGACACGATAACCGGCGGTCAGCGGGGAACAAGGTTGCGGAGCCAGCCGAGCGCGGCCGGGAGCGCGTTGAGCACCGAGACGTGCCCGTCGCGCGGACGCGACCACAGTTCCGCGTCCGGGAGATTCCGCAGGAGCCATTCGCCGTGGCGGAACGGCACGACCCGGTCGTCGCCGCCGTGCACCAGCAGCACCGGAACGCGTACGTCGGCGACAGCAAAGCCCCACGGCGCGACGTACGCGAGATCGTCGTCGGCTTCCGCGGCGATGTCGGACGCGGCGCCGGCGTCTTGCCCCAGCGGCTCCCACGTGCCGCGCAAGGCCGCCCAGTCCGCGTCGGTGAAGCTCGTCGGGTCGAATTCCTGCGTTTCTCCGTGCCGCAGCCGGGTTTCGCGGCCCTTGCGGGCGGCCCGCAGCGAGCTGTCATCGGCCATCCCGCCGTACCAGTCGTACTCCTCGGAGAACGGCGCCAAGCTGGCGAGGCACACCGCCGCCGTCACCCGATCCGGCAGCTTCGCAGCGCAAGCCAGGGCGTGCGGCCCGCCGCCGGACGCTCCCATCACCGCGAAGCGCGGCAGGTCCAGCGCGTCCGCCACCTGAAGCACGTCCGCAGCGGCCGACCCCACCGTCAGCCCGATCTCCGGAGTGGATTCGGCGTATCCGGGCCGCGCATACGAAACGACCCGAAAGCCCCGCGCGGCCGCAGCCTCGACGACGGGCGACAGCAAGCGACCGGATTGCGGAGTCCCGTGGTGCCACACCACCGGAAAGCCGTCGCCGCCACTGTCGTGGACCCGGAGGTTCCGGCCGTCCGGCAGCGGCAGATCGGTGGTAGTCGTCCCCATGCCGGGGACTCTAGCCACCCCGACGCGCCCGGTCGGCGAAATTGTCCCAAGCCTGGCGGACCAGCGCGGGATGCGCGAGCAGATCCGACGCGGTCCGGGCCAACGCCGACGCCGTCGCGAGCAGCACCGTCCGAGCCCGCGGCGACCCCGTCGCCTCGGCGAACGCCCGGCTGCCGACCGCGCGCACCGGATCGTGGAGCGCGACCGACGGATGGATCGTCGGCATCCGCACGCTCAAGTCGCCCACCTCGGCCCGGCCGGGGACCGCCGCGGTGCCCGACGGCGACGCGTGGATCCCGCACGCCGCGAGATGCCGGGCGAAATGCCCGGACAGCACCGGATTGTCGTGGAACCGCGCGTGAATCGGGCCGAACCGTTCGACGTTCGCCTTGGTTCCGGTCGCCATCGCGGCGCCCTCGGCGGCCGTGGTCACTTCGGTGACGACCCGGCCGAGCGTTTCCGAATCCGGCGCGCGCAACCCGAACCGGGCCTCGGCGAAATCGGGCACCACGTCGGTGGATTCCCCGCCGTGCGTCACGATTCCCCGCACCGCCGCGCCGGACGGCAGCCGGGCCCGCAGCGCGGCGATCGCGGTGAAGACCTGCACCAGCCCGGCGACCGCGTCGGTGCTGTCTTCGGGCGCTGGGCCCGAATTCCCGTGCACGGTGACGCGCAGCTCGGTCCGCGCGGCGAGCGGCGCGGCGGCCCAGGTGTGCACGCCGGGTTGAAAAGTCAGCACCGCGTCGATCCCGTCGGCGGGGCGGTCGGTGACGACGACGGAACCGGATTCCAGCGTCCGGACGGTGGCGAGCGCGGCGCCGGCCACCGCCGCGGCGACGAGGTTGTGCCCGAATTCCCGGTGCCGGTCGGACGGAAGCAGCAGTGCGACGCACGGACGTCCGGAACCGTACCGCGCGGTGCGGCCGGTGATTTCGAAGCCGGCTCGCGCGAGCGGACCGAGATCCGGCTCCTGGTCGCCGTCCGGCTCGCGGGACCAGGCCCAGAGCCGCTCGGCGAGCAGTTCGATCTCGTGGTCGGTCCGGTCGTGCCGGTCCTCGTCGGACTCCATGCCGCCCAGGTACCCACCGGGCAGGCATTCGATCCCTGCCGGAAGTGGGTAATTCGGCCGTTGGCGCGCCACTGCCGGTGCGCGAGGGTCACTGCCATGACAGCGGGAAGCTACCGGGTGCTGCCGGCCGAGGTGTCGGCGATCGTGAAGAACGTGGAGGGCCTCGGCGCCGCGGCGTTCTCGGCCGTCCGCGACCTCGAGACGCTCGTGATCGACGCCTTGTCGTTCGCGGGCATCGGCAGCGGGGTCGCCGCGGCGAACACCGTGCTGCAGGCGAAACTCGTGTCGTCGCTCGGCGATTTCGTGAAGCTGATCGAACAGGTCAACGGCAAGGTGCGGCACGCAGCGCAGAACTACGCCGATGCCGACACCGCGGTGGCGCAAGGCTACGGCGGCGGGGGAGCCGGGGGCGGCGGTGCGGCCGCCGGGGGTGCCGCACCGCAGCAGCTGGATGGCCGCGTCGTCGATTCGATCATGCGGTCGGAGGGCGCGACCGGCGAACAGGGCGGCGTGCGCGAGGCCTACGGCTTCCGGGAGAGCATGCACAACGGCTACGACCAGATCATGGCCGCCCGCCAGCAGTACGGGATCGGCAGCGCCGAGGAACGCGCGGTGGTCGCGCAGCTGATGACGGCCAACGCGCGCCGCGCCGGTGCGCTGGAGTTCACCGACCCGGGCGCGCAGGCCGCGATCATGTCCGGCGCGCACATGCGCGGCGCGGGCGGCGTCCGGGCGATCCTGAACCACATGGGCGGCGCGGACATCGTGCGGAGCGCGCGCACCCTCGACCCGGCCGCCGTGCAGCAGCTGCGGGACCTGTCTCCGGAGGAATTCCAGCAGCGGTTCCACGACGCCCGGATCGAATACGACCGGGAAATCTACGGCGACACGACCACCCGCCAGCACGGGCACCCGCAGAACTGGTGGGACCGCTACGGAAACGGCCTGACCCAGCGCTACGACCGCGAGCAGCGGGAGTTCCTGCGGCTGTCGCGGTAGCGCGGTTCAGTCCAGATCGGACAATCGGGCCGTCAGGTCGTCGACCAGCCGGGTCAGCAGCCGGTCGAGGGTCTGGCGGTCTTCCGCCGTCCAGCCGCTGAGCGCGTCGGAGAACCAGCCCTCGATGACCCCGACGTAGCGTTCGGTCGCGGCTTTTCCCTCCGGGGTCAGCTCGATCAGCCGGGCCCGCTGGTCGTCCGGGTCTGCCACGCGCCGCACCAGCCCCCGGCTTTCCAGCCCCTGCACCTGGCGCGTGACGTGCGGGCCGACGACGTTCATCCGGTTCGCGATCTCGCCTACCCGCAGCGGCGCGCCCTCGATGTGGAGGATGCCGAGCACGCTCATCGCCGGCCGTTCCAGCGGGAGCCCGGTGGCCTCGACGGCGCGCTCGAACAGCTTGCCGCGGCGCAGCGTCCCGCTCAGCTCGTTCAGGCGGGGGAGCAGGTCCCGCAGCAGGGAGGGGACGGAGGACATCGCGGGCTCCTTGTTTAGATACCTAACTTAGGTATACAGTTGGGCTCACCGGGATCGCGCGACGCGGTTCCGGCCGGTCTCGAAAATGATACCTAAGGTAGGCATCTATCGCCTGCTGAGGGAAGGGGAGAACCATGAGCAGGAGTGTGCTGATCTCGGGGGCGAGCATCGCGGGCCCGGCGCTGGCGTACTGGCTGAACCGGTACGGCTTCGCGGTCACCGTGGTGGAGAAGGCGCCCGCGGTGCGCGGCGGCGGCTATCCGATCGACATGCGCGGCCCGGCCGTCGAGGTGCTGCGGAGGATGGGGCTGGAGGAGAAGGCGCGGGCGAAGCACGTCGCGACCCGGCGGATCACGTTCCTCGACGAGGACGGCGACGTCCTGAACAGCGTCGAACCGGCCGCGCTCACCGGGGACGCGGCGGGGTACGACATCGAACTGGCGCGCGGAGACCTCACCGGCCTGTTGTACGACGCGGTCCGCGATGACGTCGAGTTCCGCTTCTCGGAGTCGATCGCCGCGCTGGACGACCGCGGCACCGGGGTCGACGTGATCTTCTCCAGCGGCCGGAGCCAGACGTTCGACCTGGTCATCGGCGCGGACGGGCTGCACTCGAAGACCCGCTCGCTGGCCTTCGGGCCGGAGGGGCCGTTCCACCGCTACCTCGGCTACTGCTTCGCCGGATTCACCATGCCGAACCATCTCGGCCTGTCGCACGAGGGCGTTTCCTGGGCGGTCGCGGGCCGGATGGCGACGCTCTACGCCACGAGCGACAGCGACGAGGTGCACGGGTTCCTGGTGTTCACCCGTGCCGACGCGCCGTTCTCCGCGTTCGCCGACCCGGCCGCGCAGCGCGACCTCGTCGCGAGCCGTTTCGAGGGATACGGCTGGGAGGTGCCGCGGATGGTCGAGGCGATGCGCACCGCCGACGATCTGTTCTTCGACGTGGTCAGCCAGATCCATCTGCCGGTGTGGTCGAAGGGCCGCGTCGCGCTGGCCGGGGACGCCGCGCACGCGACGTCGTTCCTGTCCGGACAGGGCTCGAGCCTCGCGATAATCGGTGCGTACCTGCTCGCGTACGAGCTGGCTGACGCTCCGCACGACGTCGCCTTCGCGGCGTACGAGAAGCGGTCGCGGGAGTTCGTGGAGGCCAACCAGGCGTTGGCGACCGGCGGGTCGGCGGTGATGTCGCCGCGAACTGAGGAGGAAGCGGCGGCGCGGAACGCGGCGTTGCGGGCGTTGGACGGGCTGCCGGGGGAATCGAGCTCCGAGGTGCACACCATGCTGACGCTGCCGCCGGAGCGCGCGACCGTCTGAGCTGCTGCTGGCGAGTCGCTGCCCGGCGCGCCGCCGCGGCGTGCGAGGCTACCCGGCGGCATTGCGCGGTGACGGAACGGGGCGGGATGAACGCGATTGCGCGCGGCGGCGGGATGCTGGCGGCGATTCTGGTGGTCGTCGGCGGGACGGCCGGGCTCGGAGTGGCACTCGGGCTCGGCGGGACGGCGGTGCTGGCCGGGCTGACCGCGTTGTTCTGCTTCATCGCCGCCACCGGCGGGCCGTTGCGACCGGACCTGTGGCTGTTCGCGGCGTTCGCTCCGGCGGTCGTGATCGGCGGGGCCGGGCCGCGGTTGCTGGGCGAGGTGTCGCCGGTCGCGTCGATCGCGCTGCTCGTGCTGGTGGTGTTCGCGGCGGCGGTGGTGCCCGCGCTGGGGCCGCGGTACGTGACGGTCGGGCTCGGGCTCGGCATGGCTTCGGTGTTCGGCTACGGCTTCCAGTTGAGCGGGGCGGCCAGCCCGGTGCAGATCATCTGCGCGCCGGCGCTGGCCGTCGGGGTCGTGTTCGTGCTGCGGCTGCTGATGGGCTTGAGCGATCCCGGCAAGCCGACCCGCACCGCGCTGGCCGACGCGCTCGCCGGACCGGATCGCGCCAGCGCGGAGCGAGCGGTGCGGCACTGGGTGACCGACCGGCCGCGGGCGTGGCAGGCGCGGGTTCTCGCCGGAGGCGCGCGCTACCACGGTACGGCTGCGGTGCTGCGGGATCGGCTGCGCGCGTTCGGCGAGGAGCAGGCGGCGGCGGTATCCCGCGTGCTCGACGCCGCGGACGAACAGGTCGCGGCACTGGCGGAAGCCGTGCGTGCCAAGACAGTTTCGGATCCGCCGGAGATCGAGCGGATCGACCCGGACGTCGCGTTGCCCGGCGACACCGCCGCGTTGCTGGACGAGGCGTGGGCCGGGCTGTTCGCGATCCGGGAAGCCGTGCTGAACCGGGACGAGTCCATTGTGGACTTCCCGCGGCATCTCGTCCGCGAGGCGTTGCGGCGGGAGGCGACCGGGGTGTTCTCGTGGCGGTCCGCGCAATTGCGGCACGCGGTGCGGTGTGCGTTGGGGATGTTGGTCGCGGCGGTGATCGCCACGTTGCGCCCGGGCGACCCGCTCACGGTGTCGTTCCTGATGACGACGTTCGCGCTCATGCAGCCGGAATGGCGGGACACGCTGGCGAAGGCGTGGCAGCGCGCCGCCGGTGCGGCGGCCGGGGCCGTGGTGCTGGCGGTCGCGCTGTGGCTGTTGCCGCCCGGGGCGTTGCTGCCGCTGGGGATTGTCGCGCTGCTCGTCGGGTTCCCGTTCATGCAGGTGAAGCCGATGGTGTTCAACGGATGCATGGTGCTGATGAGCGTCGGGATGAACGCGACGACGCGGCATCTGGACGCGGTGTCGGTGCTCGTGGAGTACCTGCTGCTGGTGGCGCTGGCGGTGGTGATCGGGCTGCTGTTCGGTTTCGCCGCGGTTCCGGGGGTGCCGAAACCGTCTGTGGCGCAGCGGTTTTCCGACGCCGTCTCCGAGACTGGCGAACTGCTCGCGTCGGTGGCGGAGCGGTTGCGCGGCGGAGGCGGCCGGCGTGAGGTCGGGCTGCGGTTTCGCGCGGCGGCCCGGACACATCAGGACTTGCTGAGCCCCGAGCCCGGCAGCCGGGAGCCTTCGTCGGAGCAACGAGAAGCTTTGGAGGAGGTCGGGGAGGGATTGCGCGGCCTCGCCGCGTCGGCGGGCGCGCTGCTGCAGCGAGGCGGGCAGTCGCCGACGATGGCGTCCTTCGCGGAGGCGGCTGCGGGCGCGTTGGCGGGGAGCGGGGAATTGCCCGCACGTCCGGTGGAGGCGGACGAGGAGGAGCGGCTGCTGGCCGACCTCGTACGGGCTGACCTGCTGCGCGTGCATCGCGGCGCGGAGGTGCTCGCCGGCTGAAAGGCCACCACCCCCGCGCCGGGCCTCCAAACCACCGGCGCGGTCAACGGCAACTGCCACGACTGGCGCTAGCCGCCCCTGGTGGGCTGGGACGGCTGGCCGTCGACCAACCTGCGCGACCGGCTGACGAACGCGGACTTCGGCACCGCGACGATCAAGATCAGCGAAGGCCGGTACCCGGACCTGCTGGAGAAGTCGAAGCCCGCCGGAATCCCCTTCGACCCGCGCGGCTGAGGTTTCCATCACGGCCCGCCGCAATCCGTGAGGTGATTCCCTCGGGGGGCCCTTCACGGACCACCGAACCGCCGCCGACCCCGCAACGATCGAGGCACCCACCCCACCCCCGCACCCCGATACGAAGCCTCCTCGGCGGTCCGGGGGTGCTTGTCAAGGCATCTTTCCCGCCTTGACAAGCACCCCCAGACCGTCAGCACACTCCGGCTTCGGGGTGCCCCACGCAACACAGCATCCCCGCGAAATCCGGGTAATAGTAAGCAGCATGCACCCAGCCACCGCCGCGCTCCCGCTGGACGGAATCACCGTCGTCTCCATCGAACAGGCCGTCGCCGCCCCGCTGGCCACCCGCACCCTCGCCGACCTGGGCGCTCGCGTTATCAAGGTCGAGCGAGCCGACGGCGGGGACTTCGCCCGCGAATACGACCACGTCGTCCACGGCACCGGCGCGCATTTCGTCTGGCTCAACCGCGGCAAGGAATCCCTCGCCGTAGACCTGAAGACCGCGGAAGGCCGCGACGTCGTCCAGCGCCTGATCGCCCGCGCCGACGTCTTCGTGCAGAATCTGGCCCCCGGCGCGGCCGCGAGGCTCGGGTTCGGCGCGGCCGGACTGCGGGCCGACCACCCGGAACTCGTAGCGGTCGACCTCTCCGGCTACGGCACCGGCGGCCCGAAGGAGCAGCGCAAGGCCTACGACATGCTGGTCCAGGCCGAAGCCGGGCTGATCGGCATCACCGGCACGCCGGACACCCCGGTCAAGACCGGCATCCCGACGTCCGACATCGCCTCCGGGATGTACTGCGCGCAGGCGGTCCTCGCGGCGCTCTTGCGACGCTGGCGGACCGGGCAGGGCGCGACCGTCGAGGTGTCGATGCTGGAGGCGACCGTCGAGTGGATGGGCTACGCGATGTACAGCCAGATGTACTCCGGACGCCAGCCCGCGCGGATGGGCCTGAGCCACGCCTCGATCGCGCCGTATGACGCGTATCCGACGAAAGACGGTCAGATGCTGATCGGGGTCCAGAACGACAGCGGCTGGCGGACGTTGGTCACCTCGGTCCTCGAAGCGCCGCGACTGGCCGAGGATCCGCGATTCACCACGAACGTGCTGCGCGTGGAACACCGCGCGGAATGCGACGCGGCGGTCGCCGCCGAAACGGCGCGATGGTCCACAGTGGAATTGGACGAGCGGCTCGCGAAAGCGGGAATCCCCGCGGCGCAAGTGAAACAGGTGGCCGACGTCGTGGCCGATCCGCAGCTGCGCGCCCGCGATCGCTGGCGAAAGATCGGCACCGAACACGCGACCGTCGACGCGTTGCTGCCGCCGGTGACGTTCGCGGACGTCGAGGCGCGCATGGGCGACGTGCCGGCGTTCGGCGCGCATACCCGTGCGCTGCTTGAAGAAGCCGGGGTGGACGCGGAAGAGCTGCTGCGCCGGGGGATCGCCGCCGGGCCGCGTTGACAGTTGTATGGTGCATCTCTAGCATGCGGGGACATGCCGGGAGAAGGCCGCGACGGCGATGCCCTGGACGCGATCCACCGCGCGATGATCCTCTTTTCCCGCGGGTCGCGGGTGCGCTCGAACGAACTGTACGAGGGGCTCGGGTTCGTGCAGTACACGATGCTGTCCTCGATCGACCTCGCGGATTGCGCGCACGCGGCGGATCTCGCCCAGGAGTACGGGCTCGACCCCTCGACCGTCAGCAGGCAGCTGGCGGAGCTGGAAAACGCCGGGCTGCTGGTGCGCGGCCCGGACCCGCGGCATTCGCGCAGGCAGCGGCTCGAGCTGACCGAAACCGGGCACCGCGCGCTGGCGGTTACCCGTGCGGCGCAACGGGAACGGCTCGAAGAGCGGCTGCGGGACTGGCCCAGCGGCGACGTCGCCGAGTTCGCGCGGCTGCTGAGCAAGTTCGTCGAATCCTGAGAGTCCATTGTGGACGATCGGCGGTCGTGCGGGTGCCGCCGGGTCGTGGTCACCCGCGGCGGATCGGGCCCAGTTTCGCGGAAAGGTCCTCGGCGAGATCGGCCGGACGGGGCGGTCCGGCGGCGCGGTCGGCGGCCCAGGCGAGCGCGAGCCTGCTCGGTTCCCAGCCGTCCTCGTCGATCCGGACCAGCTTGAACTCCGGCGGCGAGAACATCCGGCCGATGAACGACGCCGGCGCGTAGGTCACGAGCGCGACCAGCCGCCGGTTGAACACCTGCGCCGCCATCTCGAGCTCACCGCCGCGTCCGCTGACCGCGCGGACGATGTTGCGGATCCCGCGTTTCGCGAGCCGCCGGGTCAGCGTGGCGAGGATGAGCGGGTTCGGCCGGGCGAAGTCGATGACCACCTCGCGGTCGCGGAGTTCTTCGATGTGCACCAGGTCGCGGCAGGCGAGCGGATCGTCCGCGCGGACCGCGATCGCGCCCTGGTACTCGGCGACGGTGCGGGCGCGCAGCCGCGGGTCCTCGACCGCGAGGTGGATCAGCCCGAGTTCGAGGTGCCCGGACACGAGTTTCGCGGTGACTTCGGCGGCCGAACCGGCCACCTCGAACGTCGCCGGGACGGCCAGCCCGCCGACCGCGGTTTCGAGGTCTTCGAGCAGATCCGACGGAGCGTACGCGGTGGCCCCGATCCGGATCGGCGTGCCGTCCTCGAGAACTCCCGCCGCGATGTCCCGGAGACCGTCGACCTGGCGCAGGATCGCCCGCGCCGGGCCGAGAAGCGCTTGGCCCAGCGGGGTGAGCCGGACCTCGTGGTAATGCCGTTCGAACAGCGGGCCGCCGAGTTCGCGCTCCAGCAGCTTGATCTGCTTGCTGAGCGGCGGAGGCGTGATCCGCAGCCGGTCCGCCGCGCGTTTGAAGTGCAGTTCGTCGGCGACCGCGACGAAGTACTTCAGCCGGGTGAAATCGATCTCCATCGTCCAATGTCCAGCGAGGCGGGCGGGTTCCGGCGATCATACGGCGGGTTCGGCCGATTGTCGGGACGGCTTCGGCACCGGGGAGTGGTGAAGCTCGGCGCTCACCCGGCGCGAGCGGCGCTCCCGTCTTGCTCGTCCGGTGCCTCCAGCACTCCGCGCGCGATCAGACCTGCCGTCTCCGCAACCCCTAGTCCCAATAGCTCAGCCGCGATCTCGAACGTCTGCTCGCCCAGCAACGGCGCCTGCCCCACCGGCGGGTCAGCGACGTGCGCCGCGTGGATCTGCACGTTTTCGAGCACATACGGCTCCTCCGCGTACGGATGCAGCTCCTCCCGGAATGCCCGCCGCTCCCGGTACTGCTCCCATTCCGGCAGGTCTCCCGCCCGCAGCATCGCCCCGGCGGGAACGCCGGCGGCCTGCAGCAGATCCATCGCCGCGAACGGAGAACGCCGCTCCGTCCACTCGGTCACCGCCGCGTCGATCCGGGCCCGGGAAGCAGCCCGGCCGGAGCGGGTGGCCAACGCGGGGTCGGCCGCCAGGTCGGGGCGGTCCAGCACCGCGCACAACGCACCCCAATCCGCGTCGTTCCGGACGGTGACGGCCAGCCAGTCGTCGTCCCCGGCGGCCGGGAAGACGCCCCAAGGCGCGTCATGCGCGGGCTCGGTCAGGCGATGTCCGCGGCGGGCCAGGTCTTCGGCGGCGATCCGGTCCGCGAAATGACTGAGCATCACCTCGGATTGCGCGACGCTCACCGCTCCGCCCTCGGCACTGCGTTCTCGCCGGACAAGGAGCGCCAGCGCGGCCAGCGCGCCGATCCGGGCGCATACGTGGTCCGGGTAGACCGTGACGGCGTCGCTGAACGTGCCCGGTTCGCCCGGATAGATCCACTCGCTGGTGAGACCCGTCGCGGCGCGCACGAGCGGACCGTAGCCGAGCCGTTTCGCCCACGGACCGGTCGGGCCGAACGCCGAGCTGTCCACCACGACGATGCCCGGGTTCACCTCGGACAACGCGGCCCGGTCGAGTTTCAGGGAGGCGAGGACGCCGGGTTTGAAGTTGGTAAGCACGACGTCCGACTGGGCGACGAGCCGCCGCACCAGGGCTTGGCCTTCGGGATCGCGCAGGTTGACGCCGATGGCCCGTTTGTTGCGGTGCCCGGCGGCGAATCCGTGCGACATCAGGCCGGGCAGCGCGGCGCGGGAACCGTCCGGGAAAGCGGAGTTCTCGATCTTGATGACATCCGCGCCGAGGTCGCCGAAGAGCCGTCCGGTGTCGCCGCCGACGACGATCACGCCGAGGTCGAGGACCCGGATTCCCTCCAGCGGACGTCCTTCGCCGCGCCGGGGGCGAGCGGCCAGGATCGGCGCGGAGGCGACTCGCGCGCCGGTGTCCGGACCGGCGACGGCGCGGCGTCCGTCGATTTCGGCGATCCCGGCCGGGACCGGCGCGACCAGCCCGGGCGACAGTTCGGTGTCACGGAAGAAGCCGCGGGCCGCAAGCTGGTCGGTGTGCAGGGCTTCGGCGAGCGTGAGCACCGCGGCGGTGGGCACGCCGTGACGCTGGCCCTCGCACTCCAGTTCGGCGCGGGTGCGTTCGGCGAAGAACCGGCCGATCGCGGGCAGCAGGTCCGGCGACGCGTAGCGTTCCTGCAGCTGGTCGTACTTCGGGTCGGCGAATGCGGTCGGGCTGCCCATCCACTCGAACATCCCGCGCCACTGCCGCCGCGACAGCAGGCAGATCCGGATATACCCGTCCTGGCAAGGGAAAATCGGGTACCGGTGGCGTTCTTCGGTGCGTCCGCGGGGAAGGTCGCTCAGCGGAACCCCGGCGGCCGCGCTGCCGACCATGCCGAACGCCGGGTCCAGCGCCTGCATCGCCCCGTCGAGGACGGAGAAGTCGATGCGTCGCCGCGTCCGGTGCGCAGCCGGTCCAGGTACAGGCTCACCGCCTGGAACGCGGCTTGCGCGGCGGCGACGTGGTACGGCAGTTCGCCGGGCGGCAGCAGCGGAGCGCGGCCGGGGATGCCGGAGCGGGAGAGTTCGCCGGTCAGCGCGTGGAACACCGGAGTGGTGGCCTGCCAGTGCCGCCGGGTCGTGGCGCGGCCGAAGTCGCTGATCGACAGGACGACCAGCGCGGGATGCCGGGTGCGCAGGCCGGGGACGTCGAGCAGTTCCTCGGCGGGCGAACCCGGCGGGGTGGTCTCGATCAGGAGATCGGCGTCGGCCAGCAGCTGCTGCCAGCCGTGCGAGCCGGGTTCGGCGGTGGCGTGGGCGAAGCCGTGCCGGTCGATGGCGGTGCCGATCGCGACGCCGTCGACGACCGGGCCGGTGGTCTGTTCGTCGGTGACGCCGGGCAGGACGACCCGGGTGACGCGCGCGCCGAGATCGGCCAGCAGCCGGCCGGTCGCGGTCATCGGGCCGGAGGACAGGTCGAGCACGCGGACGCCGCACAGCGGCGGGTCGTAGGCGTCGGCGGTGGGGGAGGTGTCGGGCAAGGGAACCAGCCTCCTCGAGGCTCAGCTGCGGCGGACGGCGCGGAAGGGCAGGTCGCGGTCGACCTCGGGTTCCTTGGGAAGGCCGAGGACGCGTTCGGCGATGATCGTGCGCTGGATCTGGTCGGTGCCGCCGCCGATGGAGGTGAAGAAGGCGTTGAGCGCCAGGAAGTTCACGTCGTCGGCGACCGGATTCTCGTCCCCGGCGAGCAGCGTTTCCGGACCGGCGATGGCGGTGCGCAGTCGCCCTTCGGCGTGCAGGATCCCGGACATCGCGAGTTTTCCGAGCGACATCACCGAACTCGACGTGCCTGGTTCGGCGGCGGCTTTCGCCCGGGCGTTGTTCAACGCGTTCAGTTCGCGCAACGCGAGCACGGCGGCCAGGTTGTCGCGGATGACCGGGTCGGCGAGACGGCCGCGTTCCCGGGCGAGGCCGACGAGGTCGTCGGCGATCGATCCGTGCCGCGACGCCCGCGCGCCGTCGCCCATGATCGAGCGCTCGTACGCCAGCGCGGTCTGCAGCACCCGCCAGCCCTTGCCCTCGTCGCCGACCAGGTAGTCCGCCGGGATTTCGACGTCGGTCAGGAAGACCTCGTTGAAGTGCGCTTCGCCGGTGATCTGCACCAGCGGCCGGATGTCGACGCCGGGCTGGTGCATCGGCACGACGAAGTAGCTGAGGCCCTTGTGCTTCGGCACATCCCAGTCGGTGCGCGCGATGAGCAGCGCGTAGTCCGCGGTCTTCGCGCCGGACGTCCAGACCTTCTGGCCGTTGACGATCCAGCGGTCGCCGTCGCGGACCGCGGTCGTGCGCACGCCGGCGAGGTCCGAGCCCGCGCCGGGTTCGCTGTAGAACAGGCAGGTCCGGGACCGTTCGGTGAGGACGTCGTGCAGGAGGTCGTTCTTGAGTTTTTCGGTGCCGAACGCGAGGACGGTGTTGGCCGGGATGCTGTACTTGTCCTGTCGGGCGCCGGGCGCGTCGACGGCGTCGAACTCCGCTGCGATCGTGTCGGCCAGTTCGGCCGGGTAGCCGCGGCCGAACCATTCGACCGGCCAGGTCGGCACGGCGTATCCGGCGGCGACGACTTTTTCCAGCCACGCCACGCGTTCCGGGGTGGTGCTCCAGCGGTCGGGTGCCGGGGCGAGTCCGGTCCATTCCGCCGCGAGCCATGCGCGGACTTCTTCGCGGAGCTGCTCCGCGCTGGGCAAAGCGGTGGTCATGCTCAAGCCCCCTTCGAGACGAGGTAGCGCTCCCGGTGCAGCCGCGAGCCGCCGAACAGCTGTGCGCCGGAGCGGGCGCGGCGCAGGTACAGGTGCGCCGGGTGTTCCCAGGTGAAGCCGATCCCGCCGTGCATCTGGATCGCGGACAGGGCAACGGTTTCGTACGCTTCCGCGCAGGCGAATCCGGCGAGCGCGATCGCGCCCGGGCTGCCGTCGGCAGCGGCGTGCCGAGCGGCGGAGGTCGCGGATTCGACGTCCAGGAGGCGGTCCGCGGCGAGGTGTTTCATCGCCTGGAAACTGCCGATCGCACGGCCGAATTGAACGCGAGTCTTGAGATACTCGACGGTCGTCTCGAAGATCTTGCGAGCCCCGCCTGCCTGCTCCCCGGCCAGCGCGATGGTGCTGAGGTCCAAGGCCTTCCGCACGGCTTCCCAGCCTGCCGTACCCACTCGCCGTGCTGGCGTATCAGCGAAGGCGAACTGGGACAGCCGCACGGTCGGGTCGAATACCTCCGCCGCCGTCCGCTGGAAACCGGACGCGTCCGGGGCGACCTCGAAGACGCCGATGTCGTCGCCAGTGCGAGCCACCACGAGGATGACGTCGGCGAGCTGGCCGAAGGTGACGTAAGAAGCGGTCCCGGTGAGGGTTCCGTTTGCTTGCACGGCAACGCCTTCGGGCGTCCAGCTTCCGGTAGGGCCCGTGACGGCAACGGTTCCGATCGAGGACCCGTCGGCGAGCGCGGGCAGAAGACGGCGTTTGTCCTCTTCAGTCCCGGCTGCGTCGATGAGGGTCGCCGTCAGCACGGAGCTGGACAGGAACGGCGACGGCACCAGCGCCGCCCCGATTTCCTCCGAAACCGCTTCGAGTTCTTCCGCGCCCAGGCCGACCCCGCCGTAGCCGGTCGCGATCACCAGGCCGGGCAGTCCCAGCTCGGCCAGTTGTTTCCACAGCTCGGGGTCGTACCCGGGCTCGGTCGCCATTGTCCGGCGCACGTCCGCCTCCGTGCAGCGGTCCGCGAGCAGGTCGCGCACCGCCTCCCGCAGCTGTTCGGTTTCCGCGGCGCTGATCGCCATCGCCGGACCGCCTTTCCCGTCGTCGGGTCCCGATTGCCATGCTGGGTGCGGAAATCCGCGATGTACATCACGTATTCCGACACCGGCAGGTTTCCGGCAGCGACATCGGCGCACGTGTCGCGGGCGCTCATCTGCCGGTGTCCCGACCGGTCGTTTACGCCGCGTCAGCGGGATGCGAACGTGGAGGTGCGGCCACCGGCCGGGAACGGAGTGCGATGATGACGAGCAGGCGGGAGACCCCGGCGCGCCGGAGGGCGGCAATCGCCGGTCTCGGGCTCACTGAGCTGGGGAAAGTCTACGGTCGCAGCGCGCGGCAGTTCGCCGCGCAGGCCGTCCGGCGGGCAGCCGCGGACGCCGGGATCGGGCTGTCCGACATCGACGGGCTGCTGGTGTCCGCCGGCACGACGCCCGGCGTGGACCTCAGTCTGCAAGTCGACTTAGGCCTGCGGGACCTGCGCCTGTTCACCCAAATGCAGGCTTTCGGCTCGACGGCGGGCGCGATGGTGCAGTACGCCGCGATGGCGGTCGAAGCGGGCATGGCCGACACCGTCGCGTGCGTATTCGCGGACGCGCCGCTGCAGCAGGGCAAAGCGACGGGCGCGGCCTACGGCGGCCGGCGCACGACCCCGACCGGCTGGGGAAGCCTCTTGGGCTCCAGCGGTTTCGCCGGGCCGAACTCCTTCTACGCACTCGCCGCGCGACGGCACATGAAGACTTACGGCACCACGAGCGAGCAACTCGGCGCGATCGCGGTCGCGCAACGCGCGTGGGCGGCGAAGAACCCGCTGGCACAGCTGCGCGACCCGATCACTCTGGCCGACCATCAAGCGTCGCGGTTCATCGCGGAACCGTTCCACCTGCTGGACTGCTGTCTGGTTTCGAACGGCGGCGCGGCGGTGATCGTGACCTCCGCGGAACGCGCGGCTTCTCTGGCGCAACCCGCTGTGCAGGTGCTCGGCTGGGGTCAGGCACACCCGGGGAATTCCTTCCGCCGCAACGACAATCTCGGCCTCGTGAGCGGCGCGGCGCAGTCCGGGCCGGCGGCGATGGAGATGGCCGGAGTGACGATCGAGGACATCGACGTCGCCGAGATCTACGACTGCTACACCTTCACCGCGCTGCTCACCCTGGAGGACTACGGGTTCTGCGGCAAGGGCGAAGGGGGCGAGTTCGTCGCGACACCGGGCATGCTCGGCCCGGACGGCAAGCTCGCGGTGAACACCGGCGGCGGCCAGCTGTCGTCCTACTACCTGTGGGGCATGACGCCGCTGTCCGAGGCGATCATCCAGGCCCGCGGCCAGGGCGGCGAGCGCCAGGTGCCGAAGCACGACACCGTGCTGGTCTCCGGCAACGGCGGCATCCTGGACCACCACAGCACGCTCGTGCTCGGCGCGGCGTGAGCGGAGGGACGGCAATGCGTATCACCCCAGTCGCCCGCGACGACGAGTCCGCGGCGTTCTTCGACGGCACCGCGATCGGCGAGTTCCGGCTGTTGCGGCGGCGCTCCACCGGCGAATACCTGGACCCGCGCACGGTCCCGGACCCGACGACGACCTCGAGTGGACGGCCGCCGCGGGAACCGGCACGGTGGTGTCGTGGTCGGTGGTGCACAAGCGGGCGCGCGACGGCGGCGAGCCGGAGCGCGTCGTCGTGGGCATCGTGGAGCTGGCCGAGGGACCGTGGTGGTGGTGCCGGCTCGACGCCGACCCGGACGCGGACCTCTGGCAGCTGCCGGTGCGGGCGGTGTTCGTGCCCTCCGGCCCCGATCCCGACCACGAGAAAGTGCCGGTCTTCGCACCGGCGGAGGAGGCCGACCATGTCTGACGACGCCCCGGCCGCGCTCGTCGACCAGCGCGGGCACGTCCTGGTGATCACGCTCAACCGGCCGCACGCGATGAACGCGGTCAACGCCGAGCTGAGCGAACTCGTCGGCACGGCGCTGGACCGGGCCGAACAGGACCCGGAAACGCGCGTCGTCGTGCTGACCGGCGCGGGGGAGCGGGCGTTCTGCGCCGGAGCCGACCTGAAAGCCGTGTCGCGGGGCGAATCGCTCGCCGCGCCGGGCCACGAGGACTGGGGATTCGCCGGATACGTGCGGCATCCGATCTCGAAGCCGACGATCGCCGCGGTCAACGGCTTCGCGCTCGGCGGCGGCACCGAACTCGCGCTGGCCAGCGACCTGGTGGTCGCGGCCGAGTCGGCGAAATTCGGGCTGCCCGAGGTGAAACGGGGCCTCTTCGCGGCGGCGGGCGGCGTGTTCCGGCTGCCGCGGCAGATTCCGCAGAAGATCGCGATGGAGATGATGTTCACTGGCGAACCGCTCGACGCGGCCCGCGCGGCGACGCTGGGACTGGTGAACCATGTGGTCGCGGACGCCGATGTGCTGACCGAAGCGTTGGCTCTGGCGGAGAAGATCGCCGCGAACGCGCCGTTGGCAGTGCAGGCCAGCAAACGCGTCGCACTGGGCATTGTGGACGGTGCGATCTCCGCGGAGGCCAGCGACTGGGACAGCACCCGTGAAAACGCGGTCGGGGTCATGACGAGCGAGGACGTCCGCGAGGGGACGACGGCGTTCGTCGAGAAGCGCGCGCCGGTTTGGCAGGCTAAGTAGCTGCCGTGAACGTCCGTGAGGGGACCCCAGGGAAATCAGATTCCCTCCGGGTTCCCCTCACGGATTTTCGACGGGCAATCTAGTCCACTTTGGACGGATGCCGCGCGAGTGCGGTCACCTGGATGTCCATGTACGGGAACAGCGGCAGGTTCGACAGGATCTGGTGCAGTTCGTCGTGGTCGGCGACGTCCAGTACCGAATAGTTCGCGTACTCGCCCGCGATCCGCCAGATGTGCGGCCATTTCCCGCTGCGCTGAAGCTGCTGGCTGTACTCCTTTTCGCGCGCGATGAGGGCGTCGCGGACCGCCGGGTCCAGGTCCGGGGGAAGGCGGACGTCCATCCGCACGTGGTAAAGCATGGTTCTCCGATCGAAATCAGGCCGGGTCGAGGACGAAGTTGTACTCGATGGTCTCGCCGTCGCCAGCCGGGCGGGGGTCGAGCAGCAGTTCCGGCTTCACCGCGGAGGCGATGTCGTCGTCGTTGTGCTCGTCGCCCGGGAAGTACAGCTGCGCGGTGAGCAGTTCGTGCCCCGGCGCGGACACCTTGACGTGCAGGTGCGCCGGACGCCAGGCGTGCCAGCCCGCGGCCGCGATCAGTTTGCCGCACGCGCCGTCGGTCGGGATCTGGTACGGCGCGGGCCGCACGGTGTGGATTTCGAAGCGGCCTTCGTCGTCGGTGGTGAAGGTGCCGCGCAGGTTCCACTCCGGGATGCCCGGCGCGAACTGCGAGTACAGCCCGTCCGCGTCCGCGTGCCACAGTTCGACTTTCGCGCCGCCCAGCACCGCGCCGGTGGTCGAGGTGACCTGGCCGGTCCAGGTGAGCGGGGTGCCCGGCTCGTTCTCCCGCGTCGGGATCGAACCGCGCGCGCCCTGTTCGGGGGCGTCCGGCACGTAGTAGGGGCCTTCGATGGTGCCCTTGTTGCCCTTGCGGTGCTCGGTGGCGACTTCTTCGACGACGTGCTCGACCCAGACGTCCAGGAACAGCGGCCATTCGCCGTCCTCGCCGACGCTGATCAGCCACGATTTGAGCGCGTTGTACTCGTCGTAGGTCACCTTGTGCTTGCGGATCGTCGCGTGCACGGCCTCCAGCACCTCGCGGGCGAGCAGGCTGACCCGTTCCTTCGGGGTGTCCGCGACGCCGGCGAGCTTGTCGCTCTTGAACCGTTCGGTGGCGTTGGCTCCGGACGCGGCGGCGGTGGGGGAATGCGTGGCAGTCATGAATCCTCCTTGATCCATCGGGGGTTTCCGGCTAGCGGTCTTGCCGGTAGTGCCGGAGCTTGCCGGGGTCGAGTTCGGCGCCGAGCCCGGCGCCGGGGCGGATGACCAGTTCGCCGTCCGCGATGCACAGCGGTTCGGCGAGCAGGTCGTCGGTCATGTCGAGGAAGTTGGACAGTTCTCCGGGGCGGCGCGACGTCAGTTCGAAGGCGGATCCGAAAGCGACAGTGCACAGTGAACCGAGCTGGCCGTCGATCTGGTTGCCCATCACCACTTCCAGCCCGAGCCCCTCCGCGAGATGGTGCGTGCGCTGCGAGCGGGTGAAGCCGGTGCGGGCGGTTTTGATGCTGATCGCGGTCGCCGAGCCGCCGAGGATCTCGCGGGTCACGTCGGCCGCGGTCACCGCGGATTCGTCGGCGATGAACGGAACGTCCAAACGCGACACGAGCCAGCGGCGGCCCAGCACGTCGTCGGCGGGGCACAGTTCCTCGGCGAACAGCAGGTCGAGATCGGCCATTTCCCGCATCGCGCGGGCGGATTCCGCGGCCGTCCAGCCTCGGTTGCCGTCCACGTACAGGTCGACCTCGGAGCCGAACCGCTCCCGCAGCGCGCGAACCACTGCGGTGTCAAGGGAAATCGGCCGGCGGCCGACCTTCACCTTGAACGTCGTGACGCCGTAGCTGTCGCGAATCCGCTCCGCCTCGGCGACCATCGCGGCAGGCTCGTCGAAGCCGAGCATGTGCGACACCTTCATGCGGTCGGTGTAGCCGCCGAGCAATTCGGTGACCGAAACGTCGAGGCTTTGCCCGAGCGCGTCCCAGATCGCCATGTCCAAAGCGGACTTCGCGGCCGGATTGCCGACGGTGCGGGAGAGCCGGGCGTGCACCGTCTCGCGTTCGAGCAGGCTCAACCCCACGACCTGCGGCGCGAACACGGTTTCCAGCACGGCCACGATCCCGGCTTGCGTCTCGCCGTAGGTGAACGGCCGCGGCGGCGCTTCGGCGACCCCGACCACGCCGTCGTCGGTGTGCACGCGGACCAGCACATGCTCGGCCGTGTGCACCTCGCCGGACGCGAAACGCAGCGGTTTGCGGTAGGGGATGGCGAACGGGATCGCCTCCACCCGGGTGATCTTCATCGTGTCCTCCCTGACACGGGCACTTCGACGGGGAACAGTTCGCCGAGCGCGTCGAGCACGGCCGGGACCAGTGCCGAGGCCCGTTCGCGGTGCCAGGCGAGTGCGAGCTGGACGGTGGCGGCCCCGGCGAGGTCGCGGAAGACGACCCCGGCCAGCGGCAGCGCCCGCGCGGACGCGGGGACGACGCCGACGCCGAGACCTCCGGCGACCAGCGCGAGCAGCACCGCGGTACCGGCCGCTTCGTGCTCGCGCTGCGGGGTGAACCCGGCGTCGCGGCAACTGCGGAGAACCGCTTCGTTGACGACGGAATAGCTGGCGGGATAGGTGACGAACGCTTCGGCGCGCAGATCGCTCATCGCCACCACCGGTTCGACCGCGAGCCGGTGGTCGGCCGGGACGGCGAGCACCAGCGGCTCGGTTTCGATGACGTGCAGGTCGAGGTCGCCGCCGGTGACCGGCGGGCGCAGCACGCCGATGTCCAGCGTGCCGTCGCGCAGCTGCTCGCACTGCTCGCCGGTGAGCAGGTCGGCGTGCACTTCGAGTTCGACGTCGGGCAGCCGGTGCTGCAGCGCGCGGGCGACCCGCGGCAGGTGCGAGAGCGCGGCGGTGCCGGTGAAGCCGATCCGGGCGAGGCCGCGGCGGCCGTCGGCGATGCGCCGGGCTCCGCGTGCGCCCGCCTCGACGGCGTCCAGGATCCGTTGCGCCTCGGCGAGGAAGAACCGGCCGGCCGGGGTGACCTGCACCTGCCGCGTCGTGCGGCTGAGCAGGGCGACGCCCAGCTCGTCCTCGAGCTGCCGGATCGCGTGCGAAAGCGCGGGCTGGGCAAGGTGCAGGCGTTCGGCGGCGCGGCCGAAGTGGCAGGTCTCGGCGACGGCGGCGAAGTACCGCAGGTGGCGCAGTTCCATCGGGCTGCCTCCTCACCGGCTCCTCGCGTGGTCCCGCTCACCGTAAGTTCCGGTATTGAGTGAAGACAAGGAGCGGTTTGCGTGCGATTGATAAACGACATCGAATAATCACACCCTAGGTCAGGACTGGGTCTTGCCCTGGGGTGACTGCCGCCACGGGGTGGCACAGTGCGGGAAACCCCCTGCTGGGGAGCCGATCAGTGCAGATCGCCAGGCCCGTTGGAGGAGTCATGACCGAGACGCTGGACCACGCCGCCGCCGTTGTCGCGGACGCGGTGGTGGAGGACCCGGAGGCGGGCGTCTACCGCGCGAACCGCCGGATCTTCACCGACGAGGAGATCTTCGAACTCGAGATGAAGCACATCTTCGAGGGCAATTGGATCTACCTCGCGCACGAGAGCCAGCTGCCGAACCCCGGCGACTACTTCACCACGACGATCGGCCGCCAGCCGGTGGTGATCACTCGCGACAAGGCCGGCGAGATGCACTGCCTGATCAACGCCTGCGCGCACCGCGGCGCGATGATCTGCCGGCGCAAACGCGACAACCGCCCGACGCTGACCTGCCCGTTCCACGGCTGGACCTTCCGCAACGACGGCAAGCTGCTCAAGGTCAAGGACCCGGACGGCGCGGGCTACCCGGAGTCGTTCGACACCGACGGCTCCCACGACCTGACGAAGGTCGCGCGCTTCGAGTCCTACCGAGGCTTTCTGTTCGGCAGCCTCAACCCGGACGTGCTGCCGCTGACCGAGCACCTCGGCGACGCCACGAAGGTGATCGACATGCTGGTGGACCAGTCGCCGGACGGACTTGAAGTACTGCGCGGGGCGTCCACGTACACCTACGACGGCAACTGGAAGGTCCAGGCGGAGAACGGCGCGGACGGCTACCACGTCACCGCGACGCACTGGAATTACGCGGCCACGACGGCCCGGCGCAACACCGGCGAATCGGCGAACGACACCAAGACCCTCGACGCGGGGTCGTGGGGCAAGTCCGGCGGCGGCTACTGGTCGTTCCCGCACGGCCACCTGTGCCTGTGGACCTGGGCGGGCAATCCGCAGGACCGTCCGTTGTGGCCGCGGATGGCGGAGCTGAAGGAGAAGTACGGCGACGCCAAGGGCGAGTTCATGGTGCGCGGGTCCCGGAACCTGTGCGTGTATCCCAACGTGTACCTGATGGACCAGTTCTCGACGCAGATCCGGCATTTCCGGCCGATCGCGCCGGACAAGACCGAGGTCACCATCTACTGCATCGCGCCGAAGGGCGAAAGCGCCGAAGCGCGGGCGTGGCGGATCCGGCAGTACGAGGATTTCTTCAATGCCTCAGGCATGGCGACGCCGGACGACCTGGAGGAATTCCGGTCCTGCCAGCTCACTTTCCGCGCGACGGCCGCACCGTGGAACGACATGAGCCGTGGTGCTCAGCATTGGCTCACCGGGCCGGACGAGGTCGCTTCTTCGCTCGGCCTCGACGGTGTCGTGTCGTCCGGGCAGAAGAACGAGGACGAGGGTCTTTATCCGGTGCAGCACGGGTATTGGCAGGAAACCCTGCGCGCGGCGATCGCCCGCGAGCAGGCCGTTCGAGGAGAAGCCCGATGACCGCCGCCGCCGAGAAGACCATCACCCAGCACGACGTCGAGCAGTTCCTCTATCGCGAGGCGCGGTATCTGGACGACCGCGAGTTCGAGAAGTGGCTGGAGTGCTACGCCGACGATGTCGTGTACTGGATGCCTTCCTGGGGCGACGACGATCTGCTCACCGAGGATCCGCAGCGCGACATTTCGCTGATCTACTACCCGAACAAGGGCGGGCTCGAGGACCGGGTGTTCCGGATCCGCACCGAACGGTCGAGCGCGACGTCCCTTCCGGAACCCCGGACCAGCCACAACATCACGAATGTCGAGCTGATCGAACGGCACGGCGATCTGGTGGACGTGCGGTTCAACTGGCACACGATGTACTTCCGGTACCGCACTGTCGACCCGTACTACGGGACTTCGTTCTACACCATCGATTTCTCCGGTCCTTCGCCGCTGATCCGGCGGAAGACGGTGGTGCTCAAGAACGACTACATCCATCACGTCGTCGACGTGTACCACTTCTGAGCGGAGGCGGTCATGAACCACCGGATCGCTCTGTCCTTCGAGGACGGTGTCACCCGCTTCGTCACGTGCGCGCCGGATCAAACTGTCGCGGACGCGTCGTACCGGCAGCGCATCAACATTCCGCTCGATTGCCGCGACGGTGCGTGCGGAACCTGCAAGGCATTCTGCGAATCGGGGGAATACGAGGGCGGGTCTTATCTCGAAGACGCGCTGAGCGCGGACGAGGCTGAGCGTGGTTATGTGCTGCCGTGCAGTATGAAACCGAAGTCCGATCTGGTGTTGCAGATCGCGAGCACGTCGGCGGTCGCGAAGACGCAGGCCGCGGAGCATCACGGCACTCTCGTTGCGCTGGAACGGCTTTCGCCCACGACGATGTCGCTGGCGGTGGAGATCCGCGATCGGGATCGGCTCGCGTTTCTGCCGGGGCAGTATGTGAACATCACCGTTCCGGGGACCGACGTGACGCGGTCGTATTCGTTCAGCAATGCGCCCGGCGACGAGCGGCTGACTTTCCTCGTGAAGCTCACGCCCGGTGGTGTCATGTCGGATTACCTGACCGGGCGGGCGAAATCCGGTGACGAGCTGACGTTCACCGGGCCGCACGGGAGCTTCTTCCTGCGCGAGACGGATCGTCCGGTGCTGCTGCTGGCCGGTGGCACCGGGCTCGCGCCGATTCTGTCCATTGTGCGCACTATGCGCGATTCCGGCGTGCCCAGGCCAGCGCATCTGGTGTACGGCGTGAGCACCGACGACGACCTGGTGGAGACGGCGACGCTGGAGAAGCTCGCGGTCGACGTTCCCGGTCTGACCTGGGACTACTGCGTTTCGGATCCGGGGAGCGCCGCCCCGAACAAGGGGTACGTGACCACACTGATCCGGGACGAGCACCTGCACGGCGGCGATGTCGCGGTGTACCTGTGCGGTCCGCCGCCGATGGTGGAGGCGGTGCGGGGACACTTCGCGTCGGCCGGATTCGAGCCGACCGGCTTCTACTACGAGAAGTTCGCGCTCGCCGCGCCGGTGCGCGCACCGGAAATCCCGGTGCAGCCGGTGGCGGCGGATCCGGAACCCGAGCCGGAGCTGGAATTCGTCGCGAGCCGGGCGCTGGCCGGGCAGGAACTGTTCCCGACGGTCGACCTGGTCCCGCTGCGGGCCGGAGCGGCGTTGTCCGCGGCGGAGGAAGCGCGGGTGGCGCGCACGATCGCGGGTCAGGAAATGCTTCCGCCGGCCGACGAACCGCCGGGCGAGTACGAAATCGGCGAGGAACACCCGTCGGTGCACGAATCGGACGCGGTGTTCGAGGCAAGGCAAGCCCTCGAACTGGGCGCGCTCGAGCTGACGATCGGCCGGCTGACGTCGGGTCAGCTCGCCGGATACCGGTTGCTGGCCGAGTCGACAGTGCCCTATGTGGACGGTGACCGGTTCCTGGACGCCGCTGCCTACACCGAAACCAACGCGGCGTTCCACGACTACCTGTTCACGCTCACCGGCAACGAGCACCTCCTGCAGGCCTATCAGGCGCTCGGCGTGAAAGGCCACATGGCCGAGACGCTGCGCAACGCGACCTGGTGCCATCCGCGCTGCACCCAAGACCACCTGGACCTGGTCGCCGCCTTCGAATCCGGAGACCGGGCGACCGCGCGACGGCTGATCGCCGAGCACGCGGAACGGTCGAAGATCACCACCCGGCGGGCGATGGGCGGCGCGGCGGCGGGTCCGAGATTCCTGTCGCCAGGACGGTTCGCGGGCAAGGTCGTGGTGGTCACCGGCGCCGCGCAGGGGATCGGCGAGGCGACGGCCCGGCGGATCGCCGCGGAGGGCGGCGCGCTGGTGCTCGCCGACCGGTCCGGCCTGGTCGGCGGCCTGGCCGACGAGCTCCCCGAGGCCGCGGCGGTGGTCGCCGACCTGGAGACGTGGCCGGGCGCGCAGGCGGTCGCGGAAGCCGCGGTGGCCCGATACGGCCGGATCGACGTGCTGGTCAACAACGTCGGCGGCGCGCTGCGGTTCAAGCCGTTCACCGAGTTCAGCCCGGACGAGATCGAAGCCGAACTCCGCCGGTCCCTGCTCACCACCTTGCTCTCCTGCCGGGCCGCACTGCCGTCGATGGCGCAACGGGGCAGCGGGGTGATCGTGAACGTCTCGTCGGCGGCCACTCGCGGCATCCACCGGATCCCGTACTCGGCGGCGAAGGGCGGGATCAACGCGCTGACCGCGTCGCTGGCCTTCGAGTACGCCGACGCCGGCATCCGCGTGGTCGCGACCGCGCCGGGCGGCACCGAAGCGCCGCCGCGGCGGATCCCGCGCGGCGGCCCCGATCCGGTCACTGACCAGGAGCGGGAGTGGTTCCAGGCGCACATCGACCAGACTGTCGGGTCGTCATTGCTGAAGCGGTACGGCACCCTGGACGAGCAGGCCGCGGCGATCGCGTTCCTGGCCTCGGACGAGGCCTCGTACGTCACCGGCACCGTCCTGCCCGTCGCCGGGGGCGATCTCGGCTGACGGAGGCGTTCGGCGAAGCGGGGAGGACTGTGACCGGATCGGCGGAGGAGCTGGCCGGCCTGCTGTCCCGGGCGGGCCGCGCGGTACTGCTGTGCGGTCCGGCCGGATGCGGGCGCACCACGCTCGCACGGCGGGCCGCCGACGAGTTCCCCGGCCCCGTGCTCCAGGCGACCGCGGCCGAATGGGAGAGCGGCAGCGCGTTCGCCGTGCTGCGGCAGCTGTTCCCGGCGGTGTCGACGGAAGACGGCCCGCTGCCGGTCGCGGGACGGATCGCGGCGGAGCTGGTCCCGGGGACGTTGCTCGTGGTCGACGACGCACATCTGGCCGATGTGGACTCGGTGCGGACGTTGTCGTCGCTGCTGCGCCACCACCCGGCGGCGCGGGCGACAGTGCTGCTCACCGCGGGGACCGGCGATCGTCGCGCTCGCGCGGACGTTCTGGAACTGCTCGCGCGGATGTCCGACGATGAGGTGCGCGTTCCGCCGCTTGAGGCCGCGGAAGTGTCCGAAATGGCCTCAGCGCGCGGTATCGCCCTTCATCCGACGATGGCCGAACGCTTGTGCCGGCACACTCTCGGCCGGCCGCGCTACGTCGTGCAATTGCTGACCGAGGTCCCGCGTGCCACCTGGGCCCGGTTCGATCCGAATCTGCCCGCACCAGCCGCGGTCACCGCTTCGGTTCGCGAACGGATCTCTCAGCTTTCCCCTGCGGCGGAACGGTTTGTCGCGGCTGCCGCGGTGCTCGGCGCTGGTGCCGCAGTGCGGTCGGTGGCTTCGCTGGCTGATCTCGACGGCGATCCGTTGCCGGTGCTGGACGAGGCGTGCGCGGCGCGGCTGGTCGAACTCGCGCCGCGCGGGCTCGCCGAGGTGGGACCGCCGGATCCGATGGTTCGCGCGGCCGTGCTCGCCGGACTGGGGCCGGAGCGACGCTCGAAGCTTCAGCGGCGGGCGGCGGTGCTGGTCGAGGATCCGGCGCGGAGCCTGCGGCTGCTGGTCGCGGCCAGTCCGGTGCCGGATGCCAGTGTCGCGGATCGGCTTGACGCGCTGGCGGTCGAGCGCGCTGCGGCGGGGGCGTGGGGGACGGCCGCGGTGCTGCTCAACGATGCCGGGCGGCTCACTGAAGACGCTGAGCTGCGGCAGGCCCGGATCACCCGGGCTGTCGATGCGTTGATCGGTGCGGGCGATGTGTTCCGGGCTGCTGCGCTTGCCCCGGAAGTCGAGAGTGTGCGCGAGACGCCGTTGCGGGACGCGGTGCTCGGTTACCTCGCGGTGGTGCGCGGCCGGGCCGCTGAAGCTGGCGGACGGCTGAGCCGGGCCTGGGACATCGTCAACGCGTCGAGGGATCCGGAGACGGCGGCGTTGATCTGTCAACGGTATGTGCTTGACGCGCTTTGCCGGTACTCCGCGGAGGATCTCGTGCGGTGGGCGGACCGGGCGATCGAGCTGGCTGTGCCGGAGACTCCGGCGGCGGTGGAAGCTGCGGCGATCCGGGGGCTCGGGCTCGCTGCTTCGGGCCGGGCCAAGCAGGCGCGGCGGGATTACGCGCAGCTGGCCGAACGGATTCGCCATGGTGCGCAGGCGCAGCGCGTGGTGATGGCACGGGGATGGCTGAATCTGCTCACCGATCGGATCGACGACGCCCGCGTGGATTTGGAAAGTGCGGTGCCCACTAGCTATTTGGGCGGGTCGGCACGGATTTCCTTGTGGGCACAAGCGTGGCTGGCGCGGACGTTGTTCCTGAGCGGGGAATGGGACGACGCGTTGCGGGTGGTTCGGGAAGCGCTCGTGCTGGTGGACCGGACCGGGATTGTGCTTACCGCGCCGTTGCTGCAGTGGACTTCGGCCGCGGTGCATGCGCTGCGCGGGGATCAGGCGCGAGCGGAAGAGGCGTTGCTGGCTTGTGCTTCGGGACCGCAGGATTACGAGATCATGCGGGTTCCCGCGTTGCTGGCCCGGGCGCAGGTCGCGGAGGCTGCCGCTGATTCCGCTGGGGTGTTGCGGGCGTTGCATCCGCTGACGCGGCTGTCGTTGCCGGCTTCGGTGGACGAGCCTGGGCATTGGCCTTGGCATGACCTGTACGCGCATGCCTTGGTCCTTAGTGGACGGACCGAGGAGGCGGATGCGTTTCTGGCTCCGCATGAACGGGCCGCGGGGAAACGGGAGCACCTTTCGGCCCGGGCTCGGCTGGCGGCTGCCCGGGGGCGGTTGCTGGGGGCGCGGAACGATCATGTCGGAGCGGTGGCGGCGTTTGATGCCGCGGTGGAGATGATCGCGGGCTTGCCGTTGCGGTATGACCAGGCTCGGATCGCGTTCGCGTATGGACAGACGTTGCGGCGGTTGGGGCGGCGGGCTCGGGCGGATACGCAGCTGGGTATCGCTCGGGACGGGTTCGCTTCGATGGGGGCGGTGACTTATGTGGCCCGGTGTGAGCGGGAATTGCGGGCCGGGGGCGTGCATGTGCCGCGGAGCGGGGTGGATCTGCTGACGCCGCAGGAGGAGGCGGTGGCGCGGATGGTGGCTCAGGGGCGGTCTAACCGGGAAGTGGCCGCGGAGTTGTTTTTGTCGGTGAAGACCGTGCAGTACCACTTGACGCGGATTTACGCGAAGTTGGGGATTCGGGGCCGGACCGAGTTGGCGGTGTTGCGGTCCGGGGAGGAATGAGGCGAAGGCCTCCTCGCCGCGATGGCAAGGAGGCCTTCGTGCGTCCACTATGGATTCAGCACACGCGGCGTCAACGGCACTTCGCGGTTTCGACGATCGACACTCCGCCGACCGTGCTGCCGTCGGCGGCCGGGGCGAATTCGAAGCGCCAGCCCGGCTTTTCCGCGATGGGCAGCTCGAACCGTCCGGCCGCGCCGGGCTTCAAGCCGCGCGCGTCGTACGCCTTGTGCAGGTCGGCCAGCGAGGATCCGGCGCCGATGCCCTCCGCGGTCTTGGCCCCGGGCGGAGCGCCCAGCTCGTGCAGGCCGTTCTTGCCGAACGAGGCGCCACCGGCCGCGGCGAACGCCTTGTCCCGCTCCTCTCGCTTGCCTGCCAGGCCGACACTCGCCTGCGCCGCGTCTGCCGCCAGTTGCGCGGCTTCCGCGTCCTGGGCGGCGGCTTGGGCAAGCTCGGCGGCGGACTTGCCGGAAGGGCGCTTCGCGGCCTGGTCCGCCGCGTCCGCCTTGGCGTTGAGGTCGTCGGCCTTGCGCTGCGCCTCGGCCTCGGCAGCGAGCCGGGCCGGGTCCGGCGCGGCCCCGCCCTGCCAGCTCAGGTCCGTGCAGCCGTCCAGCACGGACACCGGCGCGGTGGCGAGTTTTCCGGTGGCGAGCGCCGCTTCCTTGGCCATCCCCGGGGCGATGCCGCGGTAACCGGCCGCGCCGAAGACCTCGGCGGGGGCGGCGGAGGTCGCGGCCGGTGCCGCGGCGGTTTCCGCCGAACACGCCGCCAGCGCGGCAACCGCGGCGATCGCCGCGGCCGAGCGGCCGATGGGCAGGACAGAACTCTTGTGCATCTGATTCCCCTCGTACCAGACCCGGTGTGCCGGGTCGTCGTTCCCGGTGCACCGAGATATCGATCAACTTACCGGCGGGGACCACCGGATTTCCCCGGCTCTTCCGGGATCGGAGCTGGGAAGGGCTCCTTGCGGGAATCGGATTCCCGCAAGGAGCCCTCCACGAATGGGATCAGCTGCGAATACTGAAAGTCCACCGCGCGTGCGCGCCGGGACCGACGACGAGCGTCGAGTGGCCCAGTTGTTCGACGTGCCTCGTTCCGGTGGGGTGATTGAGGGCCAGGTCGATCTGGCGCAGGCCGACCTGGTCCGCAGGGACGGCGTCGAAGCGGATCGTGGTCATGCCGTCGGACGCGAGGGCGCCGGTGGGGAGCTCGCACACCGTCATTCCTCCGGCGCGCAGCAGCGGCAGCGTGTTGCCGAGGTCGCGTGCGGTGATGCCCAGGCGGATGCCGGTGACGTCGCGCATCTGGTGGTCGCGGTAGTCGTCGGGCAGGTACCGGTTGCGGCTGACGTCGCCGGGGTACTGCGCGGGACCGGTGTTGCTGCGCGGGTCGGCGAAGTACTCCGCGCGGTATTCCATGCCCCAGGCGCCGAAGGTGTCGTACTGGTCGGTGGTTTGGACCCCGTCGAACCACGGTACCGGCTTGCCGTCGCCGAAATCGCGGGTTTGCAGGAATTCCACCGGGTTCGCGATGCCCGCGTCGCGCAGGTGCTGGACCACTGTGGACAGCTGGCCGGTGTGTTCGACCGAGACTCCCAGACCCGCCGAACCGAGGTCGCCGTCCTTGCCGGGGACGTCGCCGACACCGAACAGTTCCAGGTAGGTTTCCCGGCCCATCAGGTAACGGCCGGTCCATTTTTCGCCGCCTGCGCCGGTCGTGGTGCGGACCTGGAAGTTCGCGAAGTCCTTGAGGTAAGCCGAATGCTCGATGGCGTCGGCGGTCTCGCGGTCCAGGACGCCGTAGGAGTGGTTGAAGTGCAGCAGGTCCGGTTCGTCCGCCTGGGCGGTGGCGGCGCCGGTCGCGGCCAGGGCGAGGAGCACGGCCAGGAGCTGGAGGATCGTCCGGGTTCTTCGAGGTGTCGACATGGCGCAGGAGAGTAAGGCGAGCGCGGCGGGCCGGCGGCGTTTTCGGGGAACTCGACCGCAACGGCCTACTGAGAATGTCTTTCTCGTTGCCCGGTCAAGTGGAAATTAGTTCACTTGGAGCAGTGACAGTGCATCACATTTAGTAACAGAATCAGGTCCTCGTGCCACCTGATCGGGTGGCATGTCGCGAGGGCATCCGAAAGGACCTGTCAATGACCACTCACCACTGGGGACCCGCCGGGAGGGCGCGCCGCCGCCTGGCCGGAGCGGTGTTCGCCGCGGCTGCCGCCCTGCTCGTGGCGACCGCGCCGAACGCCTCGGCCGCACCTGCCGCGGCCGCGAGCACCTCCGCCGAGACGCCGGACAACCATCAGATGGGCGCCTCCGTCCGGGCGCACGAACCCGGCGGCACGGCGGTCGCGCCCGCGTCGGTCGAGACGACCACGCCGGGCATCGACGTGAGCAGCTACCAGGGGGCGGTCGACTGGCAGTCCTACTGGAACCAGGGCAAGCGGTTCGCCTACGTGAAGGCGACCGAGGGCACCGGCTACCAGAACCCCGACTTCAGCCAGCAGTACAACGGCTCCTACAACGTCGGCATGATCCGCGGCGCATACCACTACGGCCGTCCTGATCTCTCCGGCGGCGCGGCGCAGGCCGACTACTTCGTCGCGCACGGCGGCGGCTGGTCGCAGGACGGCAAGACGCTGCCCGGCACGCTCGACATCGAATGGGGGCCCAGCTCCGCTTGCTACGGACTGAGCCAGTCCGCGATGGTGTCGTGGATCAAGGCGTTCAGCGACGAGTACCACGCGAAGACCTCGCGCTGGCCGGTGATCTACACGGCCGCCAGCTGGTGGACCCAGTGCACCGGCAACGGGGGCGACTTCAGCTCGACCAACCCGCTGTGGGTGGCGGCCTACGCCTCGTCGCCGGGAGCGCTGCCCTACGACTGGGGCTTCTACACCTTCTGGCAGTACACCTCGACGCCGCTCGACCAGGACTACTTCAGCGCCGGGGTCGACCGGCTGAAGGTGCTGGCCACCGGCTGATCCGGTCCCGTCCGGGAGCCGCGCGCTCCCGGACGGGCTTTCAGCACCTCGCCAGCACCTCCATGACCGCGCTGACGATCCGGCGAGTCTGCGGCTGGCACGCCGCCCACGTCGTCAGCGGGACGCTCGGCTCGACCAGTTCGCTCCAGGCCCACCGCGGCAGCATCCGGTTCGCGCTGGGCCGGCTCAGCAGCACCGCGTCCGCCTCGACGGCCTCGGCGCAGGCCAGCGCGTTCTCGGTGAACCGCGCGAACCGCCAGTTCGGCGACACTCCGAGCCCGTGCGCGGCGGCGAGCATCTGGTCGTGCCCGGCCGGGACCTGCGCCCGCGCGTGCGCGAGCACCCGGACGTCGTCGAGATCCCGCAACCGGCACCGCGGGCGGCCGAAAAGCGCGTGGCCGGGCCGGATCGCGACGCCGAACGGATGCTCGAACAACAACCGCCCGTGCAGCGTCGAGGGCGGGTTCTGGTGGACCAGCCCGATGTCGATCCGCCCTTCGCTGAGCATCCGCAGCTGTTCGGTGCTGCTGGCGTCCAAAAACGACAGTGCCGCGTCCGGCACCTGACGCCGGATCTCCGTCAGCGCCGCGAGCACCCAGTCCTGCGGAATCCCGGGCGGCAAGGCGATCTCGACCTGCTCCTTCACCGGCGCCGCCGACCGCGTGACCTCGCGCGTCGCGTCGGCGAGCCGCAGGAGCTGCCGCGCGTGCTCGTGCAACGCCCGCCCGGCCACCGTCGCCTGCACGCCGGTCGGCACCCGGTCGAACAACGGCGTCCCGAGTTCGCGTTCGAGGACGCGGATCTGCCGGGTCAGCGCCGGTTGCGACATCACCAGCGACGCGGCCGCCCGGCTGATCGACCCCTCGGTGAACACGGCGACGAAGTACCGCAGCTGACGCAGTTCCATACCCTCGGGTTATACCCCTTGGTTTGCGCCCCGGCGTCCATCGGCGGACGCTGGCAGGAGAGCCCCGACGCGGAAAGGAGCCGCTGTCCCGATGAGCAAACGCCAAGTCCATGTACGCCGGGTCTACGACGCGCCGGAATCCGCCGACGGCTCGCGGGTCCTGGTCGACCGGCTGTGGCCGCGCGGGCTGAGCAAGGACCGCGCCCACCTGGACGACTGGCTCAAGCAGATCTCCCCGTCGACGGAACTGCGCAAGTGGTACGCCCACGACCCGGACCGCTACGGCGAATTCGCGAAACGCTACCGCGCGGAACTCGAAGAACCGGAACGCGCGGAAGCACTGGACCACTTGCGCGCACTGGCGAAAAAGGGCCCGCTGACTCTGCTGACCGCAACCAAACGCAGCGATATCAGCGAAGCGGCGGTGCTGGCCGACCTGCTTCGCTCCTCCTAGCTGTCGTTCAGGAAATGCCGACCGGAATGCCGTTGCGCTCGGCATACCGGCTGCCCCATTCGTACAGCGCGGTCAGCGCCGGGCGCAGCTCGTCGCCTTCCGGGGTCAGCCGGTACTCGACCGTCGGCACCCGGCCGTCCACCTCGGTCCGGTTCACCAGCCCGGCCGCGGCCAGCTCCCGCAGCTGCGCGGTGAGCACCTTCTCGGTGATGGACGGAATGGCGCGGCGCAGCTGGCCGTACCGGTGCGGGCCTTCCTTGAGCCGCGCCAGGATCACCGGCTTCCACTTCCCGCCCATGACGTCGACAGCCAGTTCGACCGCACACGAGTAGCGCGCTTTCATTCCTCCATCATCGCCTGCCGCGGGTACGCACCGGCAAGTGCGTACTAGGCGGCCTGCCCGGTGCGTGCTTGGGTGATCCGGTGATCCTCGAGTACATCCGGTACCGCATTCCGGACGGCGGCCACGCGGACTTCGAAGCCGCCTACCAGCGCGCGGCCAAGTCGCTGGCCGCCGCGGAACAGTGTCACGACTACGAACTCGCTCGCGCCGCCGACGAGCCGGGCTGCTATCTCCTGCGCATCGTCTGGACCTCGGCCGACGCGCACCTTCAGGGTTTCCGGGGCGGACCCCATTTCGCCGCGTTCTTCGCCGAGATCCGGCCCTATGTCGAGCAGATCGAGGAGATGCGGCATTACGAACGCACCGAGGTCGCCGGCCCGGGCGGCGCGGTGCCGACGCTCTACGAGTGGGCAGGCGGAGCACCCGCGTTGGCCAGGCTCACCGAGGCGTTCTACGTGAAGGTGGCCGAGGACGACCTGCTCGCCGACGTGTTCGCCGGGATGAGCCCGGAGCACCCCGCGCACGTAGCGGTGTGGCTCGGCGAGGTGTTCGGCGGCCCGGCCGCGTACACCGCCCGGCACGGCGGGCACGAGCACATGGTCTCCAGGCATGCCGGACGCGCGATCACCGAGCCGCAGCGGCGGCGCTGGGTCTCGCTGCTGCTGGCCACCGCCGACGACGTCGGACTGCCTGCGGACCCGGAGTTCCGCGCCGCGCTCGCGGGATATCTCGAATGGGGCAGCAGGCTCGCGGTCGTGTTCTCCGCGCCGGACGCCGGACCGCCGGGCGATCAGCCGGTGCCCCGCTGGGGCTGGGGTTCGGCCCCTCCGTGGAACGGAAACTGAACTCCGACGCTGTGCTGCGTTATGCCGCTTGCCGAAGGATTCCGCGCACCACCAACGGCGCGCGAATCGCCGCGAACGTCGGCAATCGCGGCGGAACTCACCGCCGCGACGACCTGGGGGAGCGGGTTGGGGCCAGGGACGGCGCAAGCGGCGCCCGGGAGGACAAGGGGCGCGGGATCAGGAGCGTGATGCTGCTGGTCCGCTCGGCCGAGGGGCAACGCAGAACGCGCTCGGCCGAGGGGGAACGCAGAACGCGCTCGGCCGAGGGGGAATGCAGAACGCGTTCGGCGGATGGGGAACGCGGAACGACGGGTGGCGTCCGAGCCCGGTAATGTCTCCGCCGCCCGGAGTCCTCTGTGGACAGTCAATTTTTTCAGGCGGGTTCGGCCGTGCGGAGCCGCGTCATCGGGTACAGCTCCCGGGTGACCTGCCGGGCGGCGGCAGCGACCAGTGGCGCGACCCGCTCCAGCGCCGTGTGCGCGTCGCCGACCAGGGAGATCGCTGCTTCGGGACCTTCCGGGCCGCGGATGGCGACGGCGACACAGGAGATCTCGGGAAAACACTCGCCGCGTTCGAAGGCGAGGCCGTTGCGCTCGCGGATCCGGCCGAGTTCGCGGTGCAAGGTCACCAGGTCGCAGATCGTCCGGCTGGTCTGGCGGCCGAGCGTCGGCATGATCCGGTCTTCGACCTGTTCGGCGGGCAGCCACGCGAGCATCGCCTTGCCGAGGGCGGTGCACTGCGCGGGCGCGCGACCGCCGACGCGCGACGGGACGGTCGCCGCGAACCGGCCGCCGATCTTGTCGAGATACCGGACGTCGGCGCCGTCGAGGATCGCCAGATGCGCGACCATCCCGGTCCGCACCTGCAGCTCGTGCAGCACTGCCGCGGCCGCCTCGCGCAGTTCGAGGTGGCTGCCGCCGATGCCGCCGAGATTCAGCGCCCGGGTGCCGAGCGCGTAGCCGGACGACGAATGCGACAGCCACCGCAGCCGCACGAGCTGGTCGAGGATGCGGTGCGCGGTCGAACGGGGGAGACGGGTCGTGCGCGTGACCTGTTCGAGGGTGAGCCGGGTGCTCGGCGCGTCGAAGGCGTCGAGGATCAGCGTCATCCGCTCGACCATCGAGGGCGGCAGCGCGCGGTCTCGCGAGGCGTCCGTGCCGGGAGAGTCCGTTTCGATCGCGACCACCGCCATGCCGTGCCCCTCGCGGACGAACTGAAATCATTTCTAGTTCGGACGGTAGCACGGTGTCCGCGTACGGCGTCAACACGCGAGGGGCCACGACGGCGGCACAGCTCCCGATCAGCGGGAGAACCCGCTCGTGTCCGCCCGGCGGCTCTGGCGTGACGGTTTCCCGCTCGGCATCGCTTCCCGCGGAGTACAGGAACGCTGGCGGGCGAGCGGTTGTGGACAGCGAACGAGATCGCGCCGGACGGTTGCTTGGACCATGGTCCGGCTCGACCAGCTGGCCGCCTCCGCCGTGCCGTTTCCTCCCCGGACGGGGTCAGCCCAGCGGCTTCTCCCAGATTGAGACGTGCTGCTCGCTTTCGTGGGTGAACGGTTTCCCGGCCCAGTTCTCCCACCTCGACCGCAGCCGCAATCCCGCCAGCTGCGCCATCAGATCCAGCTCGGCGGGCCACACGTACCGGAACGGAATCGCCCGGAACTCGCCGCGGCCGTCGGCCACCCGCGCGTGGTACGAACTCATCGACTGCGTCGAGACGTCGTAAAGGTCGAATCCCCAATGCGTCGCGCTCAGGTCGAACGGCACGACGGTCTGCCCCGGAGGCAGCTTCCGCAATTCCGGCACCCCGACCTCGACCACGAAGCATCCGCCGGGCTCGAGATGCGCCGCGGCCGTGCGGAAACATGCCACCTGCGCTTCCTGGGACGTCAGGTTGCCGATCGTGTTGTACACCAGGTAGACCACCGAGAACGCCCCGGCGACCCGAGCCGTCGCGAAGTCGCCGATCGTCACGTCGATGGCGTCGCCGCCCGGTTTGGCGCGCAACCGGGCGGCCATCGCGGAAGACAGGTCGATCCCGGAAACCGGCACTCCCCGCGCGGCAAGCGGCAGCGCGATCCGGCCGGTGCCGATACCCAGCTCCAGCGTGCGTCCGGCGCCGGCGAGCCCGGCCAGGACTTCGACCACCGGATCCACCGCTTCCGCGGCGAACATTTCGGCCGACGATTCGTCATATCTCGCAGCGACACTTTCCCCGAAGTAGTCCTCCACGCCGGAAAAGGTAACCGGCTCGATCACCGGCGCGCAGGTCATTTTCCGGCCCGTGCCACCAGTTCGGCGACGGCTCGAGCGGCGAAAGCTATTGTCGTCCAGCGGAATGCCCGGTCCGGGCAGTACCGTCCGGTCAAGGACGCCGCCGAATTGCCGACCGCGTAAAAGCTTTTCCAGAACCGAGTCGTCCGCACGCGCGAGTGCGGATCGGTGACCAGCCCGCCCTTCGTGCCCAGATCGGACAGCACCACGCGCGGGCGATCCGGCGCGCCGGGCGGCTGTCCCACTCACCGGTCGCGGCGGCGTCCGATGGGAGGATCGTGCGCGAGACTGGCCTGATCACGAGCGGAGGAGTCGCGGTGCCGAGAGTCGCCGAGAACCGGGTGCCTGCCACGCCGAGCTCGCCCGCGCAGCAGGAGCGCTACCGGCGCATCCTGCGGGCGGCCGCGGACCACGGCGCGGAGCACGGCCTCGACCGGATCCAGATGCTCGACGTCGCCCGCGACGCCGGCGTAGCCATCGCCACGCTCTACCGCTACTTCCCGTCCAAAACGGTCCTGTTCACCGCGTTGCTGCACAGCCAGATCCAGCAGCTGGACCGCAACAGCGTCCCGGTGAAACCCGGCCAGGAACCGGCCGAGGCGGTCGCGCGCTTGCTGGTCGATGCCGGCCGCGGCCTGCTGGCACGGCCGCGGCTCGCGCAGGCGATGCTGCAGTCGAACAACGCGACAGTCGCCGGAGAATCGCCGAACCTGTCCGCGGCGGTCGAATTCGCCGATCTGATCCTGCGCGTCGCCGGGGTGACCGAGGCCGGCGAGCACGAGCGCCGCCTGGTGCGGTTGATCGAGCAGACCTGGTACGGCGTGCTGACGTCTCAGCTGACCGGGCACATCACCGCGGAGGAAGCGGAGGCGGACACGGTGCTGGCGTGCCGGTTGCTGTTGGCCGAGCTGAGGCCGCCTGCGCGGTGACGGAGCGGTTGCGGCGTCGGAGTGCGGCGGGTTGGCATCTCAGCCGACGCGGCAGCGGGACTGCCGAGCTGACCTGAGCCAGGGCTGCCGCGTCGGCTAGACGGCCGCGGTGCGGTATCCGCCCCGGCACGGTGAGATCTCAGCGAGAGGCGTTGCACAGCGGTCGAGGCCCCGACGTTCCGGTCGCGCTCGCCGAACCGTCCTGCTCGGTGACCGACCCGGACAGGTTCTCCCGGTGACCGGGATCAGCCCGTCGAGCGCGGAGGAGTCCCCGTAGCCTCGCGGCCGTTCCCGGTATCCACCGCAGGAGGCCGTCATGCCGCGCACCGTCGTCGTCACCGGAGCGAGTTCGGGGATTGGGGCCGCGCTCCGCGGTCTTCTCGCCGAGCGCGGCGACCAGGTCCTCGGCGTCGACCTCGCGGGCAGCGACCTCGACGCGGACCTTTCCACGCCGCGAGGCCGCGCCGATGCGGCCGAGGAAGTCGGCAAGCGCACCGGGCACGTCGACGCGGTGATCACGTGCGCCGGAACGTCGGACCCAGGCGAAGCGATGGTCACGGTGAACTACTTCGGCAGCACCGAGTTCGTCGAAGCCCTGCGGCCGTTGCTCGCGAAATCCGAGGCTCCCCGCGTCGTCCTGGTCGGCTCGATCTCCGGCACCCAGCCGAACGACCCCGCGGTGGTCGAGACTTGCCTGCGCGGCGACGAGCAAGCCGCGTTGACCGCTGTCCGCGAGGCGATCGCGGACCATCGGGCGTTCCAGTTGTACCCGTCCTCGAAGGCCGCGATCGCGCAGTGGGCCCGCCGAACCTCGGTCTCGGAAGGCTGGGCGGACGCGGGAATCGCGGTCAACGTGGTCGCGCCCGGCGTGGTCCGGACGCCGATGACCGCCGGGCTTTTCGCGGACCCGAAGAGGAAAGCGGTGATGGACCAGGCTGTTCCGATGCCGTTGCACGGTTACGCGGCCGCCGAAGACGTCGCGCGAGTTCTGGCGTATTTCGCCGACGCCGCGACCACGCACATCACCGGCCAGGTCGTCTACGTCGACGGCGGTGCCGAAGCGACCCTCCGTCCGGCGGCGCTCTGCTGATGACGACTTACGCCGGAAGCCCGGGCGTCCCCGTGTCGCCTGTCCCCCGTGACGACGGTATTGACGTTGCTGCCGCGGCGGCCCGGCGGGTGGTCAGCGCGCTCTTGCACGTGGGTGCGGACGGCGGCGCGCCAATGGCGGACATCGCCCGCGACCTCGACCGGATCGCCGACCAGCTCGAAGAGCACGCGCCGGAACGGCAGGAGCGCGTCATCGGCATGTGGGCAGGGAGACCGCGCCACGATCCGGTCACCGGCCCGGAAAACGCGCTCGCGCCGCCGGTGCGCCTGCACGGACTGCCGGACGGTTCGGTGACCGGCACGGTGACGCTCGGCCTGCCGTATCAGGGCCCGCCGGGCTGCGTGCACGGCGGGATTTCCGCGCTGTTGCTGGATCACGCGCTCGGCGTCGCCAACAGCTGGGGGCCTGGGCCGGACGGGATGACCGGCACGCTCAGCGTCCGGTACCACCGGACGGCTCCGCTGTTCGAGGAATTGACGATCCGCGCGCGGCAGGAATCCAGCGAGGGCCGCCGGATCCGCACGACCGGCGAAATTCTCGCCGGCGGCCGGGTATGCGTTTCCGCGGACGGGATTTTCGTGGCGGGACACGTCGCGCGTCCGGTCGCGCAGGACGAAGGAGGCCGATGAACACGCTCGCGGGCCGGGTGGCCCTGGTGACCGGCGCCGGACAAGGCGTCGGGCAAGGAATCGCGCTGGCGCTGGCGGGGGAGGGGGTGTCGGTTGCGGTCCTCGGGCGCACCCGGGGCAAACTGGACGAGACCTGTCGCCTCGTGCGGGAGCGGGGCGCCGCCGCGGAACCGTTCGAGTGCGATGTCGCGGACACCGAGTCGGTCCCCGGCGTTGTCGACGCGGTCGTCGCGCGGTTCGGCCGGCTGGACATCCTGGTCAATAACGCGTACTCCGGCGCATTCGGACCGTTGCTCACCATGAGCGATGAGGACTTCGCCCGCGGTTTCGAGGCCGGCCCGTTCGCCGCGTTCGCGTTCATGAAGGCCGCTCATCCGCATTTGAAGGCCACCGGCGACGGTTCGATCGTCAATCTGGTCACCTCGGCGATGGTGCGCTGGGATCCCACCGCTTATGGTGCTTACGCGGCGGCGAAACAAGCCCTGCGCTCGCTGTCGCGCACCGCCGCGGTGGAATGGGCCCGCGACGGGATCCGGGTCAACGCGATCGCGCCGCACGCGCTTTCGCCGGGGCTGAAATGGTGGACCGAGCACAATCCCGAAGAGGCCGCCGAATTCGTCTCGACCATTCCCCTGGGCCGGATCGGGGAATGCGAACAGGACATCGGCCGCGCCGTCGTCGCGCTGGTCGGCCCCGATCTGCGCTACCTGACCGGAGCCACCGTGCCGCTCGACGGCGGCCAAGCCTATTTCGGCTGAACCGGCCGAGGACGGCCCCGTATCCGGCCGTGATCGTCAGCATCGAGCAAGCGAATCCGCGGCTGCCGCCGGAGGTGCGGTTCGTCGGGGACCTGGGTGCTGGCGGCGCGGCTGGAAGAGGGCAGCGGGTCGCCCGTCTGTCGCTACTGAGGAACCGGCCGAGCAGCCGCCGTCCGTCTCGGACGCTTCTTCGAGCCGCCCGGCGACAGCGCGGGGTCCGGGCGGAGCGTTACCGCGACCGGGGCCCTCCGTCGGTTGGCTTGCCTCCCGGTCACCGGGATCGCCGGAGCGGGCCAGGCTCTCCGTTTCCTAGCGTGGCCAGGTGACTTCCACGACTCCCGGCCCGCCCGATCCGCTGGCGCCCGCGCGGCTCGGGCCGGTGCGGTTGCGCAATCGCGTCGTCAAAGCGGCGACTTACGAGGGACTGAGCCATCGCGGCCGGGTCACCCGGGATCTGGTCGATTTCCACGTCGGCTACGCGAAGGGCGGCGTCGGGATGACGACGGTCGCCTATTGCGCGGTCGCGAAGGAAGGTCGCACTGACCGGCATCAGATTCACTGGACCGACGAGGCGCTGCCGGGACTGCGCGTGCTCACCGAAGCGGTGCACGCCGAGGGCGCGGCGATCTCGGCGCAGATCGGGCACGCCGGGCCGGTCGCGGATCCGAAGGGCAACGGGCGGCCCGCGCTCGCCCCGAGCCGGTATTTCCACCGGGCGACGCTCGGCTTCGCGAAGGAAATCGACCACGCTGGGATCGAGCGCGTCAAACGCGCTCATGCCGACGCGGCCAAAACCGCCATCGAGTGCGGGTTCGACGCCATAGAAGTCCACTTAGGACACAACTATCTGATCAGTTCCTTCTTGAGCCAGAAGCTCAACCGCCGCACCGACGAATACGGCGGCTCGCTCGAAAACCGTGCCCGGCTCGCGCGCGACACGATGCGCGCGGTGCGCGACGCGGTCGGCGACCGGATCGCGGTGATCGTGAAATTGAACATGGACGACGGCGTGCCCGGCGGTTTCTGGCTCGACGAGGCGATCCCGGTGGCGCAGTGGCTCGAAGCCGACGGTACCTGCGACGCGCTCGAGATGACAGCCGGTTCTTCGCTGCTGAACCCGATGTACCTCTTCAGAGGGGACGCACCGGTCCGCGAATTCGCGGCGGTGCTGCCGCGGCCGCTCAGGCTGGGCGTGCGGATGATCGGGAAGCGTTTCATTCGCGAATACCCTTACCGGGACGCGTTCCTGCTCGAAGACGCGCGGCAGATCCGGGCCGCGGTGAAGCTGCCGATGGTGCTGCTCGGCGGCATCACCGACCGCGCGTCGATGGAGCTGGCGATGCGGGAGGGATTCCAGTATGTCGCGATGGGCCGGGCGTTGCTGCGCGAGCCGGATCTGGTGAACCGGATCTCGGCGGAACCGGAAACGCCGTCGTTGTGCGTCCACTGCAACAAGTGCATGCCGACGAACTTCACCGGGACGCGGTGTGTGCTAGTGGACCGGACTACGACCCGGGGTGCGGATTGGGGCCAGCCCGCGGGTTACGTGGGTTGAGGAGCGGATGCCCGCGGCGACGGCTTCGCGCAGCCGAGGTCTGCTGCTGTGCACGCCCCCGGCCACGCCGTCCGCGGCGACGGTGCCGCAGGAGCCACCGGCTGGCGATCCCCGCGCGCGGCGAGACGGCGGCTGGTCGCCCCGTCGACCCCCAGTGTTCCCGGTCGATCCTGGCTCGCCGGAGTGCCTCCTGTGCCAGGGAAACGCTCGCGGTCTCAACCTAGCACTTGTTTGGTAGACTGATCGCTCCCGGCAAGAAGGGAGCAGCATGCCTGTCAGCTTCGACCTGACCGGTCGCGTCGTACTCGTCACCGGCGGAGCGCGCGGCGTCGGGGACGGCATCGTCGCGACATTCCTCGAAGCGGGTGCCGAGGTCGAGATCTGCGGGCGCACGGAACCGGAGAAGCTGCGCGAGGCGGACGGCCGCGAGCCGCGGTTCGCGCAGGTCGACGTGCGGGAGCCGGAGCAGGTCCGGAAGTGGCTGGAAGAGATCGGCGAGCGGCACGGGCGGCTCGACGTCGTGGTCAACAACGCGGGCGGCGCGCCGTTCGCGCAGTTCTCCGAGGCCTCGCCGCGGTTTCATCGCAAGATCAACGAGCTCAACTTCCTGGCCGCGGCGTACGTGCTGCACGCGGCGCATCCGCTCCTGCGCGAGACGCCCGGCGCGTCGGCGGTGAACGTCACGTCCATCTCCGCGCGGCGGCCCAGTCCGGGCACGGCGGTGTACGGCGCGGCGAAGGCGGCGCTGGAAAGTCTCACGACCAGCTTGGCCGTGGAATGGGCACCGCGGGTGCGGGTCAACGCGGTCAGTTGCGGATTGGTCGAGACGCCGGGTTCCGAAGGCCACTACGGCGATCCGGAACAGCGCGACGCGGTCGCCCGGACGATCCCGCGTGGACAGTTCGCGTCGCCGGAGGAGGTCGGTCAGGCCTGTTTGCTGCTGGCGTCGCCGCTCGCGAGCCATGTCAGCGGAGCGGTGCTCAATGTGGACGGAGGCGGCGAATGGCCCGCCTTCCTCCAGCACACCCCGAACGCCTGAGGAGGACCCCGCGTGCCCGAAGCCGTGATCGTGTCCGCCGCCCGAACGAAGCCTTCACCGCACAGGTGCTGCCCCGCGTCGATCAGCTGAGCCGCGACCGCTCACGAGGTCACCTCAGTTCCCTCTTGAGGATCTTCCCGCTGGCGTTCCGCGGCAGCTCCTTGATCGCCACGAACTCGCGCGGCACCTTGAAGTTCGCCAGCCGCTCCCGGCAGTATTCGCGCAGCGCCTCCGCGTCCAGCTCGACCCCCGCCCACAGCGTCACGTAAGCGCGGCCGACCGAGCCCATCCGGTCGTCGTCCACGCCGACCACCGCGGCCTCCACGACGTCCGGATGCGTGCTCAGCACGTTCTCCACCTCGGCCGGGTACACGTTGAACCCGCCGACGGTGAACATGTCCTTGAGCCGCCCGGTGATCTTGACGCAGCCGTGCTCGTCCAACCGCCCGACGTCGCCGGTGTGCAGCCAGCCGTCGGCGTCGATCGCCGCCGCGCTCGCGTCGGGGTCGTCGAAGTAGCCGAGCATCACGAACTCGCCCCGGATCAGGATTTCGCCGTCGGCACCGACCGGCACGTCGTTGCCCTTCTCGTCGACCGTCCGGATTTCCAGTCCGGGCACCGCCGGGCCGGTCGTCTGCGCGACGTGCCGCGGGTCCTCGTTCGGCCGCGACTGGGTCGCCACCACGCATTCGGTGAGCCCGTACGCCTGCGCGACCTGCTCGAAGCCGAGGATGTCCAGCATGTCCGAGAACAGGTTCTCCGGCACCGTAGCCGCACCGGCGATGGCGAACCGCAACGACGACAGGTCGAATTCGGTGCGGCGCGGGTGGTTGATCAGCGTGGTGAAGATGGTGGGCGCACCGGGCAGCACTGAGATGCCGACTCGTTGGATCAGCTCCATCAGCGCGACCGGGTCGAACGTCCGCACCGGGTAGATCGTCGTGCCCGCGGTGATCGCCGCGACGACCCCGGCCTTGTACCCGAAGGAGTGAAAGAACGGATTGACGATCGCGTACTTGTCAGCGGGGGTGAGCGACGCGCCTTTAGCCCACACTTCCGCGACGCCGATCGTCTGGGCGTGCGTGCTCATCACGCCCTTGGGCACGCCCGTGGTGCCTGAGGTGTACAGAATGTCCGCCACCGTGGAAGGCGTTACCGCGGCTTCGTCGACGGGCGGCGCCGCGCCCGCCCCGGCGAGGAATTCGTTCCACGGCACCGCAGCGCCGTCCGGCCCGATGTCGATCACGGTGTGCAGCCGCGGAAGCCCGGGAATCGCACCGGAACCGCCGACGCGGGCCGCGGCCTCGGTGAGCATCCTGAGATAGTCGTTCCCCAGGAATCCGTTGCACAGCACCAGCACCGAGGCGCCGGACCGCTCCAGCACCACCCGGGCTTCCTCACCGCGGTACCGGGTGTTGATCGGCACGAGCGCCGCGCCGAGGCACTGCGCGCCCAGGAACGCCAGGATGAATTCGACCCGGTTCGGGGACCACACCGCGACCCGGTCGCCGGGCCGGACGCCGGCCGCCGCCAGCGCCCGGGCAACGGTGCGCGCCCGCTCCCGCAATCCGGTCCAGGACAGCTGTGTCGTACCGTCGACCACGGCCGGAGCGTCGCCGTGGCGGCGGGCGGCTTCGTCGAGCAAGGCGGGCATCGTGCGAGGTGTCGACACGCGGGTCTCCTCACTGAACAAGTGCTTGTTCGGTAGCATAGGGGAAAGCAGCGGGCAGGAAGGGATCCATGCGATGACTCCGCGAACCGGCCGGGCTCCGGTCAAGAACGGCGGCACCCGGCGCGGCGAGCTGCTGGGCATCGCCGCTCAGCTGTTCGCGACCCGGGGCTACTCCCAGACCACCGTCCGCGACATCGCCGACGAGGCGGGCATCCTGTCCGGCAGCCTGTACCACCATTTCGCGTCCAAGGAGGACATGCTCCGCGAGATCCTCAAGGAGTTCATGGACGACCTGCTGGCCGCGTTCACCGAGATCGCCGGGAAGGACGGCACGCCGCGCGAGCGGTTCGACGCGCTGGTGCACACGTCCTTCGCGACGATTCACGAGCGGCCGTTCGCCGTGGCGCTGTACCAGAACGAATCGGCCGTCGTCGGCAGCCTCGCCGATTTCGACTTCGTCGGGAAGACGTCGCTGAAGATCGAAAAACTGTGGCTCAGCGTGCTCCAGGCGGGCCGCGAGACCGGCGAATTCCGCGACGACCTCGAGACGAGCCTCGTGTACCGGTTCATCCGGGACACCGTCTGGTCGTCGGTCCGCTGGTACAACCCGCGCGGAAAGCTCCGCCACGACGTCGTGGCGGAGCAGTACCTCGCGATGCTGTACGGCGGTCTGCTCGCCGGCTGAGCGGTTCAGGGCCGCGACTCCTTGCCTTCTCGCTCCTTGACCTCCCGGTCCCGCGCCCCGCGCGGGTCGAGCACGGTGCGGATCAGCTCCAGTTCGCGCTCGTCCGGCACCCGCGACACCCCGGCGCCGCTGAAGTCCAGGTCGAAGCCGGTGTTCGCGCGCACCTCGTCCGCGGTGACGCCCGGGTGCAGCGAACGCACCTTCAGCCGTCCGTCCTCGTCGTAGTCGAGCACCGCCAGGTCGGTCACCACGACGCCGAGGTCGTGGAACCGCAGCGCCGTCGACGGATGCGCGCGGGCCCGGTCGTTGCCGACGCCGGACACGACGTCCACCCGGTCCACGAACACCCGGCTCGAATGCCGGCTCACCCAGTAGTCGGTGCGGTGATTGACCGTGTTGCCGGGCGCGCCGCGCATGCCGATCAGCTGGCGTTTCGGCTTCCGCCAGTCGCCGATCAGCGAGATGTTCTGGTTGCCGAACCGGTCGAGCTGGCTCGCTCCCATCATCGAATGCCGCCGCCCGGTGTTGAGGATGTCGAAGATCCGGCCGAACGGGGCCCAGCCTTCGACGGTGCCGCCGGCCGCGGCGGTTTTGCCCAGCGGCGGCGGGTCGGCCATGAGGTGGCATTCGCCGTCGGACAGCACCAGCTCGGGGGAGTGGGTGAGGCGGGCCAGCCGTGCGCTGATCGCCGGGACCGTGCCGACCGCGTGGGCCAGCACCTCGCCGGAGCCGCGCCACGCGTCGGAACACGCGGCGATGCAGACTTCGGCGCGGGTCGCGGGGGCACTCATGCGGACTCCTTCTCGGTCGCGCGGTGGAAGGCGCGCACCGCCTCGTGGTAGCTGGCCTCGTCGCCGGTCAGGTAGGTCTCGCGGAACCGCTGCCACGCTTCCTCGTCCTGCGCCGACTGGGCGTAATGCCGCTGGAACGCTTCGTCGCGGCCGTAGTCCGGGTCGCACGAGGTGAAGTGCGCGCCGTTCGGGGCCTCGATCACGCCGTTCACGAACATCCGGCTGATCAGCAGTGACGTCGACCGCTCAGTGGCGGTGAGGTCCTTGGTGTCTACGACCTTCTCGACGCTCAGCAGCGTTTTGTCCGACGCCATCGCGAACAGGTCGTCGAAGTACGGATCAGGCCCGAGGAACTGGCCGTTGCCGAGAGCGTCGCCGCGGTTGAGGTGGAGCAGCGAGACGTCCGGGCGCACCGCGGGCACCGCGATGTACACGTCGTCGTCATACGGCGAGGCGACGGTTTTCAGTTCCGGGTTCATCAGCAGCACGTCGCTTTCCAGCCCGGCCCGCGTCGGCAGGAACGACAGCCGGTTGGCGCCCGCCCGGAGCGCGGCGACGAACATGCCCTCGTCGTACTCGGTGGTCTCGACCCGGCCGCCCTCGCGCGCGGCGCGGAAATGCGGGTCGAGCGGGATCGTGTCGAGCGAGACGAACCCGTAGATCACCCGGCGCACCTTGCCCGCCGCGCACAGCAGCCCGACCTCGGGCCCGCCGAAGGTGACCAGCGTGAGGTCTTCGACGTCGCTGCGCAGCAGTTCGCGCACCATCGCCATCGGCTTGCGCCGCGACCCCCAGCCGCCGATCCCGACGGTCATCCCGGACCGGACGTACTCGGTGACGCCGTCCAGGGTCATGGACTTGCCGCCCATTCGTTCCTCCATTGTTTTCCGCTCAGGCGGGCTCGGCCCGGATCACGCGCCGGTCCGGAGCCGGGCCCGGTGTTCCCGGGCGTCGCCGAAGAGGTGCGCCAGCGCGTGCGCCCGTTTGAAATACAGCTGGGCGTCGTGCTCCCAGGTGATCGCGATTCCGCCGTGCAGCTGGACAGTCTCGGCCGCGACCGCGGTGAAGGCCTCGCTGCACCAGGAGTTCGCGTACGCCGCCTGCTGGACGAGATCGTCGCCGTTGCTCGCCGCGAATCCGGCCGCCCACGAGATCGAGCGCGCGGTTTCGACCTGCACCAGCATGTCCGCGACCCGGTGTTTCAACGCCTGGAACGAACCGAGCGGACGGCCGAACTGTTCGCGTTCCTTGAGGTGCGCGACGGTTCGGTCCAAACAGGACTGTGCGCCGCCGACCTGCAGTGCGGTGCAAGCGATCGCGGCGATGGCGTGCAGCCGGGGGAGCGCCTCGGTGAAGTCGGCGGCGAGCAGTGTCGCCGGGGTGTCGCGGAACTCGACCTGGGCGAACCTGAGCGTTTGGTCGACCGCTGGGGTCGCTTCCGCGGCGACGTCGGCCTGGAACAGCGCGGGGCGTCCGTCGGCCATCGCGACCACCAGCAGGTGCGACGCCTGCGCGCCGTCCAGCACCAGCGTCGCGGTTCCGTTCAGGGTTCCGGCCGAGGCGACCACGTCCGAACCGTCGGTTCGATGGCGTCCGGCACGATCCGCCCAGGCCAGCGCGACGACCCCGCCCGCCGCGATCTCGGGGAGCAGCTCAGGCGCGTCCGCGGCCAGTAATGCTTGCGCCGCAAGCACTCCCGAACCCAACAGCGGCGACGGCGTCAGGCTCGCGCCCAGTTCCTCCAGCACGACATGCGTTTCGAACAGGCCGAACCCGGCTCCGCCGTACTCCTCGGGAATGGCCAGCGCCGCGACGCCGATCTGCTCGCACAACGCGGACCACAGCTCGGTGTCGTACCCGGACGGCGAGTCGATCGCCGCCCGCAGGTCGGTCTTCGCGGCCCGCCGGGTGACCATCCCGCGGACAGCGGCGGCGAGTTCCCGCTGCTCGTCGGTCAGCGCGAAGTGCATCAGCGGCCCCTCATCAGGCTCTCCAGCACCCGCGCGCGGTGCACGGCCGGCGTGCCCCAGCAGCCCACGAGCGCCCGGACGCGCAACAGCCACAGACTCAGCTCGCATTCGAGCGTGTAGCCGATCGCGCCGTGCAGCTGCAATCCGGTGCGTGCGGCGAGCTGCGCCGCGTCCGACGTCGCGACCTTCGCCGCCGAGATGGAGCGGGCGTGGGGTTCGCGGGCCGCGCCGAGCAGCAGCGGACGGGCGAAGTCGAGGGCGACCCGGACGTCGGCGACAGCGTGCTTGAGCGCTTGGTATTCGCCGATCACGCGGCCGAATTGCCGTCGTTGGCCCAGGTACGCCACGGTGTCGGCCAGCATTCGTTCGCCGCAGCCCAGCAGCTCCGCCGCGCACGCGAGGCTGGCGAGGTCGAGTGCTTTCTGGCGCGTCTCCGGGGACAGGGGTTGAACCTCGGCAGCGGTGGTGACCTCGAACAGCTGCCGGGAAGGATCGACCGACTGCAGTGCGCGGCCGATTTCCGCCCGGGACAAGGAATCTCCGACCACCAAAACGTCCGTCGCGACGTCAGCGTCCAGTGCGTACGGAGTGTCCGGCGCGGCTGCGAAGGTCACCACGGCATCCCCGGAAGCCAGTGACGACAGCAACGACGCGTCGGTGAGCAGCGCGGGTGCGGCCGCGATCGACTCGATCACCGGACCGGGCACGCCGTGGTACCCGAGCCGCTCGAAGGCCACGATCAGATCGACCGGGGTCCCGCCGACGCCGCCGTGTTCCTCGGGCACACCGAGCGCGGTGACGCCCAGTTCGGCGAGCTGCTTCCACAGCAGCAGCCCGGGTTCCGGCCGCTGGGCCGCCCAGGACCGGGTGACGCTGGGGACGTCGGCCGCGCCCAGCAGGGCGTCCAGCGCTTCGGCGAACGCGCGCTGTTCGGCGGACAGCCGGAACTTCATGCCTGTGCCTTCCCGCGTTCCCCGCGGGGGAGGCCGAGCAGCCGTTCCGCGACGATGTTGCGCTGGATTTCGTTGGTGCCGGCGTAGATCGGGCCGCCGAGGGCGAACAGGTAGTCCTCCATCCAGCGTCCGCGCACTTCCTGGCCGGCGCCGAGCAGGTCCAGCGCCGTTTCGTGGATGCCGAGGTCGAGCCCGGTCCAGAAGAGCTTGTTCACGCTGCCCGCAGCGCCGACGTCGCCGCCGTTTTGGACGTGGTCGACGGTGTCCCACGTGTAGAGCCGGTAGGCCTCGGCCTTGATCCACGCGTCGGCCACGCGGTCCCGCAGGTGCGGCGCTTCGGCCCCGCGCTCGGCCCAGAGGTCCAGCAGCCGGTCCGCCGCCGCGAGAAACCGCCCGGGCGAACGCAGCGAGAGGCCGCGTTCGTTGCCCGCGGTGCTCATCGCGACGCGCCAGCCGTCGCCGACCCCGCCGAGCACGTCCTGATCAGGCACGAAGACGTCGTCGAAGAAGATCTCGGCGAACCCGCAGTCGCCGTCGAGCTGGGCGATCGGCCGGACGGCGACGCCGTCCGAATCGAGCGGGAACAGGAAGTACGTGAGGCCGCGGTGCCGTTCGGCGTCCGGGTCCGAGCGGAAAAGGCCGAAACCCCAGTCCGCGAACGGAGCGCGGGAACTCCAGATCTTCTGTCCGTTGAGGACCCAGCCGCCGCGCTCGTCGTCGCGCACGGCCGTGCTCCGGATCCCGGCGAGGTCGCTGCCCGCTTCGGGCTCGGACCAGGCCTGCGCCCAGATCCGGGCGCCGTTCGCGGTCACCGGGAGGTGCCGCCGGCGCTGGTCGTCGGTGCCGTGCTCGAAGATGATCGGGGCCAGCAGCGAGATGCCGTTCTGCGCGATCCGCGTCGGTGCGCCGCTGAGGTAGTACTCCTCCTCGAAAAGCACCCACTCGGTCAACGTCGCGTCGCGGCCGCCGTACTCGGCGGGCCAGGTGACCACGGACCACCGGCCCTCGGCGAGCTTGGCTTCCCACTCGCGATGCGCGCGGGCCCCGTCCTCGGTGTCCATCGACGGCAGCGGGCCGGGGCTGTTGTCCGCCAGCCAGGCTCGGGCCTCCGCGCGGAACTCCTCTTCCGCGGCGGTGAATTCCGGGCTCATGACTCTCCCGCGGCCTTCTTGTTGGCCTTCGCCATCGAACGCGCGTCGAGCCCGGCGAGCGAATCGGCGTCCAGTTCGGCGTTGTGCGCGTGCGCGGCGTGGTGCAGGCCGAACACCGAGTCCATTCCGGACCGCATGCCCATCAGGTCTTCCGCCTGGTTGACCGCCTTCTTGGTGAGCGCGAGACCCAGCTGCGGCATTTGCGCGATCCGCTCGGCGATCGCGAACGTCGCGTCTTCGAGTTCGGCGCGCGGCACGACGTGGTTGACCATGCCGAGCGCCTGCGCGCGGCCGGCTCCGAACCGGTCGCCGGTGTAGAGGAATTCCTTCGCCGCGCGCGGGTTCATCACCCACGGATGGGCGAAGTATTCGACGCCCGGGATGCCCATCCGCACGACCGGGTCGGAGAAGAACGCGTCGTCGGAGGCCACGATGAAATCGCACGACCACGCGAGCATCAGGCCGCCCGCGATGCACGCGCCCTGCACCATCGCGATCACCGGCTTCGGGATCTCCCGCCATCGCCGGCACATGCCGAGGTAGACCTCCGATTCGCGGGCGAACCGGGAATCGACGCCCGCGCGGTCGGTGTGGTCCCACCAGATGACCGCTTTGCGCTCGAAGCTCTGGTCGACGTCGCGGCCCGGGGTGCCGATGTCGTGCCCGGCGCAGAAGTGCTTGCCGTTGCCCGCCAGCACGATCGCCTTGACGTCCGGGTCGTCCACCGCCTTCGTGAACGCGGCGTCCAGCGCGTAGGTCATCTTCGAGTTCTGGGCGTTGCGGTACTGCGGCCGGTTCAGCGTGACGACCGCGACCGGACCGCGCACCTCGTAGGTCACGACCTGTTCGTCGGTGCTTTCCTCGGTTCCGCTCACCGCGCATCACTCCTTCTCGGTTCGGCGGCGATGCTACCAAACAAGTGCTTGGTTTGGTAGCGTGGCGGGACCAGGCGCCGGCGGACCGGGAGGACGGGTGGATCTTCGCTACACCCCCGAGGACGAGCAGTTCCGCGCCGAGGTGCGCGAATGGCTCGGCGACCACCTCGCGGGCGAGTTCGCCGCGCTGAAGGGCCTCGGCGGATCCGGGCGCGAGCACGAGGCGCCGCAGGAGCGGCAGGCGTGGAACCAGCATCTGGCCGCGCACGGCTGGACGTGCCTCGGCTGGCCGGTCGAATACGGCGGGCGCGGGCTGAGCTTGCTGCGGCAAGTGATCTTCCACGAGGAGTACGCCCGGTCCAACGCTCCGGCGCGGGTCAACCACCTGGGCGAGGAGCTGCTCGGGCCCACGTTGATCGCGCACGGCACGGAGGAACAGCGGCGGCGGTTCCTTCCGGGAATCGTCGGGGTCACGGAGCTGTGGTGTCAGGGCTATTCCGAGCCTGGGGCCGGGTCCGATCTGGCCGGGGTGCGCACGCGGGCTCGGCTGGAGGGCGGCGAGTGGGTGATCGACGGGCAGAAGATCTGGACGTCGCTCGCCCAGCACGCGCAGTGGTGTTTCGCGGTGGTGCGGACCGAGCCGGGATCTCGGCGGCATGCTGGGCTGTCGTATTTGCTGGTGCCGATGGATCAGGCCGGGGTCGAGGTGCGGCCGATCCGGCAGCTGACCGGGACCAGCGAGTTCAACGAGGTCTTTTTCGACGGGGCTCGGACCGAGGAGTCTTTGGTGGTCGGCGCGCCCGGGGACGGCTGGCGGGTCGCGATGGCGACGCTCGGGTTCGAGCGCGGGGTGTCGACTATCGGGCAACAGGTCGGGTTCGCCCGGGAGCTGGCGGGCGTGGTCGCGACAGCCAAGGCGAACGGGCGCTATGACGATCCGATTCTGCGGGACCGATTGGCTCAAGCCTTTGTGGGGCTTGAGGTGTTGCGGGTGCATGCATTGCGGACGCTCAGCGCGTACGAGGCCGGGTCGCAGGGGCCGGAGGCTTCGGTTTCGAAGCTGCTGTGGGCCCGGTGGCATCGGGAACTCGGGGAGCTGGCGATGGATGTCCGCGGGGGCTCTGCGCTGACCGCGACCGGTTCTTACGATCTTGACGCGCAGCAGACGCTTTTTCTCTTCAGCCGGGCCGACACGATTTATGGCGGTTCGGACGAAATCCAGCGCAATATCATTGCCGAGCGGGTGCTCGGCCTGCCCAGGGAGCCGCGACCGTGAGCGTTAAACCGGAACAGCCCGCGCCTGATTACGTGCCGGGCCACGGATTGCTGGCCGAACGCGTGGTCGTCGTGACAGCAGCGGCTGGCGCGGGCATCGGTGCGGCGGTTGCCCGGCGGTGTTTGGAGGAGGGCGCTCGGGCGGTCGTCATCGGGGACACGCACGAGCGGCGGCTTGCCGAGGCGGCTTCCAAGCTGGCGGCGGAGTTCGGTGCCGAACGGGTCGCGTCGGTGGTGTGTGATGTGACCGACGAGGATCAGATCGCGGCGTTGCTCGACGCGGCCGAAGCGTTCGGCGGGGTCGAGGTCATGGTGAACAACGCTGGTCTCGGGGGCACGGCGTCGATCACCGAGATGACCGACGAGCAGTGGTCGTTGGTGCTGGATGTGACGCTTACCGGGACTTTCCGGTGCATTCGCGCGGCTTCGCGGCGGATGATCGCGCGCGGTATTCGCGGGGTGATCGTGAACAACGCTTCGGTCATCGGCTGGCGGGCGCAGGAAGGGCAGGCGCATTACGCGGCTGCCAAGGCGGGGGTGATGGCGTTGACCCGGTCCGCGGCGATGGATCTGGCCCCGTCCGGCATCCGGGTCAACGCGGTGTCGCCTAGTTTGGCGATGCATCCGTTCCTGGAGAAGGTCACTACCGCTGAGCTGCTCACGGAACTGAAGGGGCGCGAGGCGTTCGGGCGCGCTGCGGAGCCTTGGGAAGTCGCCAATGTGATGGTGTTTCTCGCGAGTGCGTATTCGTCGTATCTCACCGGTGAAGTCGTCTCGGTGAGCAGTCAGCATCCCTGATCCCGCAGGAGGATTTCGTGCCCGAGGCATATGTGGTCGACGCGGTCCGCACGCCGGTCGGCCGTCGTGGCGGTTCGCTCGCCGGAGTGCATTCGGCGGATTTGGGCGCGCACGCGATCCGTGCGCTCGTGCAGCGGACGGGCATCGATCCCGGTGCGGTGGACGACGTCATTTTCGGTTGCTGCGACACGATCGGGTCGCAGGCCGGGGATATCGCCCGGACCGCATGGCTGGTGGCGGGATATCCGGACCACGTGCCGGGCGTGACCGTGGACCGGCAGTGCGGGTCCAGCCAGCAGGCGGTGCATTTCGCGGTGCAGGGGGTGCTGTCCGGGACCGCGGATCTGATTGTCGCCGGCGGAGTGCAGAATATGTCCGCTATTCCGATTTCGTCGGCGATGGTGGTGGGGCAGCAGTTCGGGTTCAGCACGCCGTTCGCGGAGTCGCCGGGGTGGCAGGCTCGGTACGGGGACCAGGAAGTTTCGCAGTTCCGGTCGGCGCGGATGATTGCCGAGAAGTGGGGGCTTTCCCGTTCCTCGCTGGAAGAGTTCGCGTTCGAGAGCCACCGCCGGGCGCTGGCGGCCATCGATGGCGGCCGGTTCGCGCGGGAGATCTCGCCGGTGGGGACGTTTTCGGTGGACGAGGGGCCGCGGCGGGATACTTCGCTGGAGAAGATGGCTGGGCTCAAGCCGTTGGAGGAGGGCAGTCCGCTTACCGCTGCGGTGGCTTCGCAGATCAGCGACGGTGCTGGGGCTTTGCTGATCGCGTCCGAACGGGCGGTGGCCGAGCATGGGTTGACGCCTCGGGCCCGGGTGCATCACATCAGTGTGTACGGGGCGGATCCGGTGTGGATGTTGACCGCGCCTATTCCGGCTACGCAGCGGGCGTTGGAGAAGACTGGGATGTCGGTGGAGGACATCGATCTGTTCGAGTGCAACGAGGCGTTCGCGCCGGTCGTGCTGGCTTGGATGCGGGAGGTTGGGGTGCCGCATGAGAAGGTCAATGTGAATGGCGGCGGGATCGCGTTGGGGCATCCTATTGGGGCTACTGGGGCTCGGTTGATGACTACGTTGCTGCACGAGTTGGAGCGGTCTGGGGGGAGGTATGGGCTGCAGGTGATGTGTGAGGGGGGCGGGCAGGCCAATGTGACTGTGTTGGAGCGGGTTTAGGCGCGGTTTCTGGGGGTCTCGGTCGGCTCGTCGCCTGGCGGCGACATTGCG
>NZ_JACJHR010000045.1 GCF_014174495.1 Amycolatopsis echigonensis
ACGCGTCGGCTGACAAGGCTGCAGCGGCCTATCTCCGTGTCGACAAGATCGCTCGATCGCTCAAGACGGGTGACGAGAAGCGAACTCTCGACCAGCTGCGCGCTGACGTCGCGATCGATCTGCTGCTCAGCGGCAAGGGCGGCGTTCCAGAGCAAACCGAGGTGTACCTCTATGTCGATCTGAAGACATACCTGGGCCTCAACGACAATCCCGCCGAACTGGCTGGTCACGGTCATATCCCCGCCGAGCTCGCACGCCACATCGCCACTGGTCCCGACACGATCGTCCGCCGAGTCATCACCGATCCGCTGACTGGACAAGTGATCGAGGTCGGCAAGTTCCGGTATCGGCCGAGCATCGATGTCGAAGAGTTCGTGCGGGTCCGTGATCGTGAGTGCCGCCAGCCCGGCTGCCCGCGGCCCGCGCAGAACTGCCTCACGGAACCCACCGGTCCTGATTCCGCGGACGCGGACTCGACGTTGAGCTATTGCCTACGCCACCGCCGGCTCAAGAATCGAGCTGACTGGAGCTACGAGATCATGCAGGACGGAAAGCTGATCGTCACGACACCGACAGGTGAGAAAGCTGAGAGCGCACCTCCGCCGCTGCACGATCCCCAACCCACGCCGGATCAACCAGAGGAGGAACGTCTAGGCGCTTAAGGAGATCAGCGCGTGCCAGAAATCTTGGCGCTGCCGAGCACGAGGTCGCCAGCCTGGTCGTCTTGCCGATAAAGGACAACTACCTGACCAGGTGCCACACCGCGCAATGGCTCGCGCAACTGGATGGAGACTCGTCCGTCTTCATCCGCTTCGGCGACTGCATCGGCGATGCCTCCGTGCGCGCGGACCTGAACGGTGCATTCGGTCGGACCGTCCAAGGGTCGTCCGCTCGGCCAGATCGCCCGGTCCGCGTCGATCGCCTGGACACCGAGGTCTGCCGACGACCCGACCTTCACCGTGCCCGAAACAGGTTCGAGCGACAGGACGTACCGCGGTCGCCCATCAGCGGCCGGCGCATCGATACCGAGGCCCTTCCTCTGGCCGACGGTGAACCCGTGCACGCCGGTGTGGTGCCCGAGCACCGCTCCTGTCTCTGCGTCGACAAGTTCACCAGGACGCTCGCCGAGCCGCTTCTCCAAGAACTTCTTGGTGTCGCCGTCCGGGATGAAGCAGATGTCGTGGCTGTCCGGCTTCCGCGCGACGGAAAGTCCACGCTGCTCCGCCTCCGCACGCACGTCCGACTTCCAGGAGTCGCCCAGCGGAAACATCGCATGACGAAGCTGCTCTGGCTGCAGTGAAGCCAGAACGTACGACTGATCCTTACCCTCATCCGCGCTCCGGCGAAGTTCCAGCTCGCCGTCAACAGTCGCTAGGCGCGCATAGTGGCCGGTCGCAACAGCGTCGAAGCCGAGAGCGAGCGCCTTCTCCAGCAGCGCCTCGAACTTGATCTTCTCGTTGCAGGTCACGCAAGGGTTCGGCGTACGCCCGGCCGCGTACTCGCCGACGAAGGTCTCGACGACCTCCTCGGTGAAGCGCTCCGCGAAGTCCCAGATGTAGAACGGGATGCCAAGGATGTCAGCAGCCCGGCGAGCGTCGTGCGAATCCTCGATGGTGCAGCAGCCGCGGGAACCCGTCCGCAGCGTGCCAGGTTGAGCCGAGAGCGCCAGATGCACTCCGACGACGTCGTGGCCGGCGTCCACTGCGCGCGCCGCGGCGACGGCCGAGTCGACTCCTCCGCTCATTGCGGCCAAAACCCGCATTTCCTTACACCTCTTGCTTCTGAGTCTGCTTGCGCATGCCGGCGAGACCGGCCTGTCGGGCACGGGTGACGACGCCGCCGATCTCGCGCGCCAGGGTGTGCACGTCATCCAGCGTCGACGTGTGGCCAAGCGAGAACCGGAGCGAACCGCGCGCTGCGGCGGCGTCTGCCCCCATCGCCAGGAGGACGTGACTTGGCTGCGCGACACCCGCCGTGCACGCCGAACCGGTGGAGCACTCGATGCCCTTGGCGTCCAGAAGCATCAGCAGGCTGTCACCCGCACAGCCGGGGAAAGTGAAGTGAGCGTGGCTCGGCAAACGCTCTCCGTCGCGACCGTTAAGAATCGCGTCCGGGACCTCGCGCAGAACCGCGGCGACAAGTTCATCGCGCAGCTTCTCGACCCGGTCGGCGTACTCCGCGCGCCCGCTGATCGCCGCTTGCACCGCAGCGGCGAAGCCAGCGATCGCCGGGACGTCGAGAGTGCCCGAGCGAACACTGCGTTCCTGGCCACCGCCGTGGAGGACAGGGACGCACGAGGTATCGCGGTCGAGGAGAAGTGCGCCGACGCCGTACGGGCCGCCAAGCTTGTGGCCGGTCAGCGTGAGTGCGGCTGCGCCAGATGCGGTGAAGTCAACAGGAACTGCGCCAACCGCCTGGACGGCATCGGTGTGCAGAGGAACCCCGTATTCGTTGCAGACTTCAGCGAGAGCGGCGACCGGATTGACAGTGCCGACCTCGTTGTTCGCCCACATCACCGTTGCCAGCGCAACGGTCTCCGGCGCCGACTCGATCGCAGCGCGGAGCGTTTCCGGCGCAACCCGGCCCTGGTCGTCTACTTCGAGCCAGGTGATCTCGGCGTCGGAGTGCTGCTCCAGCCACTCGACTGTGTCGAGGACCGCGTGATGCTCGACCGTGCTGCAAAGGATGCGACGTCGAGCCGAGTCCTCGCCGTGGCGGGCCCAAAAGATGCCTTTGACCGCGAGGTTGTCACTCTCCGTACCACCGCCGGTGAAGATAACCTCCGACGGCCGCGCGCCCAATGCGGCGGCGATCACTTCGCGTGCTTCCTCGACCGCGCGTCGAGCTCTGCGGCCCGAAGAATGCAACGCAGAGGCGTTGCCCACGGTGGACAAAGCCTCAGTCATCGCCGCAATGGCTTCGGGCAGCATCGGAGTCGTTGCCGCATGGTCGAGATAGGTCATCGCTCTATCAGGGTAGACCGATGCGGCCTGTGACGAAGCTCGCCCCAGGCCGCGGAGTGGCACGTCACACCTGTTTCGGCCACCTGCTCGTGAGGCGGACGCCGAGCAGCGCCAGCAGGACGAGGGCGATACTGAGCAGTCCCATCGCGGCAGAAGGCTGGGCAGCGGACGCGACGGCGGCCAGAAGCACCCCGCCGAGGCCGATGAGCAGCGCGGATCCGACCCAGTCGGCGAGCTGCATGACGGAGGTATTGAACCCCCGCTCCCCTTCCGGCGAGTAGCGCAGCAACAGGACCGAGATGGCGGGCATGGCGATTCCCATCCCGGCTCCTCCGACCGCGCAAACAGCGAAGGCCACCCAGGCGGGGAACCACGATTGGGCGACAAAACCGAAGCCGACCAGGCCAATCGCGACGAGCGCGAAGCCGGTGCGCAGCGATGCCTCGCGGGACCAGTCGAGGAACCGGCCTTGGAGGGCTGACGCGGCCGACCAGCCAAGCGCGGTGATGGTCAGCGGCAGGCCAGCGAGCGCAGGGCTGTAACCGTGAACGGTGGTCATGGTCAGCGGGAGGTAGGCCTCCATGCCCGCATATGCGCCGGCGATCAGGGCGCGAGAGGCAACCACCGTGGGCAGTCCGGGGCGAGAGGTCATAGTTCCGGCAGGCAGGAGCTTGCGCAATGCGACGGCTAGCCCGACCAGGCCCAAGGCCCCGTACGCGATCGCGGCGGGCGATGGGTGCTGAGCGGCCCAGCTCAGGGCAGCGACTCCAAGTGCCGCGACAACAGCGGCGACGACACCCGCGCGACGTCCGGCTGGCAGCGGCACATGGGCGGGCAAACGGCGAGTGATCTTGCAGAGGAGGACGACACCGATCCCGACCAGCGGAAGCAGCCCGAGGAAGACCCACCGCCAGCCCACGGTCACGGTCACCACGCCGGCGACCGACGGGCCGATGACCGCCGGAAGCACCCAAGCAGCCGCGTTGGCCGCGTAGATGACGGGACGTTCGCGGTCGGTGAACGTCAGGGCGATCAGGAGCGAGACGGACACCAGCAGGAACCCCGAGCCGAAGCCCTGGAGCGCGCGGCCGACCAGAAGCATCGGCATCGTCGTGGCGATACCGGCGACAGCTAGTCCCGCAGCGAACAGCACCGGGCCCACCAGGAGGGCGGGTGCCGGTCCTCGGCGGTCGCCCAGTCGTCCGGACAAGACAGTGGCGACCACGCTGGCCACCAGGAACGTGGTGAACGGCCAAGAGTAGAGCGCGAGACCGTGGAGTTCGGCGACCAGCGTGGGCATCGCGGTGGCGACGCCCATGTTTTCAAAAGCCACCAGCGTGACCACAAGCAACAGGCCGACGGTGACAAGGCGATGTTCGCGACTCCAGAGGACGCTTTTTCGAGGCTGTGCTTCGACGGTCTGGCTCATGATCGCGAGCTTGCAATCTCCAGCGCTATGGAGGTCAAGCCGCCATCTGGCCTTTCGGGGTGAGCGGCGGGGTGCATCGCGTCCAGGTGGAAATTCGAGGCCTCAGGATGATGGTTCGCGGCTCAGGCTGGATCTGTTGATGCCACATCCGGGCAATGGAGGAGCGCTCGCCGCAGGAAGTCGATGACGCGAGGTAGCAGGCGACGTCGTGACGGTCACCAGACCGATGAATCAGCCACTCTTGCGGCTATGGGGCGCACTGTCTGCGTCACAGGGCGGTCGAGCGCGACGGGGGTGCGCGCGTTGCCGTTGACTGGCGAATCGAGCGTGCGGCTCGGAATGCGCCGGAGGCTGGTTGGCTTTAAGTAGGACGTACCGCGACCAAAGGAGAGCGAACCGAGATGCGAGCCATCACATTCGCCGAGTACGGCGGGCCTGAAGTGCTGCAACTGAAAGAGGTTCCGGTGCCGGAGCCCGGCCCGGGGCAGGTCCGGGTCGCAGTCCGGCGAGCGGGGATCAACCCGATCGACTGGAAGATTCGTTCGGGAGCGATGGCCGGAGGTGCGGCGCTCGAAGGTCCGCGGATCCCAGGGCTGGAGATCGCCGGAGTGGTCGACGCGGTGGGCGACGGAGCTGAGTTCAGCGTCGGCGATGAGGTGTTCGGTTGGTCGGCGACTGGCGGATACGCGGAGTTCGCGCTCGGCGGGGCGATCGTTCGCAAGCCGGCCGATCTCTCGTGGGATGACGCGGCGGCGTTGCCGGTTGCTGGCGAAACTGCGTTGCGCGTATTGCGGCTGCTCGACGTCAAAGCGGGCGAGCTGCTGGTTGTCCACGGAGCGAGTGGCGCTGTCGGTCGTTTCGCGACACAGATCGCGGTCGCGTTGGGAGCGACGGTGATTGGAACGGCTGGGCAGCACAATCTCGATGAGGTGAAAGCTCTGGGCGCGATTCCGGTGCGTTACGGCGACGGGTGGCTGGAGCGTGTCCGTGAAGTGGCGGACCGACCGGTCGATGCGGTGTTCGATGCGTCCGGTCATGGTGTTTTGCCGGAATCTATCGAGCTTCGCGGGTCGAAGGATCGCATCGTGACTATTGCCGACGGTGCGGCGTTCCAGCTCGGGCTCCCGTTCTCGTCTGGTGGCCAGGACGGGCAGACCCAAGAGGTACTGAACGAGATCCTCGGGTATGTACATAATGGACTGCGGATTGCGCAGGGGAAGACCTTTCCGCTAGAGGAAGCAGCAGCTGCACAGGAAGAGAGCCGGAACGGCCACCCCGGAGGGAAGCTGACTATTGCCGTTTCCTGACCACGTTCGTCGACTAAGCTGGGGAACGGTGCAGCTTTAGGTACCAGTTGGTGTCGCCATTTCGTGGCAACCGCGGCAAGCGGGTCGTTGCCTCTCAGTGGCGAAAAGGCTGAGCGCCGCGAGCAGACGCGCCGAGGCAACGGTGTCGCCACTCAGCGGCGACAAATCCGGAGCGCAGAAACCAGGCGCGTCGACGTAAGTGATTCTTGTCGCGAGGCGGGCGCGGATGACCCGACGGGTTACCGGCACCGAGCCGGATAGCCGTAGCCATTCAGCGGAGAGGCAAGACGGGTGGCTGTCGCCGCTGAGTGGCGAAAGAGCTGGCTATGGTCAGCCGAAAGGCGAACCGGCGGGGGTCGGAGAGCTGTGGAAGGGTGTCGCCAAAAAACGGCAACACCCGTCCACGGCCCGCTGACCAGGGCGTTCGTCAGTGTGCGACCGGCTGGGAGGACGCCGGACGGCCGACCAGAACCCGGCGACGCTGCGGCGGGATGCGAACCGTGCCGAGGGCCGAGTGGACAGCCGCCTCGGCAAGGGCGGCCAGCGAACGGCGGTCTTCGGCGCGGCCCGGGGCGATCTCCGGGCACACGTGCACTTCCAGGACCAGACCGCGCAGCGCGGCGACCCGGCGCAACGACGCGATGAGCGACTCCGGTCCGATGAACGCCGGCTGGCTGGTTTCGCGACCGTCGGCGAGGCGGTAGCGCAAGGCGATCGGCCGGACCGGCACGCCGCCGTCGATCGCGGCTTGGAAGGTGGCCGTGGTGAAGCGGCCGGAGGCCAGGCCGCACCAGGTGGTGCCCTCCGGGGTGACGTTGACGAGCGCGCCGGCGCGGAGGCTGTCGGCAAGTTCGGCCATGGTGCCTGGCAGGGTGCGCAAACGGTTGCGGTCCAGGAAAATGCTGCCGCCTCGACGCACGAGCGTGCCCAGGACCGGCCAGGAACCGATCTCGATCTTCGCGAGCGCGCGCATCGGGCGCAGTGCATTGATGGCGACGATGTCCAGCCACGAGATGTGGTTGTTCACCACCAGCGCACCGCGGCCTGCCGGAGCGGCGAGGAAGTCCGCACCGCCTACGACAGACATCCGCACGCCAAACGCCCTCAGCACGGCACGGAAAATCCGGCGCACCAAACGTTCCCTGCTCCGGCCGCGGATCACCAACAGCGCCGGCGCGAGCAGCAGCGCCGCGAAGACTACCGAAATCGCTGCGGTGAAACGCAAAATCCGCCGAGGCAAGCCGACTGTCGGCGCGCCCTCGGTGAGGCAGCCGTCACCGCAGGGCGACGTCGGCATCCATGCGTGACTCATCCTTGCGCTCCGAGGAAGAACTTCAAGTACCGCTCGTCGACCTGCTGCAAATCGAGAAGAACAAAGAAGTCCGCGACACCGAAGTCGGTATCGAGGGCCGGCGGGCCGCACACTTTGGCTCCAAGCCGTACGTAACCCTTGATCAGCGGCGGAAGCATGGCCCGGTCAGGACGCGCGATCGCGCTCGGGTCCCATGGGTTCAACGGCGAGACGCGCAACGAGTCGTCGGCGTGATGCTTGGTACGGAGGACATCCCAGACGCCCGCGGCGTAGCTGCCGCCATCGTTCAGCGGGACCGAAGCGCAGCCGGCGAGATAACGGTGTCCGGAAAGGAGCATGTAGCGAGCGATGCCGGCCCACACCAGGCTCACGACGGCACCGCTGCGGTGGTCGGGGTGAACGCAGGACCGCCCGGTCTCGACCAAGGACGGCCGCAGATCGGCGAGCGTCGTCAAGTCGAATTCGCTGTCGGAATAGAGCTTTCCGGCCTGCGCGGCACGCTCCGGCGGGAGCATGCGGTAGCAGCCGACGATCTCGCCGGTGTTGTCGTCGCGGACCACGAGGTGATCGCAGAATTCGTCGAAGTAGTCGACGTCCCGGCCGGGCTCCGGGGAATGCAGTTCCGCCCCCATCTCCTCGGCGAAAACCCGGTATCGCAGTTTCTGTGCGGCGAGCACTTCATCGTTCCCGTTGGCGACCAGAAGCGAATACCGCGGCGCGCCTGCGGGAAGGTCGGCACCCGCCTGATCAGTACTGACGAGGAGCTGTGACGACGTCATGGTCAAGGTGTACCTGCCGGTAAGCGGCCTCGGAGAGTGCCAATCGATGACCGGTCAGTGCACGTTGAGTTAATTGCGGGTTCTCAGGTTCTTCTCAGACTGCCGAGACGCTTCCGGAGAACGCGGAAGGCCGCCGCGTGGCGAGCACGCGGCGGCCTTCCGAGCGAACGAGAACGTCAGCCCTTGCGCTTGTCGACAGCCTCGGTCAGCTGCGGCGCGACGTTGAACAGGTCGCCCACCACACCGAAGTCGGCGATCTCGAAGATCGGGGCCTCGGCGTCCTTGTTGACCGCGATGATCGTCTTCGACGTCTGCATGCCGGCGCGGTGCTGGATCGCGCCGGAGATGCCGAGGGCGATGTACAGCTGCGGCGACACCGTCTTGCCGGTCTGGCCGACCTGGAACTGCGCCGGGTAGTAGCCGGAGTCGACCGCGGCACGGGAGGCGCCGACAGCCGCGCCGAGCGAGTCGGCCAGCTTCTCGACGACGTCGAACTTCTCCGCCGAGCCGACGCCGCGACCGCCGGACACGACGATCGACGCCTCGGTCAGCTCCGGACGGTCCCCGCCGACAACCGGCTCGATGCCGGTGATCTTGGCGGACTTCGCCGGGTCCTGCGCCGGGATCTCGACGGTCTCCTCGGCGGCCGCGCCATCGGCGGCCTCCGCCTCGACCGCACCCGGACGCACCGACACGACCGGCGCGCCCTTGGCGGCCTTAGACTTCACCGAGAAGGCGCCACCGAAGATGGACTGTTCCACGGTGCCGTCGGCGTTCACACCGACCGCGTCGTAGAGCAGACCGGAGCCCAGCCGCAGCGCGACCCGCGCGGCCACCTCCTTGCCCTCGGCGCTGGCGGCGACGAGCACCGCGGCCGGGGAGACCTGCTCGGCGAGCTTCGCGAGCACGTCGACCTTCGGGGTCACCAGGTAACCGGCAGCGTCGTCGCCCTCGGCGACGTACACCTTCGCCGCGCCGTGGCCGGCGAGCGCTTCCTTGGCCTTCGCCGCGGTGCCGGTCGGGCCCACCACGACGGCGGAGGGCTCGCCGAGAGCGCGCGCGGCGGTCAGCAGCTCGAGCGTGACCTTCTTGACATCACCGTCGACGTGGTCGACGAGGACGAGTACTTCAGCCATTTTCCGGAATCCTCCTCGAAACCGTGTCTCAGATGAGCTTCTGCGCGACCAGGTACTCAGCGACCTTCGAGCCGCCGTCGCCCTCGTCCTCGACCTTCTCGCCCGCGGTGCGCGGCGGCTTCGGCGAGGCCTCGACGACAGTCGACCACGCGTTGGCGAGACCGACCTCGCCCGCGTCGATGCCCAGGTCGGCGATGGTCAGCGTCTCGACCGGCTTCTTCTTCGCGGCCATGATGCCCTTGAACGACGGGTAGCGCGGCTCGTTGATCTTCTCGCTCACGCTCACCAGCGCCGGCAGGTTCGCCTCGAGGTGGGTGATGCCGTCCTCGGTCTCGCGGTCGGCCTTCACGGAGGAACCCTCGACGGTCAGCTGGCGCACGTAGGTCAGCTGCGGCACACCGAGCAGCTCGGCGAGGATCGCGGGCACGGCGGCACCGCGGCCGTCGGACGCCTCATTGCCGGCCAGGATCAGGTCGAAACCCTCAACCTTGCCGACGGCGGCGGCGAGGACCTTCGCGGTGGCGATCGCGTCGGAGCCGTGCAGTGCCTCGTCGGACACGTGGATGGCCTTGTCGGCGCCCATGGAGAGCGCCTTGCGGATCGCGTCGGTCGCGCGGTCCGGGCCGACCGAGATCACGGTGACCTCGCCCTCGCCGGCTTCCTTGATCTTGAGGGCCTCTTCGACGGCCTTCTCGTTGATCTCGTCGAGCACGGCGTCGGCGGATTCGCGGTCAAGGGTGTTGTCGGAACCGGAGAGCTTCCGCTCCGAGTAGGTGTCCGGTACCTGCTTGACCAGGACAACGATGTTCGTCATGGGTCTTCTTCGACCTCCCGGTTGGGGCCGGCTCTCGGCCGCGGGACAGTGCTCTACTGAGCGGTAGATTAGGGCCAATTCCGCGGACGGACCCCTCGAGGTGACGGCATTCACCTGGATGAGCAATCTAATGGGACCATCGTCCTAGTATTTGCTCGGTTAGCCCGTCCAGCGCGCCACTCGCCCGATCGGACCAATGGTCGCTTACTCGCAGTAGGCCGTCAGGGGTTACGCTCCGGCACCATGTCCGCGCACATCGCCGTAGTCACCGACTCGACCTCGTGCCTGCCCGAGCAACTCGCCGCTCAGTGGCGAATCAGTGTCGTCCAGGTCCAGCTGCACGTCGGCGACCAGACGGACGACGAGCACCGCTTCGACCGGAGCGAGCTCATCCAGACGATGAAGTCCGGCGCGGCTGTCACGACTTCCCCGCCCGATCCGGGCGCGTTCTTCTGGAGCTACCAGGACGCGGCCTCCGCCGGCGCGTCCGCCATCGTGAGCCTGCACATCTCCGGACGGCTTTCGCAGACCGTCGAAGCCGCCCGCGAAGCCGCCCAGCAGGTCCGGATTCCCGTGCACATCCTCGACAGCGGGACGGCGAGCATGAGTCTCGGCTACGCAGCGGTGTCCGCCGCCCGCGTCGCCGGAGCCGGCGGACAGCTCGAGCGAGTCCTCGACGCCGCGGAACGGCGAGTGCGCAGCTCGACCGAACTGATCTACGTCGACACGCTTGAGTACTTGCGGCGATCGGGACGGATCGGTGCCGCCCAGTCGATGCTCGGCAGTGCGTTCGCGATCAAGCCGCTGCTCACCGTCCGCAATGGAGAAGTGAGCCCGCTCGCCCGCGTTCCCGGCACTAAACGAGCGATGAACCGGCTCGTTGACCTGGCGGTGAAGGCCGCCGGCGACCAGCCGGTCGACCTCGCGGTGACCCGCTTCGGTTCCGACGAGAGCGAGATCGTCCAGCGGCTGCGAGAGCGCGTGCCGGGCGCGGGCGAGATCGTCGTGGGCGATGCGAGCACCGTGATCGGCGCCCACGTCGGCCCGGGTGCGCTCAGCATCACGGTGTCGCCGTCGAACTGACCGCGTTTCGCCGCGCCGGGACCACAAGCACTACGAGCGGCAGCAGGACCGTCACCGCGAGCCCGCCGATGATGAGCATCTGGTCGAGCTGCGGATAGTGCGCGAGGTGCCCCGCGTGGTAGATGAGGTGTGGAACGGCGAACAGCAGCGCCGCGATCGCCACCAGCCGCGCGACAATTGTGGTGCCCATCACGGCAGCGCCGACCAGCATCGCGCCAAGCGCCAGGCTGAGGCCGCCGAAATCGATGATGAAGTGCTCGTTATAGGGCCCGTCCATGGAGACCCAGCCGTGCCGGAAGCCGGGAAAGTCCTGGTAGAACCTCATCGGGTCGAGCAGCGGCCACAGCCCCTGCACCAGGGTGTAGAGACCGAGCAGGATCAGGAGGATGCGCGTGATCGTCCGTTGCATACGGCTGGAACGAGACGGCTGCGCGAAACGTGACAGGCGCTAGGGTCGCGCAGGTGACCAACGCAGCCACCCGGGCCGAGGCACTCCACCTCACCGGCGAACGGACCGTCCCCGGCATCCCCGAGGAAAATTACTGGTTCCGCCGCCACGAAGCCGCCTACCTGGCCCTTCTCCCCCACTGCGCCGACGCGACGGTGCTCGAAGCCGGCTGCGGCGAGGGCTACGGCGCCGGGCTCATCGCCCAGCACGCCCGCCGAGTGCTCGCGCTGGACTACGACGTGCCGACCACCGAGCACGTCGCGCGCCGGTACCCGGATGTCGCCGTCGCGCGGGCAAACCTGGCGTACCTCCCACTGCGGGACGGCACGGTCGACGTGGTCGCGAACTTCCAGGTGATCGAGCATCTCTGGGACCAGGACGGTTTCCTCGCCGAATGCTTCCGCGTCCTGCGCCCGGGCGGGAAACTGCTGGTCACGACCCCGAACCGGCTCACCTTCACGCCGGACAGCGACACTCCCCTCAACCCGTTTCACACGCGCGAACTGTCACCGTCCGAAATGGACGGCCTGCTGCGCGCTGCCGGGTTCACCGTCGCGGCACTGAACGGGCTGCACCATGCGGAATCCCTGCGCACCACGGAATCCCGCTACGGCGGCTCGATCATCGACGCCCAGTTGGACGTCGTCATGGGCTCCCTTCCTGGCCAGGCTACCTGGCCCGCCGACCTCCTCGCGGACGTCGCGGCGATCCGGGCCGACGACTTCGCCGTGCACGACGACGACCTCGACGCGAGTCTCGACCTGGTGGCCGTGGCGGTGCGCCCGTGAGCGCCGGGAACTCCGCCCACGAAGGCACGTTCTGCCTCGTCCTGCACAGTCACCTGCCGTGGCTGCCGCACCATGGCAGCTGGCCGGTCGGGGAGGAATGGCTGTACCAAGCGTGGACACATTCGTACCTGCCGGTCGTCGACCTGCTGCGCCGTTTCGCCGCTGAGGGGCGACGCGACGTCTTGACGCTCGGCATGACGCCAGTACTCGCCGCGCAGCTCGACGATCCGTACGCCATCCGCGCCTGCCACGACTGGGTCGGCCACTGGCAGCTGCGCACGCAGCACGCATCGACGCTTTGGCACGGCGATCCGTTGCTGCGCGACCTCGCCGCCGCCGAGCACCAGGCCGCGATGCGCGCGACCGAGGAGCTGGAAACGCGCTGGCGGCACGGCTTCTCGCCGATCCTGCGGTCGCTTGTGGACAGTGACACGATCGAGCTGCTCGGCGGACCACTCGCGCATCCGTTCCAGCCATTGCTGGACCAGCGGGTGCGACGGTTCGCCCTCCAGGCGGGGCTGGAGGACACGGCGCTGCGCATTGGCCGTGCGCAGGAAGGTATTTGGGCACCTGAGTGTGGTTATGCACCGGGAATGGAACGAGATTATCACGACGCCGGTGTGCGACGCTTCCTTGTCGACGGCCCTTCACTCCATGGTGACACTTCGGCCGCCCATCCCGTCGGCGATTCCGACGTCGTCTGTTTCGGCCGCGATCTCGAAGTCACCTACCGGGTTTGGTCGCCGAAGGCTGGCTACCCAGGCCATGCGGCGTACCGCGATTTCCACACCTGGGCGCACGAAGTCGGCCTGAAGGCATCGCGCGTCACCGGGAAAACTGTTGAGCCACAAGACAAAGCTCCCTACGACCCCACGCTCGCTGCGGACGTTTTGGGTTCGCACGTCAAGGATTTCGTCGAAACAGTCGTCGCGCGGCTGAGGTCTCTCCGCGATCAACACGGCCGCGAGTCGCTGGTGGTTGCCGCCTACGACACGGAACTCTTCGGACACTGGTGGCACGAAGGCCCCGCATGGCTCGAGGGGATCCTGCGCGCACTGCCCGAAGCGGGCGTCCGAGTGACCACATTGCGCGGCGCGCTGGAGGCCGGCCACATAGGCGAACCGGTCCAGTTGCCCGCATCCTCGTGGGGCTCCGGCAAGGACTGGCGAGTCTGGGACGGCGAACAGGTCGCGGACATGGTGCAGGACAACACCGCCCTGCAGACCCGTCTGCTCGACTTGGTCGACAAGCAGGACGGGACCACTCGCGACGCCGTTGCCGATCAAGCCGTCGCCGAGGCGATGATGGCGCTGTCCAGCGACTGGGCGTTCATGGTCACCAAGGACTCCGCCGCCGACTACGCCCGTCGGCGCGCCCGGGTGCACACCGAACGATTCGACGCCCTGGCAGGGTTGCTGCGCAGCGGGGATCGTGCTCGAGCGCTTGCCCTGGCCGAGGAATACCGACGGGCCGACGGCCCGTTCGGACACCTGGACGCGCGCGCCCTGCGCCGTCCTCGCGCATGACGATCGAAGGGAATTCCATGGGAATCCGCGACCTGCCCCTCAAGACCCTGTCCGGCGAAGACGCCACTCTCGAAGGACCGCTGGCCGGCAAGACGCTGCTCGTGGTGAACGTGGCGTCGAAATGCGGGTTGACGCCGCAGTACTCCGGTCTGGAGCGGCTGCAGGAGCGCTACGGCGACAAGGGCTTCTCGGTAGTCGGGTTCCCGTGCAACCAGTTCGCCGGCCAGGAGCCAGGAACGGCGGAGGAAATCCAGACGTTCTGCTCGACCACGTACGGGGTGTCATTCCCGCTGTTCGAGAAGATCGACGTCAACGGTGAAGGCCGCCACCCGCTCTACGCAAGCATCACGGAAACTCCTGACGCGGACGGCGAAGCCGGCGATGTGCAGTGGAACTTCGAGAAGTTCCTGATCAGCCCGGACGGTGAGGTGCTCGGTCGTTTCCGTCCGCGCACGGAGCCGGAAGACGAGACGATCGTCGCGGCGATCGAAGCGGCTCTGCCTGCTTGAGCTTCGGCCTTGCTCTCCGGTCTGCGTTGTCGCGGCCGGAGAGCAGTCGCCGTTTTTCGGCAACTGCCAGCGAACGCAGATGGCGGCTGGCCTCTGACGGAGATAGCTCAGCCGTTGGTTTGCGCCGTTGCCGTCCAGTGGCGAAACGCCGGGCGGTCATTTGCCGTCACTCGCCCGCGGCGTTGTCGCCTCTCGGCGGCGACGGCCGACTTACGACGTGAGTCGCCGCGAGCGGACGTCGCCATGCGCACCACAATGTCAGCCTGGTGCTACCAGCCAAGGATGCTGTCGCCGTCCAAAGGCGAGTTCGACACCACGATGCTATAGCCGCTGACCGGCGACGGTGAAGCAGCAAGTTCGGGCTAGACGACATCGCGCCAGCTTCGAAACGCCGTCGACCAGTTCGTCGCCAGTGAGCGGCGAATCGCAAGTCGGCCTGGTTCGTCCCCCAGGCCGCAGTCCCCGTGCAGAACTGCATATCTCGCGTTGCCGCTCAGTGGCGAATCGCAGGTCAACGGCTGTTCGAAGCCTCGCCAGCCGGCTCGGCAACGGACTTCACCTCGGGGTGCGAACCACGCGCGATCACCGCTCGGTTGTGGTTCGCGGCGTCGGCGAAGTCGAGCTTCTGCACTCGGCGATCGTAGGTGAGGAGGCCGTTCACTTCGTTCTCTACATCAGTGGTCTGAGTATAGATCGCACCGGACAACCCCAGGCCGGAAACCAACCCTTCGAGGCGTTCGCTCACCTCCGCGTACCGGCGAGTGAGGTGCGCGGAATCGATCGTCATCTCGTAGGCATTGGGCGGACCTGGCCAAACGTGGCCTTCGAGGATCAAGCCCAGGCCACCGTATTCGCCGTCCACCAACGCGCGATGGTCCCCCTCGTGCGGCTCGCCCGGTCCGACGTATGTGTGATCGTCGTAGATGTCGCCAGCACCAGTGTCCGGGCGAGAGAAACAGCAGTTCACGCCGCTGTTGGCGATCACTAGCCGCGTCGGGTCGAGTTCTTTTACGAGGGCCGCGATCCGGGCGGTGTCGAATTCTCCCCAGCCTTCGTTGAACGGCACCCAGGCGACGATCGACGTGACATTGCGCAGCTGCGCGATCATTTCCCGCAGCTCGGCTTCGAATCGTTGTTGTCCTTCGGGCAACGGATCCGGCGCGTGCCCGGGCGGCCCGGCGAACGAGACGACCAGCGACGGCATGTCCTGCCAGACAACCAGACCCAGCCGGTCCGCCCAGTAGTACCAGCGCGCGGGCTCGACCTTGATGTGCTTGCGGACCAGGTTGAACCCGAGTTCCTTCGTCTTTTCGAGATCAAACCGAAGCGCCTCGTCGGTCGGCGCGGTGTAGCCGCCGTCCGGCCAGTAACCCTGGTCGAGTGGTCCATGCATGAAGGCGATCCGGCCGTTCAGAGCGATCCGTGGCCGTCCGTTGACATCTGGGACGATTTCTACCGTTCGCAGACCGCAATAACTGGCGACTTCGTCCAATACATCACCGTGCGCATCCAGCAGCCGGACGGTGATGTCATAGAGAACCGGATCGTCAGGAGACCACGGATGCGGCTCCGGAAGGTTGGCCCGCAGCCGCGCGCCGGCGCTGCTTTGAACGCGCGCCGCCTCGTCGCCGTTTGGCGGCGAAACGATCAGCTCCACTTCAGTTCCGCCGGTGACCTGCGGGAACACCGACACACCCGAAAGGTCCGAGGTTATTTCCAGGGACGAAATGCGCTCGTTCGGCACCGGCTCGATCCACACGGTCTGCCAAATTCCCGACGTCGGGGTGTAGCAGATACCGCCAGGTTCGTTGCGCTGCTTGCCGATCGGGTACGGCTCGATGTCCGTACGGTCCTCTGCGCGAACGGTAATTTCCTGCGGTCCCGATGCACGGAGCGCGTCCGTGATGTCCGCGGAGAACGCCGTGTACCCGCCCTCATGGGTGACCACCGACTGGTTGTTGACCCGCACCTCGGCTTTCTGGTCGACTGCACCGAAATGCAGCAGCACCCGTCGCCCGCTCCAGCTTTCCGGGACCTCGAACAGCCGTCGGTACCACAGCACTTCGTCGCGTCGGCCGATTCCAGAGAGCGCTGATTCAGGCGCGAAGGGAACCAGGATGCGCTCGCTGTACCCGACGGGTCGCGGCTCCGCGGGCGAAGCAGGCCATCCTGCGTACTCCCAGATGCCGTTGAGGCTCAGCCATTCCGGCCGGCGGAGCTGGGGCCGCGGGTACTCGGGCAGCACCGCGGCCGGGTCGACCCGGTCGGTCCACGGGGTAGTCAGTGGCGGATCCGCGCACTGCCATTCGGGCTCTGTTGGAGTCATTGCTGGCCATGGTGGCAGAGAATCGCGGTCTGCGGCATAGCTTGCGGGCTGTTCGGGGGCCGGTGAGCGGGTGCTGCTCGACGGTCACGGCGGCTGCTGATCGTCGAAGGCTGGCAACTGGTCGCCGCGGGTTCCCTAGGCGAAGCAGCGGGATGGCCGGCGGCGACCTCTTCGCCGCTCAGTGGCTAATAGCTGGTCAGCCACTGGCGAGCGGGCTCCAGTTCAGGACGCCGAGGGGATGCGGCTGTGCGTGAGGTCTGCTCGTAGCGGCAGAGCAACTCGTGGGTCCGTCTAGCGCTCGCTACTGGTCCGCAGCACGGGGCTGAGCTGCGGGGATGCGATCGTCGCGAGCTGGCGAGACAACCAGGCGGTGCTGTTGCCGTTTTTCGGCAAAACGCTCTGACCAGCTGATTCTTCCCTGCTCATGCCCTCTCTCTCCGGATGGCGGCGACGCTTTCCGCCGGTCGTTCGGGCGGCCGACCCAGGGTAAGCGACTGGCGAGTAACCTCGGGCCATGCGCGTGCTGATGTTGTCCTGGGAGTACCCGCCGGTGGTCATCGGCGGGCTGGCCCGGCACGTTCACGCGCTGGCGAGGCACCTCGCGCAGCAGGGCCACGACGTCGTCGTCCTTTGCCGGCACACCGCGGGCACCGACGCGTCGACGCATCCGCGCAGCGATCGGGTCATCGAAGGGGTGCGGGTAGTTCGCGTGGCCGAGGACCCGATGCACCTGACTTTCGAGCGGGATCTTGTCGCCTGGACGCTCGCCATGGGCCACGCCATGGTCCGGGCGGCGCAGGATTTGCTCCGCACGTGGCAACCCGACGTCGTGCACGCTCACGACTGGCTGGTCACGCATCCGGCGATCGCGGTCGCCGAGGCTGCTCGCGTGCCGCTCGTCGGGACGATTCATGCGACCGAAGCGGGCCGGCATTCCGGTTGGCTATCGCATCCGCTCAACCAGCAGGTGCATTCGGTCGAATGGTGGCTGGCCAATCGCGCCGACGCGGTGATCACCTGTTCGCAGGCCATGCGCAAGGAGGTCGCGCATCTCTTCGAGATCGACCCGGCCGACGTCGCGGTGATCCACAACGGCATCGAAGGACGCAGCTGGCGCGTGTCGACCGGCGAAGTCGCGCGGATGCGGGAGCAGCACAGTCCGGACGGTTCGCCGTTCCTGCTGTTCTTCGGCCGGTTGGAGTGGGAAAAGGGCGTGCAAGACCTGCTGGCCGCGTTGCCCCGGATCCGCCGCCAGTTCCCGGGGACCCGGGTGGTCGTCGCCGGAAAAGGGCGACATCACGACGAACTTGTCGCGCAGGCTCGCAAGCTGCGGATCCGCCGGGCGGTGGACTTCGTCGGGCATCTCTCCGACCGCGACCTGCGAGCTCTCCTCGCAGCAGCCGACGCGGTCGTGCTGCCCAGCCGGTATGAGCCGTTCGGCATCGTCGCGTTGGAAGCCGCTGCCGCAAAAGCACCGTTGGTGGCGTCGACCGCGGGTGGGCTCGGCGAGGTTGTCATCGACGGCGAGACCGGCCTGGCTTTCGAGCCTGGCGACGTCGCTGGCCTCGCGTCGGCCGTAGCGACGGTCTTGAGCGACGTTCCGGCCGCGACCCGGCGCGCGCGTGCAGCGCAGGCCCGGCTTGGCGCGGACTTTGATTGGGGCCGGATCGCAGAGGCGACCGTCGAGGTTTATCGGCGGGCCCGAGTCGGTGAGCCGGTAGAATTGGGGCGACCGAAGATCGCTACTGGCAATGCGTTCGAGGTGTAAGACACGCGTTGGTCAGCGGCTCCTAGGATTCGCCGTTCAGCGGCGAATGCCTGGTCAGAGTACTGTCAGCGAGGGTCGACGGCGGCGATGAGGTCGCGGAAGCCGGGGTCTGCTGCTACACGGTCGAAAGCGCTTGCCAACGCGGCTTCGTAGACTGGAACAGCGTTGCGCAGCATGACTCGGCCGGCGTCGGTGATTCCGGTGTAGACGCCGCGGCGGTCGTATTCGCAGAGACGTCGTTCTGTCAGGCCGGTCCGTTCGAGCCGGCCGACCAGGCGGGTCGCGGAACTCTGGTTGAGTGACGTCGCGTCCGCGAGCTCCTGCATGCGGAGTTCGCCGTCGGGGTGATCGGCCAGCGACATCAGAGCGACGAATTCCGAGAAGCCGAGGTGCAGCTGCCGTTGCAGGGCCTGTTCGACCTCGTGGTCGATGCGGCTGCGAAGTGCCATCATGCGGGGCCACATCGCGCCGAGCGCGGTGAGTCTCGCCCCTGCCTGCTTGCGGCCAGGGGAAGGTGTGGTGGTCACGCGAACGACCTCTCCGGCAAAGCCTTGTCCGGCATCGAGAAATGACGCCGAGACCTCTTGTATAGCACATGTGCGTGCATGCAATTGAGTCCTCGTCAGCCTCTCGTTGTCCGGGGACCGTCGTTGACCTGCACGCCATCACACTGCGGGGAGACGTTCTGTTGCGTAAGAACCTGGACGGCTTGACGGAACCGGTCAGGCCAATGTCCGCAGGAACTGTCGCAGCAATGGGTTGACCTGCTCTGGATGAGTCAGGGTCGGCGTATGGGCCGCGCCGCGGATTACGTGCACGTCGCTGGCGTTCGGGAGGCGTTCGCTCAGCAGGTCCATGCGGTCGCGAGGGAGTGAAACGTCGTGTTCGCCCCACATCAGCAACGTCGGACAGGTGATTTCATTCAGGCGGCCCGAGACGTCGTCTCGCTCGAGCAGGCAGTGCGCAGCAGGGCCTAGCGGGAGCGCGGGTGCGGCACGCCATCGTGCACGTAACTCGTCGCGGAGGTCGGATTCTCCGAGCAGTTGCGTCGACAGGGGTACGGTCAGGTCGTCAATGGGGCCGTATTCGCGCAGAGCTGCGAACATGTCGCCGTAGCCTGCCTTGTCGGCTGGACTGCACGGTGTTGCTTCCGTGTCCCAGAGCACCAGACCGGCGACTCGCTCCGGTGCCAGCAACGCAATCCGTAATGCCGTGAAGCCGCCTTGGGAGAGTCCACCTGCGACGGCGCGTTCAACGCCCAGGTGATCCAGGAGGCCGAGCGCGTCCCGAGCCTGGTCCCAGTAGGTGTATGACGTGCCGGGTTCGGTGTCCGGGGTTTGCCCGTGGCCGCGGGCGTCCCAGGTGATCACGCGCCACTCCGGCGCGAGCATCGCTGCTTGCGGCGAGAAGGTCGAGTGGTCCAGGAAGTAGCCGTGACCTAGAAGCAAGGCCGGTCCGTCTCCCCCGCTGTCCGCGAAGAAGATCGGGCGATCGTTCACGGTCGCGATGGGCATTTGGCTGGCCTCCCGGTTCGTCGCAAACAATGCTGCCGCGCCGGTGCAGCGTACTGACGAAAACGTGAGCACGGTGCCCGCGACCAGGACTAGGCAGGTTCGCCGCCAGCTGGCGAATTCAGCGGGACGCGGGCCGGATACGGTCAGTCGTCGGTCTTCGCCGAGTCGGTTGACCCACCGGCGAGTTTGAGGCAGACGACTCCGGCGATGATCACTGCCAGGAACAGGATTCGCAGGGGGCCCAGACTTTCGCCGAAGATGATCGCGCCGAAGATCGCGGCACCGCTTGCGCCGATGCCGGTCCAGACCGCATAGCCGACGCCGACATCGATGGTGCGCAAAGCCAGGCTGAGCGTGAAAATCGTTGCGGCGGCGGCAATCACGGTGGCGATAGACCACGGCAGGTTGGTGAAGCCGCGGCTGCCATCCGTGCTGACGGCGAACGCGATTTCGCAGGCTCCGGCGAAGAGAAGAATGCCCCACGCACGGCGAGTGGTCTGCATCTTCCCCGGCGCGATGGCCGGTGCTGCTTCGGGCTGAACGGACACGGCGGAATCCTTTCGGGAGCAAGAAGACGAGGGTCAGGCACCGGTCAGCTGGAGGCCGATGATGCCGCAGATCACCAGGCCGAAGCCGATGAGCTTGCGCCAGTTGAGCTTCTCTTTGAAGATCAGCGCGCCCAGCAGCACGATGCCGACCGAGCCGAGACCGGTCCAGATCGCGTAGCCGACGCCGACGTCGAGGGTCAGCAGAGCGCGGCTGAGAAAGAAGATGCCGCCGGCCGCCATGATCAGCGTGAATACCGACGGCCACAGCTTGGTGAACCCGTCCGTGGCGTTGGCTCCGAGCGCGAAGGCGATCTCGAAGAACACGGCGATGCCGAGGTAAAGCCAGTGCATGGTTTCTCCGGGTGCGAGTGAGGTCGGAAGCTGCTCGGCACCCTTGCCGGCGACGCTCCCCCAGGTAGTTACTTGTGCAATATATGTATGTCGAATCAAATAGGCAAGAGGGACGTCGGGGTGCTGGAGCGGCTGACGCGGAACTGAGTTGCGGTGGCCAGCAGAGGGCTGGATGCTCAGAAAGGGGCGTTGACCAGGTATTCGCCACTGAGCGGCGACGGCAGTGCGGGCAGGGCGAGGGCCTGAGAGTTTGTGGTGCGGCCCGTGGCATCAACCGGTTGGAGAGGGCGAGGAGCCGGGCTCTCGGAGGGATCGTGAGGGAGTGCGACGGCTGGGTGTCGCCAGGATCTGGACACCGGCTGGACAGAGCTGGGCGATGTCGACCTAGCTTGGATTTGGCACGGGCCTCGCAGGCGACTGGGCCTGGAGGTCACGTCCGGACCGGTTCATGCGGGCGGGATCGTCTGCAGTGAGCAGAAGGCCCGAGCGAGGGCGGGAGCAAACGAGCCCTAGGGCCATGTAGGGATTTACCACTGAGCGACCACGGCGGCGCGGCTCCGAACAGCAGCCCCGTTCCGCGGGACGCACAGGCACGAACAGCGGCCGAGCAAGCGCGGAAGCGGGCGAGACCCAAGCGAGGCCCAAGCCCGAAGCACTGGAAACTCCGTGAAACCGAAAACCCGCGCCCCTCGCCTCTCAACGGCGAAAGAGCGCGGGTCCGGAAAGACCCGGGCCCGGTGGCGGGGAGCCTCCGCCACCGGACCCGTCCCCCAACACCATCCCAAAATGTGGTGCGGGGTAACCGGTCGCCGGTGGTCAGGTCACTGGCGACCGGAGCCTGTCACCGCTCGGTCAGGTAGCGGGCGTAGGCGACAGTCGTGAGGAAGCTCGGCAGCTTCTCGCCGAGAGCGGTCTCGGCGAAGATCGCGCGAGCGTCGTCGAGGCGGGCCGACGGGCCGAGGTCCGCGCGGACCTTCGCCAGTTCGTCGTCCAGGAATTCGACGGCCAGCTCGCGGGTCAGCGCCGTGCCGTCCTCGAGCTTCGTGCCGTTGCGGATCCACTGCCACACCTGGCACCGCGCGATCTCGGCCGTCGCGGCGTCTTCCATGAGGTTGTGGATCGCCGCGGCACCGGTGCCGCGCAGCCAGGAGTCGATGTAGCGGAGGGCGACGTTGATGTTCGCTCGCACGCCCGCTTCGGTGACCTCGCCGCCGGCGCTCGCGACGTCGAGCAAGTCCGAAGCTTCGACCGTGACGTCTTCGCGCAGCTTGCCGAGCTGGTTCGGCCAGCCGCCGAGGACGCGGTCGAACACCTCGCGGCACACCGGGACCAGGCCGGGGTGCGCGACCCACGAGCCGTCGAAACCGTCGCCGGCCTCGCGTTCCTTGTCCTGGCGGACCTTCTCCAGCGCGTTCTCGTTGGTGGCCGGGTCCTTGCTCGGGATGAACGCCGCCATCCCGCCGATCGCGTGCGCTCCGCGGCGGTGGCAGGTGCGGACGAGCAGTTCGGTGTAGGCACGCATGAAGGGGACCGTCATCGTGACCTGAGCGCGGTCCGGCAGCACGAAGTCGGCACCGTGCGCCGAGAAGTTCTTGATGACGCTGAAGATGTAGTCCCAGCGTCCGGCGTTCAGGCCGGCCGCGTGTTCGCGCAGTTCGTAGAGGATCTCGTCCATCTCGAAGGCCGCGGTGATCGTCTCGATCAGCACGGTCGCACGGATGGTGCCGCGCGGGATGCCGAGCTCCTTCTGCGCCAGCAGGAACACGTCGTTCCACAGCCGCGCTTCCTGGTGGCTTTCCAGCTTCGGCAGGTAGAAGTACGGGCCGCTGCCGCGCGCCAGGAGCTGCCGGGCGTTGTGGAAGAAGTACAGGCCGAAGTCCACGAGGCTCGCCGAAACCGGGCGGCCGTCGATGCGGATGTGCTTCTCGACCAGGTGCCAGCCGCGGGGGCGGGCGACGATCGTCGCCGGGTCGTCGCCGATCGTGTAGCGCTTGCCGGCCTCGGTGGTGAAGTCGATGTTGCGGCGGATGGCGTCGAACAGGTTGAGCTGGCCGTCGATAACGTTGTGCCAGGTCGGCGAGGTCGCGTCCTCGAAGTCCGCCAGCCACACCTTCGCGCCGGAGTTGAGCGCGTTGACCGTCATCTTCCGGTCGGTCGGGCCGGTGATCTCGACGCGCCGGTCCTCCAGACCGGGCGCGACCGGGGCGATGTGCCAGCTCTCGTCCGACCGGATCGACCGAGTCTCGGGCAGGAAGTCCAGCTGCTCCTCCCCCGACTGCAGCCGCTCGCGACGACGGCGGCGTTCGTCGAGCAGTTCGCGGCGGCGTCCGGCGAAGGTGTTGTCGAGTTTGGCTACGAAGTCCAGTGCTGCCGGGGTGAGGATCTCGGCGAAGCGGCCATCGGCGGGCCCGGTGACCTCGATGCGGGTGTTCAACGTGCTAGCCATCTCGTACCTCCGCGAAGGGGGAAAGGAAGGGGCGGGCCGGCGACCGGAATCGCCGGCCCGCGGGTGCGTCAGTGGAACTGGTCTTCTTCGGTCGAACCCTTGAGCGCGGTGGTCGAGCTCTCCGGGTTCAGCGCGGTGGAGACCAGGTCGAACCAGCCGGTGCCGACCTCGCGCTGGTGCTTCGTCGCGGTGTAGCCGCGCTCCTCCGAAGCGAACTCGCGCTCCTGCAGGTCGACGTAGGCGCTCATGCCGTTGCGGGCGTAGCCGTGCGCCAGGTCGAACATCGAGTAGTTCAGCGCGTGGAAACCGGCCAGCGTGATGAACTGGAACTTGTAGCCCATGGCGCCGAGTTCGCGCTGGAACCGCGCGATGGTGTCGTCGTCCAGGTGCTTCTTCCAGTTGAACGACGGCGAGCAGTTGTAGGCCAGCATCTGGTCCGGGTACTGCGCCTTGATCGCCTCGGCGTACTTGCGGGCGACCTCGAGGTCCGGCGTGGAGGTCTCCATCCACAGCAGGTCGGCGTACTGCGCGTAGGCCAAGCCGCGGTCGATGCACGGCTCGATGCCGTTGTTGACCTCGTAGAAGCCCTCGGAGGTGCGGCCGCCGGTGAGGTACTTGCGGTCGCGCTCGTCGACGTCGCTGGTCAGCAGGGTCGCGGCCTGCGCGTCGGTGCGGGCGACGACCAGGGTCGGCACGTTCAGCACGTCGGCGGCGAGACGGGCGGCGTTCAGGGTGCGCTCGTGCTGCTTGGTCGGGATGAGGACCTTGCCGCCGAGGTGGCCGCACTTCTTCTCGGACGCGAGCTGGTCTTCCCAGTGCACGCCCGCGGCGCCGGCCGCGATCATGCCCTTCATCAGCTCGAACGCGTTCAGCGGACCGCCGAAGCCGGCTTCGGCGTCGGCGACGATCGGGGCGAACCAGTCGATGTCGCCGTTGCCCTCGGCCCAGTTGATCTGGTCGGCGCGGCCCAGCGCGTTGTTGATGCGGCGGACGACGGCCGGGACCGAGTTGGCCGGGTAGAGGCTCTGGTCCGGGTAGGTCTGGCCGGCGAGGTTGGCGTCGGCGGCGACCTGCCAGCCGGACAGGTAGATGGCCTTCAGGCCGGCGCGCACCTGCTGCACGGCCTGGTTGCCGGTGAGGGCGCCCAGCGCGTGGACGTAGTCCTCGCTGTGCAGCAGCTCCCACAGCTTCTCGGCGCCGCGGCGGGCGAGGGTGTGCTCTTCGACGACAGAACCGCGAAGCTTCACCACGTCGGCGGCGGAGTAGGTCCGCTGGACACCCGCCCAGCGGGGGTCGGTCTTCCACTGCTCGGCCAGCTCGGCCGCCGCCTGCTCGAGCTGATTGGCCTGCTCGGTCATCGGACTCTCCCGTGTTGCGAAGTTTGCGATTGCTCGCCTTACCTGGTCACGACCCTGACACGAGCCCGAAAACCCGGTCTACCGCTCCAATTTGCCAATTTCTGCGAAGGTTGCCTAGCATGTTGCAAAGGTTGCGAATCTGCGGTTCGCAACCGCAGCGAAAATTCGCGGGCTTGATCGTTCACGTAATCGTTCAGGCCCGGAAACCTTCCGGTCGGACGGAGCACCCATGGACAAAACTTTCGCCGGAGCGCGGCTGCGGCATCTGCGCGAAAGCCGGTCGATGAGCCAGGCGGACCTCGCCCGTGTGCTCGAGATCTCACCCAGTTATCTCAATCAGATCGAGCACAACTCGCGCCCGCTGACCGTGCCGGTCCTGCTGAGGATCACGCAGGCGTTCGGGGTCGACACCGAGTTCTTCGCCAACAACGACACCTCGCGGCTCGTCGCTGACGTGAAAGAAGCCCTGCTCGACGAGGCCGTGGGCATCGAAGCGACCACGAGCGAGCTGAACGACCTGGCCAGCAACTTGCCGTCCATCGCCCAAGCGCTGGTGAAACTGCACCGCAGCTACCGCAACGCGGTCGAGAGCACGGCCGCGCTGACCACCGAAAACGGGCTCGGCCTGCACGGGAGCGCCGCCGCGCCGCTGCCGCACGAGGAGGTTCGCGACTTCTTCTACGAGCGGGAGAACTACGTCGCCGAGCTGGACGAGCGGGCCGAGAAGATGGCCGCGCAGATCCCGCTGCGGCGCGGCTCGGTGCTCGGATCGCTCAAGGAACGGCTGTGGCAGCGCTACGGCGTCGACGTGACGAACGAGGGCATCAACGAATCCGCGGGTGAACAGCATCGGTACGAGCCGGCGACGCGGGTGTTGCGGCTGGCTCCGAGCCTGCGCGTCGGACAGCAGGCGTTCCGGATGGCGTCCCAGATCGCGTTGCTGGAATACGACGACTTGATCACCGAACTCGCCGATTCGTGGGCGTTTTCCGGCCCAGCCGCGCGGACGCTCGCGCGCGTCGGCCTGGCGAACTACTTCGCCGGCGCGCTGATCCTCCCGTATGGCCCGTTCCTGGCGGCGGCGGAGGAGTTCCGGTACGACATCGAGCGGCTTTGCGACCACTTCGGCGTCGGCTTCGAGACCACGTGCCACCGGCTGTCGACTCTTCAGCGGCCAAAACAGCGCGGCGTGCCGTTCTCGTTCGTGCGGGTCGACCGGGCCGGGAACATGTCGAAACGCCAGTCGGCGGCGGGCTTCCACTTCTCGCGCGTCGGCGGTGCCTGCCCGTTGTGGAACATCTACGAGGCCTTCACCTCGCCGGGCAAGATCCTCACGCAGATCGCGGCGCTGCCCGACGGCAAGCGGTACTTCTGGGTCGCGCGGACGGTGTCGCGCAATATCGGCGGGTACGGCAGCCCGGGCAAGACGTTCACCGTCGGCCTCGGCTGCGAGCTGCGCCACGCTGGTCGCCTGATCTACTCGACCGGTCTTGACCTGGACGAACCCGCCGCCGCGACGCCGATCGGCATGGGCTGCAAGGTGTGCGATCGGCCCGCTTGTTCGCAACGCGCGTTCCCGGCAATCGGCAAACCGCTCACGGTGGACGAAAACACCAGCACGTTCGTCCCGTACCCGGCCGTCCCGAAGACGTGAACGCAACCTGTGACCTGAGTGCCCCGGACGTGTTCACCGGGTGCGAAGTACATTCACCCGAGTGCACGACATCGACACGGTGAACGCAGAACTGGTCGAGCAGGCCGCCGAACGGCTCGCGGGCGTGGTCACACGCACGCCCCTCGAGCCCAACGCGCGTCTCTCGTCCCGCGTAGACGCGCGCGTCTGGCTTAAGCGCGAAGATCAGCAGACGGTCCGGTCGTACAAGATCCGCGGCGCGTACAACTTCATCGTGCAGCTCGACGTTGAGACGCGGGCGCGCGGTGTCGTATGCGCGAGCGCTGGCAACCACGCCCAAGGCGTCGCGTACGCGTGTCGCCGTTTAGGGGCGAACGGTCGCGTGTACGTGCCGGGTACGACGCCTCGGCAGAAGCGCGAACGCATTGCGACGCTCGGCGGCGCGCACATCGAGGTCATCGTTGTCGGCGAGACGTACGAAGATGCCTTCGCCGCGGCTAAAGACGACGCCCACCGCACTGGAGCGACGCTCGTGCCGGCGTTCGACGACGTCCGCACTGTTGCTGGTCAGGGCACCGTCGCGCTTGAAGTGGTTTCGCAGCTCGGCTTCGTGCCGGATGTCCTGGTGGTGCCGGTCGGCGGCGGCGGGTTGCTGGCCGGGATCGCGACGTGGGTTCGCGAGCGGCATCCGGACATCCGGGTCGTCGGCGTCGAACCGGCGGGCGCGATGTGCATGGCAGCGGCTCTCGAAGCGGGTGAACCGGTGCGGATCGACGCGGTGGACCCGTTCGTGGACGGCGCCGCGGTGCGTGAGGCCGGTCAGGTCACGTTCCCGTTGATCCGGGACAGCGGCGCGGAGCTGACCTCCATCGCCGAGGGCGCGGTGTGCACGGAGATGCTGTCGATGTACCAATCGGACGGCATCATCGCTGAACCCGCGGGTGCGCTCGCGGCCGCTTCGCTCGGGGCGAGCGTGCAGGTCGAGCCTGGGCAGACCGTGGTGTGCATCGTGTCCGGCGGCAACAACGACGTCAGCCGGTACAGCGAGATCCTCGAACGCTCGCTGATGCACGAGGGGTTGAAGCACTACTTCCTCGTCAGCTTCCCGCAGGAACCTGGTGCGCTCAGGCGGTTCCTTGACGAAATCCTCGGGCCAGAGGACGACATCACGCGGTTCGAGTACGTGAAGCGCAACAACCGGGAGATCGGTCCGGCGCTGATCGGCGTCGAGATCCCGCGGCGCGCGGATCTGCCGGGGCTGTTGGCACGACTGGAGAAGAGCCCGCTGCAGGTGGAGCAGGTGGAGCCGGGGAGTCCGTTGTTCCACTTCCTGCTCTGAGGTGTCCCTGGTCTGGCCTGCCTCGGCAAGACGGTTGAGCACCTGCGCGGCTGCGGCTTGGCGGGATTTGCCCGTTGGCCGACCACGCAGTGGCAAAGGCGCTGCCGGAACCGTCTGACTGCGGCGTCGAGTGAAGTGTTCAGACGGTTCGATCCCTGCCGAGGACCGGCTCACCGAGCCCTGCAAGGGGTCGTTTCCGCAGGTCAGCGCGATTCGCCAAAAAACGGCAACAGCCGCTCAGCCGAGTTCGGCGCTTCCCTCGCGGTAGATCTTCGCCGACTTGATGCGGTCTCCGGCCAGCTGATAGAAGCCGGCGATGGCGAAAACGTGCTCCTCGCCGTTGTGGGTGAGCCGCTCGGTCAATTGGGCGGCAACCTGGTCACCGTCCGCCAGAATGTTCTCGACCGTCAGCGTCGGGAGAAGTTGTTCCATGGCACCGCTGAACAGCTCGGTCAGTTCGTCGCGTCCGCGCGCGACGCTGTTGCCGGTGATCCAGACCGCGTCCTCGGTGAAGCCGTCGAGGAGGGCTTGAAGGTCACGATTGTTGAAGGCGGCGACGTGCCGATGGAGGGCTTCGCTCATGAGGCGAGGTTATCGGCGCTGTCAGGTCATTTTCGCCGCCGAACTCAACGTGCGGCCGCGCGGACGTCAGCTGTCGCCGAGCGTTTTCTGCAGTGCCTTGTTCGCCTTGCGCGCCATGTCGGCGACAGCCTCGCGCCGGGCCGCATCCGCGGCGTAATCGTCCTCGCGGTTGCGGACCACGCGGGCCGGTGAACCGACCGCGATCGAGTAGTCCGGGATGTCACCGCGGACCACCGCATGCGCGCCGAGCACGCTGCCGCGGCCGACGCGCGTGCCCTTGAGGACGCTGACCTTCGTGCCGAGCCACGTGTCCGGGCCGATCCGGACCGGCGACTTGACGATGCCCTGGTCCTTGATCGGCACGTGGATGTCCGCGGTCACGTGGTCGAAGTCGCAGATGTACACCCAGTCGGCGACAAGCGTCGCGGCGCCGAGCTCGATGTCGAGGTAGCAGTTGATCACGTTCTGCCGCCCGAACACCGACTTGTCGCCGATGCGAAGGGACCCCTCGTGACAGCGGATGGCGTTGCCGTCGCCGATGTGCACCCAGCGGCCGATCTCCATCCGGCCGTAACCGGGACGGCAGTGGATCTCGACGTTCTTGCCGAGGAACAGCATGCCGCGCAGGATGATGTGCGGGTTCGCGATGCGGAATTTGAGCAGCCGGTAGTACCGCACGAGATACCAAGGCGTGTACGCGCGATTGCGCAGTACCCAGCGCAGCGAGTCGGCCGTCAGGAACTTCGCCTGGTGCGGGTCCCGCCGGGCCCGCCGCCAGGCGCGCACGCGCGACAACGCGGGCGCACCCCACATCGACGTCATGCCCTTGACCGTAACCTGTGGACGACGGCCGGCCACACGCAAGGGGAGCAGGATGGGGACCAAGCTGATCATCGACACCGACCCCGGAGTCGATGATGCTTTCGCGATCGCACTGGCCGCGAGGTCGGCGGACGTCGACCTGCTGGCCGTGACAACCGTCTTCGGCAACGTGCCGCTGACCACGACGACCTCTAACGCGCGCCGGCTGCTGCAGTTGTGCGACCGCCCGGACGTGCCGGTCGCCGCAGGCGCCTCGCGGCCGCTCCTCGCTCGCGAACTGCACCGGTTGAGCACCGTTCACGGCTCCGACGGGCTTTCCGGGCACGCCGCTTCGCTGCCCGACGCCACCCGCCCGCTCGAGGATTCCGACGCGGTCAGCCTGATGGTCTCGCTGCTCGAAGCCTCGGACGAGCCGGTGACCATCGCGCCGATCGGTCCGCTCACGAACATCGCCGCCCTGCTCGCGGCCCACCCCGGCGTGCGTTCGAAGATCGCGCGCATCGTCCTGATGGGCGGCGCGATCACCCTCGGCAACTCGACCGCCGTCTCCGAATTCAACATCTGGGCCGACCCGGACGCGGCGCGGCGCGTGATCGCCGAGGATGACGTCCCGTGCGTGATGGTCCCCCTCGACCTCACTCACCGGTGCGCGGTCGACAGCACGTGGCTGGCGAAACTCGCCGCGTCCGGACCGATCGGGCAGGCGCTGAACTCGTTCACTCCGGACTACCTCGCGCACTACCGTCAGGTGCTCGGCTATGAAGGGATCGTCATGCACGACGCGGTGGCCGTCGCCGAAGCGATCCGCCCAGGCATCTTGCGCACGGAGACCTACCCGGTCGACATCGACTCCGGCCACGGCCCGACCCGCGGCATGACGATCGTCGACCGGAGGGCGGTCCCGAACAGGTCGACGGGGCGGCCGATCGAGGTGGGGGTCGACACGGAGCTGGACGTGCTGCGCGAGTTCGTGTTGTCCAGACTCGCCGGGGGCCGGTGATGGACGGGGCTGGGCGATCGCCGCTGGATGGCGAATCGCAGGTCACGCCTGGTGCGGGAGCGGACGTGGGCGGCGAGGAGCCTCGGGAGACGGGTTCGTTGCCGGTGAATGGCGAATCGATCAGCTCCGGTGAGCCGTCTGCTGGCAGCGCGTCATCGACGAGCGGCGAATCTGTCAGCTCCGGTGAGCCGTCCGCCGGCAGCGCGTCGCCGATGAGCGGCGAATCGGCTCGCTCCGGTGATCCGTCCGTGGACGGCGCATCGGCGGGGAGCGGCGAACCGGTCAACTCGGGCGAACCTTTCGCGAGTGGAGCGTCGCCGATGAGCGGCGAAACGGCTCGCTTCGATGATCTGTCCGCGAGCGAGGAGACGTCGGCGGGCGGCGGATCGGCCGACTTGGGTGATGCGTCTGTCGGTGAATCGTCGTCGGCGGGCGGCGAAAATCCTGGGTCGACCGGGGTGTCGCCGCTGAGTGGCGAAACCTCCGGGCGGGCCGATGAGTCGTCGCGGGGTGGAGACTCGCCCGAGTTGACCAGCACGTCGCCGCTGAGTGGCGACGCAGCAGACTTGGCCAGCGTTTCGCCGTTGAACGGCGACGCGTCCGAGCCGGGCGATGTCTCGCCGGTGAATGGTGGTGCGACCTCGTCTGGTGTTTCGCCATCGAATGGCGAGACACTCGAGCCCACCAGGGTGTCGCCGCTGAGTGGCGAAACTTCCGGGGTGGCTGATGAGTCGTTGCGGGATGGAGGCGCGGCCGCGTTGACCAGCGAGTCGCCGTTAGATGGCGACGAGCTCCAGCCGTCGGGGCGAGAGGGTTCTGCGGGGCAGGGTTTTCTCGCGCGGAATCGGCGGGTTGTGGTGGCGTTGGCGGCGGCTGTGGTGGTCGTTGCGGCGTTGGTCGTCGCGGTGCAGGTTTTGCCGGGTGGCGGTGCCGGGGACGCGAATTCCGGGAACGTGGCGGCGACGTCGTCATTGGTGCCGGGTACCTCGAAGACGGCCGCGCCGGCGTCGGTGGTGCCGACTCAGCCTGGGGTGCCGCGGGCTGGGGAGTTCGGCGCTTGGGCGTCGCGGACCAGTCAGTGGCTTGACATTCCGTTGCGGGCGATGAACGGGTACGCGCAGGCGACCGTCACGCTCGGCAAGGAACAGCCCGGCTGTCACCTGTCCTGGATCACTCTCGCTGCGATCGGGAAGATCGCCAGCGACCATGGGCGGGCACAGGGTAATCGAGTCGGGGAAAACGGGACGCTCGCGAAACCGCTTGGCACGGTGGAGGTTTTCGACTTCTATCACCGGCCCGTGTCGACGCCGGGAGCGGCGGGGCCGTTGCAGCTCTCCCCCGCGGTGTGGAGCAAGTGGCAGCGCAGTGCGTCCGGCGGTAAGCCTGACATTCAGAACATCGATGACTCGGCGCTCACGGCCGGGCGCGCGCTCTGCGCGAATGGCCGCGATCTGGCGACGGACTGGTGGAACGGGGTCGCCACGCTGGAGCCGGCACCGGTCGTTCTGCATCGGACGTTGGCGACGACCAACGTTTACGGCACGGTCGGCCAGAGCGATCAGCCGCCCAACCCCGCGGTGCTCACGGCGGTCGACTTCGCGATTGACCAAATTGGACTGCCGTACGTCTGGGGCGGCAACGGCACTCGCGATGCCGACCCTGGGTTCGACTGTTCCGGTCTGACGACCGCGGCTTACGCGAGCGCTGACATCAAGCTGATGCGCACGGCGGACACGCAATTCCGCAGCGTTGCCCATGTGAGCGAACCCCAATTGGGCGATTTGATCTTCTACGGGGAGCCCGCTTCGACGATCCACCACGTGGGGATTTACATCGGAAACCAGCAGATGATCGACGCGCCGCAGACTGGGCAGGCGGTGCAGGTTCATCCGTATCGGAAGCCTGGCGACGATTACGCGGGGGCGGGCCGGCCGACGGCGTGATCTGTGCCGCAGCTTCCGCTCAGGACTGTGGGTGCTCCCGGATGGATCCCGAGTCGGGGCGGCGCTTTCGCCGTTCAGGGGCGAGGGCGTGAGTGATCGTGATCGCCCGGGTTGGTCAGCGGCGGCAAGCTGCTTTGCGTTGGCTGTGTTGGGGAGTGGACCTGCTCAGGGTTGGCGGACGAGGTCGAGGGACAGCTCCCACAGTTGCCGCGCGGCCGCGCCGTCGCGCGCCCAGCGTTTGACGGCGTGGCTGTTGCCTGCCAAGTCGACATCGTCGGGAACTGTCGCGGCTTCGTTGCCGTCGTCCAGGTAATGACCACCGTTATGGGCGAATTCCGGGGCGGTCGCGGCGACGAGAGTGGTGGCCGCGCCTTGCCCGATGGTCTTGTACGCGAAGACTCCGGCGGCTTCGAGCCGGGCTAGGTGATCCTTCATGTCTTGGGTGAAATCCCGTTGCAGGCCAGTGGAAACTCCGCCGGGGTTCACCGCGTTGGCGACGATTCCGTCGGCTGCCCAGCGGCGAGTCGCTTCCACGGCGAACAGCGAGTTGGCCGTTTTCGACTGCCCGTAAGCCAATTGGGGGTCGTAGGCGCGCCGGGTAAAGTGGATGTCATCGAAGACAACGGGTGAGTACATGTGCGCGCCGGAGGTCACCGCGACGATCCGGGCCGCTCCACGCTGATTCGCGCCTGCGGCTAGGGCCTCGTGCAGGCCCAGCGCCAGCGCGAAATGGCCTAGGTGATTGGTCGCGAACTGCAGTTCCCAACCCTGCGGAGTGCGACCCAGGATCGGACGCATCACGCCGGCATTGTTGATCAGCAGGTGCAGCGGGCCGTCCCAGCCGTCGGTGAAGCGGGTGACCGTGGCGAGGTCGGCCAGTTCGAGGTGTGCGGCGCGGACGGCGCGGTTTCCGGTGGATGCGGCGATGTCATTGGCGACGCTCGCGCCGAGAGCGATGTTGCGTACGGCCAGGGTGACATCGGCGCCAACAGAGGCGAGCGCGCGGGCTGTTTCGCGGCCTAGGCCGGACGTGGCACCGGTGACGACGGCGCGAACGCCAGTGAGATTGAGGCCTGCGACGACGTCGTGAGCGGTGCTGGCGGCGTCGAAGGCCGTACGGATCAGGGATTGCTGAGGCACCCTGCCGACTATACGCACTGAACCAAGTTTGTATAGTGTGTCTATGGGCAGCGATCGGCGCACGCAGGTACTGGACTCGGCCTTGGAGGTGTTCGCGCGCTACGGCTATCGCAAGGCGTCCATGGACGACGTCGCGAAGGCGGCGGACATTTCGCGTCCCGGCCTGTACTTCTACTTCTCGTCCAAGCCGGAGCTGTTCCGCGCCACCGTGCAGCATTCACTCGAAAGCAGCATCGAGGCGGCTCGGCTCGCTCTCGCCGATTCACGGCAACCGCTTCGCGAGCGGTTGATCAAGGCGTTCGACCACTGGGCCGGCCGCTACGCCGGGCCGATGGCCGCGGAGATCGACGCCCTGATCGACTCGAACCCCGACCTGCTCGGCACCATGCCAGTCGAATATCCGAAACGGTTCCGTGCGCTCGTCGTCGAGGCGATCGGCGGCCGCTCCCCTGCCGACGTCGCCGGGACACTGATCAGCACCGCGATCGGGATCAAGCACGACGCGGAGACCCCCGACGAGTTCCGCGCTCGGATGACCATCGCGGTCGACCTTTACTGCAGTCACTGAAACTCAGACAGGCGGCCAATTGTGCATGGCCGCGTCGGCGACTTCCTGTAGCTCTTCCCGGCTCGCACCGCTGGCAGCTTCGACGGCGATTCCGAACGCGACCGTCATAATGTAGCGGGCCAGCCGCGCCGGATCGGCATCCGGCGGCAAATCGCGCTCGTCGACGGCTCGCTGGAATCGCTCTTCGAGGGCTCGACGAGCAGCGTTGCGCCACTCGACCAACAGTTCGCGCGCAGGATGGCCGAGTTCGCCAGCCGCCAATGAGCCTTGGACGCCCAGGCATCCCGCCGGACAGTCCGGGTCGGTCGTCGCTCGGACGGCCCCGTTGAGTATCGCGGCGGCCACCTTGGCGGCGGTCGGCTCCGCCCACGCTCGCGGGCCATAGGAGGCGGGGCCTTCGTCGTAGAGCGCCAAAGCCTTGCGGAACAACTGCTCTTTGTTGCCGAAAGCCGCGTACATGCTGGTTTTCGTGATGCCCATGGCCTCGGTCAGGTCGGCCAGGCTGGCCCCTTCGTAGCCCTGCTGCCAGAAGACCAGCATGGCGCGCCGCAGCGCCTCGTCGGCGTCGAATCCGCGCGGCCGGCCGATGTGCGCCTTCTCCTGGCTGGTCATCGTGCCAGCATACCTCTTCGGTACCGATCGGTTCAGAAGTGCTACGGTCATCCTTAGGTACCGATCGGTACCGAATTATCCGGAGGTCAGCAATGGGACAGCTCGAGGGCAAGACAGCGGTCGTCACCGGCGGCAGCAGCGGGATCGGCCTGGCCGCCGCCGAACGGCTCGCCGCCGAGGGCGCGCACGTCTTCATCACCGGCCGGAATCAGGACGCGCTGGACACCGCCGCGAAGAGCATCGGGGCGGCCACTGCGATAACAGGCGACATCGCCAATCTGGCCGACCTCGATCGGCTCTATGACGCGGTTCGCGCCCGCGGCAAGGGGCTCGACATCGTTTTCGCCAACGCGGCGGCGGGATCCTTCGCAACCCTCGAAGAGACCACCGCAGAGCACTTCGACCAGATCTTCGACACCAACGTTCGCGGCACGCTCTTCACCGTGCAGAAAGCGTTGCCGCTGCTCAACAAAGGCGCGTCGGTGATCCTGAACTCGTCGGTGCGCGCGGACGACGGCCTCGAGTCGTTCGGGGCGTACTCGGCGTCCAAGGCCGCCGTCCGGTCCTACGCCCGGACGTGGGCCAATGAACTGAAGGACCGCGGCATCCGGGTCAACGTGGTTTCGCCCGGCTCCATCGACACGCCAGTGCTCGAAAAGTCGCTCGCCGCGGACAAGGTCGACGCGGCCCGGGCGAGTTTCGCGGCGCGCGTTCCGCTCGGCCGGATGGGAACGCCGCGAGAGGTCGCCGACGCCGTGCTGTTCCTCGCGTCGGAGCAGAGCAGCTTTATTCTCGGCGCGAACATCTACGTCGACGGCGGCGAAAAGCAGTTCTGAACCAGCATCCGCGCGGGGACAACGACGTTCCTGCACGGTTTCGCCCTGGCGCGGCGACTATACAAGCGTATAGCATGCTGTTCATGCGTATAGCGACGACGGCATGACCGACCCCGAGGACCTGACCGCACGCGCCCGCATCCGCGACGCGGCGATGCGGCATTTCGGCGAGCACGGCTTCGAGCGCGCCACGATCCGGGGCATTGCGGTGGAAGCCGGGGTGTCCCTGGGATTGGTGCGGCACCACTTCGGGTCCAAACAGGCACTCCGCGAGGCGTGCGACGCGCACCTGATCAAGCTCCTCCGCCAGCTCAACGACCAGGTGCCGGACGACCTGTCGGCCAGCGTCACCGCGAACCCCGTCGCGGCAGCGCGAATCGCTGTCGGGCCGTACCGGGACTACCTCGTCCGTGCGCTGGTCGACGGCGGGGTCGCGCCGTTGTTCGACGAAATGGTCGAACTCGGCACGCGCCAGCTCGTCGCCGCTGATCGGCAACGGACGGATCCGCCGACGGTCGAGCCCAAGGTCCGCGCCGCGATCGGCACCGCGATGGCGTTGTCGATCACTGTGCTGCACCAACACATTTCCCGGGCGGCCGGCGTCGACATCCTCAGCCCGGCGGGCGACACCATGCTCGCCCGCGCGCTGATCGACATCTACTCGCACCCACTGCTCAGCCTCGACGACGCGCGGGCGGCGCTCGATCGCCTGCCCGCGGAAGGAAACTGACATGCCGCACGCGACGATTCCCCGTATCCCTCCCCTCGAACTCGACGAGATGGATCCCGAGCAGCAGAAGCTGGCGAAACTCGGCGCGGACACTGTGATCCAGGTTCTCGCCCGCGCACCGGAGGTGCTGCGGGCGTCCGGCGCGTTGGGCAGTTACCTGATGAGTCAAGGAAAACTGCGTCCGCGGATCCGCGAGCTGGCGATCCTGCGCGTCGCGCTCCGGTGCGACGCTCCGTACGAATGGGCGAACCACGCGCCCGCCGCGCTTGGCGGTGGCGCGACCGAAGCGGAGATCACGGCTCTCTCCGACCCGGACGCCACTTGGCCGCCCGAGGACGACGCGGCGCTGCGCGCCGTCGACGAACTGTGCGCGAATGCCTTTGTGTCCGACGAAACCTGGGCAGCTCTCGCCGCGACTCGCGATCATGCCGAGATCATCGAGATCCTGTTCCTCGTCGGCTATTACCGGATGATGGCGGGATTCCTGAATTCCGCGGGCGTTCCGGTGAAACCCGGGCAACCGGCCCTCGGCGAACCACCGGTGCCAGTCGCTCGCCCGGACCAGCAGGTTCGGCACGCCAGCGGGAAAACCGGTCCGGACGGAAGCTGGAAAGTCACGTTCACCCATCCCACGGGAAGCAAAGATCTGCTCCTCGACCTCGCCACCGACGGCACTCAGGTGTCCGGGTCCATCTTCGACACTCAGCTGAAGGTCACAGTCCCCATCGTGTCGGGAACCGTCGACGGCCAGGAGATCGCTTTCACGGCGCTGGTCACCGATCCAGTGCGCTTCGAGGTGAGCGTGACCGCCACGGTCGACGGCGACGCGTTCTCCGGCTCTGTCACGGTGTCCGGCGGCGGCACCTTTCCGCTGTCCGGGCTTCGGGAGGTCAGTCCCAGTAATTGAACAGGGCTTCGCCGAGCGTCGCCGACTTCCAGTAGGCGACGTCGGACCGAGTGCGGTGTGGCCAGTTTTCGGCGACAAAGGAACGCTCGAGGTCGGCGGGGGTGAGCACCTAGAACTGACCCGTTTCCGCCAGCACGGCGGCCAGTTCCGGTTCGTCGGCGAACTTCAGCGACCCCTACTCGCGTGCTGGCGCGAAGGCGAACGCGCGAGGACGGGCGAGCGCGACCACCGGCACGTCGTTGGCAGCGACGACCGAGAGCCTGCGGTCGGGATACTCGATGACAGCTTGCCAGAAGTTCGGAGTGACAGTCGGAACGCGGAAGTCGGCCAAGATTCCGCCGGTGCGACGGGCGAAGCCGTAACAGAGACGGCGAACCTCGCGAACCTCGACGACGTCGCATTTTACACGGCCAGTCCCCCGGCGGTGGACGCGGAATTGCGACGGACGAGGCCGGATGGTCTTCTTGGCGCGAGATCGAAAGGGTGAGCCCGCCATGCCGTACGCGTACACATTCGACCAGATCCGCGACCGGCCGGTCACCGTGTTCGGTGCCGGAACGTTGGGCAGGCGCATCGCGCTGATGTTCGCCTCCCGCGGCGGGACTGTGCGGATCAGCGACCCGAGCTCCGAACAGGTCGACGCGGCGGCAAAGTACGTGGCGGAGACGTTGCCCGTCCTGATCGAAAAACGCGGCAGCGGCGAGATCGGCCGGGTGGAGGACGCGACGTCGATCGAGGAAGCGCTGCGCGACGCGTGGCTCGTCGTGGAGGCGGTGCCCGAGCGGCTCGACATCAAAATCCCGCTGTGGGGCGACATCGACAAAGCCGCGCCCGCCGACACCATCTTCGCCACGAACTCGTCGTCGTATCCGTCGCGGATGATGGCCGAGAAGGTGCGCGACAAATCGCGGCTGTGCAACATCCACTTCTACATGCCGCCGACGGCGAACGCGGTCGACCTCATGTCCGACGGCGAAACCGGCCGTACCGTGCTCGACACCCTGCTCGGCGTGCTGCCGGAGTTCGGCATTCATCCGTTCGAGGCGCGGAAGGAAAGCGTCGGCTTCATTTTCAACCGCGTGTGGGCGGCGATCAAACGGGAATCGCTGGCCGTCGTCGCGGAGGGCGTCGCCCGGCCGGAGGACGTGGACGGGATGTTCAAGATCAACTGGCATCTGCCGTACGGGCCGTTCCAGATGATGGATCAGGTCGGCCTGGACGTCGTACTGGACATCGAAAACCATTACGCGGACGAGAATCCGCACCTGCCGACCGGACCCCGGGAGCTGCTGCGCAGCTACGTCGAGGCGGGGAAACTGGGCATCAAGACCGGCGAGGGCTTTTACTCGTACGGCTGACTCGGGACAGCCCGCGCTGGTGCGGGCGGCCCGGGCAGGGGAAGACCGGGCCGCCGCCCCGGGACCGTTCACTCCAACGAGACCGCGACTTCCTCCAGTGCGTCCATCGACTCCTGCATGCCGCCCTCCATGCCGGATTCCAGGATGGCGTCGCGGAGTTCCTTGCTGTGCGTTTCGGTCAGCATGGTCACTCTGGTGCGGTCGCCCGATTCGGCGAACGTCACCGTGACCACGGGTGCGCCGACGTCCGAGGCACCTGGGGTTTCGTAGACCTCGGTGTGGACCAGGCGTTCGTTGGGCGTTATCTCTCGATACTCACCGTGGAAAGCGACCTCGAAATCGCCGTTCGCGATCATCACGTAGCGCCATTGGCCGCCGACGCGGAGGTCGATGTCCACCGACGTCACCGTGCCCCGCTTGCCCGCCCACCAGCGCTTCACCAGGTCCGGCGTGGTCCAGGCGCGGTAGACGTGCTGCCGCGGGGCGGCGAAATCCCGGGTGATCAGGATCTGGTCGTCAGCGGGCAGCGTCACCTTCGCCGTGCCGGTCGTCGTGTCCGTCATGGTCTTCCTCCTCGGTCGAACCCATTTCTTCCAGCACGGCGTCCAGCGAGGCGAACCGTTCCTCCCAGGAACGTTCGTACCGGCGCACCCAGTCGTGGATCGGTTTGAGGGCGCGGCCGTTCAGCCGGTACAGGCGTTGCCTGCCCTCGTCCCGCACCTCGACCGCGCCGACCTCGCGCAGCACTCGCAGATGTTTCGACACCTGCGGTTGCCCCAGGCCCAGCAGACGGACGAGGTCGTTCACCGGCCGTTCGCCCTCGGCGAGGACGTCCAGGATTTCCCGGCGCCGTGGTTCGGCGACGGCGTTGAAGACGTCCGCGGTGGTCGCTGCCCGTGCCATGCGGCAATCATATGCCGATATGGGTATGCGTCAAGAGGCAGGCCGGGCTCGGACGTGGAAGCGCTCGCCTTGCGGACCGAAAAGCGCCAGGACCTCGCAGACCTGGTCGCCGGCGTTGCCGAACCAGTGCGGAACGTGGGTGTCGAACTCGGCGACCTCGCCCGGCCGGAGGGTTACGTCGTGCTCGCCGAGCATCAGGCGCAACTGTCCGGACAGGACGTACATCCACTCGTACCCCTCGTGGACCCGCTGGTCCGGGGGTTCGGCGGAACGCTCCGGCGGCAGGATCATCTTGTAGGCGCGCAGGCCGCCCGGACGCCGGGTGAGCGGCACATAGGTCCGGCCGTGCCGGACGAACGGTTTCGGGTGCAGGCGCGGATCGCCGGTCGGGGGCGCGCCGACCAGTTCGTCCAGCGGGACCTGGTAGGCGCGGGCCAGCGCGAGCAGCAGTTCCAGGGTGGGTTTGCGCTGCCCGGCTTCGAGCCGCGACAGGGTGCTCACCGAGATCCCGGTCGTTTCCGAGAGACCGGTCAGCGTCGCGTTGCGCTGCTTGCGCAGGGCGCGCAGCCTCGGGCCGACCGAGTGCAGGATCTCGCCGAGGTCCTGATCGTCTTCGCTCATGCCGCTCAATTTGCCACTTCGGCAAAGAACTTTGTCAAGTCGGCGCGTTCTCCGGATAGTCCGAAGGCACGGGGACTACAGGAGGATCCAGTGGACGAGAAGTACGACGTGGTGGTGGTCGGCGGCGGTGCGGCCGGGCTGAGCGGAGCGGTGGCGCTCGCGCGGTCCCGGCGGTCGGTGCTGGTCGTGGATTCCGGCGAACCGCGCAACGCGCCGGCCGGGCACGTGCACAACTACCTCGGCCGCGAAAGCACACCGCCTGCCGAACTCCTCTCGCTCGGCCGCGCCGAGCTCGCCGGATACGGCGGCGAGGTCGTCGCGCAGACGGTGACGTCGATTGCCAAGGGAGACAACGGGTTCGAGATCTCGCTGGCCGACGGGCGGCGCACGCACGCGCGGCGGGTGCTGGTCGCGACCGGTCTCGTGGACGAACTGCCCGACGTCGCCGGGCTGGCGGCGCGCTGGGGGCGGGACGTCCTGCACTGCCCGTACTGCCACGGCTGGGAGGTGCGCGACCGGGCGGTCGGCGTGCTGTCGAGCGGTCCGCTGACCGTGCATCAGGCGTTGATGTGGCGGCAGCTGACCGACGACGTGGTCGTTTTCCGGCACACCCACGGCGATTTCGACGAGACTCCGCTGCTGGCCCGCGGGGTCCGGATCGTGGACGGCGTGGTCGCCGCGGTCGAGGCCGAGGACGACCAGCTGACCGGGGTCCGGCTCGAATCGGGCGAGGTCGTCGCGCGCGAGGCGCTGGCGGTCGCGGCGCCGGCCAAGACGCGGGCGGACTTTCTCGCGCCGCTCGGGATCGAGCCGGAACCGGTGGAGTTCAACGGGTTCGTGATCGGGACGCGGGTTCCCGCGGACGCGACCGGACGGACGTCCGTGCCCGGCTTGTGGGTGGCGGGGAACGTCACGGACATGCGGGCGCAGGTCGTGGTTTCGGCCGCCGCGGGGTTGATGGCAGGGGCGGCGATCAACGGCGAGCTGGTCGAGGAGGAGGCCGAGGAAGCCGTGCGGCTGCGGGAAATGCCGTTCTCGCACGAGATGGAGCGGGAGGTCGCGCGGGCCAACCACGCGGACGCGCCACCGTTCGACCGTGCCTCCTGGGAGGAGCGGTATCGCTCGCAGGACGAGATGTGGAGCGGGCGGCCGAACGATCAGCTCGTGACCGAGGCTCGCGACCTCGAACCGGGCCACGCGCTGGACGCGGGCTGCGGCGAGGGCGGCGACGCGATATGGCTCGCGCAGCAGGGCTGGCGCGTGACGGCGGTCGACTTCTCCACGACCGCCATCGAACGAGGGCGCGCGCAGGCAGGGAAACTCGGGGTCGCGGACCGCATCGCCTGGGTCGCCGCGGACTTGGCCGAATGGGTGCCGGAATCGAAGTTCGATCTGGTGACGACGCATTTCCTGCACGTGCCGTCGGCGGCCCGGAAGGTGGCGTTCGCGCGGCTCGCGGACGCGGTGGCACCGGGCGGGACGCTGCTGGTGGTGGGCCACGACCCCGCAGATCACCACGCCGGGCGGCCGCACATGCCGGACATGATGTTCACGGCTGAGGAAGTGGCGGAGACGTTGGACCAGTCGTGGGCTTCGGTGGCCGCAGAGGTCCGGGAGCGGACGGCGGCGGAGAGGTCCGTGCGGGACACGGTGCTGGTGGCCCGGAAGAAGTGACGGCGCGACGACCCCAGCTTGGTCGGGACGACTCGGCCGGGCTGGGGTTCGCCGCTGGTTGAGCCAGCAGCGGGGCGCAGCCGTCTCGCGCGAAGGTTTCGAAACGGTCCGGACCGTCAGCTGCGAGCAGACGCGCAAGGGTGAGAAGCCCTCTGCCTGGGAGCCGAAAAAGCGGCTAAAGTCTCCCTCCTGCTCCGCAACCGCGGAGCAATCGCAGCAGAGGAGACGCGGATGCGCAGGACCATGCTCGCTCTCGCGATGGTCGGCTTCCTCATCGGAACCGCTGGAGTCGCGGAGGCCGCCCCCGGGGTCGAGGTCGGCGGGACTGTCGCGAAGCCCGGGGACCGGACCGCCGCGCAACTGGACGGGGCACGGCTTGACCAGGTCGTGAACGACGCGGCTCCTGTGTTGCCGCCCGGGAAGAACACCGCGTTGCGGGTAACGGTGCGAGTTTACGGGGCGGGTCATCGGGCCGTGACGTTCGCGCTCGCCGAGCTGAGTCCGTCGTTCGGCAATCATCCAGCGGTCTTCCGGGGCGGGCGGCGCGGTGTCGACCTGACCGTGCCGGGCGACCGCGACGGGTCGCGGACGATTCGGGACGTGCGAAGTGTTTCCGTCGCGGTTTCCGCCGCACAGCCTGCCGCACAACCGGTGCGGATCACCGCGCACGGCCGTTCGGTGACGCTGCCGCCCTCGTTTCTGGCGAAGCTGCCACGGCAGACGGTGACCGCGCGGTTCGGCTCCGACGCAGGGACGCAGACCCACCAGGAGTCCGGGCCGCCGCTAGCGCTCGTGCTCGCGCTGGCGTGCGTGTTTCCGAAGTCGGACACTCCGGTGGTCGCGGTGGGAGCGGACGGCTACGGCGCGGCAGTAACGCTCGCCGAGGCGCGGACGGGCGGGCGACCGCTGCTGCTGTCCACCGTGGAGGACGGGAAACCGCTTACGGCGCCTCGTTTGGTGCCACTGGGCGACGTGAAGGGCGGACGCTACGTCTCCGGGGTCACCGCGCTGGCGGTCGGCTGACCACCAGGTCAGGCGTGGTGCACAGACTCCACCGTGTACAGGTGCGGGTCGTGCTCGGCCAAGGCCGCGGCGGCGGACAGGTGTTCTCGGCATTGCGGGTCGGCGAGCATGGATTCGAAGGCCTCGACGCTGGACCACTGGACGTAGTTCACCACGCGGGTGCAGTCGGTGCTCGCGTGAATGTTCGCGGACAAGGGCCTTGTGTGTAAGGCTCCTGTCATGGGTCAAGAGACGACGCGTCGGCCGGGGTATCTCGTCAAGCGGGTGCAGCAGGCGTTCCGCCAGGCGTCCGACGAGTTGTTGCGTCCGATCGGGTTGTCGATGGCGCAGTACGCGGTGCTGGTGGCCCTCGCGGAGAACCCGGGGGCGTCGTCGGCCGAGTTGGCGCGGCAGTGTTTTGTGACGCGGCAGTCGTTGCGAGACGTGTTGACCGGGCTGAAGACGGCTGGACTGGTCGCGGTTGCGGAGGTAGCGCCGACGGGGCGGGCGCGGCCGGTGCGGCTCACGGCGTCCGGTGAGGCTCGGTTGAGCGAGGCGCATCGGGCGGTCGGCGAGGTTGAGGAGCGCATGCTGGCCGGGATGTCGGAGCCCGAGCGGCGGCGGCTGGCTGGGCTGTTGAGCACCTGTGCGGAGAACCTGACGCCTGCGGACCGATGAGTTTTCGCGACTCCGCCGGTCTACCTCGTATCAAGCGAACGAGGAGGGCTCATGGGCAAGGTGTTGTGGCACGTCGCGATGTCGCTGGACGGGTTCGTCGCCGCGGACGGGCATGCGATGGACTGGATGTCGGGCGTGCACGTCACGCCGGGAGTGCACGAGGAATCCATCGCGCGGGTCGGGGCGATTTTGGGCGGGCGGAGCGGGTTTGACGCACTTGCCGCACGCGCGCCCGGGAAGGTCGCCAGGCAGCCGTACGGCGGAGCGTGGAGCGGCCCGGTTTTTGTGCTCACTCATCATCCCGAGGACGCCCAGCCGGAGGACGGGGTCACATTTCTCGACTGCGACGTCCGGGAAGCGGTCGAGATCGGGCTCGCGGCGGCGGCCGGGAAGGATCTTGAGCTGCACAGCCAGGATATCGCGCGGCAGTGCGTTGAGCTGGGGATTGTCGACGAGTTCGTCGTGCACCTCATGCCGGTGATGCTCGGCTCCGGGGTCCGGCTGTTCGACAATCCGGGCGGGAAGCCGGTTCGGTGGGACCGGGTGCACGACGGGGATCCGGCACTCGCGGTCGACCTGCGGTACCGGCTCGCCGCGAAACGCTAAATCCCGGTCAGCGGGACGGATCGGCCTACTAATGGCGTATGGCGACCACGGAGTTATTGGTCTATACCATTTGGACAGGGGTTCACCGCCCCTCGGTCCTCACCGTGGAGGTTCCACCCATGCGTCTGTCCTCACCCCGGAAACTGGCCGCCGCGCTCGGCGGGCTGCTGGCCGTCGCCGGACTCGCGATGCCGCAGGGCACCGCGGCGGCAAGCGGCTCGTCGATCGCGCTCGCGCCCTATGTGGACATGGGCGCGTGGCCGTCGCCCGTGTTGTCGTCGATGTCCGAGCAGAGCGGCATCAAGAGTTTCACCCTCGGCTTCGTCACCGGAGCTGCGTGCAAGGCCAGCTGGTTCGCTGCTTACGACCCCCGCCAGGGCTGGCAGTCCGATGAAATCGCGAAGATCCGCGCGGCTGGCGGCGACGTCAAGGTTTCCTTCGGCGGCGCGTCCGGCGTCGAGCTCGCACAGGCGTGCAGCGACGTCACTTCGCTGGCCGGCGAGTACGAAGCGGTGATCAACGCCTACCACCTCAAGTACATCGACGTCGACATCGAGGGCTCGGCGGTCGCCGACCCCGCTTCGATCGCACTTCGTTCGCAGGCACTGAAAAAGGTGCAGGACGACAATCCCGGACTCAAGATCTCCCTGACGCTGCCGGTGCTTCCCACCGGCCTCACGTCTGACGGCCTGAACGTCGTGACCTCGGCGCGGGACGCGGGCGTCGACCTCGACCTGGTGAACGTCATGGCGATGGACTACTACCAGGGCTCCGGCGATCAGGGGGCCAAGGCGATCCAGGCGGCGCAATCCACGCAGGCGCAACTGAAATCGGCTCTCGGACTGTCCGATGCGGACGCTTGGCGCAAGGTCGGGCTCACGCCGATGCTGGGCGTCAACGATTCGCAGAACGAAATCTTCTACCAGAAGGACGCCAGCGCCGTGGTGAGTTTCGCGCAGAGTGTCCACCTGGGAATGCTGTCGTTCTGGGAACTCGGCCGCGACGCGAACGCGTGCAGCGGACCGCTTTACCGGTGCACCGACGTTTCCCAGCAGCCGTACGAGTTCTCGAAGATCTTCGCCGGGTACTCCGGCTGACGAATACGGAGCAGCCCGGGCCCGGCGCGGGACCCGGGCTGACTCCGGCACGAGATCAGGGCAGGTAGTACATCGGGTTCGGCAGCTTCACCGGGTGATCCGCGTAGCCGCCTTCGAGGTCGCTGAACTGGTCGCCGTAGTACGCCTTGACGTCGTTCTTCACCTGGCCGATGTTGGCCGGTTCAACCCGCAGAACTTACGCCGCGCTCCCCGGCTTGAAAACCCTCCGATGGGATGCGTTCGGCCCGGCAGACGAATGCCACCGGCGACCGGCCGATCCGCGTCAGCACCACAGTGGACTCTTCGCGCCCGCGCGGTTTCAACTTGCGACGCAAGGCGTCCGGGTCCACGTCGAGGCCGCGGACGAGGATTTCCAGCCGTCCGACGTCGAGCTTCTTCAACGCCTGCCCGAGCGTCTTTTCGCGGTACGGCAACTGGTCCAGCACTCGGAAAGCACGCACCCCGGGCGGCGGCGTGTCGCCGGTGAGGTAGGCGATGCGTTCGTCCAGTTGCCACAAGCCATGCCGCGCTGCGTAATGGCGCACGAGACCGGCGCGTACGACCGCGCCGTCCGGGTCGACCAGCCACTCCCCCGCTGCTCGCACGGGAATGTCGTCCGGCTCCGCGTCAGTGAGAGTCCACTGTGCACCGTCCGAACGCAACACGGTCGCTCGCCGGGTGACGCCGGACGAAAGCCCTCGCCACAAGCAAGCCTCGCGGACTTGGCCGTCGAGCGACACAAGTTCCACCTCGTCCGCCCACGGCGCGATGGAGAAATCCATACCAGGCGCGCATTTCACCGACAGGATCCGGCCGGGATAGGCAGCCACGAGTTCGTCGAGCGGCGGCAGGAAGTCGGCCGGACGCCACACCCGGCGGCCAGCGGAGTCGCGGCGAGCGGGATCGGCGACCACGGCTGTGTCCCGGGAAACCGGACGCAAGGCGTCGGCCCGCCCGACGAGCGGTGTGACTCCAGCGACGGAAGCGTTGTGCCGGGCCATTTCCAGCCGTACTGGGTCCACGTCGGACCCGATCGCCGACGAAGCGACCCGGGACAGCTCGACCAGGTCCGCGCCGACCGAGCACGTGACGTCGTGCACGGCGAGACCGGCCAGCCGGGAGGCCCGATGCCGAGCCACTGGAGTAGCACTCGCCTGCTGCAAGGCGTCCGCGGTGAACAGCCAATCAGCGGAAGCAGCCAGTTTCAGAACCGATTTACGCCGCAACGCAACGGTTTCCAGCACCGGTGCGGCGTGCTCGCCGACCAGGCGACGAGCCGCGGTGACGTCCGCGATCCGCGAACCGTCCAAAGTGGAGCACTCGGCGAGCGCCGCCCGTCCCGCGGCGGAGCGCAGGAAGGCGACGTCGTCGAGCGTGAAACTGTAGGGCAAGTCAGGACGGCCGCTTGGTCCCGGTGATCATCACGTTGTAGAACAGCTCGCGCGGCAGCACCTTCGACAGCACCTTCTTGTCCAAAGCGGACAGTCGCAGCCACAGGTGGTAGGCGAACAGCCGCCAGCGCACGGTGAGCTTCTCCTGCGGCACCGCGGCCTCGAAGGTGCGGATCGGCCAGCCGGCCAGCGCCGCCGAGAACTCCTCGGTGACCGCGCGGACGTCCTGGGCTCCGGCGCCGCGAGCCATCGCTTCCAGCTCCGACGGGTCGAAGGTGTGGATGTCGACCACGGCCTCCAGGGCCGCCGCGCGCGAGGATTCGTCCAATTCGGACTGCGGACGCCGCCAGCCGCTCAGCGCGGGCAGCTTGGTGATGTTCGTGGTGAGGTACCAGGTGAGCTGGCCGAGCCGGCGCGCGTAGCGGTCGCCGATTTTCGTCGGCTCGCCCGCGAACACGAACCGCCCGCCCGGCTTGAGCACGCGCAGCACCTCGCCGAACGCCTGGCGCACGTCCGGGATGTGGTGCAGCACCGCGTGCCCGACCACGAGGTCGAACGTGTTGTCGTCGTACGGGATCCGCTCCGCGTCGGCGACCCGGCCGTCGACGTCGAGGCCGAGGCCCTCGGCGTTGCGCAGCGCGACCTGCACCATGCCCGGCGACAGGTCGGTGACCGAACCCTTCTTCGCGACGCCGCCCTGCATCAGGTTCAGCAGGAAGAACCCGGTGCCGCTGCCCAGTTCCATCGCGTGCTGGTACGGCTGGCCGTCCTCGCCCGCCACCGCGTTGAACACGTCGGTGGCGTAGGAGATGCAGCGCTCGTCGTAGGAAATGGACCACTTCTCGTCGTACGTCCCGGCTTCCCAGTCGTGGTAGAGGACGTTCGCGAGCTTCGGGTCGGCGTAGGCCGCCTTGACCTCGTCTTCGGTGGCGTGCGGATTCGGGGCCGGGTCGGACACGGAAGTCACTTCCCCTCGAAACTGGCTTTGCCGGGACCGTTGTCGATGAACGACTGCATGCCGTTGCGCTGGTCCTCGGTCGCCCACAGCGCGGTGAACAGCTGCGTCTCGATCTTCAGGCCGGTGGCCAGGTCGACGTCGAGGCCGGAATCGATCGCGGTCTTGGCCGCCCGCAGCGCCACCGCCGGGCCGTTCGCGAACTGCGAGGCCCACTTCCGCGCCGCCGCGTACACGTCGTCCGGGGCCACGACCTCGTCGACGATGCCCAGCTTGAGCGCCTCCTCGGCCTTCACGAACCGGCCGGTGAAGATCAGGTCCTTGGCCTTGCTCGGGCCGATCAGCCGGGTCAGCCGCTGCGTGCCGCCCGCGCCGGGGATGATGCCGAGCTGGATCTCCGGCTGGCCGACCTTCACGTTGTCGCCGGCGATGCGCCAGTCCGCGGTCAGCGCGAGTTCGAGGCCGCCGCCGAGGGCGTAGCCGGTGATCGCGCAGACGACCGGCTTCGGGATGTTCGCGACCCGGGCGAGCGACGCGGTCAGCTCGGCGCCGAACTTCGCGATCTCCGGGTACGTGCGGGAGGCCATCTCCTTGATGTCCGCGCCGCCGGCGAAGGTCTTCTCGCCGCCGTAGAGGATCACCGCGCGCACGTCGTCGCGGTCGGACGCCTCGCGCGCGGCCTCGGCGAGCTCGGCCTGCACCTGGTTGTTCAGCGCGTTGACCGGCGGCCGGTCCAGCCGGATCGTGCCGACCCCGCCCTCGACCTCCAGGGTTACGAACTCTCCCACGGGATTCCTCCTCCTAGACAAGCGCTGTCGAACTGTCGGCACGCTACCGGCCGGTAAAACACCCTAGTCAAGCTACCTGCGGCGGGCGAAGAACCGCTCGCCCGAACGCTCCAGCACCAGGTCCTGGTCGAAGGTCTTGGACAGGTTCTCGCTGGTGATCACGTCGTCCACCAGCCCGGACACCACCGCGCGGCCCTCGCGCAGCAGCAGCGCGTGGGTGAAACCGGGCGGGATCTCCTCGACGTGGTGGGTGACCAGCACCATCGCGGGCGCGTCCGGGTCCATCGCGAGCACCGACAGCCGGGCCACGAGGTCCTCGCGGCCGCCGAGGTCGAGGCCGGCGGCGGGCTCGTCGAGCAGCAGCAGCTCCGGGTCGGTCATCAGCGAACGGGCGATCAGCACGCGTTTGCGCTCGCCCTCGCTGAGCGTGCCGAACGTGCGCTCGGCCAGGTGCGCGATGCCGAGGGTGCCGAGCAGTTCGGTCGCCCGGTCCAGGTCCATCCGGTCGTACTGCTCGCGCCAGCGGCCCATCACCGCGTACCCGGCGCTGACCACGACGTCGGCGACCCGCTCGTCGCCGGGCACGCGCTGGGCGATGGCGGCGGAGGTGAACCCGATGCGCGGGCGGAGGTCGAAGATGTTCACCTTGCCGATCCGGTCGCCGAGCAGGTCGACGGTGCCGGAGGTGGGGTGCAGTTCGGCGGCGGCCAGGCGCAGCAGGGTGGTCTTGCCGGCCCCGTTGGGCCCGAGCACCACCCATCGCTCGTCCAGCTCGACCGCCCAGTCGAGGGCCGCGAGGAGGTCGTTTCCGGTACGGCGGACGCCGACACCGGACATCCGCACGACGAGGTCGTCAGGATCGCTGGGCAGGATCGGCTCGCTCACGCGCCCATTGTGGCGGTCGCCCGGGCGCGGGCGCGCACCCGCCCGGGGGTAACGGCGCGCCGGGTGTCCAGCGGATGGGACGAGCGGCCGTGATCTCGAGGCTGTGGCAGCATCCCGGGCATGTCCAGGTCCGCGCGCCCCGTGTTCTGGCGCCGTCGCGCGATCGACCTGCTCCTGGTGGCTTCCAGCGGATGTAGCCGGGCGCGGCACGCACGCTGATCCTTCGTCGGCGTGCCGCGTCGCTTCGCGTCCCGACCCCGACTCGTCCCAGGAGCATCTCCGTTGACCACGTCCATCGTCCGTCCGGATGTCGAAATCCACCCGCAGCTGACCGATCCGCTGCTGCCCGAACTGCTGCACCCGTCGCGGCTGCTGTGGACGCCGCGCGAGCTGGCCGACCTGACCCGCACGGTCACCACCGAACTGACCACCGGCCTGCGCGACGTCCTGCGCTTCGACGAGGACCGGCGCTGGTGGGCCCGCCTCGCGCTGACCGACGGCGTCGAGCTGTGGCTGCTGTCGTGGCTGCCCGGCCAGAGCACGAAACCGCACGACCACGGCGGCGCCTCGGGTTCGTTCACCGTGCTGCAGGGCGAACTCGGCGAGGAGTACCGCTACCCCGGCGGCCCGGTGCGCCGCCGCACGCACCTCGCCGGGCAGGGCATCGGCTTCGGCGCCGGGCGCGCACACCAGGTGCTCGGCGTCGGGAGCGAACCGGCGGCCAGCGTCCACGCCTACTCGCCGCCGCTGGTGCCGACCCGCGAATACGCGAGTCTCGCCGACGTGCCGAACGAGATCCCGCCGCTGCCTGCCATTGTGCGGTCATGACCGCACTTGACCGCTTTCTCGCCGATGCCCGGTCCACCTTGGACCGGGCGGACCCGGCGCGCGCCGCCGACCTGCAGGCCGAGGGCGCGCTGATCGTCGACATCCGGCCGTACGCCAACCGGGTCGCCGAGGGCGAGATTCCCGGGTCGGTGGTCGTGGAGCGGATCCACCTGGAGTGGCGGCTGGCCCCGGAGAGCGAGTGGCGGCTGCCGGGCGTTTCGGCGGAGACGGTCGCGGTGGTGGTGTGCAACGAGGGGTACGCGTCGAGCCTGGCGGCGGCGGATCTGCGGCGGCTGGGGCTGACCAAGGCGACGGATCTCGCGGGCGGCTTCCGGGCTTGGGCGGCGGCCGGGCTGCCGGTGCGAAAGGGCGGCTCCCCCGCGGTCGACTGAGCTCTTGGGGCGTCCCGACGGTCCGTGAAGGACTCCTTGAGGGAATCTGATTCCCTCAAGGAGTCCTTCACGGACCGACTCTGGGGTGTTCGTGAGTCAGGCGAGCACGACGCGCGCCAGCTCCGCCGGGCTGGCCAGCAGCGGGTGTTTCGGCAGCACCCGCACCGTGTAGCCGACCGAGCCCGCGCGCGGCAGGCGCAGGGTCGCGGCGAACGCGCCGATCCCGTCCGGCACCATCGGGACCAGCACCGAGTCCGCGAGTTCGTCCCCGTCGCCGACCTGGCCCACCACGGCTTGGATGTCCACTTCGGACGGTTCGAGTCCGGCAAGGTCGATCCGGGCGCGGATGGTGACCTCGGTGCCCACCACGAGCCGTTCGGTGTGGTCGTACTGGAGTTCGGCGTCGAAGATCCGCACGCGCGGCCACGCGACTTCCAGTTTGGTCCGGTAGTCGGCCAGCGAAAGCGCGCCCTGGTGGCCGTTGTCGGTGGCGGCGGCGACCATCCGCGAGGCGGGCAGGTAGCCGGAATCCACGTACTCGCGCACCATCCGCGACGCCTGCACCCGCGGGCCCAGCGTTTCGAGCGTGTGCCAGACCATCGCGAGCCAGCCGGTCGGCACGCCGTCCTCGCCGGTGTCGTAGTAGAGCGGCGCGATCTGCTGGCCGAGCAGGTCGTACAGCGCCGCGGCTTCGAGGTCGTCGCGGCGGAGCGGGTCGGTGACGCCGTCCGCGGTGGGGATGGCCCAGCCGTTCGAGCCGTCGTAGCACTCGTCCCACCAACCGTCCTTAATAGACAGGTTGAGGCCGCCGTTGAGCGCCGACTTCATCCCCGACGTGCCGCACGCCTCCAGCGTCCGCACGGGGTTGTTGAGCCACACGTCGCAGCCGCGGTAGAGGTAGCGGGCCATGGACATGTCGTAGTCCGGCAGGAACACGATGCGATGGCGCACCGCGGGATCGTCGACGAAGCGCACGATCTGCTGGATCAGCTGCTTGCCGTTCTCGTCGGCGGGATGCGATTTGCCGCCGATCACGATCTGGATCGGCCGCTTCTCGTCCAGCAGCAGCGCGCGCAGCCGGTCCGGGTCGCGCAGCATCAGCGTGAGCCGCTTGTACGTCGGGACGCGACGGGCGAAGCCGACGGTCAGCACGTCCGGGTCGAAAACGCGGTCGGTCCAGCCCAGTTCCAGCGCTGACGCACCGCGCTGCATCCACGCCGCGCGCACCCGTCGCCGGACCTCGCCGACGAGCTTCTCCCGCAGTTCCCGGCGCAGCGCCCACAGCTGCTCGTCAGTGACGCCGTCGCGCAGCGAACTGTCCGGCGTGCGGCCCTCGTGGCCGAACTCCTCGTGGTTGCCGCCGAGCAGCGCGCTCAGCTCGCGCGCCACCCAGGTCGGCCCGTGCACGCCGTTGGTGATGGACGCGATCGGCACCTCGGCGTCGTCGAAACCGGGCCACAGCCGGGAAAACATCCGGCGCGTGACGCGGCCGTGCAGTTTGGAGACGCCGTTCGCGCGCTGTGCCAGCCGCAATCCCATGTGCGCCATGTTGAACAGGCCCGGGTTGTCCTCCGCGCCGAGCTGCAGCACGCGGCGGACGTCGACGTCCGGGACGAGCCTGCCGTCGGAGAAATAGCGCTGCACCAGGTCGACCGGGAAGCGGTCGATGCCCGCGCTGACCGGCGTGTGCGTGGTGAAGACGGTCCCGGCGCGGACCGCGGGCAGCGCCTCGTCGAAGGCCAGGCCATCGGACTGGATGATCTCGCGGGCCCGCTCCAGCCCGAGGAACCCGGCGTGACCCTCGTTGGTGTGGAACACCTTCGGCTGCGGATGCCCGGTCAGCTCGCAGAACTTCCGCACCGCGCGGAACCCGCCGATGCCGGCCAGGATCTCCTGGCGGATGCGGTGGTCGGCGTCGCCGCCGTACAGCCGGTCGGTGACCGAGCGGAGGTCCTCGTCGTTGGCCTCGATGTCGGTGTCGAGCAGCAGGAGCGGGATCCGGCCGACGCGCGCGCGCCACATCTGCGCGCGCAGGTCGCGCCCGCCCGGCATGGCGACCTCGACCAGCACCGGACGGCCGCCCTCGGTGACCAGCTCCAGGGGGAAGGCGTTCGGGTCGATCACCGGATAGTGCTCGACCTGCCAGCCGTCCAGCGACAGGCCCTGGCGGAAGTAGCCGGACCGGTACAGCAGGCCGACGCCGACCATCGGCACGCCGAGGTCCGAGGCCGCCTTGAGGTGGTCGCCGGCGAGCACGCCGAGGCCGCCGGAGTAGTTGGGCAGCGCCTCGGTGACCCCGAACTCCATCGAGAAGTACGCGACCGCCTGCGGCAGGCCCTCGTCGGTGCGCCGCTGGTACCAGCGCGGTTCGGTGAGGTAGCGCTCGAGGCCGGCCGCGGCCTCGCGGGTGCGGCGCAGGAAGTCCTCGTCCTTCGCCAGCTCCTCGAGCCGCTCCGGCGGCAGCGCGGTGAGCATCCGGAGCGGGTCGCGGATCTTGTTGAACAGTTCGGCGTCCATCGAGGCGAACAGGTCGCGCGTCGGCGGATGCCAGGTCCAGCGAAGGTTGGTCGCGAGGGCGCCGAGTCCGGCGAGCGGCTCGGGCAGGCTGGCGCGGACGGTGAACCGGCGGACTGCACGCATGGTCAGCGACGATATCCGGCCCGCTCCGCGCGCGCTCGCACCCCACTTCGGGGATTGTCCGCACACTGCGCCATCCGGGTCAGTAATGTCCCGGTTCGTTGTCGGACGCGGAAGTGGAACGAGGGAACATGAGCCGAGGGGGACGCCGGTACGCGCTGGTCGCGCTGGTCGCGGCGACCGTGCTGGGGACAGCCGCGTGCGGGGACAAGGCTCCCGCGGCGACGCCGGGCGCCGGGAACGTCGCCGGGCTGCCGGTCACGCATTTCGACAGCGGGCTGCGCACCGGCGCGCCGAGTCCCGATCTGCCGGTGAAGAACGCCAGCGGCGGCGAGGACGACCAGCTCGCCACCGCCGCGATCGCGGACGTGCAGGCGTACTGGAGCGAGGCGTTGCCCGCGGAGTTCGGCGGCAAGCGGTTCGAGCCGGTCAAATCGCTGCTGTCGTACGACTCGAAGCGCGACACCGAGGACACCGCGTGCGGCAGCGTCAAGCAGCTGGTGAACGCGTTCTACTGCGCGGGCGACGATTCGGTGGCATGGGACCGCGGCGTGCTGCTGCCGATGCTGCGCAAGCGATTCGGGCCGATGTCGGTGGTGACCGTGCTGGCGCACGAGTTCGGCCACGCGATCCAGTACCGGCTCGGGTCCGCGGCGGGGATCTCGAAGTCGACGCCGACCGTCGTGAAGGAACAGCAGGCGGACTGTTTCGCCGGTGGCTACTTCCGGTGGGTCGCCGAGGACAAGAGCAAGTTCTACCGCGTGTCCACCGCGGAGGGGCTGGACCAGATCCTGGCGGCGATGTTCTTCATCCGCGACCAGGCCGGGACCAGTGCGACGGACCGGCAGGCGCACGGCACGGCGTTCGACCGGACGTATGCGTTCCAGGCCGGGTTCGAGAAGGGGCCGAAGGAATGCGCGGGGATGAACGCGCAGAACGTGCAGAAGCGGCTGACTGAGCGGCCGTTCGACTCCGGGGACAAGGGGAAGGGCGACGCGAAACTCGACGAGACGACGCTGTCGGACCTCAAGGCCAGTCTCGACGAGGCGTTCAAGGGCGCGGGGGTGCAGGGACCGCGGTTCGCCGCGGGCTCCGGCAGCTGCCCCAGCGGGCCGAGCACGCCGCCCGCGTCTTATTGCCCCAACGACAACACGGTGAGCTTCGACCAGCAGGCGCTGGAGAAGCTGGCCGAACCGGTGGACCAGGAGGCCGAGATGGCTGGCCGGGCCGGGGGCGGATTGGGCGACTTCGCCGCCTTCGCCGAGCTGGCGTCGCGGTATGCGGTGGGGATTCAGAAGGGGGTCGGGGCTTCGATCGACACGCCTAACGCCGGGCTGCGGACGGCTTGTCTGGTCGGGGCATGGGCGGCGTTCTCGAACCATCCGACCGGCGGAGTGAAGCTGCGGTTGTCGTCCGGGGATCTGGACGAGGCGATCGCGGACCTGCTGCGGCCGGACGGGCTGGTGTCGGCGAATGTGAACGGGGATCGCCCGGACAGCGGATTCGACCGGGTCGAGGCGCTGCGGCGGGGGTATCTCGAGGGGTCGTCTTCCTGTTCGAAGCAGTACGCCTGAGCCTTTGGCGGGGCGGCGTCCGGTGGTCCGTGAAGGGCTCCTTGCGGGAAACAGATTCCCTCAAGGAGCCCTTCACGGACCTACGAACAGGCGGCTCAGAACAGGGCGCTCGCCAGGTCCCGGCGGGCCTTGGCGACGCGCTCGTCGGCGGGGTCGAAGAGTTCGAACAGCGCGACCAGGTGTTCGCGGACCCGGTTGCGGTCGTCCCCTGCGGTGCGGCGGACGACGTCGATCAGGCGGCGAAACGCGCCTTCCACGTCCTGCTCCGCGATGTCCAGGTCGGCGGCCGCGAGCTGGGCGTCGAGGTCCTTCGGGTCGGCTTCGGCCTTGGCGCGGGCGCTCGGGTCGATCGACTCGGCGCGGGCGGTGAACTTGACCTGGGCCAGGGCGTTCTTCGCCAGCTCGTTGGCCGGTTCGGCGTCCAGGATGCGCTCGTACGCGGCCTGTGCGGCGGCGTAGTCGCCCCGTTCGAAGGCTTCCTCGGCCTCGGTGAAGCGCGGGTCTTCCGGCTCTTCCACCGGGCCTCGGGCTTCCTCGGCGGCGCGGATGCCGGGCAGGCGGTCGCGCAAGGCGTCGAGCAGCGAGCCGAGCCACTTGCGGATTTCCGGCTCCGGCAGGGCGCCGGAGAAGGCGTCCACGGGCTGGCCGCCGGCGATCGCGACGATCGTCGGGATCGACTGGGCTCCGAAGAGCTGCGCGATGCGCGGGTTGGCGTCCACGTCGACCTTCGCGAGGACCCAGGCGCCGCCCGCTTCGCCGGCCAGGCGTTCCAGCACCGGGCTCAGCTGCTTGCACGGCCCGCACCATTCGGCCCACAGGTCGACGACCACGAGCTGGTTGAGCGAGCGTTCGACGACGTCGGCCTGGAACGTCGCCTCGGTGACCTCGAGCACCGCGTCCGACGGCGGCCCGGAGGCACCCGCCTCGCCGCCGGCCGCGGGCGCGGGCGGGGCCTGCGGCTGGTTCCGGTTCGCCTCCGCCCTGGCTTTGAGCGCGGACAGATCGACCGCGCCGGACAACGCGGCGGACATCGCCGCTGAGTTCGCTGCAGATCCGCGTGGGTGTGTCACGCCCTCCATCCTGGCACGCCTCGCCGCGAGAGTTCAGCAGCAGCCCCGGGGTTCGCTTTTGGCAAGCGCACTCCGCTGAGGCATGCTCTCGGCGAGGACAACGAGGAGGCCCGAGGATGCTCAGCCGGCGCAATGCCACGGTGGCCCTCGCGGTGGTGGTCGCGGTGGCGTGGATCGCCAGCATCACGGTGACCGTCTCGCACCAGGACCCGCCCGGCGCGGCGTCCCCGCCGGAACTGCGCACGGAGCTCGCCGCCGCGCTGAGCGGGCGGGACGCAGACACGCTCGCCGGGCTCTTCGACGTCCCCGGCTCCGGAGGCGACGACCTTGCCAAGGACTACGTCAGCGTCCTCAAGGACAGCAGCGCGCGCGACATTTCCGTGCAGCTCGCGCCGGACGAGCGCTCCCCCACCACGGCCGTCGTGCGCGGGAAGACCGGCACGGGCGAGCAGTTCAGCTACCCGCTCGCGGTGACCAGCTCCAAGGGCCGCTGGACGATCGCGTTCACGCCGCCGATCCCGTAGCTCAGTCCTCGCGCAGGTGCGCTTCGACCCGCTCGACCTTCGCGGCCAGCTGGCCGGAGTCGTAGCCGGGGCGGATGTCGGCCTTCAGCACCAGCCCGACCCGCGCCGAGCCCTCGCCCGCGGCTTCCACCGCCTTCTTCACCACCGCCATGACCTCGTCCCACTCGCCCTCGATCTCGGTGAACATCGAGCTGGTCGAGTTCGGCAGGCCGGATTCGCGCACCACCTTCACCGCGCGCGAGACGGCCTCGCTGACTCCGCCGTCCGGCTCCGCGGCCGAGGGGCTCACGCTGAACGCGACGATCATGCTGGCTTCCTTTCCCTGTTCTGCCCAGGGCGACCCCCACGACCGGGGTACCCGCTGGTAGCTTCGGTTGCCATGAACCGTCCGCTGCCGTTCGATCCGATCGCCCGTGCCGCGCAGCTGTGGGAAGACCGGATCGGCCCGGCCGGAACCATGGCCGCGGTCACCGGTGTGATGCGGGTGCAGCAGATCATCCAGTCGGCGGTCGACGGCGCTCTGAAGCCGCACGGCCTCACCTTCGCCCGCTACGAGGCGCTCGTGCTGCTCACCTTCTCCCGCAACGCGCGGCTGCCGATGCGGGTGATGGGCGAACGGCTGCAGCTGCATCCCACCAGCGTCACCAACATAGTGGACCGGCTCGAGCGCGACGGGCTCGTGAAGCGCGTGCCGCACCCCACCGACCGGCGCACCACGCTCGTCGAGATCACCGACGAGGGCCGCGCGCTGCGGGAAGCCGCCACCACCGCGGTCACCGACATCGACTTCGGGCTGACCGGCCTGACCGAGCGGCAGGTGGAGCAGCTGACCGAACTGCTCACCAAGGTCCGCAAGTCCGCGGGCGACTTCACCTCGTAAACGCACGAAGGGCCCGCGCTTGTCGCACGGGCCCTTCGGAAAGCGGAAGATCAGACGCCGATCGGCTCCTGCGAGCGGACGAACAGTCCGACGCCGCCGTGGGACAGCCGCTGCGGGCCGTCGAGCTTGCCGTTGCGCAGCGCCCACTTCTCGAACAGCCAGGTGAACAGCGGCGGGATGCTCGCGAGCAGCGCCAGCACCAGCGTCTTGCCGCGCCAGCCCAGCGGCTTCGCGACGGACAGGGAGGTGATCACGTACAGGACGAAGACGACGCCGTGCACCATGCCGAGGACGGGCACGCCGCCCTCGTTAGACGCGTCGACGACGTACTTGAGAAACATCCCGATCAGCAAGCCGAGCCAGGACAGAGCCTCGGCGACTGCGGCCACGCGGAACACGAGAGCGGCCTTGCTGGACACGACATCCTCCTGTGCGTCACCTGGTGCGTGCTGACTGCACACACAAAAACACGTCCGACAGACTGTCCAAGGCGGACGGAAACCGCCTGGCGTCAACAGCACTGTCGAACGGGTATGAGACCAGTGTGAGGCGTGACCGGCCTCACCGGAACACCGGGGCCCGTGACTCTGGTCACGAGCTTTCCGGGCAGTGGTCTGCACCAATCAGGGGCGACGGCCGGAAACGGGCGGGAAATGCCCGGTTAACGGGAAAGACCGCCTCCGGATCCCAAGATCCGGGAGGCGGCCTTCACCGACTGTCCGCGATCGAACACTAACCGGCACAAGGAGATGCCGGCGCGGAGGAGCGTGACGTTCCCCACGTGGCCCGCGCCGCGTCGCCGGTCAGCGCGAAGTCCAGAGTGGACCCGCGGCGCAGTTGTTCGAGGCTGACGAACGTGTTGTCCGACGCCGTGCCGTTGACGCGCAGCCCGGAGACGTACTGCAGCTGCGCCCCGTTCGCACCGCGCGCGTTGATGGTGAAGTCGCGGCCGTCCGGCAGGTGCAGCACGGACTTGGCGAACCGCGGCGCGTTGAGCACGAAGTCGCCGGTGCCCGGGACGGCCGGGTAGAGGCCGAGCGCGCTGAAGACGTACCAGGCGGACATGGTGCCGAGGTCGTCGTTGCCGGTGACGCCGTTGGGGGCGTTCGTGAACAGCGTGTGCGCGGCCCGCACGACCGCGGAGGTCTTCCACGGCTGCCCGGTGAGCGTGTACATCCACGGCGAGTGCAGATCGGGCTCGTTGTTGGGGTTGTAGCGGAACTGGCGGTAGTAGTCGTACGGGCCGACGACCCACTCCTCGTGCGCGGTCTTCGCCGGGTCCTTCACCAGGTCGTCGTAGGCGAAGAAGTCGTCGAGCCGCTTGCCCGCGTTGGCCGCGCCGCCCATCTTCGCGACGAGCCCGGGCACGTCCTGCTGCACCAGCCACTGGTACTGCCACGCGGTGCCCTCGTGGAAGCCGTCCTGGCCCTGCGGGCTGTACGGGCCGTCCGCCGGGGTGTACCAGCTGCCGCCGGTGACCTTCGGGCGGAAGTAGCCGGTGAAGCCGCGATCCGTCACGGACGGATCCCACAGCGTCGCGTACGTCCGGCCCTTGGCCGCCAGTTGCTTCGCGTCTTGCTTACGGCCGAGCGCGGAGGCCATCACCGAGAGGGAGCAGTCGCCGAGCGCGTACTCCAGGGTTGCGGAGGCACCGTGCGCCGGGTCGGTGTCCTGGCCCTTCTTCGGGAAATTCGGGTCGTACTGGACGAATCCGTCGGCCTGGTAGCTCGCGTTGCCGGAACGGCCTTGGAACGGCGACGACGCGGGCGGGATCTCGCGGGAGTTCTGCAGCAGCGCCTGGTAGGCGTGCATTTCGTCGCCGCTCAGCGCACCGAACCGCCAGAGGTCGACCAGGAACGGTGTCACCGGGTCTCCGGTCATGGTTTCAGATGGAACACACCCTTCTTTTAGGTTGCCAACCGTGACGCGACATGTAGCCCTCTACCTGCGGATATCCAAGGCTTCGCCAGACTCAATCGAGGACCAGGAGCTTCAAGGGCGCGAGTACGCCGCGCGCGCTTGGCCAGGCATGCCGATCGTCATCTACGCCGAGGACGGGTTCAGCGGGGAACAGGCTGATCTTGTCCGTCCCGAGTACGAACGCCTGCTCTCCGAGGTGGACGCCGGACACGTCGCAAACATCTGGTGCGCCGAGCAATACCGCTTGGAACGCAACAACGTTCGGTGGTTCATCCTCGCGGATCGTTTGGCAGAAGCCGGAATCGAGGAGCTGCACACCAAGCGAGACGGCATCGTTCGCATCGATAGTGAAGCTGCCGACATCCGTGCCGTGCTCGGCGCACGGGAGGTGCGGCGCACCAAGAAGCGAGTTCATGACAAGCTCGAAACCGCTGCGATACGCGGGGAAGCTCCGAGTGCCGCCGTGTTCGGATATGACCGAGACATGCCTAACAAGACCTACGTCATCAACGAGGTGGAGGCAGCCGAGGTGCGCCTCGCCGCTCAGCGCGTGCTCGACGGGTGGGAACTAGACGCCATCGCCCTCGACATGACGGAACGCGGCATCACGGGCAAGAGGGGCGGAGTGGTCGTCGGCGGCACCGTTCGCAGCATGGTTACGAACCACGCCGTAGCGGGACTCCGCGTATACCAAGGGCAGTACTTCGGAAAGGGCAACTGGCCCTGCATCCTTGACCAGATCACCTGGCGACTGGTGCGCGCCAAACTTCCTGCTGATGGCAGCGGGGCACCGCGGCCACGACGATATTTGCTTACAGGAGGGTTGATCGTGTGCGGCGTGTGCGAAGCCGCACTAGTTCCCTCGAAGAGGTACGAAAAGGCTGGGCAGGTGGCCATCTACCGCTGTCCCCCGGCCAAACGCGGCGGGAATTGCTGTGTATCAGGACGGATGGCCAACATCGACTCTCTCGTGTTGCAGCAGCTGTGGGCACACCTGGATAGGCCCGAGTTCCTAGCTCACCTTGCAGAGCTCGACTCCAGCGCAGAGCGCGAACGTCTGTCCACCGAACTGGCCGGTGTCGAGGCCAAGCGCGTTGAGCTGTCACGAGAGTGGGCAAACGGCAACGTGTCCACCGTCGAGTGGCGCGAGGCGCGAGACACCATGGCCGCCAAAGAGAAGCAACTCAACAGCGAGCTGTCCGCTCTACCCTCCCCGGTGACACCGAGTATCACGACGGCAAAAGACGCATGGCCTGACATGAAATTCGGCGAGCAGCTGGAGTTCCTTCGCCTGCACATCGGCCGGGTCGTGTTGAACCACCCGAAGAAGCCCTGTCGGAGCTTCGACCCCGACAGGGTCTCCGTGGAATTTCTGTACTAGCGAACTACTTTCAGCGGCGGGCGGGGTTCTTCCCCGCCCGCCGCGAGCATGATGGCTCGGCGTTCGGCGCGGTCGATTCTCCGTGTCAGCTCCCGGATGGTGTGGGCGTGCACGCACAGGGTGACGTAGGTGACTCCGAGAATGACGAACGCGGCGACCGCCAGGTCCCACGCTGCCGGTCCGAGCAAGTCCGTCCCGGCGACCAGCAGGTACGTCGCGAGCACGACCACGAACATCCCGGCCGCCGCGAACCCCAGACCTGCCGCTACACGCCACTGCATCGCTGAATCCCTCGTTCCCCTCGTTTCATTCGAACAGATGTTCTATCGATGGACTTCGGTCCGGCGTTAGCTGCTCTGCCGTCCAGCCTTCTCCGCTTCGGCGATCTCCCCCGCGAGGGTGACCAGCACGTCCGTGCGGCGTGCCAGCCGAGTGGCCATCTCCAAGGCCTCTTCCGCGGCGTCGGAGTTCCCTGCCGTCCGCTGGTCTGCCGCCAGCTCCAGCAGTGCGCGCACTGCCTTGGCCGGGTCGACCCGCTGGCGTGGCGCGGACTCGGGAGCGGGTTCTGGCATGGGGCCGGGCTGGCCAGTCAGTTCGGTCGGCTCGCCGCCGGCGTCGATGTCGTCTATCGATCGCGCGGCCCACTGGAGTGCGCTCTCCAGCTTCCTTTTGTTGCCTGCCCGCATCGGATTCCCGTTCGCCGCGCGACGGATGGTCTCGTCGGACAGTCCGGCCTCCGCGGCCAGGCGTTGAACCGTCATGCCGAGCTGGGTGCGCCGATCCTCGATCCACCAGCCGCGTGATCGCTCAGGAAATTCACTCACAGTGAGCACCGTAACTTGTGAAAACGTGGCACGTCCAGGTGTGTCGCACCTCATGCACCCGAATGTTTCAGCAGGCTGACCCATACGGATGTCATATATTGGCCAAATTAAGGACAGAAAGTGGGCACCGTTGCCCACAAACTTGGCTGAACTTGGCCTAGTGTGGCTGTCATGCGAACGAGGACCATCGACGGCGCGAAGATCAGACGAGTCCGCGAAGACTCCGGCCTCACGCAGGCCGAGCTGGCCGCTCTGCTTCACGCCGACCAGTCCACGGTGGCCAAATGGGAGGCGGGGACCCGGTCGCCCAACTTGAAGATCTTCGGCGCCTTGTGCAAGACCCTTCGAGTCACCCGCGACGACCTCACCATCGCCGATGTCCGGGCAGCGTGACGCATGGACGAGCCCGCCCAGTCCGAGTGCGCCACATGCAAGGGAAGCGGAACCGTCCTCGTCTCCCGGGACCGTCGGCGCGGCGAGCGCGCCTGTCCCGACTGCGACGGACTCGGCGAGTTTGGCGGCTAGCCGCCACGCCCGTTACGCCCGAAGCGCAGCGATCATCCGCGCGGCGCTCGCCCGCCGGGCTCAATATCCCACGACAGACCACAAAGGACACACAGCAGCATGAGCACTTACGCGCCGAGCGCGACGCACCTGGGCACGAACCCTGGTGGCAGGCACCTGGTCGGCATCACACTGGTGGTTGAGGCTGATTCCGTCTGGAATGGCTGGGCTGCCACTGTTGGCGAGCTGGCGTCGGCGATCTGCGACCGTATCGACGGTGACGGCTTCAGCGTCACCGAGGATGCCCGCGCGGCGGTGACCGCGTGACCCGCACCGCCCGCGAAGACAGGACGACTGCGCGGGGCGTCGAGTACTTCGACACGTCGCACCGCTACAAGATCGATGGCAAGTGGGCTACCGGCGTCACCACCGCGCTGAAGGGCATCCCGAAGGACAGCCTCGTTAATTGGGCGGCGAAAACCGTTGCGGCGCACGTGCTCGACAACCTTGCCGAGCTGCCCGCCCAAGTCGAGCGCGACGGGTACGGGCCGACGCTGCGCATGCTGACCGGAGTCCCGAACCACCAGAGGGACACGGCGGCAATCCGCGGCACCGACGTGCACGACGTCGCTGAGCGCTACGTCGGAGGGGAAGAGGTCGAGTTCGCCGCACACCTCGCGCCGTATGTGCGCGGGTACGCGCGGTACGTCGAGGACTGGTCGCCCGAATCGGTGTGGGATGAAACGGTCGTCGCGTCCCGGGAGCACGGCTACGCCGGTCGCCTGGACTCGATCCAGCGGATTCCGACGCTGGGCTTGTGCCTGGTCGACTACAAGACTTCGCGCGGGGTGTACGGGGAGCACGCGTTGCAGTGCGCGGCCTACCGCTACGCCGAAGTGCTGGTCGACCCGGTCTCGGGCGAAGAGGTGCCGATGCCGCACCTCGACCGCGCGCTGATCCTCCACATCAAACCGGACGACTACGACCTGATCCCGGTCACCGCGGACGACGAGACGTTCCGGAAATTCCTTGTAGCGAAACAGAACTACCTGGACAACGTCCAATCGCGGCGGCTGGACAAGCTGCTCGGCGAACCGCTGAACGCGGCCGCATGAGCCGCAACCGGAGCACCCGCACCCGCGACCCCGGCAAACCGATGGGCGTCATCGAGGTGGCCCGGCTGCTGGCCTGCATCGACGGCCGCGCCGGTCGCCTCTACGAAGCCGACATCCGGCAGGCCAGGTACATCGTCGGCGCATCCATCCACCGCAACGGAGCAACCCCATGACCGACACCCCCACCATCCACCAGGCCCTGAACGCTGTCATGCGCCAGGTCACGAAGGTGAGCAAGTCCCAGAAGAACAACCATTTCGGGTTCGCGTTCCGCGGGATCGAACAGATCATGGAAGCGACCGCGCCCGCGTTCCGCGAGCACGGCATCATCGGCCCGGTCCCGACCGTGCTCGACATGAAGGCCGAGGGATCCGGGAAGACCAGGACCGTGATCCTGACCGTGCAGTACGAATTCGTCGGCCCGGCCGGAGACGTGCTGTCCACTGTGGTGCTCGGCGAAGCACCGGACACCATCAAGGCACTCTCGATCGCCGAGCGGATCGCGCTGATCCAAGTGCTGCACATCCCGACCAGCCAGCGCGACGCGGACGCGCCGCCGCCGAACACGACGACGCGCGCCAGGTTGCAGAACCGCGCAGCGGCGATCGCGAAGGCGAACGGCTGGCAGCAGGACGGCAAACCGGACTGGGACCGGGTTGCCGCCGAGTACACCGAGTGGTCGCAGGGCGCGGAGATCACCACCGCGACGGACGCCGAACTGAAGTCGTTCCTGGACAGCATCGAACCGAAGCAGACCATGAAACGGGGGCAGTGATGGCGACTCCGCGCGGCTCGCTGGTGATCCAGGCGACCCGGCACGGTCTGATCGGCGTCCACGGGTACGCGCCGGACGGGGCACCGCCACCACCACCTAAGGAAGAACGACTCATCAGACGGGTGGTGGCTGCACACCAGGGCGGTACTTCGGCACCGGAGATCGCCGCCGACATCACCGCCGACACCGGCTACATCAGCGTCGCGGAGGTCCGTGCCATCATCGCCGAGCACGCGCCGCAGCCTGCCGAGCCGAAGCCGCGCGCGACCGGCGGACGCAGCTACGACCTGGCGGGGCTGGCCGAGATGTACCAGCGCGGCGACCGGATCGCCGACATCCAGGCAGTGATGGGGATCGGCCGGACCACCGTGCACCGGCTGCTGAAGGCCGCCGGGATCCCGCTGCGGGGAGCCGGGAAGCGGCGCCCAGCGTGAAACGCGCCGTCGCGGACTGCCTGCGCGGTCTCGTCCCGGCGGACGCGCTTTCCACTGTGGACCGGGCGGCGGTCGTCGCCCGGCTCCACGGCGACGGCTTGACCGACGGCGAGATCGCCGAGATCACCCGCCTTACCACTTACACCACTGGTCGCATCCGGGCACGGCTCGGACTCGCGGCGCACGAACGGAAGACAGCTCATGCCCTGGTTCAACGTTGACGACGGTTTCGCCGACCACCCGAAGGCGATCCGGGCCGGAAACGCCGCGCTCGGGCTGTGGGTGCGTGCCGGTGCCTGGTCGGCGAAGCACCTCACCGACGGATTCGTGCCGGAAGAGATCGCGTTCCTGCACGGCACCCCGACTCAGGCCGCGAAGCTTGTTCGCACCGGGCTGTGGCGGGTCGCTGAAGGCGGGTTCCAGTTCCACGACTGGAGCGACGACCGACGCAATCCGACGCGCGCCGAGGTGACCCGGCGACGCTCCGAGAACGCCGCGAGACAGGCGCGGTGGCGTTCTGCCCGGCGCGCGGGCGGCGCGCGGACCGACTCCGGGCGACTCGCGAACGACGCGGGTGAGGAGCTGGAAGCGCCCGGCAGGCAGGAAAAAGCAGAGGAACCGCAGGTAGACCCGGACGGTAGACGCGTTACTAACGCGCCCGGCGGTGCTACGGCGAACACCGCCCCCTCCACTCCACTCCCCTCCACTCCCAAAGAAGAAAAGACTCTCGCCGATTCCGGCGAGCCCGCGTCGGCCGAGCCGAAGCGCGTGAGCTACCCCGAGGCGTTCGAGCGAGCCTGGATCGCCTACGGCCGCAAGGGCGGGAAGCGCACCGCCTACCTCGAATGGAAGCGAGCGGTGAAGCGTGCCCCCGCCGAGCGGATCACAGAGGCGATCGAACCGTACGTGCACTCGACCCCGGAACCCCGGTACCGCAAGGACTTCGAACGTTGGCTGCGCGGCGACGGATGGGAATCCCAACCGCCCCCGCTCACCACGCCCGGCGGCTACCGGCCGTTCGCGTCCCCCGACCCCGCCCGCTACCACGAAAGCTGGTGACAGCCGCAATGCAGCCCCTGACCGTGACCGGTGATCTCGTGGACCGCGCATGGACCGAGGACAACCAGGCGCACGGAACCGACACCCTCGCCCGCGTCCCGCCGCGCTACGCCGAGGCCGCCGCCGACCACCCCGAGGTGCGCACCTGGTGCGTGCAGCTGCTCGCCGAGGCCGCCCGCACCGCCTACACCGGAAACCCGGTCGTGAAGCGCGGCGGGTCGCTGGCGATTCTCGGCAGCGTCGGCACCGGCAAGACCCACCAGGCATACGGCGCGGTCCGGGAACTGGCGACCTCCGGTGCCCAGCTGCGGTGGGAGTTCGTCACCGCGGCCGACCTGTACGCGCAGCTGCGCCCGTCCAGCGGCGTGCACGGAGAAGCCGCTTACCGCCGCTACGCTCACGCGCCGCTGCTGGTCCTGGACGACGTCGGCGCGGCGAAGTCGAGCGAATGGGTCGAGGAGATCAACTACCGGATCATCAACCACCGGTACGAGAACCGGCTAGCCACCGTGATCACCACCAATCTCGCGCCCCGCGACCTCACGGCCGGGCTCGGCGAACGGGTCGCGTCGCGGATTGTCGAGATGTGCTCGCGCGTCGTGCTCGAAGGTCCCGACCGGAGGCGCCCGCAGTGACTGCCGAGCCCAAGCAACGCCAGAACGAACGCAACCACCAAGGAGGTCCCTCATGGCCGACGAATACGCCAACGCCAGCGAGCGGGCGCATGAGCCGCCTTATCGGCCGCTCCGCGAGGAACCGGCAGGCGGCTGGGACGCCGAGGCGGACACCTACCGCATCGGCGAAGATCACGAGGAACCGTCCGGAGAACGCGCGAGCACCCCGATTGCCGAGCTGCACCAGCACGGCCTGACGTTCCACCAGACCGGCCCGCTCCGGACCGCTGGCTACGGCACTGCCCAGGCGGTTGCATCGCTCGTCGACGGGCACCGCGCCGAGCCGGAGGGCTCGACCCTGTCCGGGCTGCCGGGCATGGGCACGCGGCGGGTTGCGCTCGTCTGCGCCGCGGTCGACGCCTGGCGGGCGTTCCGCAGGGACACCGGAGCCTCCCGCTAGCGTCGCGGTCGCAAGAAATCCACGGCTTGGATCAGGTCTGCGCCCAACCTGCCGGACTTCACTCACCCGGCAGGCCCCTCCGCCCCGCACTGGATTCGGACCCCAGTGCGGGGCCTTCCCATATCCGGAGGTGCCCGCCATGGCACGCAGCCGCCGATCGGCACGTGCAGCAGGAACCCGTTTCGAGCGCATCGTCGCCGACTACCTCGCCGCCAGCATCGATGACCGGATCGACCGTCGGCCGCGCAGCGGAGCCCGCGACCGCGGAGACATCGGCGGTGTGCGACTCAGTCCGGCGCTCGGCGGCGGGCGCGTCGTGATCGAGTGCAAGGACACCGTCCGCGCGGACTTGGCCGGGTGGATGCGCGAAGCCGAGGTCGAGCGCGGCAACGATGACGCGGAGGTCGCGCTCATCGCGCACAAGCGGCACGGCGTCGGCGGGCCGGGGCAGCAGTGGATCACGTGCACGGTGGACGACCTGATAGCGCTGGTCACCGGACGCCGGCCACGGTAAAGCTCGACTACGGGTTACGTTCCCGTGCGACTGTCCACAATGGCCATAAATCACAAGGTCGCAACAACCCGTTGTGCTGGGAACAACACGCCGGGGGCCGGGTGTTTCCCGAAATCGTCACCACCCGCTCAAGCCGGTTCCCCGGGCTGACTCGACGTTCGGCCGCCGCGCGCGGACCTCCACTTAAAGTGAGGTCTTGCTAGGAGACCGGCCAGGAGGTGACCATGCCCAGCACCGGCACCACCACTCAACGCGGCTACGGCGCGTACCACCAACGCATCCGCGCCAGCCTCGCGCCACGCGTGGCCACCGGCAGCGTGCGCTGCGCCCGCTGCGGCCAGCTCATCCGCTCCGGCCAGGCATGGGATCTAGGGCACGCGGACGGGACCGGCAAGCGCGAATACCAGGGGCCAGAGCACGCGACGTGCAACCGCTCGGCAGGTGGCCGCACCGGCCGCTCGCGCACGCTCGACCCCGCGCCGCGGCCGGTGACCCGATGGTGAACGCAATGAGAAGCACTCCGCGCACGCGGCCAGCCGCCAGCCGGGCAGCAGCGCCCGAGTTTTTTGAGCAGCAGCCGGTGCGGCAGACCCCGGTCCGTCATCTTTTCTCTCTCCCCGGGGGTGCGGGCACCCGATGAGCGCCCCCGTGAACCCCGCTGACGTGCTCGGAGCCACTGAGTCTGCGCTGGCTGCCCTAGATCTGGAGGACGAGGACCAGGCCGCCGCCGCGCTGGCGCTGCGCCTGGCGTCCGCGCTCGACTTCGAGGAATCCGGCCGGACCACGGCCGAACTGGCCGGAAAGCTGCTCGCGACGCTGGAATCGCTCGGCGCGACACCGGCCGCGCGCAAGGCCGTGCTGCCGAAGGGAGGTGCACCGGGTGACAGCCCTGCTCGAACCGCCCGAGACGACCTCCGCGCCCGCCGCGCTGCGCGGGCGCACGGAGCCGCGGATCTGGACGCCGCCGCTCCGTGAGCTGACACCCGAGACGTCCTACGGGTTCGACGTGGTCGAGTTCGCGCGCGACGTGATCGCGATGCCGCTCGACCCGTGGCAGGAATGGCTGGTGATCCACGCGGGCGAGCTGCTGGAGGACGGGAGGCCGCGGTTCCGCAGCGTGCTGGTGCTGGTGGCCCGGCAGAACGGCAAGACGCACCTGTTGGTGGTCCTCGCGCTGTACTGGCTGTTCATCGAGCAGGTGCGTCTGGTGCTCGGGACGTCCACGAACCTCGACTACGCGCGGGAGTCGTGGGAGAAGGCGGGCGACATCGCCGAGGCGTGCCCGGAGCTGGCCGAGGAGATCGGGCAGGTGCGCAAGGCCAACGGCGAACAGTTCCTCCGCACCGTCTACCGGTCCCGGTACAAAATCGCCGCCTCCAACCGCAAGGGCGGCCGGTCGCTGACGATCGACCGGCTGATCGCGGACGAGCTGCGCGAGCATCACGACTGGTCTGCCTACAACGCGGCAATGCCCGCGATGAACGCGGTTCCGGATGCGCAGGCGTGGCTGATCTCGAACCAGGGCGACTACCGCGCCGTCGTGCTGGACTCGCTGCGCAAGGCCGCGCTGGCCGCGATCGAGGACGGAACGGCCGGTGACCCGGATTCCGAGGATCGGCTCGGGCTCTTCGAGTGGTCCGCGCCGGACGGTTCCCGCGCGACCGACATCGACGCGCTGGCGCAGGCGAACCCCAACCTGGGCCACAGGATCGACCCGGCCGGGCTGCTCGGCGACGCGCGCCGCGCCGAGGCCGCCGGCGGGGAAGAGCTGGCGGGGTACCTCACCGAGATCCTGTGCATGAAGGTCCCGATGCTCGACCCGGCGATCGACGCCGAAAAGTGGGCCGAGTGCTGCGATCCCGGCGACCTGGCCGCGGTGCGCGGCCGGGTCGCGCTGTGCTTCGACGTGTCGGCGGACGGCCGGCACGCCACCGTGGTCGCGGCCGCGGTGCTGCCGGACGGCCGGGTGCGGGTCGAGGTCGTGGCCGCGTGGGACGACCTGCGCGGGATGCGCGGCGATCTGCGCGGGTGGGTCGAGCGGGTCCGGCCCCGCCGGTTCGGGTGGTTCCCGTCCGGCCCGGCCGCCGCCTACGCCGCGGACCTGGCGGACAACGAGCAGGCCGGGTGGCCGCCGGAAGGCGTCGAGGTCGACGGCATCCGCGCCGACATGCCCGCGGTGTGCATGGGGTTCGCCGAACAGGTCGAGGCCGGGCAGATCGTGCACCCGGACGATCCGCTGCTGAACGCGCAGGTCCCGGCCACGGAGAAGCAGCGGCGCGGCGACGCATGGGTGTTCACCCGGCGCGGCGCCGGCCACTGCGATGCGACGTACGCATCGGCCGGTGCGGTGCACCTGGCCCGGACGATCCCCGACGACAAGCCAGCCGGTTGGTTCGGCGTGGTGTGAGGAGCGAAGTGGAGTATCCGAACGTGAACCGCGTGCACGGCGACGACGTCGGGCGGGCCAAGAACCCGCCAGGCCGGGACTGGCTCGACGTCGCGCGGCCGGAGATCCGTCTGAAGTGGACGGAAAAACTCAAGCGTGCCGGAGGTGTGCTGTCCCCTCCCCGTACTGTCCTCTGCGGACTGGTGCAAGCGGCGGGCGGCGTGTCCGCGCTCGGCGGCTTGTGCATGGTGGCCGGACCGGCGTGGACGCTGATCGTCGGCGGCCTGTCCGCGATCGGTGTCGGTGTGCTGGCGGAAGGACGCGACAATGGGGCTCGGTAGCTGGATCGAGCGCACCAGGCGCGCCACGCCCGCGCCGCAGCATTCGCGGATGCTGGTGTCGGACGGCTGGAACATCGGTTCAAGCGCGCTCATTCCGGATGACGCGCCGCTGGCGTGGAAGCGCCAGATGGCCAAGGTCATGGGAATCCCGGGTGTCGACCGGTGCGTGCGGCTGCTGTCCGGGGTCATCGGCGGATTGCCGTGGGACGCCTACACCGATCGCGGCCGCGACTTCGCGGAGAAGATCAAACCGCGACCGGTGCTGCTGCAACAGCCGTGCCCGGAAGAAATCCAGCTCGCAACCATGTCCGCATGGGTGTCGGACCTGGTGCTGCACGGCAACGCGTTCGGCGTGATCACCGACCGGGACCGCAACGGCCTGGCGACAGCTGTCACGCCGGTGGCCGCGGCGCGGGTGTCGGTGCGCCGGTCGGACGGCTTCACCTACTCGGCGCTGCCGAAAGGCGAAATCGAGTACCAGGTCGGCAGCACCTCCCGGACGTTCGCCCGCCGCGAAGTCATCCACGTGAAGGGGCTGTGCGAACCGGGCGCGTTGCGCGGGCTCGGAGTGCTGGAACTGCACCTGAACGGGACGCTGGCGCTGGCGGACGACCTCGCCGGGCAGGCACGCTCCGTCGGCGCTCACGGCGTCCCGACCGGTCTGCTGAAGGCCACCAGCCCGGACGTCACGGAAGCCCAGCTGATCGCGGCGAAACAGGGATGGCTGAAGGCGCAGCGCGAACGCACGATCGCGGCGCTGGGACCGAGCACGGAGTTCGAGGCGCTGGCGTGGAATCCGGAAGAGTTGCAGCTGATCGAGGCGCGCAAGCTCTCGCTGCTGGAGATCGCGTTGATTTTCGGCGTCCCACCGCGGTTTCTCGGCGCGTCGACCGGGGACAGCCTGACCTACAGCACCAGCGAGGCCGAGTCGAGCGACCTGCTGAAGTTCAGCATCGGCGACCACGTGCAGCGGATCGAGCAGACGTTCTCGCAGGAGTTCCCGCGCGGGACGTGGGTGCAGGCGAACCGGGACGCGATCCTGCGCGGCGACACCACGGCGCGCTATCAGGCGCACGAGACCGGCATCCGTGCCGGGTTCCTGCTCAAGAGCGAGGCCCGGGAGATCGAGGATCTTCCGCCGGTGCCGGGGATCGACGACAAACGGGCGCCGACCGTCCCGGGCGAAAAGCCCGCAACCGACAACGAGGGCCAGGCCCTCGCCGAGAATCCGGAGATGACCGCCTGATGGCGACCCCGCGCAAGACCCGCACGGCGCGAACCCCGAAACCGGCCGCCGTGACCGCCGACGCGGCCGGACTGTCCGGCGAGCACGTGCCGGAGCTTGCGGTGCCGGAGCGAACCGGCGCCGTCGTGCAGGCGGCGTGCGCCGCGAACGTGTGCGACCAGGTGCCGGAGCCGGGCGGGGCGTTCTGCGCGCCGCACGTCGCGGCCGGGTGGAAGAAGGTGGAGGCATGACCGGAACGCACGCGGTCGGGTTCGCGGCCGAGTACCTGCGCCCGCTGAACGTCCAAACGCGACAGTTCACTCCGGAGTTCGAGGTCCGGTCCGACGGCGAGGGCCGCACGCTGTGCGGGATCGTGGTCCCGTACGGCAAGCCTCAGCGGATCGACTCCCGGTTGGTCGAGCAGTTCGCGCCGGGCGCGTTCGCCGCGCAGCTGCGCGCCGCGCACCGCGTGCCGCTGATGCGCGACCACGGGCCGCACGGCGGCAAGCTGATCGGCCGGGCAACGATGCTCCGGGAAGACGCGGCCGGGCTCTACGGCGAGTTCCGGGTGTCGCGCACTCCGCTCGGCGACGAAACGGTAGAGCTGGCGAAAGACGGCGCGCTCACGGACTTCAGCATCGGGTTCCGGGAAGGGCAGAACCGGACGCTGCCCGGCGGGATCACCGAGCGTGCGTCCGCGTCGCTGACCGAAGTCGCGGTCGTCATGGCCGGCGCGTACGGCGACGCCGCAGTCATCAGCGCGGTCCGCTCGTCTGCGGCCGAACAGGACGTCGACGGCGCGGCGCTGGCCGCGGTCGAGGCGCGTGCCTCCAAGCTCCCGTACGGGCCGGGACATCCGCTGTGGCGGTACTGGACCGGACCGGAAGGGTTCGCCAAGTACGCGCGATCGCCGCACCCGTGGCGCAAGTTGCGCGACGAGCTGATCAAGGCCGGTGTGCCGGTGGGCCAGGCGGACGGGCTGACGACGAACATCATGCAGGCGACCTCGGCGGGACGCTCGCTGTTCAAGCTGCACCACGGCGGGAAGTAGCCGCCGCGCAGGTTGTTCGGCTGGTGCGCACAACCCTGCTGATACTTTCACCCGGAAATAACGCGGACGCCGACACCTCCGCCGCTCACCGATGCGGACACCCCGGCCTCTCGGGCGATCGAACGATCCCGAGAGGCGTCCGCAGTGACGAATCCGTATCTCGCGCAGCAGCGCGCCAAGTACGAGGCGCTGACCGCGTCCATCCAGGGCGTGCAGACCCGCGCGGCCGAGGAGAACCGCGACCTGACCGACGTCGAGCTTCGCTCCGTCACCGAGCAGGCCGAGCAGGCCAGCAAGCTGGCCGACGTCATCGAGCAGCTGGCCGACGTCGAGGTGCGAGCGAAGAAGACCCGCGAGACCGCGGCCGCGCTCGCCGACGACGGCGAGCCCGAGACCCGCTCCGCCCGCGTCACCACGCAGGACCGGGACCCGGGTCACTATCGGTCCGAAAAGGACGGCGGGCGGCACTCGTTCTTCTCCGACCACTATCGGTCCAAGGTGCTGCTTGACCGCGAGGCGAACACCCGGCTGGCCGAGCATCTGCGCTCGGTGAACGTCGACCCGAACGGCGCGGGCATCGTGCCGCCGCGCTGGCTGACCGACGAGTACCAGGCCGCCGCGTATCAGCAGCGCGCGGTGGCCGACCGCGTCCGCAAGCTCGACCTGGGCCAGGACCCGCGTCCGCTGATCCTGCCGGGGCAGACCAAGGGCACTGCGCCGATCAGCAAGCAGGCCGCCGAGGGCAAGAACAACGGCGGGTGGGGCAGCGACAAGTTCGCGACCGGCACCAAGACCTTGACCCCGGAGATGCACGCGGAGTACCAGGACGTTTCGCGCCAGCTGCTGGACTCGTCCAGCCCTGCCGTTGATGCGCTGATCATGACTGACCTGGCGCTCGCGTGGGGCGAAGGCGTGGAGACCGCCGTCTGCGAGGCGATCCTCGCCGACGGCACCGCGGCCGGGACCGTGTTCGCCGACGAAACCGCGTTCGCGGCCGGTGCGATCGACGGTGTGATCGACGCGCAGACCGCAGTGGCCGAGGGCAAGCGCGGCCTGGCCGACCTGGTTGTCGTGTCCTACAAGCGGTTCGGCGCGTTCCGTAAGCTCAAGGACAACGCCGGCCGGAACCTGATGCCGGTGTCGCGGTACAACCCGCAGAACGCCAACGGCGCGCTGGGCAACAGCCTGGTCGGCGACATCGAGGGCAGCGACGTCGTCGCCACGACCGGTGTCCCGTCGGGCAAACCGGAGAAGTACGCGGTGCTCAAGAGCAACGCGGTGCTGCTGGCCGAATCCGGCACGGTCGACTTCTCCTACGACCAGATCGGCGGTCCGAGCTTCGTCCGGGTCGGCATCTGGGGCTACCTCGGCGTGCTGGTCCGCAACCCCGAACTGGTCTCGGTCTCCACGGTGACCGGCGCGACGGACGCGGGCTGATCGTGAGGCAGTGGCCGCCGACGCTCGGCGAACTGAAGGCCGACGCGCAGATCCCGGGCACGGGGGACGACGCTGTCCTTCAG
>NZ_JACJHR010000046.1 GCF_014174495.1 Amycolatopsis echigonensis
CGGCGGACCTCCGCGGTGCGGCCGAGGATGCCGGACGGTCGGACCAGCAGCAGGACGATCATCAGGCCGATGGCCGCGACCTCGGCCAACGACGCGCCGGTGAAGCGCGCCAGCACTCCTTCGGCGACGCCGAGCAGCAACCCGCCGAGGACCGCGCCGCCCACGCTGCCCAACCCACCGGCTACGGCGGCGACGAAGCCAGAGACCGCGTAGGAGGTGGTCGTGTCGAACTGCAGGAAGGTGATCGGGACGACGGCCGAGCCGGCCAGCGCCGCGATGGCGCCGGCCAGGACGAACGCCAGCAGCCGCACCCGGTCGACGTCCACGCCGACCAGCCGGGCCGAGTCCGGCCGGGATGCGGTGGCCCGCATGGTGAGCCCCAGCTCGGTGCGGGTGAGCAGCAGGCCCAGCGCGACGACGGCGACCAGCAGGATCGCGGCTATCCACAGCTGCTGGCGCTGGATCGCGATCCCGGCGAGGACGATCGGCGCGCCGGTGGTGAACGGCTTTCCGGTGTAGGGCAGGTTGCCCCAGACCAGCAGCAGGACCCCGCCGACGGCCTGCAGCAGGCCCACGGTGACCAGCAGGAGGCGGTCCGGGGTCGCTCTTCGCGCGGCGGGCAGCAGCACCACCCGGTCGACCGCCGCCATGCCCAGAGCTAGCACCGCGACCACAACCAGCAGCGCGACCAGCGGGTGCAGGCCGGCTTGCTGCAGCGACACACTGAGCAGCGCGGCGAGGACGACGAATCCGCCCTGGGCGAGGTTGATGACCCGGGTGATCGAGTAGACGAGCGACATGCCGACCGCGATGAGGGCGTAGACGCAGCCGTCGACGAGGCCGCCGAACAGCACCTGGATGCTGGAGGAGAGGTTCATCGCCGTCACCTTCTGTCCGTGGGTTCGAAGCTGCCGTCGCGCACGCGCACCATCGCCACGTCGGAGAGTCCGAGGCCGCGGTGGTTGCCCGGGGCGAAGTTGTAGGTGCCGACGACCCCGACGACGTTCGTGCGCGTTTCGAGGGTCTCCTTGAGCGAGGTGGGATCGCCGCCGTTGGCGCCCAGGCCGTCGGCCAGGACCCGCACGGCGTCGTAACCCACGCCGGGCCCGAAGTCGGGCTTCGCGCCGAACCGGGCTTCGAAGTCCCGGTGGTAGGACTCCTCCAGCGCGCGGGCGTCGCCGCCGCGATCGGACTGTTCCCACCAGAAGTCCTGGGTGGCCGGGATGAGCAGTTCCGGCGGGGTGTAGTCGGCGACGCGCTTGAGGAAGGCGTAGCTGAGGTTGCCGTCGGTGGTGGCCACGGGGATCCGCAGGCCGAGCTGGGTGACGCCCTTGAGCGCGACCGCGGCGGCTGCTCCGGTGCACCACACGATCAGCGCCTTCGGTCTGGCGGCGGCGATCGTCTGCAGCTGCGAGGTCACCGATACGGCGCCGGGTTCGAAGTTGGCTTCGGCGACCGAGTGCATCCCGGGCAGGCGGGTCAGCGCGGTGTGGAACGACGCGAGGCCTTCCTGCCCGCTGGCGTCGGTGCTGTTCAGCATCGCGATATCGGTGATGCCGGCCGCTTGCCAGTGCTGCAGCGTGCGCTGGATCAGATCCGATGTCGCGACGCTCGCCGACCAGACGTGGCTGCCGGGCTTCGGCTTGATCCCGGGTGAGAGGCAGTAGACGACGGTGCGGCTGCTCTCGGCGAGCGGGGTGATCGCGTTGCAGGTCGAGGACACCGAAGGGCCTACGATCGCATCGACAGTGCCGATCATCCGGCGGGCCTGCAGCACCGCCTGGACGGGTGTGCTCTGGTCGTCGGCGACTTCGAGCCGGATCTGGCGCTTGTTGACGCCGCCGCGGGCGTTGATCGCGTCCGCGGCCAGCTGGGCGCCCTGCAGTTCGCCGAGGCCGAGCTGACTCGACGCACCGGTCTGGCTGGTGATCACGCCGATCGTGTAGACCGGCTGGGCGCCGGCGGCCGTCGCGCATCCGGTGGCCAGCGCGGCGACCGCGGCCAGCATGGCGAACGGTCTCGACCGGACAGGGATGGCCGGGCCGGGGCCTCGTGAGCGGGTCGGCATTGATCGCTCCTCGGTGATGGTGGGGACGTCAGGTCGGTCAGGTGCGGTCGGGCTCCAGCACGCCGCGCAGCCGGGCGACCTCGTGCCGCCAGGCTGTCGCCGTGGTGAAGCCGGCTCCAAGGTCGGGCAGCTCGGCCAGGTCGGCGTCGGGCAGATCGGTGAGGACGCCCCCGGCGGAGACGACCTTCAGCGAAAGCCGGGCGAGCCCGTCCACGCTGATCGCCTGCAGCACTGCCTGCTCGACGGTGTCGGCCGCGCTGGTGAGCCCGTGTCCGCGCAGGATGACCACGGGCCGTCCGGCCATGGATTCGACCATTTCCTCGGCCAGGGCGCGGGTGCGCACCAGCACGCCGCGCGGGTGCACGGGCACGCCGCCGGCCGCGAGCCGCGTCCCGGGGATGTCGAAGGCACCGACGATCGGGCGGATCCGGAGACCGGCGAGGTCTGCGGCGACGACCTCCGGTGGGTGCGCGTGCAGCACCGCCTCGACCTCCGGTCGGCAGCGCAGGACTTCGGTGTGCAGCGGAAGCTCGTTCGGCGGGGAGTAACCGGCGAGCTCGCCGGGTGCGCCCTCTCCGCCGTCGAGGTCGACGAGCCGGATGTCGTCCGGCACCGTGTAGCCGAGGCCGCGTTCTCGCGGGCCCCGGCAGCGCACGAGGAGCCTGCGGTCGTCGATCCGCAAGCTGAGGTGTCCGAGGATCCCTTCGGCCAAGCCCCGTCCGGCCAGCACGCGGCAGGCCTCGGCGATCAGCACGCGGAGGGGTTCCAGTTCCGCCGACGGCGGCGCGGGGGCGCTCATCGGGCCCCCACGGGCCGGGCGTTCTCAACCTGCGCACGGACGTCGGCGAAGGACGCGCCGGCTGCGTTGAGCACTCGACGGCAGGTGATCAGCGCCTTGGGCCAGTTGACCGTGAGAGCGCCGGCGAAGCGGTCCCCGTCTGCGTAGAGCACCGCGAACTTCTCCGGCCCGGCGCCGTCGACCCGCTCGTGGACATCGCCGCCGGTGCGTCCGACCAACTGGATCTTCCAGTCGTACTGGTCGCTCCAGACGTACTCGGTGGGCGTGTAGGTCCGCAGGCTCTCGGGATGGGTGATGTTGTGGGCGACGCACGCGGCCTGCTCGACCGCATTGGTCCAGTGCTCGAATCGGACGGTGCGTTCGTACCGGGCGTGCCACCAGCGGGCGACGTCCCCGACTGCCCAGACGTGAGGGTCGACGATCGAGCGGCACCGGCTGTCGCACAGCACGCCGTCGTCGGTGGCGATCCCGCTGCCGGCCAGCCAGTCGTCGTTCGGCACCGCGCCGATGCCGACGACGACCGTTGCGGCGGCCAGCGTGGTGCCGTCGTCGAGCGCCACGGCGAGCCGGTCGCCGTCGGGGTGGATGCCGGTGACCCCGATGCCGAAACGGGTGGTGATCCCCCGGCTGGCGTGCAGCTCGCCGAACACGGCGGCGACCTCGCGGCTGAGCACGCGCGAGAGCGGCACCGGCACCGGGTCGACGACGGTCACGTCGGACGCGCCCATGCCGAGCGCAGTCGCGGCGACCTCGGCGCCGATGAACCCGGCACCGATGACGACCAGCGGTCCGCCCGTGCGCAGCGCGGTTCCGAGAGCGCGGGCGTCCGCCAGCGAGCGGACGACGTGCACTCCGGGCGGGGTGCCCCACGGCGAGGGCCGGGCGCGGGCACCGGTGGCGATGACCACATCGTCGTATGGCAGTTCGGTGCCGTCATCGAGGAGCACCTGTCCGTCGCCGACGCCGGTCGCGGCGTGGCCCAGCACCAGCTCGATGCCTGCCTCGGCCGCGGCTTGCGGGGTGAGGAGCCCGACGCTGTCCTCGGTGACCGTGCCGGCGAGCAGGGCCTTGGACAGCGGTGGCTTGTCGTACGGCGGCGCGTCTTCGTCGCCGACGAGCGAAATCGCGCCGGAGTAACCCGCGGCGCGCAGGGCCTGGGCGGTCCGCACACCACCGATCGATGCCCCGACGATCACGGTGCGGGCCGTCACTCGTCTGCCACCGCCAACGCCGAGACCGGACAGCTGCGGGCCGCCTCTTCGACCCGGGCCCGGTCCTGGTCCGGAACCGTCGCCTTGAGCAACATTACGATCCCGTCGTCGTCGATGTCGAACACGTCGTCCGCGCCGACCACGCAGTTCGCGTAGCCCTGGCACGCCTCGAGATCGGCCTTCACGATCGCCATGTCATGTCTCCTTCGCAGAACTAAGCCTTGATGCCGATGCCGCCGTCGGGGTGCACGACCCCGCCGGTGACGCCGCGCGAGCGGTCCGAGGCGAGGAACACATAGCTCCACGCGTGGTCTTCGCCGGACAGCGCGACCTGCAGCGGCACTCGCGCGGCCAGCTCGCGCGCGCGGCCGGGGGTGTCGTTCAGCCTGCGCTCGTCCTGCCCGAGGCTGCCGATGCCGCGCAAGTCGGTGTTGAGGGTCCCGCCGGGCGCCACACCGTTGACCCGGATGCCGGGTGCCAGCTCGTGGGCCATCGCCACGACCAGCCCGCGAACCGCGAACTTGGTCGAGACGTAGAGCACTCCGCCGCGGCCCGGGTAGTAGGCCGAGGTGGATTCGGTGAGGATGATCGTGCCGCCGCTCTCGCGCAGCGCGGGCAGCGCCGCTTTCACCGCGTGCAGGTGACTTTTGACGTTGACGCGGTAGATCTCGTCGAACGCGTCGTCGATCTGGTCGGCGTCGAGCTCGCAGATGCCGCGGTAGAAGTCGAACACCCCGACGCAGTTGACCAGGACGTCGAGCCCGCCGAACGCCGACACCGCCGTCGCGACGGCTTCCTCGTTCGCTTCCCGCGTCGTGGCGTCCCCGGTGACCACCGGCAGTCCCGGGATCTCCGCGGAAAGCTTGACACACTTGGCTTCATCCCGTTCGAGGACCGCCACCCGCGCGCCTTCGGCGAGGTAGGCGTCGACGACCGCGCGGCCGATTCCGGAGCCGGAACCGACGATCAGCGCGCGCTTGCCGGCTAGCCAGTCGCTCATGTCTCCTCCTCGAGCAGGGGACCGAAGGGGTGGCCGATCATGGCCGAGAACGTTTCCGCGTTCTGCCAGGTCAGCGACTCGACTTCGAGCGGGCACAGCGCCACCCATTGGCCGGACTTCGGCGCCTCGACCAGCAGCCGGGCGCCATTGCGGGTCTCGACCCGCGATACGCGGATTTCGGAGAACTCGTTGCCGATCGTGATGGCGTCCCCGCTCTGGCGGGCCTTCAGCTCGCGCAGCTCCGCAGCGGCCGCAACCGCGGCGGCCGCGTCTTCGGCTTCGCCTTCCCACTGCAGGCCGGTCCGGGTCACAGGAACACCGCCAGGTTCTGCGTGCGCAGGACCGAGTCGTCCACCAGGATCGTGCGGCGGGCGAGCCGCCAGCCGTCGCCGGCCTTGCGAAGGAGGTCTTCGCGGCCCGCGGAGAGCACTGAAGCCTCGCGGACGTCGCCCCGGCTCCGGTAGAGCAGGATGGCGGTGTCCACGATCAGCTCGTCCGGGTTCGGAGTGGCGAAGGTCCGCACGTTGGTGACGTGGTGGCGCAGCCGCGACGGCGGATCTTCGGTCCACGCGTGCTCGGTGCCGAAGCGGGCGACGCGGCGTGAAAGCGAGTACTTGTTCTCGTCGAAGTGCGCCATGTGCGGGGCGGAGTCGAACCCGGCGGCTTTCGCCGTGGTGACCCGCACCGGCATCAGGTAGTGGATGTCCTCGGTCAGCAAGTCGAGCCAGGCCTCGTAGTGCTGCGCGTCGAGGAGGTAGGCCTCTTCCACCATCCAGTGGTGGGCCTGCAGGTGCCGGCGGTCGTCGAAGGGCAGCGCCCGGCCGGTGCGCCCGGTGCGCGGCGCGTGCCCGCCGAGGCGGGAGTCGGCGGAGTACGGTCCGCCGTTGCCAGTAGGCCGGGTGCCCGGATCGGTCTCGGCACTCATGCGTTCCCCTCCGCCCGGACGTTCGAGACAGCGACCTGCGAGACCTTCTCTGCCGGTTTCTCCAGCAGGTCCGCCCACCGGTTGAGCAGGTGCCGCTGGTTGTATTCGCCATAGCCAACGTGGGCCTCGCCCGGGCCGGCGTACTGCTCGCAGGTCAGCGGCGCCCCGACTTCTGTGCCGTCCTCGAGCAAGCCCATCCGGCTGTTGAGCAGCAGCCGCCGCGCCATGGTGCCGGCCGCGGTGTTGGTCAGCGAGACCCAGTTCTCGACGTCGTCCTGCTCGAACATGCCGGTCGAGCCGAAGCACATCAGATAAGCCTTGTAGGACAGCGCCTTGAACTCCTCCGGAGCCTCGGCGTCCACCGCGAACCAGGACAGGACCTCGGTCTCGTCCGGGCCGACGGGCTGCCACGTGCGAATGGAGATGAACGGCAGGACTTCGTCGGAGTCCTCGACCTTGGGCCAGTTGTGCACGAAGCTCATGTTCGGGAACAGCGACGCCGCCGAGATCATGAAGCCGTCGCGGCCGATCACCTCGAGCTGGTCCTGGGACCACTGCTGCTTCATCTTCTCGATCATCACGTCGGGGTAGCCGACGTAGCGCAGCTTCTCCTCCAGCGTGCCCGGCGGCAGCTTGTACGTGGTGCCGCCGCCGTTGCCGGCCCAGTAGGTGTTGCCGTCCTTGCGCTTCTCCGCCTTCGGTTCGCGGAAGAGCCCGATCTCGACGACGGAGGTGTGGGTCTGCGGCGTGTGGTACATGTCGCCGGCGAAGTTCTCCGCACCGATCTTCCAGTTCGCCTTGACCCGCCAGCGCTGCGGCCCGCGCAGCTCGATCCCGCTGGCAGACTGGCCGGTGTAGTAGTCGAGGAAGAATGCGAAGTCCCCGAGGTACTCGCGCAGCGGCGGCGCATCCGGGTCCATGCTCAGGAAGATCAGGCCGTTGTAGGTGTCCAGCGAAGGCGCGGGCAGCAGGGTCTGGCCCTTGCGCCGGAAACCGGCCTCGCCGCCGTAAGCCTCCTGGTGGAAAGGCAGACCCACGATCCGGCCATCGTTGCGGTAGGACCAACCGTGGTACGGGCAGCGGAAGTGGCTCGCGTTGCCCATCTCCGCGCGGCAGACCTGCATGCCGCGGTGCAGGCACATATTGAACATGGCGCGGACCTGGCCGTCTTCGCCGCGGGACAGGATGAACGAGTCTTCGAGCACTCGGCGCACCACGTAGTCCCCGTTCTGGGGGATCTCGGACTCGTGTCCGACGAACAGCCAGGCGCGGCTGAAGATGCGCTCCTTCTCCAGCCGGAAGATCTCCTCGTCGTTGTAGATGTGCGCGGGGATCATCCCGCGACGCACATCCCCCAGTACGAGGTCCAGGTCGGTCATCGACGACTCCTTGATCTTTCTCTGTCTGCCAGAGTAGCTATCCGCACAACAGAATTATCGACGGATCTCGTCGTGTCAAGGCGGCGGCGGAAATGCAAGACGCCCCCGCCCGGAAACCGGGCGGGGGCGTCGCAACGCGAGGGACGGGTCAGCCGTGCAGCACGGCTTCCGCGTCGAGAACGGCTGCCTGCAAAGCTTTTCCGATCCGGACCTGGTCTGCCTTGGACATCCGGGAGGTGGGCAGGGAAACATTGAAGGCCAGCCGAGCAGGGGCGCGGTCGGGCGCGAACGCTACCGCGACTGAGGACACCCCCGGCTCGCTCTCTTCGGAGCTCACCGCGAACCCCTGCTTCCGGATGAGCTCCAGCTGCTCGTCCAGCTCGGCGCGACTGCGGACACTCTTCTCCGTAAGCCCGTCCAGGTCCTCCCCCGGGTACAACGCGTGAACCTCCGCCCGCGACATCCGCGCGAGCATCGCCTTGCCCGTCGAGGTAGAGGTGGCGGGCATCGACATCCCGAGCCGCGAAGCGACCCGGACACCCTGAGGACTCTCGATCGCGTCGATGAACCGCACCACGGTTCCGTCGAGCAGGCCGAGGTGGACAGTCTCCCGCAGGTCGGTGTTCAGCCGTTCGAGGAACGGCCGCAGCGCCTTGCGGAAGTCGAAGCGCTGCAGGATCGAATACGCCACGCCGGTAAGCGCCGTCCCGGGCCGGTAGACCTTGGTGTCCGGGTCCTGGCGCACGAACCCGCGGTAGAGCAGCATCGCAAGCATCCGGTGCGCTGTGGACGAAGCAACGCCGAGGTACTCGCTGATCTCGGTCATCCGGACCTCGGACCGCTCGCCGAACAGCAAGAGGATCTTCAGCGCGTTGTCCACCGACTCGATCGGGTACTGCGGGGGCTTCGGCCCGACGACCTCCCCCTCCCCCGGTACGGATTTCTTCACAGCAGAGACCCTAGCGCCGCCGCGTGTCGCGCGGACCGGCCGGAGCGCGCTTGCGCACCTCGGCGCAGGCTTCGTCGAGCCCGACGACGTCGGCGTACTTGACGTCCATGTCGAATAGCGCGGCCGCGTGCGGCAATGCCGCGCGGTCCCCGACCGCTTCTTCGACAACGATCGTGTGGAAACCGAACGAGCAGGCGTCCACGACCGTCGCCCGGACGCACCCGCTGGTCGTGCAGCCCGCCACCAGCAGTGTGTCGACGCGCGCTGCAGTGAGCCGGGCCGTCAGGTCGGTGCCGAAGAAGCAGGAGGCGAACTTCTTGACCACCACGGGCTCGCCCGGCCGACGGTCGAGGCGCGGATCCACCCTGGCCCACTCGCAGCCCTCGACCAGCATCCGATTGGACGGGATCTTGCGGATCCACAGACCCGCATCCCCCAGCCCAGGTTCGTAGGCGACCGTGGAGAACAGCACCGGGAAACCCGCCTCGCGGGCCGGTTCGAGCAGAGCGGCAATCGCCTCGACCTGCGGATCGAGCGGTCCGGCCAGCGGTGAACGCGGGTCGGTGAACCCGAGGACCATGTCCACGACGAGCACTGCCGGCCGCTCGCCGAACCCGACCCGCCCCCCAAGCCCCTTGCTGCGGAACTCCTGGCGCAGCTGCGTGAACTCGGCTTCCGCTCCGGACACTTCCGTCATCACGCGCTCATTGCTCACGCCATCCACTCTGGCACGCAGAGTCGGTCTCTGTCGATCACGAGAGCGGCTCCGATCGGCTACCAGGGCCCGCACGGCACCAGTCTGCAGCCCGATCCCGTCGTGATCAGCCTCCGTATCCCGAGCCGGGCACGACCCCGTGCCTTCACTTCACCGCCGGGCGACACCGGCAGCTCGGCCGCAAGATCGCGCCCTGACAAGCGGCAGTGAGGATTCGGCTTGATCCGCACCACGAGGGTATGAGGTCACCGGGCGAGGTGTTCCCGGAGGCTCGCCCGCCCTGACCGGCGATGCTCAGTGGCCGCCGCCCGCCACGGCAGGCCTCCTCGACCGTCAGTTCGAGCTCGGCCTCCTGGCCGGCACCGACACCGAGGGGCGTCCTAGAAATCGGTGGCCACCGGCCCTCAACCGCGGGAACCTGGACACCGCCACGGCCGTCGGCCGCAGTTGGTGCTGGTCGGTCCCGTAGCCGGGGCGCACGACACGGTCACGGTGTTCGGCTTGGTGGCCGGGTCCTCGACGACGGCGATCTCTCCCCACGCGACACCCACGATGGCAAGGACGGCAGTGCCCGCGCGTGCGCCTGGCAGGCCGAAATTTCATGCGCGCGATCGCCCCGGCAGAGCACGACCAGTCGTTGTAAAGTTGTGGCCAGTCGACGGCCGGAGGTCCGATGTCACCCGTGGAGGCTGGCGACGGAGCTCACGAGATTCCACAAAAGACGGATGACTGGTGGCGTGGCCAGCAGTCGAATCTGCGCGGGCTGTTCGCCGTCTCGACGAGGATGATCGACGGCCGGGAAGCCGACGGCATCATGCGGCTGGCCGGCGCCTCCGTCTCGTCGTTGAGCAGTTGCTGCGCCAAGGCGGTCTATCTGTTCATCGGCGGCGCACTCCGCCGTCGTGACGACATGGAGCCGGACGCGGAGCTTGACCGGCAGGTCTGGCTCCTCGACGGCGTCAGCGGCCCGCTGGTCCTCCCCGACGGCGACTGGTGCTGGGGCTTCGCGCTGCGGGGGCTGGACGGCCTGCTGGGTTACCTGGCGGTGCACGCGGCGGTGGAGCCGCCCAAGGACGAATTCTTCCTGCTTGAGGCGCTCGGCCGGCAGACGGCGAGTGCGCTGGTGAACGCCTCGCTTCACCGGCGGGAGCGCGAGCATGCGCTCGAACTGCAGGAGCTCAACCGCAGGCTGTCCGCCTCGGTCGCCCGGCTCGAACAGCAGACGCACGTGCACGAGGTGCTCAGCGATATCGCCGTGTCGAGTGCGGGCGAGCCCGGCATCGCCCACGCCGTGCACCAGCTGACATCGTTGCCGGTCGCGATCGAGGACCGATTCGGCAACCTGCGGGCCTGGGCCGGCCCCGGCAAGCCCGACCCGTACCCGAAAAACGAGGCCCACCAGCGCGAGGAGCTCCTCAGGCGCGCCGCGGCGGTCCCCCACCCGATCCGAGAGAAGAATCGGGTGCTCTCCCTGGTCAAACCGCGGTACGAGGTGCTCGCTGTGGTCGCACTGGTGGACCCGCGCAACACCGTAGGCGCCCACGAGATATTCACGCTCGAATACGCGACGACGGTGCTGGCGCTGGAGCTGTCCCACCTGCGCAGTCTCGTCGAGGTCGAGCTGCGCCTGCACCGTGACTTGGTCGATGACCTGATCATCGGCACCGACGACGAAAGCGCGTACGCTCGCGCCGACGCGCTCGGGCACGACCTGCGCGGTCCACATTGCGTGATCGTCGTCTGCTGGGACGGCGAGCAGACCGACGACGCCGTCGCCGAAGCCGTGGGCCGGGCGGCCGCATCGCTCCAGCTGAGCTCGATGATCTCGCGGCACTCGGGTGTGGTGGTGCTCCTCGCCAGCGGCTGCCCGGAAGGGGAGGCTCTGTATCGCCTGCTCTCGGCGGACCTCGGCGGCGTCGGCGCCACCGGGATCGGTGGCCGGTGCGACCGCCCTGGCGACTTTCCGAGGTCCTACTCGGAAGCGATGCGAGCGTTGGACATCCGCCGGAAATCGGGGTCGCCCGATGGTGCGACGACCTTCGACCAGCTGGGCCTCTATCGCATTCTGGACAGCGGGGAAAATCGCGCCGAAATCGTGGCGTACGTGCGGGAATGGCTGGGCCGGCTGCTCGACTACGACGAGCACAAGAACACGGATCTGGTCCAGACGCTGGCACAGTACCTCGAATGCGGCGGACACTACGACGAGACCGCGTCCGCCCTGGTCATCCACCGCAGCACCCTCCGCTACCGTCTGGGCCGGATCCGGGACATCACGGACCTCGACCTGAATGACGTCGACAACCGGCTCAACCTGCACGTGGCCACCAGGGCCTGGAAGGTGCTGGGGGGTGCACTGTGAATGGGGCCTTCGGCCTTGTTTTTCCAATGCTCCTCGGAGAAACAGGTTTCGCAGAGCAGTCGGCCAGCAGAGCCCGGGTGTCGTCGAGGTCGGTGAGCAGCTGCTGCTCACCGCAGACAACATGGCCACCGCCGGCCGGATCGGCCAGAGTGCAGACCACCGGTGCCCTAGCCGTCCACGGCGACCTGACCACCGTTCCCACCGTGATCGCCCTTTCCTGGCGCGCCCGCTGCGTCGTCACCGCCATGTCTTTCATCCTGGTCCAGCCCTTCGCGGAAACCGTCGAAATCGGCGAGTCTGCGCACGCCGACACGGCCGCCGCGATCGCGACAGCCCGAAGGTCTTCCGCGAGTGGCTGCTTGCCCAGTTCGGCGAGGATGCCTGATCAAGGCCCGCCGCCAGCTCACTCCTTGCAGGCGATGAAGTGCGCGAAAGCGGACACCGGTTCCCGGGCAGTCCCCAGCTGGCTGGCCGGAGCACCAGGTCGAGGAGCCCAGCGACAGCCCCGCATGGTGTGATCTCGTTGTCTCGCACCTTCAGTGCTCGCGGATGACCTGGCGGTAGCCAGGCGAGCGACTGCCGCGCAGGTGCCCAGGCCGTGGCCGACGGCCGCGAGCGTCGTGCTCTGCGGGAACATCCGAAGGTCGAGCCAGGCCGCCTGCTTCGGTTCACATCCCGCCGGGCGGTCATCCCGCACATCCGGGCAGGCGGCCGCGGCGGCTCCGTCGTCTTCACGTCGTCGATCGCCGGGCTGAAGGCAGTCGCGGGCTGCACGCACTACACGGCGGCGAAACACGGCATCGTCGGCCTCATGCGGACGCTCGCGCGCGAGCTGGCACCGGAGTCCATCCGGGTCAACACCATCCACCCCACCGGGGTCCACTCCCCCATGTCCAACGACGAGTTCTACCCGCAATGGCTCGAGGAACACAAAGAACTCGGCGACGCCATGCGCTACAACCTGAGACCAGCCGATGCGATGCCGGTACGCGACGTGGCCGATGTCGTGTCGTTCCTCGTGTCCGACGCGGCGAAGCGGATCACCGGCCCGGCGCTGACCGTGGAGGCAGGCGAAAGCAAGAAATGACACAGAGAGGGCCAGGCATGTCGTCGGAAAAGGTGCTGCGCGTCGGCGGCTTTCCAGTTGGCGGTGTTGCCGTCGGCATCGGAGGTGAACCCGGTCAGGGCGGTGGCGCTTTCGGTCGCCAGGAGCCGGTCGGCCGCGTCGTAGCAGTAGCGGGTTTTGCGGTTCCGGATGCGGTCTGGTCGAGCAGGCGCATCCGGTTGGTGTTGAGGCCGGCGTTGGCCTGAGTGCCAGTGGGCAGGTCGCGGATGCGGCGGCGTAGTCGCAGGCGGAGTGGTCGCCGGTGACACACGCCTCGGTCAGGCGTCCCGCGCCGTCGTACCCGTAGTTGGGCCGGGCGTCGGTGCCGGCGAGGGACTCGTTCGGTGATCGTGTCCGCCGCGGTGCGGCTGACCTGGGACACGATGTGCTTGTTGTCGCCGGTCTTCCAAGTCCAGCGACAACGGCCGAGCGGCCCAGCTACCGCCGTCGACCCTCGCAGGATGCTCCGCTTGGAGAGGGCCAGGTCGGCGACGGTCGACAGCACCGGCCGAGCGAGTACGCGACCGGCCGCTCACGCGACCTCTCCGTGCAGGTTCTTCGCGGTGCCGCTGGTGGGCACCTTCGCCGGGTCCGGATGAGTGCCGAGCACGCGGTCCGATGTGCCGCTCGTGGTGATCGAGAACCAGTAGTGCTCGTTCTTGTAGTGGTGCAGCCGGTGGTTGCGCCAGATCGCCTTGTAGGCGCGTGATTTCGGCCGGTAGTCGCTGTGGATCAGGTAGTGCGTCCACTCGTAGATCCCGAAGGTGACCGCCTCGGCGAGCATGAACGACAGGATCTCGCCCGGGGACGCCCCGACCAGCAGGCCGACCCCGATCGGGAGTGCGCAGCCGACGATGAGGATGCCCCAGATCAGTGAACGCCAGGGCACGAACACCAGCGGTACGTCGCGCGGTTCGGCGTGGTGGCGCCGGTGGTCGCGGGCGAGCCGGGTGTCGAGGTACAGCCCGGCGATCCGGCGGGGACGCCAGTGCAGGATGAAGACGTGGACAGTCCACTCGATGAAGGGGTAGAGCGCGACGAGAACGAGCGGTGCCCACAAGTCGCCGAGTGCCCACTGCCCGACGACGAGACGACCGGCCAGCACACCGACGAGAACGGCGCTGATCATCCACGGAGACGGATAGCGCCAGAACGCGCGCCACGTCGCGCCGAGCGTCACTGCCGGTCGGCGCGCCAGATCACGCTCGGCCGCACTCAGCCGTTCCTGCGCGAGTCGCTCAACATGGTCGGTCACGACGGGTCCTCCTGCAAGGTGTCGATCATCGAGGTCAGCGCATCGGTCGCCGACGTAAGCAGCTGCGCGGCACGGTCACGCGCCGTACCGCCGTCGCCGGAGGTCACTGCCTCGGCTATCCGCCGGTAGGTGTCGATCTGGTCGACCTCAGCGGACATCACCGGCGCGAGGGCATCGATCAGCGGCAAGTACGCCGCGCGCATGCTGTTGAACATCAGCCGGAACGCGATCGAGTCGGCGCCGTCGACGAGAACCTGCCAGTAGTCCAGCGCAGCACGCTGACGCGCGACCGGATCCAGGTCGGACTCCAGCGCTTCCACCGCCTGCTGCAGCGGCTTCGCCAGCTTCGCGCCCCTGCGTTCCGCGGCGAGCTGGGCGATCCGCGGGCCGACGTACGCCCGGGCCTCGAGGATGCTGCGCGCGACGGTGAGGTCGATCCGGCCCCCCACCACCAGCAAGCGCGGGAGCAGGTCCAGGCCGCCGTGTCGGCGGAAGTCGCGGACGGTGGTCGTGTCGCCCTGTCGTACCTCGACGTATCCGGCATGGGAGAGCCGTTGCAGCGCCTCGCGGACTGCCGGGCGCGACACCCCGAGGACCTCGGCGAGCCGGCGCTCGCTGGGCAGCCGCTCACCGGCGGCCATATCGCCCGCCATCAGCTCGCCGAGGAGCTGGTCGTAGACCTCGTCGGGAACGGACCGTCGAGCGACCGGCTGCAAGTGCATGCGCGGACCGTACGACGCGCGCGGCCACTGGTCAAGTGGTCAGACCAGTGGCGGGCACCTGCTGGCAGGATCGGTTGTCCCCGCTGGACTCAACCGCGGCGGCGTGCCGGCCGCGGCGTTGGCGGAGCGGCGCATGGGCATCCGTTGCCCAGGAATCTTCACCGCGTCATGCGGTGGGCCTCGCGAGACCTCGCCGGTCAGCCAAGCCGCGAGGGCAGCCGTCCCGCACCGCCACTGTCAGACGGGAGTGGCGTCGTCGGCCGCGGTCCGGGTGCCGCGCTCACGATCGAGCGCGCCCCGGGTTTCCGGGCTGGCCACGATCGCGATGACGAACACCAGAGTCGCCCCCGCCAAGAAGATCACGAGCCGCGAGGGAACGTCCGACAGAGCCGGGCTGAGCAGGCTCACCACGGTCGGCATCAGCCCGCCCAGCATGAAGCCGAGGTTCCAGCTCACTGCGGTGCCCCTGGCCCGCAACGCGGTCGGGTACCGCTCGTTGAGGAAAATCATCAGCGGCGAGTACGCGGCGTTGGACAGCATCACCATGATCACGCACAGCACCGCGACGACCGCGCCGCGATGGCCTCCGGCGGAGGCGATGCCCCAGGTGAGCAACGGCAACGCGAAGAGGTTGCACAGGCCGAACCCGATCATGGTGCGGCGGCGGCCGAGCCGTTCGCTCAGTTCGCCCGCCCCGATCGCCGCCCCGATCACCACGACGCTGCTGATCAGCAGGATGGCGCCGCGCTGACCTGCCGGCACCCGCACCACCTCGCTGAGGAGGGTGGGCAGATACCCCGACGTCAGGTAGTACTGCGCGCCGCCGCCGGCGGCCACCGCGATGTTGAGCGCGAGGATCTTCTTTCCGCGGCCCCGAACCAGTTCCCGGAACGGCGCCGGAGCCCGCTGTTTCCCTTCGAATTCCGGAGATTCCTCGACCTTGCGCAGCACGAACAAGCTCAGCAGCGCACTGAGCAGTCCGCAGAAGAACAGCACCCGCCAGCCCCACTGGTCGAATGCCGGGCCGGTGAAGATCGCCGAGACCACGATGTAGGCCAGGCTGGCCAGCGCGGCACCGAGGCCCGCTCCGCCGGCCCCGATCAGCCCGCTCATCAAGCCGCGCCAGCGCGCGCCGATGCTTTCTGTGCCGAGCGTGTGCGTGGTCGCGGTGACGCCTCCGACGAACAATCCTTGCGCGATCCGCAGCGCCAGGAACAAGATCGGGGCGAGCACGCCCACCGCGGCGTGAGGCGGGACCAGGCCCATCGCGGCGGTGGTGACGCCGACGCCGCCCATGACCAGCACCATGGTGGCCTTGCGTCCCTTGCGGTCGGCCAGCTCACCGAAGATCGCGGCGCCCGCCGGGCGCATCACGACGGTGACCGCGAACGAGCCGAACACCGCGGCGATACCCAGGGTCGGACTGGTGCTCGGGAAGATGTTCTTGCTGATCGGTCCGGCCACGTAGAGCAGCAGGAACAGGTCGAACAAGTCGAAGGACCAGCCGGCGACGGATGCGAATACCGCGGCACGAGGCGACTTTGACCGTGGTGCGATATCGGGTGTCAAGGTTTTCCCCTCACGGGAGACGGGACAGGACAGCGAGAACCAGGACAGGAATCCGAAACGTGAAGTCCTGCCCGCGAATCCGGATCAGCGGGACTTCCGGCGCGTGCGACGCAGAGCTTTCCGGATCCGGTCGAACAGCGGAGCGAACAGAAGTTTGAGCGCGCTCGGCGCTTTGACCGGGCCGCTGGGCGCCTGCCCGGAGGTCGCGGCTTCGCGAAGGGCGTCCGCGAACTGCTCGAACATGCGCCGGCTCACGTCCCCGGCCAGCGCGCGGCCGAACTGGGCGATGCGCCCGGTGAGATACACCTGGGCTTCGGCCCGCATCGCGGTGCCGGCGGCGGTGGCCTCGGTGCGCAGCACGATGTCGGCCTGCGTCTGCGCTCCGCCGGTGTCCTGCCCCTGCGCGAGCACGCGCAACCGCTGACTGGCGCGGTCATGCTCGACGACGTGCGCCACCCCTTTGAACGCGAGCTTGATCGGGCCCACCGAAACGCGGGCGCGGCCGGCATAGTGGTCTTCGCCCAGGTCCTCGGTGAGCTCTGCTCCTGGCAGGCACCGGGCGAGCAGCGACACATCGTCGAACACGCGCCACACCGCGTCCACCGGCACGCCGATCTCGGTCTTGATGTCGACCGCGATCGTCGGATCGCCGTCCGGCAGCACGATGTCGACCCGGCGGGTCTCGGCGGCGTTGCTGTCCTCATCGGCGTCGCGGCCGTCGGTGCTGCCCGCTTGACCGCTGGCCCGGCCGACAAGCGCGCGGTGTGCGCAGTTGCCCGGGGCGGGAATGCCGTCTGGGTGCGCAGCCCGGGTTTCCTCGACCGCGGCAAGGATGTTGCGATACCCGGTGCAGCGGCAGATGACCCCGGACAGTTCCTCGGGCAGTTCGTCCTCGGTCACTTCGGGCTTGTTGCTGAGCAGGTCGTACGAGCTCATCAAGAAGCCAGGGGTGCAGAACCCGCACTGCAGTGCGTGGTTGCGGCCGAATGCCTCCTGCAGCGGGTGCAGGTCGTCCGGCCGGCCCAGGCCCTCCACGGTGACGATGTCCGCCCCGTCGAGCTGGACCGCGAACAGCAGGCAGGCCCGGGCCGCTTCCCCGTCCACGAGCACCGTGCACATCCCGCACACGCCGTGCTCGCAGCCCACGTGCGTGCCGGTGAGCCCGAGGTGGTCCCGCAGCGCGTCGGCGAGCGTCAGTCGCGCGGGCACGCTGAGCACGGCAGGCGTTCCGTTCACCGTCATCCTGACCTCGACGAGGGCGTCCGCGGCCGCCTTGACCGCACGCGGTTTTCCTTTTTGCGCCAAGGGCTCGGTCGTTTCCGGAACAGTCTTCACGAGGTCACCTCACCGGCGCTCCTGCGAGCGCGCTCGTATGCCTTGCACAATTCGCGGCTCGCCAGCGTGCGGAAAAGCCGGCGGCGGTAGTCGCGGGACGCGTGGGCGTCGCCGTCGGTGTCGACCAGTTCGTCGGCCACCGCCGCGAGCGGGTCGGACAGAGCGCTCGCCAGGCGGCGCACGTCGCCGCCGCACTCACCGAGCGCGGTGGCGAGCTCGCCGCGGACCGAGCGGGTGACCGGCCGATCGGACACGCCGAACCCGGTCAGCTCCGCCTCGGTCTCCGCACCGCGCACCCGGACCCGGACCGCGACCCCGGCGAGCGCGAAATCGCCGTGCCTGCGGGCGATCTCGGCGAACCCGAAGCCCTCCCGATCCGCGGCGGCCGGGAAGCGCACCGCGGTCAGGATGTCGTCTGGCCCGAGCGCGGTGGTCATCGCGCCGGAGAAGAACTCCCGGGCCGGCACCCGGCGGGAACCGCCGGTGCCGGTCACGGTCAGCTCGGCATTCAGGCAGCACGCCACGGCTGGCAGCTCGGCGGCGGGATCGGCGTGCGCGAGGCTCCCGCACACGGTGCCCCGGCTGCGCAGTTCCCGGTGCCCGACCCACGGCAACGCCATGCCCAGCAGGGGAACCGTGGCAGCCGCTGGGTCCCGTTCGACCCGGCGCTGGCGCACCGTGGCGCCGATCTCCAGGTACCCGTCCGCCATGTCGACCCGGTCGAGCTCCGCGACGGAATTGATGTCCACCAAGGTTTCCGGGCGGGCGAGCCGCATGGCCAGCACAGGGACCAGCGACTGCCCGCCCGCGATGACCTTGCCGCCGCCGCCCGTGCTCGCGAGTTCGGCGATCGCCTCGGACAGACTCGACGGCCGGACGTAGGCGAATGGTGCGGCCTTCATGGTGTCAGCTCACCGGCCCTGGAACTTCGGCGCGCGCTTCTCGGTGAACGCGGCGACGCCCTCGGCGAAGTCGTTGCTGGAGCGCAGCATCGAGTACGCCTTGCGCTCCAGCTCGATGCCGGAATACAGCGGCGCGTCCACGCCCTTGTCGAGCACCTCCTTGGCGGTGCGCGCGGCGAGCGGGGAGAACCCGAGCAGCACGCCCACGATCCGCTCCACCTCGGCGTCCAGCGCGGCGCGGTCCTCGACCACGTTCGCCACCAGACCCCAGTCCCCGGCCTGCTGCGCGTTGATCCGGGACGCGGTCATCACGTGGTACTTCGCGCGGGCGAGCCCGATCAGCCGGGCGAGGCGCTGGGTGCCGCCGGAGCCGGGGATCATGCCCAGCCGCATTTCCGGCAGCGCGAATTCGGCGCGCCGGGTCGCCACCCGGATGTCGGTGGACAGCGCGAGTTCGAGCCCGACGCCGAAGCAGTAGCCGTCGACCGCGGTGATCACCGGCTTCGGGCTGCGTGCCGGGGCGGTGACGTTCTGCCCCAGATCGGTGAAGTCGATCGGGTCGACCTCCATGAACCCGGCGATGTCGCCGCCGGAGGAGAAGTGCTCCCCCGCGCCTTGGACGACCACGACCTTGATCTCGTCGTCGGCGTCGATCTCGGCGAACCGGTCGGCCATCACCTGACGGGTCTCCCAGGTGATGATGTTGTACTTGCCGTGATCGAGGGTCAGGTAGGCGACCCGGCCTTCGTGGCCGCGGTCGAGCCTGATCTCGCCTCCGGTGAGTGCCATCGTCAGTGGTTCCTTTCGTTCTGCGAGGTGCTGCCGGTCAGCAGCTCGTGGAGCACGTTTCCGTGCAGGGGCAGGCTGGTGATGTCCACACCGGCCGGGGCGAGCGCGTCCGCGACCGCGTTGGCGATCGCGACCGGCAGGCTCATGCAACTGCCTTCGCCGCAGCCCTTCGCGCCGAGCCGGGTCAGCGGCGACGGTGTTTCCAGGTGGTCGCTGTTGAGCTCGAACGTGGTTTCGGCGGTGGTCGGGCACAGGTAGTCCATGAAGGTGGCGGTGGGCTGCCCGGCGTCGGTGTAGCGCATCTCCTCGAACAGCGCGCCGCCCAGCGCGTGCGCGAGCGCGCCGTGCACCTGGCCTTCGAGCAGCGTGGGGTTGAGGATCGTGCCGGCGTCGTGCACCGTGACCACCTGCTCGAGCTTGACCTCGCGGGTGTCCGGGTCGATCCGGACGACGGCCAGTTCCGCGACGAAGCCGTAGCACAGGCTGGAGTTGATCTGGTCCGAGCGGCTCGCCGCCTTCGACTGCGGCGGGGTGAACGCGGCCTCCTCGTACAACCGCGCGGAGGTGCCTTCCGGCAGCGCGCCGGGATCCCAGTGCACCAGCCCGGCCGCGTGCTTGAACGGGACCGCCCGGCCCGTTTCGCCGCGCTGCCGGACGTGCCCCTCAGCGAGTTCCACGTCCTCGGCCGCGACGCCGAGCAGGGTGGCGCCGGCGATCTTGACTGTCTCGGCGAGCTTCTCCGCGGCCTCGACCAGCGCGCTGGTCAGCAGCGGCGCGAAGCGTGAGGAGTAGCTGCCCGAACTGATGGTCCACGGCGTGGTGGCGGTGTCCATTTCGACGATCGGGCGCACCTGGTCCAGAGGCAGGCCGAGCTGCTCGGCAACCACCTGCTGCGCGACCGTGGCGTGGCCCTGGCCCTGCGGCACGGTGCCCAGCAGCACCGACACCAGCCCGTTGGGGTCCACGCTGATCCGGACGTGCTCGGTAGAGCCGGACTTGCCCCTGCCGGACGCCCGCTGCTCGGCCGGGGTGGCCAGGCCGACGTAGCCGATGTTGGTCGCGGACGGGTCGACGATGGTGGCCACGCCGAGGCCGAAGTACTCGCCCCTCGCCCGGGCTTCCCGTTGTTTTTCCCGCAGCGCCTGATAGTTGGCGTTCTTCACGACCAGGTCCAGTGCGCGGTCGTAGTCGCCGGAGTCGTAGATGCCGCCGGTCGGCGTGGCGTACGGGAAATCCTCGTGCCGCACGAAATTCCGCTTGCGCAGCTCGACCGGGTCCAGGCGGCAGGTCTCGGCGACCTTGTCCATCAGCCGTTCCAGGCCGAAGTACAGCTGCTGGCCGCCGAAGCCGCGGTTGAGTCCGGTGGGCGTCTTGTTCGTCACCACCGCACGCGAGCGGATTTCGACCGCGTCGATCTTGTACGCGCCGGTGATGTTGCCGAAGCAGCGGTACAGCGTGCTGGGCTCCGGCGGCCGCAGGTAGGCGCCCACGTTGTCCACGAGGTCAGCCCGCAGCCCCTGCACGATGCCGTCGGCCGACACCGCGGCCTCGAACCGCATTGCCCGGTCAGACCCGGCGGAACTGGCCAGCAGGTGCTCGATGCGGTCCTCGGTCCAGCGCACCGGCCGGCCCGCGTGCTTGCTGGCCAGCGCCATCAGCGCGACATAGGGATAGATTCCCGCCTTGATGCCGAAGCTGCCGCCGTTGTCGGCCGGGATCATCAGCCGGATCCGCGACGCGGGCAGTCCGAAGGCACCGGCCAGCACCGCCACCATGGAGAACGGGCCGTGGAAGTTCGCCCATGCTTGGATGGCCGGACCGTCCACTTCGTCCTGCCATTCGGCGACGACCGAGTAGCACTCCATCGGCGTCGACGAATAACGCGGGAAGTCGTACTTGCCCTTCACCACGTGATCCGCTTTGGCGAACACGTCGTCCACGTCGCCGAAGGAGAAAGTCCGGTCGGTCGCGACGTTGCCGTCCGCGTCCTCGTGCAGCCGGGGCGCGTCCGGCAGGAGCGCCTTCTCGACGTCGACCACCGGCGGCAGCGGCTCGTAGTCGATTTCGACGAGTTCCGCGGCGTCTTCGGCCAGGTACCGGTCGCCTGCGACCACGACAGCGACCGGTTCGCCGACGAAGCGCGCCTTGTCCGTCGCCGTCGGGTAGTACGGCATCGGTGTCTTGAGCGCCAGCGGGAACGGCCGCAGCGTCGCCTTGACCTCCTCGGGACCGATCACCGCGGCGACCCCGGGGTGCCGGCGGGCCCGCTCGAGGTCGACGCCGCGGATCCGGGCGTGCGGGTGCGGGCTGCGCACGATCGCCGCGGTCAGCGTGCCCGGCAACGGGTCCATGTCGTCGAGGAACCTGCCGCGGCCGGTGAGCAGCGCGGGGTCCTCGACCCGCGCTGTCCTCCTGGCCGGTTTGTCGGAGACTGCGGTCATTCGGCTCACCTGCCTGCTTCTGCGGCGCTGTCGGACAGCGCGCGATAGTTGCCGGAGCTCAGTTCGCGGCGCAGGATCTTGCCCACCCCGGATTTGGGAATGGTCTCGACGGCGACGAACCGCTTGGGGCGTTTCAACGACGGCAGCCCGGACTGCTCGCGAACGAAGGTCTCCAGCACTTCCGTCGCGTGTTCGGGGGTCATGCCGTCACCCGGGACGAAGAACGCGGTGGCGGCCTGGCCCCACCGGTCGTCCGCGATGCCGACGACGACCAGCTCGCGCACCGCCGCGCAGCGGATCAGCGCGTCCTCGATCTCCTCGGGGTAGATGTTCTCGCCGCCGGAGTTGATCATGTCGTCGACTCGGCCGGCGACCCAGAGGTCCCCGTCCTCGTCGGCGATCGCCAGGTCGCCGGGGAAATACCAGCCGCCGCGAATGGAGCCGGCGTCAGCGTCGGGCCGGCGCCAGTACCCCGCGAACGCCTCGGGACTCGACATCGAGACGGCGATCTGACCCTGCTCCCCCGGCCGCACTTCGGCGTCCGGCGGCGCCGCGGGATCCGGGTCCACCAGCCGGACCCGGGAGAAGAGGCCGGCGCGGCCCGCCGACCCCGGCTTCGCGACGACGTCCGGGCCGATCGTGAAGGTGTAGATCTCGGTGCTGCCGAAGTGGTTGACGAACGACTCCGGCTCCAGCGCGCCAGCGAGTTGCTCGGCCAACGCCGGCGTCATCGACGAGCCGGCGTAGGCCAGCCTGCGCACGGTTCGCGCCTCGGCGAGCCGGCCGGTGCGCACCAGCGACCAGTAGATCGTCGGCACCAGGTACAGCGAACCGATCCTCTCCGCGGTGATCAATTCGAGCGTCTCGTCCGCGTCGAACTTCACCTGCGGCACCCAGGTTCCCGCGCCGACCAGAGTGGCCAGCAGGGTGCGCAGCCCCATCGTGTGGAACAGCGGCATCACGCCCAGCGTGGCGTCGAAGCGAGACTGTCCGCTCTGGATCAAATGCGCGATCGCCGCGTGATGCTCGGCGGAGTGCGTGCGCGGCACGCCCTTCGGCTTCCCGGTGGTGCCCGAGGTGTAGAGCATCACGCTGGTGTCCTGATCAGACACTCGGATTCCCAGGGAGCCGCTCGGCTGAGCCAGCGCCCGGCGCTCGATGGTGTCCTCGCCCGGCGGCCCCGAGGCGATCCGGGCCACCGGGGGCAGCCCAACCAGCGCCTCGTCCGCGAGAGCCGCGGTCGAGGCGTCGGTGATCACCAGGGCGGGCGCGGCGTCGGCGACGCAGTAGGCAAGTTCGGGCGGCGCGAACCGGAAGGACAGCGGCACCGAGACCGCGCCGAGCTTCTGCACGGCCAGGTGCAGGCTGGCCAGCGGTTCGCCGCCGGCGAGCGAAAGCACTACCCGTTCGCTGGGCCGGACGCCGAGCTCGGCCAGCGCCCGTGCCAGCCGGTCGGTGTGCGCATCCCACTCCGCATAGGTCATGGGGCTTCTGCCGCCCACCGCGCGGCGCCGGGGATAACGCTCCGCCGTCCAGCGCAGAACCGTGCCCAGATCCATGACCGTCCCTCCATCGCGACAGCGGTCGTGCCGACCGGAACTACCGTCCGTAACAAACGGTATGCTTCCGACCGTCTGTTTCGGATGGTTGCGAACCTACGATATGGTTCGGAGCATGTCAACGGTTCGGTTGTCGACGACGTCGTACGTGGTGCTCGGCATGATCGCGCTGCGCGGTCCTTCCACGTCCTACGACCTCAAACGCGCGATCGGCCGGTCAGTGGGCTACTTCTGGAACTTCCCGCACGCGCAGCTGTACTCGGAGCCCAAACGGCTCGAGGAAGCCGGCTTGCTGGAACTCGACGAGGAAGATTCGGGGCGCCGGCGCAAAACGTTCTCGATCACCGAAGCCGGCCGGAAGGCGCTGCGCGGCTGGATGGCCGAGCCTGTCGACGAGCATTTCGAGCTGCGCGACGTAGCGGAGATCAAGCTGTTCTTCAGCGAGCTGGCCGGACCGGACGACGTGGCACAGCTCGCGAAGGGTCAGGTCGAGCAGCACGAGCGCCGGATCGCCGAATACGAGGAAATGCAGCGCCGCTTCGGCCACATCGAGGAAGTAGCCGGCCGGATGATCACCCTGGAACTCGGGCTCGGCATGGAATACGCCGCCCTCGAGTTCTGGCGCGGCGTACGCGAGCGCGCCGACCGCGGCGAGTTCGAGATCGGAAAGCAGTCGCCTCGGGACTAGCGTCCCCGCGCCGGCGGCCGCCGCCCGGAACGCGGCTCTCTGCCTCGTCCACCCAGTTACCTCGCGCCGACAACGCGCCGCGGGAACCGTTGGGCCTGGTGTGCACCCTTGGGCTCCAAGACCTCGGAAACCACCCAGAGCGATGAGGCGAAGTTCAGCCTTTGATCCGCAGCCGGCCGGCCGTAGCCAGCTGCTGCCGGACAGACGACCCCCGCACGGACGGAGACCGCACGGTCACCTCTTCCGGCGCAGCATGCCGCCCCCTTCGACCGGCGTTGCCAGTCGTGTACTTGTTGCGTCGACCGAGAGAAATGATGATCGCCCTCAACGACGGAGCGAACGGCGACGTCAGCTGGACGAGGACATTGAGCAGCTCCCGCCGATGCCTCGGCATCCTCCTCAAATGCACCCCGCGGCGCAGAGCGGCCTTGCCGCCCAGCGCCGCAATTACGGCCATATAGCCGACCGGCCGGTAGCCCAGCACGGTCCGGCGACGTCCCACCGGGCAGGCCAGGACCTTCGATGCGGTTTTGCCCAGGCGAATCAGCCCGCGGCGTTTGAACCGCGGCTCGGCTCACCCTGTCGGCGCAGCATGCCGTCGAACCGGCTTTCGCCGGGCTGCCGTCCTGACATGCATCAGCGCGCAGCCGTGCAGGTGGCGGGCATCAGCGAGTACTCCACACCCAGCATCGACCTCGGCACAGCGCCAGCCGCCATCGACATACGGTCCGAGCTGCGGCTCGTGTCATCTCGCGGGGCCGAGGATGTCGTCGGAGATCACGCGGAGCTGGATTTCGTTGGCACCTTCGAAAATCCGAGTCAGCCGGGCGTCTCGCCAGTGCCGTTCCACGGCAAAGTCCGTGGTGTACCCGGCACCTCCGTGGATCTGCATGGCTTCGCTGGTCACCCGCTCGGCCATTTCGCTGGCGAAGTACTTGGCCATTGCGGCCTCGCGGTCGCAGCGGCGGCCAGAGTCGATTTCCGTGGCCACGTGGTACATCAGCTGGCGAGCCGCTTCGATGTCGGCGGCCATGCGGGCGAGCTTGAACCGGAGGTCCTGGAACTGGGTGAGCGGTCCGCCGAACTGCTGCCGGGTGCGTGCGTACTCGACCGCGTCGTCGAACGCGGCCTGGGCGAGCCCGATGGCGCGCGCCGCGGTGTGCGCGCGACCGACCTCGAGACCGCTCAGCGCGAGATAGAAGCCGCGCCCCTCCTCGCCGAGCATCGCCGAAGCGGGCAGCCGAAGGCCGTCGAACGCCAGGTCCCAGGTCGACCAGCCGAAGTAGCCGATCTTGCGGATCTTCGTACCGCTCATACCCGCGGGGAAGGAGCCCCGGGGCTTGTCGACCAGGAAGGCGCTGATCCCCCGGTGCGGCTTGGCCGGGTCCTTGTCCGACGTCCGCGCGAACAGGACGAGGTAGTCGGCTTGATCCGCGTACGTGCACCACATTTTCGTGCCGTGCACGACCCACTCGTCGCCGTCGCGGCGGGCGCGGCAGGAGAGGTTCGCGACGTCCGAGCCTGCCTCGGCCTCCGACAGCGCGAAGGCGCCGAGGTACTCCCCCGCAGCCATGCGCGGCAACAGTTCCTTGCGCTGTTCCTCGGTGAACTCTCCGCCCATTCCGTTGCCTCGGGCAAGCAGGCTGGCGACGCTGAGCCAGCCGCGTGCCAGCTCCTCGGCGACCAGGCAGTACTCGAAGACGCCGAGCCCGAGGCCGCCGTATTCCTCGGGGATCATCAGGCCGAAGAAGCCGAGTTCGGCCATTTCGTCGCGCAGGCTGTCGGGGATCGCACCCTGCCGGGAGTCGAGCTCGTCGGCCAGCGGCCGGACCCGTTCGCGGGCGAACTGACGGGCCAGCTGCTGGACGTCGCGCCGGTCTTCGGTGAGATATCGCGGCGTGCCGGGCCGCGGGACAGGGCGGTGTGTCATCAGGCGTCCACCTTGCTTTCGGAGTGGCCTCCCTCGACGACGTCGTCGAGGGAATCGAGGGTCGTGCGGGCGGTTTCCGGGGCGAAGAGCCCAGCGACGGCGGTGATCGCGCACAAGCCGAGGACGTAGAGACCCACCGGCCACGGCGCACCGCCGCCGGCCGCGGCGAGGCTGACCGAGATGAGCGGGGCCAGCCCGCCGAAAAGGACTGCGCCGATCTCGCGGCTGACGGCCGCCCCGCTGTAGCGGGTTTTCGTCGCGAACAGCTCGGCGAGGATCACGCCCTGGACACCGAACATGATGCCGACGCTGCCGCCCTGGGCTATGGCGACCGCGACGATCGCGAGAAAGGTGTTGTGGCTTCCGGCGAGCCAGAAGAACGGGAACGCATAGGCCGCTGCGAAGACTGCGCCGCCGATCAGCACCGGGCGCCGGCCCCACTTGTCGGAGGCGAGCCCGGCCAGTGGCGCGGTGACCATCACGGTCACGCCGGCGACGACCAGACTGGCGGTGCCGACCGAGGCCGAGTGACCCGACTGCTTCAGGAAAGCCAGCGCGTAAACCTGGTACACGTAGCTCAGCGCCAGCGGCGCGGCAACCACGCCCACGACCAGCAACACGTTCTTCCACTGCGTGCGCAGCAAGGTGAAGATCGGAACGCCGCTTTCCTCGGCCGGTGCGGCTTCCCGCTGGTTCTCCTCGAAGGCCGGGGTTTCGTCCAGCCGCAGCCGCAGCCACATGCCGAGCCCGACGAGCACCACGCTGGCGAGGAACGGCAACCGCCAGCCCCAGGAGAGGAACTGCTCGTCGGTGGTCAGCGACGTGGACAGGAAAACCGCCGCCGACGACAGCGCCATCCCGGCATAGGAGCCGCTGGCGCCGAGAGCGCCGTACAGCCCGCGGCGGTGTGCGGGCGCGTATTCGACGGCGAAGATCGCGGCACCGCTGTATTCCGCGCCCGACCCCGCGCCCTGCAACAGCCGCAGCACGACGAGCATCACCGGCGCGGCGATGCCGATGGATCCGTACGACGGGATTACAGCCATCAGCGTCGTGGAAGCCCCCATCAGCAACAGGGTCGCGACGAGCGCGGGCTTGCGGCCCAGTCTGTCGCCGATGTGCCCGAAGATCGCGGCGCCGACCGGCCGGGCGACGAACCCGACGCCGAAGGTGGCGAATGACAGCAGCAACGCCGTCGTCGCGCTCTGCTCCGGAAAGAAAACCTTGTTGAAGACCAGCGCGGCAGCGGTGCCGTACAGGAAATAGTCGTACCACTCCAGCGCGGATCCGATGAGAGCTGCGCCGGCGACTCTGGCCAGCGTGCGCGGGCCGCCTGCGGGGACCGGGTTGTGCGACATCGATGTCACTCCTTCTGGATTCGAACGGGGTGCGAACGTGGTTCTCGGGCTGGGAAAAGGAGCGGGCTACCGGCGGCCAGGCACCGAGCGCGGCCCGGCAATTTTGCGATCGGCCAGCGAACCGATTTCCCGGTCGGACAGGCCGAGGATCTCGCTCAACGCCCAGTGCGTGTCCGAGCCGAACGGGCGGGCGCCCGACGTCTCGAGGTAGTGCTCGTCCCAGCGCAGCGGCGACGTCGCCGTCAGCATCGGCGGCCGCCCTTCCGCGGCGACGTCGACCAGCACCGCCGATTCCTCGCCGCGGCGGTAGGCCGCCACGACTTCCGACGGCGTGCGGAACTCGCCGACCATCACCCGGGTGCCCTTCGCGGCGTCGAGCACATCCGCCGCCGTGCGGGCGGCGAACCAGGGCGCGAGGACCGCTTCGATCAGCGCCCGGTGCTCGAAGCGCGCCCCTTCCTCGTCGAGGTCGACCTCGTGTGCGGTTTCGAGCGCGGCGAAGACCTTCTCGGTCCCGGTGACCCGGACCAGATCCCGCCACTGCTGGCGGGTGATCGCGACGGCGATCACCCGCCGCCCGTCGGCACAGGCGAAGTCGACCCCGAACGCCCCGTACATGTGGTTGCCCAGCCGCGGCCGGTCGCGGCCGTTCTCCTCCGCTTCGGCCAGCCAGCCCAGATGCGCCACGTGCGCCGCCGCGACGTCGGCGAGCGCGAGGTCGATCCGCGAACCCTGACCGTCGAGCGCGCGCCGGCGCAGCCCGGCGAGCAGTCCGGACACCGCGAGCAGCCCGGTGGCGATGTCCCAGGCAGGCAGGACGTGGTTGGTCGGCCGGTCGAGATCGGTGTGGCGGGTCAGCATCGGCACGCCGTAGCGCGGGTTCACCGCGTAGTCCATCGCCGCGCGGCCGTCGGCGTAGCCCTGGATGTGGACGTGCACCAGGTCCTCGCGGCGGGCCCGCAGGCGGTCGTGGTCGAAATACAGGCGGCCGATCGTGTTGTCGACGAACAGTCCCGCGTCGTCGCCGGGCGCGGTCACCAGCGCGGTCGCCAGTTCCTGGCCTTCCGGAATGCGCAGATCGAGCGCGACGGAGCGGACGCCTTTGTTGAGGCCGGCCCAGAACAGGCTTCGCCCGGCGCGGTCCAGCGGCCAGCGGCCGCCGTCGACCGCGCCCTCGACCGGGTCGATCCGCAGCACCGTGGCGCCGAGCTGCGCCAAGGTCATCCCGGCGAGCGGCCCGGCTACGAAGCTGGTGGCCTCGACGACGCGCAGCCCGGCCAGTGGCGCGGTCACGTGAGCACCTCGCAGAGCCAGTCCAGCACGTCCCGCGGAGCGTCGTTCCCTGCTTCGGCGGTGACGCGAACCCGCAGCTCGGCGACGACGCTGCCGGACGGCCCGGGACGAGCGGAAAGCAGCTCGATCGTCGAACGGAGAGTGTCGCCTTCGTGCACCGGCCCGGTGTGGTCGCACGATTCCCAGCCCAGGAAGGTGACCAGGTCCGGGAAGGCACGGGCGACCTGAGCCGCGGCAAGACCGATGGTGTGCCCGCCGTAGACCAGCCGTCTTCCGGTGACCCCGGCGTCGTGGTGCACCTGGGCGACGTTCAGCGTCAGCCGCGCCAGCTCCGGCGCCGAGCTGACCACGTCGCCGCCGACCACCTCGATCGTAGTGCCGGGTTCCGGCGGTGTGCGGGTCCGGTGCTGTGTCAGGTCAAGGGTTTTCAGCGCTGCTTCGGCCGACGGCGCGTCGGTCCCGATGCCGCTGAGGTCGTCCTGGTGCCCGGTTTCGGGTGCGTCCGGGCTCAGCGGGAGCATGGCGCAGCGGTGGAAGTCCAGCACGGCCGTTCCGCGCTGGTCGGCGCACTGGATCCGCAGCGCGGCCAGTCCGGTGGCGGCGCGGCCGGGCCGCCGCGTGTTCTCCCGAAGCGCCACCACGGTGGTCCGCGTGTGCAGGGTGTCGCCGAGCACGGGGAAACTCAGGAAGCGCAGGCCGCGGTAGAACAAGTTGGCCCGGACGAAATGCGTGGCCTGGGTCGACTGGCCGATGGCGACGTCCCAGACGTACGCGGGGTGAGCGACGGGACCGCGCCCGGTGAGGCGGGCTCCGGCCTCGTGATCGGTCGCGTAGCGCAGCCGGTCCCCGACGATCATCTGATGCACCGCCGCACCGCCCGCGGTGAGCGTGACCGGCGGTGCGGCGTCGAACACCTCGCCGCGTTCGAGCTCGTCGAAGTACGGTCCCCGGGCACGCACAACAGTCCGGGTCACCGGCGCTCCCCAGCGCGGGCCAGCACCCGGCTCGCCCGGACGGCCACGGCCGCGTCGAGCATCTGCCCGTCGAGCGCGACCGCGCCCGAACCGCGGGCCGCGGCACCGGCGAGCGCGTCGAGGACGCCGTGGGCCCAGTCCACCTCGGCCGGTGCGGGCGTGAACAGGTCGTTGACCACCCCGAGCTGGGCGGGGTGAATAGTCCAGCTTCCGTCGAAGCCTTGGTCGCGGGCCTGCCGGCGGTCCGCGGCGAACTCGGCGTCTGCGGCGATCGACAACCACGGTCCGTCGACGACGGCGCGACCCGCCGCGCGCGCGGCGAGCAAGACCCGGCTCCGCACCTGGGCGCGCAGGCTCCGCGCGCCGGGTGCGGCAGCCTCGAGGTCGCATCCGAGGTTCGCGCCGAGATCGGCGTAACCGATGACGACTGCGCGGATTCGCGCGGCCGCGGTCACGATGCGGTCCACGTTCTCCAGCCCTGCGGCCGATTCGATCAGCACGTCGAGCCGGATCTCCGGGCAGCCGTCGCGGCCGGCGACCGCGCCGGCGATCAGACGATCCACAAAGGACACGTCGGCAGCGTCCTCGACCTTCGGCACGACCAGGGTCAGCGGTCTGGTCGCGGCCGCCGCCGCGGCGAGCACGTCGAGGTGGCACCAGGCGGTGCCGACCTGGTTGACCCGTACCGCGAGGCCTGGTCGTGCGGCCTCGGCCAGGATCTGCGCGACGCGTTCGCGGGCGGTCGTCTTGCTCCCCGGCTCGACTGCGTCCTCGAGGTCCAGCACGACTTCGTCGGCTTCTGAGGCAAGGGCTTTGGCTGTTTTGCGTTCGTCGCTCACGGGCACCACCAGGCACGAGCGCGGAACGAGCGCGCAATCCGGTGTTCGCGCGCTCATCGCGGGGGATACCGGTCGTCGGCCGCGACGCGCGCGGGAGGCCAGGCGAACCGTCCGGCGTCCCAGCCTTCGGCGAGGTCGGACCACCAGAAGAAGGTGACCTTGCGTTCGTCGAACAACCAGCCCTCGTTTTCGGCACGAACCATGCGATCGGCGTACCGGCCGGCGGCCAGCTGCGCCCGGCCGTCGACGACGCAAGGCTGCAGCAGCCACGTTTCGCCGGTCGCGGTGTCGCCGGCGAGTTCCAGCGTTTCGTTGGCCGAGAAGTGCCACCAGGAACTCAGGCTTCCCTTCTGCAGACCGGGAAAGAAGTCCAGCAGTTCCGCGTGTCCGCGGACCGCGGACAGCCCGACGAAGGCGCCGTCGCGAGTGAACAGCTCCACGAGTTCCTTCCAGCGCCCGTCGTCGAGGTACTGGCAGTAGCGGGCGCGCAGCTGTTGCAGGGCGTGCAGATCTTCCATCCGCCGGACGCGTTCTTCGAGGCTCATCCGGCCACCGCCTGCCGCTCGGCGACCGGTGCGCCGGTTGCGGCGCGCACCTGTTCGGGCGTGACGTCGGGGGCGCACTCGACGAGGGCGAAGCTGCCGTCGGAGATGTCGAGCACGGCCAGGTCAGTGATCACCCGGGACACCACGCCGCGTCCGGTCAGCGGCAGCGCGCACTCGGCGACCAGCTTCGGTTCGCCGTCACGGGTGCGGTGCTCCATCAGTGCGATCACCCGCGACGCGCCGGACACCAGGTCCATCGCGCCGCCGATGCCCTTGATCATCCGGCCGGGAACGCTCCAGTTCGCGATGTCGCCGTTGGCGGCCACCTGAAGCGCGCCCAGCACGGCGACGTCGATGTGGCCTCCGCGGATCATCGCGAACGACTCGTCGGAGCCGAAGAACGACGCCCCGGGCGTCACGGTCACGGTCTGCTTGCCCGCGTTGATGAGGTCCGGATCGACCTCGTCGACGTCGGGGAAGGGGCCGACGCCGAGGATGCCGTTCTCGGCGTGCACGGTCACCCCGGAGCCGGCGGCGAGGTGTTCGGTGATCATGGTCGGCAGTCCGATGCCCAGGTTGACGTACTCGCCGGCGCGCAGTTCGCGTGCGGCCCTGGCCGCCATCTGCTCACGGGTCCACGGCATGTCATGCCCGCCTTTCGCGGATCGTGCGCTTCTCGATTTCCTTGCGCGACGCCTGGTCCGGGGTCAACGGCACGACCCGCTGGACGAATACGCCGGGCAGATGGACGTCGTCCGGGTCGAGGTCGCCGACCTCGACCAGCCGCTCGGCCTCCACGATCGTCAGCCGGCCCGAGGTCGCCACGGCAGGGTTGAAGTTGCGGGCGGAGCGATGGAATCGGCAGTTCCCTGCGCGGTCCGCCACCGCGGCCCGCACCAGCGCTACGTCGGCGACGATCGACTCTTCCAGAACCATCGCCCGGCCTGCGATCGTGCGCACTTCCTTGGCCGGGGAAGCGAGCGCGACCGAGCCGTCCGGGCGGTAGCGCCAGGGCAGACCCCCTTCGGCCACCACGGTGCCGACGCCGGTGGGGGTGAAGAACGCGCCGATCCCCGCGCCCCCGGCACGCAGCCGTTCGGCCAGCGTTCCCTGGGGCGTCAGCTCGACGGTGACTTCGCCGGCGAGGTACTGGCGGGCGAATTCCTTGTTCTCGCCCACGTAGGAAGCGATCACCCGGCTGATCCGCCGCTGCTCCAGCAGCAGCCCGAGCCCGCCGCCGTCCACGCCGCAATTGTTGGACACGACCGTGAGGTCGTCGGCGCCTTGCTCGAGCAGCGCCTCGATCAGGAACCACGGGATGCCAGCGAGGCCGAACCCGCCGACCGCGACGGTGCTGCCCGGCCGGACGTCCGCCACGGCGGAGGCGGCATCGGCGACGACCTTGTCCGGGATCACTGCGCCGCTCCCAGATGCTCGAGGATCGCCGGCGTCACGATCTCGGGTCGCTCGGCGTTGGCCAGGTGGGCCGATTTGTCGACCACCAGGAGGCGGCCTTGCGCGACGCCGTCGGCGATCTGCTGCAGGTGCGGCGGTGGCGTGGCGGGGTCCTCCGCGCCCGCGATGGCCAGCGTGGGCGCGGTGATCGACGCGAGATCCGGCCGGAGGTCCATGGCGGCAATGGCTTCGCAGCACGAGGCGTAGCCCTCGGCCGGTGTCGCCGCGACCATGGCCGCGCCCGCCGCCTTCACCTCGGGGTGGGCGTCGAGATGCGCTGCGGTGTACCAGCGCGCGACGACCGCGGCGTCGACGGCTTGGGATCCCTCCGCCCGCACGAGCGCCGCACGGTCGCGCCACGCCGACGACGGTTCGAGGTAGGGGCTCGTGCACAGCAGCACCATCCGGTCGACCAGATCCGGACGGCGCGCGGCGAGCCGCATCGCGGTCATGCCTCCGAGGGACAGGCCGACGACGTGGGCGCTGCGCACCCCGAGCCGCTCCAGCAGCGCGACGACGTCGTCGGCGAGGTCGTCGATCGTGTACGGGCCGCTCGGGACCGGTGAGCCCCCGTGGCCGCGGGTGTCGTACCGGACGACGCGGAAATGGTTCTCGAGCTCCGCCAGATTCGCGTCCCACATCGCCATCGTGGTCCCGAGCGAGTTCGAGAGCACCACGACCGGGCCGTCTTCCCGGCCGGTCACCTCATGATGGACCACAATGGACTCGTTCACGGCTGAACCCTTTCGAAGATCGCGGCGAGGCCTTGGCCACCGCCGATGCACATGGTTTCCAGGCCGTAACGTGCCCCGGTACGCGTCATCTCGTGCGCCAGCGTCGCCAGGATCCGCGCTCCGGTCGCGCCGACCGGGTGGCCGAGGGAGATGCCGGAACCGTTGGGGTTGAGCCGCTTGTCGTCGGCGTCGATGCCCCACTCGCGCAGACAGGCCAGCACCTGGGCGGCGAACGCCTCGTTCAGCTCGATCACGTCGAGGTCGGCCATGGTCAACCCGGCGCGTTTGAGCGCCTCGCGGGTGGCGGGCACCGGGCCGATGCCCATGACCTCCGGCCCGACGCCGGCCACCGCCCACGACTTCAGCATCAGCACCGGGGTGAGGCCGCGGCGGTCCGCTTCCTCGCGGGTCGTCACGATGCACATCGCGGCACCGTCGTTCTGACCCGAGGCGTTGCCCGCGGTGACTGTCGCCGCCTCGTCCAGAGCGAGCCGCACCGGACGCAGCCGGCCGAGCTGCTCCGCGGTCGTGCCGGGCCGCGGGTGCTCGTCCTGGTCCACAGTGGTCTCCGGCGCGCGCCGACTTCCCGGGACGACCACCGGGACGAGTTCGTCGGCGAATTTCCCGGTCTCGTGCGCGGCGACAGCCCGCTCGTGCGACGCTGCGGCCAGTTCATCCTGCTCGTGGCGGGAAATCCGGTACTGCCGGCGCAGGTTCTCGGCCGTCTCGAGCATCCCGCCGGGAACCGGGAAGTGTTTGCCGCCCGCGGTCTCCCGCGCTCGTACGAGCCGGTCGTGCAGCTGGATCCCTCCGGCGATCTTGCCTGCGCGCAGGCCGGTGGCGTAATGCTCCACAGTGGACATCGACTCGGCTCCGCCGGCCACGACGAGCCGTGCACCGCCCGAGGCCACCTGCCCGACCGCGTAGAGCACGGCCTGCAGCGCCGAGCCGCAGCGGCGGTCGATCTGCAGCCCGGGCACCGAAGTCCCGAGACCGGCGTCGAGCGCGGCGACCCGGCCGATGGCCGGCGACTCGCCGCTCGGGTAGCACTGGCCGAGCAGCACGTCGTCGACGTCGCCCTCGCCCAGCCCGGTTCGGCCGGCGAGTTCGCTCAGCAGCCCGGATGCCAGGTCGGTCGCGGTCAGCGAGGCCAGCGCGCCCCCGTAGCGGCCGACCGGCGTACGGACCGGATTGCAGATCACCACATTGCTCACGCGGCGAGCGTAAGAGCCCGACCGAGAGAACAGAAGTATCATTTAAGTTCGGAAGTCAACTCTGGAGGTATTAATGGAGCTCCGCCTCCTCCGGTACTTCATCGCCGTCGCCGAGGAAAGCCACTTCGGGCGCGCCGCGGAGCGGCTGCGGATGGCGCAGCCGCCGTTGTCCCGAGCGATCCGGCACCTCGAGGCCGAGCTGGGCGTCGACCTGCTGGAGCGGACGACCCGCCGGGTCGCCCTCACCCCGGCCGGGGATGCGTATCTGGACGAGGCTCGCGCGGTGCTCGCGGCGGTCGATGCGGCGCGCGCCCGGGCCAGGCGCGTCGCCGAGGGCCGCGAAGGCCGGTTGACCGTGGGCTGTGTCGGATCTGCGACGTACTCGCTGCTGCCGGCGCTCGCCCGGGAGCTGCGAGCGGAGCTGCCAGCCGTCGAGGTCCGCTTCCGAGGCGAGATGCTGGCCCCGGAGCAGGTCGCGGGCCTGCGCGAGGGTTCACTCGATCTGGGCCTGTTGCGGCACACCGAGGGGCTGGCTCCGGACCTGCGCCTAACCGTGCTGCGCGAGGACCGGTTGCTGGTCGCGGTGCCGCAGGACCACCCGTTGGCCACGCGTGCGCGCCTGGCGATCGGCGACCTCGAGGCCGAAGGCCTTGTCCTGCACAGCGGGGCCGCCGGATCCTCCATGCACCGGCTGGTGACCCGGCTGTGCGAGGACGCCGGATTCGCCCCGCACGTCACGCACGAAGTCGCCGAAACCTCGACACTGCTGACCTTCGTGGCCGCGGGGCTCGGCGTTGCGGTGGTGCCGGAGCCGACCGAGTTCCTCGGCGTGCCGGGAGTCGTGCACCTGCCGCTCGACGACGTGCCGACAGTCCCGCTCGTAGCCGCGACGAGGGACGAGACCGACCTGGTGATGGAGCGCGCGCTCGCGATTCTCGGCCGGATGAGTCGCAGCGCTCAGTAGAACGCGTCTCGTTCCGGGCGCGGCGTCTTGCCCGCCGAACCGTGGCCGAGCAGTCGCGACAGCTCGCCGGCGATGTCGAGCATCAGGGGAATCACCTTGGTTTCGACGTGCTCGCGGGTGAATCTGCCCAGCGACGTCGAGTACGCGATGGCCGCGGTGACCTCCCCGCTGACGTCGCGCACCGGCACGGAAGCGGCGAGCAATCCCATTTCGAGTTCGGACTCGACCATGCAGTACCCCTGCTGTCGGACCTCGCGCAGGATGTCGGCGAGCCGCGCCGGGTCGATCACGGTGTGCGCGGTCAGCCGCGGCATGCCCTGTTCGGCGATCACTTTGGCGAGGAAGTCCGGCCCGCGCCAGGCCATCAGCACGCGACCGGTCGAGGTCGCGGTCGTCGGCATGCGGCTGCCGACGTCGACGGTGTTGCTCAGGATGCGGCGCACCTGGACGCGCGCGACGTAGACGACTTCCGTGCCGACCAGGGTCGCCAGCGACGCAGACTCCTGCGTCTCCTCGGCCAGCCGCAGCAGCAACGGCTGCGCCCACTCGATCATGCTGTGACTGGCCGAATAGCGTTGCGCCAGGGTGAGCACCAGCGGTGTGAGGAACCACGTGCCGCCCGCATTCGCAAGGTAGCCCAGTTCCTGCAGCGTCAGGAGAATCCGGCGGGTAGCCGGACGGGACAGCCCTGTCCGCTGCGCGACTTCCGGCATGCCCATCCGCGGATGCTGTTCGTCGAAAGCGTTCAGCACGGCGAAACCGCGTTCGATGCTCTGGACGAAGTCTCGCTCGTTGACGGGTTTGCGCTCCATCGGCCCATCCTCCCAGCAATTGGCGCGCGGATCTGACTTGACAAACCCGCCGTCGCAGCCCACGGTGTGAACCGCACATCGTATTCGTCGTACGCATAGCGTACGACAGAGGTCCAGTGCGGACTCTCGACCTATGCGAGACGCGTTCGGCCGATTCGCCACCGGCATCGGGTGCACGACCGGTGGAGACCTGCCGCACGATGCGGCCGTGAAAAGTGCTGGACCTCATCAGCCCTATCGACGCGAGCCGCATTCACGACCGCTGATCATCCGACCAGGAGCACCGAATGACTGCCACCCATGAACATCACTCCCCTACCGCGGCCGGATCCGGCGCCAGCGCGACCGCTGCGTTCAAGGAAAGCTCCACACGGCGCAGCACCGCGGGAAGCAGCCCCGAGCGCGTCGCCGGAATTGTCGGCGACATTCTGAAGGCCATCGACGACGTCGTGCACCGCCACGACGTCACGTACCCCGAATACCAGGCCGCCAAAGCGTGGCTGATGTCGGTCGGCGAAGGCGGAGAATGGCCGCTGGTGCTCGACGTGTTCGTCGAACACTTCGTCGAGGACCAGGTGTCGAGGTCGCAGCACGGCACCAAGGGCTCGATCGAGGGACCCTACTACCTGCCCGGCCAGGTCAAGCTTTCCGCCGACTGCACGCTTCCCATGCGCCCGGACGAAAAGGGGACGCCGCTGGTGCTGTCCGGCCAGGTGCGCGACGTCGACGGCACCCCGTTGCCCGGTGCCGAGGTCGACATCTGGCACGCCGACGATCAGGGCTACTACGCCGGATTCGCCCCGCACATCCCCGACGGAAACCTGCGCGGCGTCGTCGTCACCGACGAGGACGGCAGGTTCGCGATCCGCACTGTCCAGCCCGCGCCGTACCAGATTCCGCACGACGGCCCGACCGGCGCATTGCTGGAAAGCGCGGGCTGGCACCCGTGGCGACCGGCGCACATCCACCTCATGGTCCGCGCCGACGGTCACCGCACGATCACCACCCAGCTGTACTTCGAAGCCGGCGAGTACCTGGACTCCGACGTCGCCGCGGCAACCAAACCCGAACTCGTCATCGCGCCGGCCGACGACGGCACCGGTGTTCGCCGCGTGACGTACGACTTCGAACTGGAAAAGGACTGACGCTGCGCACGTGGCTGCGGGGACGGCGGCTGCCGCCCCTGCAGCCACGCCTTGCAGTTGCATTCCGCCCAGGCTCCCGAGAGGCACCATGTCCCCGACCCATGACGACGTTCTCGTCGAAAGCATCGAAACCGTCATCCTGGACGTCCCCCTCCGCCGCCCGCACAAGTTCGCCCGGGTGACGCTCCACGCGCAACCGGTCCTGCTGGTCTTCGTCCGCACCCGAGCCGGGATCGTCGGAACGGGTGAAGGCGTCGTGCCCGGCGGCCCGTGGTGGGGCGGCGAATCGGTCGAGTCCATGAAAGTCACCATCGACACCTACATCGCGCCGCTGCTGCACGGACGGCCGGTCGACCGGATCGACGACCTGATGCGGGACGTCACCGACCACGTCGCCGCGAACCTTTACGCCAAGACAGCAGTGGAAGTCGCCCTCCACGACGCCTGGGCACGCAGCCTCGGCGTTCCGGTGCACACCCTCCTCGGCGGTCTCGCCCGCGACCGCATCGAGGTCACCTGGGCCCTGGGCGCCGAACCCGCCGGCGTCGTCGTGGACGAGATCCAGCGGATCCTCGCCAGCGGCGACCACCGCAGCTTCAAGCTCAAGATGGGCGCCCTCGATCCGGCCGACGACATCGACCGGATCGCCGCGATCGCCGAGAAGATGTCCTCCTCCGCCAGCCTGCGCGTGGACCTCAACGCCCGCTGGGACCTCCCGACCAGCCTCCGGCTCCTGCCCCGGCTGGCCGCCGCCGGCATCGACCTGATCGAGCAGCCGGTCCCCGGAGACCAGATCGACGCACTCGCCGAGATTAACCACGCGCTCCCCGTGCCCGTCATGGCCGACGAAAGCCTGCGCACCTCCCAGGACGCGCTGCGCCTGGTCCGGACCAGAGCAGCCGACGTGTGGTCGATGAAACTCACCAAAGTCGGCGGCTTCCGCCGGGCCCGTGACCTCGTCGCCCTCGGCGCCGCCGCCGGAATCCCCTGCCACGCAGGGACATCCATCGAAACCGGGCTGGGCACTGCTGCCTCGCTCCATCTGGCCTGCGCCGCGCCCGGCATCACCTGGGGCAGCGAGCTGTTCGGGCCTCTGCTGTTCGCCGAAGACATCATCGCCGAACCTCTGCGCTTCGCCGCCGGACACCTGCACGTGCCCACCGGCCCGGGCCTGGGCGTCACCGTCGACCCGGAAGCAGTCCGCGCCCTCCGGCGCCGCGGACTCACTCGCGACTGACCCCCGCATCAGACCAGGAGGAAAAATGCTGTTCCACGTTCGGATGGACGTCGCGATCCCGCACGAGCTGGACTCGGCAACCCGAGCCGACCTCGTCGCGCGGGAGAAAGCACGAGCCGAAGAGATCCAGAGCACCGGGACATGGCCCGAACTATGGCGAATCGTCGGCGAATACGCGAACATCAGCATCTTCGACGTCGAAGACAACGACGCGCTCCACACCCTGCTCTCGAGCCTGCCGCTCTTTCCCTACATGAAAATCAAAGTGACGCCGCTCGCGGCGCACCCCTCGAAAGCCGGCTGACCGGACGCCGAGCAGCCTGCCGCCACGGAGCATCTCGCTTCGGCCTAGCGCCCGCTCCGATCGCACGAACGAAGGCGGACTCGGCGACGCACGCTGTTCGCCGGGGACCCGCGCAGGACCTCAGACCACCGGCGCCGGTCGACGAACTGCCGGCCGGAGCGCAGCGGCTGGAGAACCTTCGGAACGGGCGGTTTCTGCCGAACGGGCTCTGCAGCGCAGCGACAGCTTGGCGCACGGGCCGGACTGCACGGCGGCTCCGGTCGCCGGGCCGGTTCAGACACCCGTGTTCTCCGGGGAGTGCGCGGGCAACGTCCGGAGGCGAAACGAGAAGAGGGCCGACGAACTCATGTTCGTCAACCTGATCCTCCGGTGTCGCGCGGGCGACCGGTTGAAGCCGGTCGCCCGCGCGACGCCTACCTGCGCGTGGTCGAGGATCGCTACGACGGGCCTGCCGGCTGCGGAGCGCAGCTGATCTCGACCGGTGCCGCGTGCAGCCCTGCGACCTGCGTCGGCCAGTGTCCGCAGGCGGCCGACGGAGCGGCCGACTAGGACTTCCGCCAATCGGTCGCAAAATCCGCGCGCAGCCGGCCCGAGGCGAACAGATACGAGCTGCGGGCGATCTCGGTGACGGTGTGCAGCTCGTCGCCATCACGCGGGCCGTAGACCATGACCATGCCTGGCGGGAGGCGCACGCCGGCGAGGGGATGCGCCAGCGCCCAGCCCTTCGCTACGGCATCGGCGGCCAAGACCAATGGAAGGGCGAGATGCATCGAACCGTCGAAGGCGGGGTGAAGATGCGCGAACTCTCCAGCCGAGGGAACGAGGAAAGCCGATTCCGGGCCTCTCCGCTCTTCGAGCACGAAGCCGCGCGCACCCGGCACCGAGACCTCAGACTGCTGCGTTGTGACCCCCGGCAGCCCGGCAAGAGTCGCGAACAGCTGTTCCTGCAATGTCGCCGGAGCATTCTGCGATACCTGCTGTTGAGGGATCGAGGTCGTCACTTCGGGTCGCCGGCCCACTCGTGCCGCCAAGGCACCCGCCGGCAGTGTGGGCCAGCGCGCCGAGCGAGACTCCGCTGGGTTCGGTGCCAGGCCGCTGGTTTTGATGAACAGGAAGCGTTCCCGGACCCATCCGGCGAGATTCCGGAGCTGCTCTTCGGTGATCGAGTGCCCGGTCGCGTCCCGCCGGGCGACGGTCGGCGCGCCTGACTCCCCCGTCAGATATGCCCATGTCCTCGCGAGCAGCTCCGCGGGAATCACAGTGTCGCGGGCGCCGAGTGCGAGGAACACCGGGAGGCCGGCCAAGCGCGCCGGCGTGGCCGGCATTCCCGCATCGAACGGCATCGTTCCCGACAGGATCGCCGCGCCGGCGAACCGCCCGGGTTCGTCCAAGATCAAGCCGCCGGCGAACGCGGCTCCGCCACTGAATCCCGCGAGCACCACCGGACGCTCTCTCGGCACGGCCGAGTCCAGCCAGCCGCGGAACCAGTCCGTAGTGGAGCGCAGCGACGCGGCGACTGGCCGACCGATGCCGCGGTTCGCGAACCACGCGTAGCCGCCTCCTTCCACGATCGGTGCACGAACGGCTGCGTAGCCGAATTCGGGCGGAAGGCGGTCGGCGAGCGAAATGATGTCTCGTTCATGCGACCCCCGGCCGTGGAGCAGAACGACCAGCGGGGCTTCTTCATCGTCGTTTCCGCTGGTGGCTACGACCGGATCGCCGTATTGCGACGGGGCCGAAGTCACGACGCCGCCCCGAACACGCCGCCTCCGACGGTCTCCGCGGTCGCCACTCCGCTCCAGACCGCGACCTCCCTGCTGAGATCGAGCGGGCCCACGGGCGCCTCGCACGCATAGGCCCCCCATTCCTCTCGCGGCATCATCCACATCACCTCGAATTCGTTGCCATCGGGATCCCTGCCGTACACGCTCTTGGTCGCGCCGTGGCTCGATTCGCCCGTATAGGCGTCCAGCTCGACGAGAACCAGCCGCGCCTCCTCGAGGTCTTCGATCACGTCCACCTGCCACGCGACGTGGTACATCCCGACGGATCCCGAAACTTTCGGCAGGGCGGACGGACCGATGCCGAACAGTCCCAGATCGTGATGGTTCCCCGATCGGCGAAGACGGAGGAAGGCGGCATTCGCGCCGGGCTCCCGCGCGACGACGTCCATAGCAAAAGCGGCCGTCCAGAAGCGCACCGATCGCTCAAGGTCGGAAACGAACAAGACGACGTGATTAGCCCGGATCGCCGGAATCGGGTCGACCATTATCTTGCCTCCGTGTCATGCAACGGCCGTGAATGAGGTCCAACGGTTTCCCTCGATCCAGTCATGACGCAGGGCAGGCCCGCGTCCCTGAGATCGATCGCCGGGGGCCGGGCCGAAGCAGCATCGAGCAACTGCCGCAGCAGGCGGTCATGACGAGAAGAAGGCTCCCACTCCGGCGAGTCCTTCGGCCGGGGTGGCGCCGAATGACGCGAACTGGTCTGATCCAACTTGTCCCTCCGCGGCTGTGCGTCCTGTCCGCGCGTTGAAATCGCCGAACCCGGCAGCGTGGTAAACGAGCGGGAGCCTGTCGTTGAAACGGGCAGAATCGACGTGTCCGACGAAGATCGAGTGCGTACCGCCGGCGAGTCGTTCCCGCACGGTGCATTCAAAACTTGCGACGGTCCCCTTGAGCACCGGGATCCCCGTTCGCGAGAACTCGATGTCCACCCCGTCGAATTTGTCCGATGCCGGACGCGCAAACCGCCGCGCGATACGTTCCTGGTAATCGGCCAGCACGTTGACGACGAACTTCCCGCTGCTGGCCACGGCTTGTTCGGTCGGCACCCTGCGATTGATGCAGACAAGCAACGAGGGCGGTTCCAGGCTCAGCGACGTCATGGCGCTGAGCGTCATTCCGTATGTTCGATCTCCCGTTCGCGCGGTGACGACAGTGACGCCGGTGGCGAAGCGGCTAATCGCCCGGCGGAAGTCCGGTTCGTCCATGACGCCTCCTCATGCTGCACCCGCTCAGTCAGCGAGATTTCATCAGCATCGGGCAAGAGCGTGAAGGAGCCCGAAATACCGGGTGTCGTCTCGTCAGCGGCGCAGATCCCGCAGCAGGCAGACCGTCGTATGGTCCGGGCTCGTTCCCAATTCGCGCATCGCGTCCTCGCAACGGCGGTACGCGGCGAGCACGCCGTCGGGATCGCCGCTGGCGTCGGCCAGCCGCATGGCCAGACGCCACATCGACTCGCGGTAAGGGTCCGCCCGCAGAACCAGGTTCGACTCGATCGACGCGGTCTGGTGGTCCCCCCCGTTCAGAGCGAGTTCGGCGACCGAGCATCGCACGTCGAGGACCGCCGAATCGAGGTCACGGCGTCGCTCCTCCGCCCAGGGGCTCTCGACGCCGGCCGCGAACAAGCCGCCTTCCGTCATGGCGAGTGCCGACCTGAGAGCCTCGTATCGGGAGCGCGGCGGAAGGTCTGCGGCCTCGGCAACCGTGCGTTTGAACTGTGCCGATTCCGTCCGCACCCGCAACGTCGACGACAACCGGACCACGCCGTCCGCCACCACGACGCTGTCTTCGTCCGGCAGGACCTGCCTCAGCCAGCGCACCGCCTGCCGCAAATAGGAGGTCGCCGACTCGTCGCTGCGGCCGCCGAACAACGCCCTGAGAAGCTGTTCGCGGGTCGCGCTGTGGCCGGGACGGTGCGCCAGGAACGCCAACAGCTCGGCGCTTTTCTTGATCTGCGGCCTGACGACGCTGCCGTCCACCTTGATTTCGATCCCGCCGAACTCGGCGATGTCCACCGACGCGCCCACATAGCAGTTCAGCTCGACGTCGCGCGCGATCAACAAGCGGCCCAGCTGATGCCACGCCGACTCCGACGACCTCTCGGCGTCGAGACGCCGCGACAACGTCGCGGGGAACATCGCCATCGCGCCGAGCAACGAATGGTTGGAGCCCTGCACCCGCGCCGCCTGCAAAGCGACGTCCATCGCATCGTCCGCGGCGGTTTCGTTCCCCGCCCGCCATTCGGCCTCGGCCAGGTACACCGCGGCCGCCGGCAGCATCAGCACCCGTTCGCTGTGCCGCATGCTCGCGACGGCATGCCGGAGGGTGACGACAGCTCGAGCGACGTCGTCCTGCAGCAGGTAGCTGAACCCGAGCCAGGTGTCGGCCTGCTCCACGATGAAGCCGTAGGCGCCGCCGACAGGATGCCGTCGGACCCCGAGCAGCACGGACTGAGCGGCAGCCGGATCCTTGTTCAGCAGCAGCTCCAGCTCGGCCTGAATGACGTAGCTGAAGGCTTCGAGCATCAAGCTTCCGCTGGCCCGGATCTGTTCGCGGCCGGTCAGGAGAAGGCGCCAAGCGTCCTCACGCCGGCCTTGTTCCCGGCACAGCTGGACGCTCAACACGGCGTTCAGCCAGGCGCCACCAGGCGAGCCGGACGCACGTTCCTGTTCGTACAGGGCCGCCGCCTGGCCGATCTGCCCCATCGCAAGCCGCGCGCCGAGCTGCCAAGGGCGCGCGGCGATCACCGCCCAGGGCGAAGCAGGTTCCTCGAGCAGAAGTGCGAGTCGGCCACGGTAATAGTGCGTTCGCATGATCAACGCATCGAGAGGCCCGCCGCTCAGCGGGATGTTGCGGTCACCGGCGACCGCGCCGGCCGCCCCCTCGTCGAGCATCGTCATGCAGTACCGAGCTGCGTCGACTTCGGGTCCCGGTTTCGCGACCTCCAGGACCTCCTGAATGTCGCTGGTCCGCCCCGCGTGGAAATAACACCATGCGAGCGCGGCGGCCATCCGGCTCGACGACCGGGCGAGCTCGTCCCGCAGCCCCTGCGCGGCCAGACGATCCGCCACGGCGAGACCGCCTCTGTAGTTCTCGGTCACGAGATCCATCATCAGCTCCGCTGCGGGGAGCGCGGTCGTCCCTTCGGTCTCCAATGCGCTGAACCGAGTCAGCCACCGCCTGGCGACGGCAAAGTCACCCCGGTCCATGACCGCCTCGATGGCATACTCCGCGTGCGTCAACGCTTCCTCGAGCAGCCCGGCTTTGAGAAGTTCCTCGGCAGCCTCTTCGTGGCGCTCTGCCACGGCGAGGATCGCCGCGTGCCTCCGGTAGATCTCCTGGACCTCCACGCTGCTGCGGCGCCCAAGCAGTTTGAGGAGGTACTCACGAAAACGCGGGTGGCACCGCAGCACGACCTCGTCCTCGTGCTCCCAGAGGGCCGGCAGGTGCGCGCTTTGCAGAGCGTGCAGGTGTCCCGCCGCGGAATGCAACCCGAGCGCGGTCGCCGCGTCCTCGGTGACCTCGTGCAGTACGGAGGTACACACGAGGAAGTCTCGTTGTTCCGGCGTCAGCTGGTCCAGTATGTGCAGCGACAGGTACCCGTACAGCGGGTCAGCCTCGCCGCTGAGCCCTCTCGTGTGCGCTTGCGAGCGCCACGCCTCGAAGAGCACCCCGGCGACCCAGCCTCCGGTCACCTCGACGGCATGACGGACGTCGACTTCCCCCCGGCCGAGCAGGTTCAACGCCTCCGCCGCCTCCTCCGGCGTGAACGCGAGGGTGCGCTCGTCCAAGCCCAGCATCATCGTGTCCGGGAAGGACCGCAGCGGGAGCTCGCGGCGGCTCAGCAGAATCATGCGCGCGCCGACCGGGAGATACTGGGCGAATCTGCCGATCACGGCCAAGGCTTCGTCCGAGTCGATGATCCGTTCGACGTCGTCCAGAACGATCATGGTCGGCTTGCCGGCCATCGAGTCGGCGAGCAGGCCGGCCGCTTCCAGATGCGTCAGCCCGGCGAGCAGAGCGGCGCCGACGATGTCCGCCGGTGCGACCTCGGCAGCCGACAGCGCGGCTTGCAGATAGGTCAGCAACCGGCCAGGAGCGCCGTCTGTGTCGTCCACGGAGAGCCAGGCGACAGCGCCGTCGAAGCGATCGAGAGCGTGCCGAACAGCCGTGGTCTTCCCCGCTCCGGCCGTGGCGTACACGCACACGACCGGGTTGCGGTCGAGCAGCTCGAACAGCAATTCGTCGATACGCGGGCGGCGAACAGCCGATGCCTGCAGGATCGGCGGGGTTACCTTGCTCCGGATGACTCTCGGCGGCTGAGACGGGCGCAGGTCGCCCCTCGGCACAGTGCCCCCGTCCGCTGAGCGCACGGTGCCGCGCCGGTCCGACTTCGATGTCATCGCTCACCCCGTCGCGGTCGCTTCATTCTATGGTGCCGAACCAGGCGCGCCTGCCCGGAAACGGGTGGGTCCGGGACCGCCGCAGACGGTCCCGGACCTCCCATTCTTCGCGAAATACCGACCGATCAGGAGGCGGCAACCACTGCGGGGAAGGACAACGACTGCCCAGGCAGGAACTTCATCCCGGCCGCGAACTCGAGGCCGTAGCGCCCCTGCAGCTCGACGAGCAGCAACGCCATCCGCTCCAGCGTCCCGGCGTTGCCGAGCCCACCGGCGTCGATCGGACGCAGCCCCGCTGAACCGATCAACTTCGCAACCTGGGCCTTCTCCGAGTCGTGGTCGGAAGCGAGGAAGACATCCACCTCGGTTCCGCTGAACGACTTGCCCTGCAGCGTCGGCGCCAGGGTCGTGTTGAACGCCTTCACCAGGGCGGATCCGTCGAGACGACGCTGCAGCTCCAGGCCCGCGCTGTTGCCGTGGTCGGTGATCAAGCCGTCGAACGTCGCATTGAACGGATTCGAGATGTCCACGACGATCTTGCCGCGCAGCACGTCACTGAGCGCCACGGCGATCCTGGCGGACACCGCGTACCAGGTGGCGAGCACGACGACGTCGGTTCCTCGGGCGGCGGCCTCGGCCGTGGGAACAGCACTGACCTTGCCCGGCCCGCGCGAAGCCAGCTCCTGTGCCGCGGCCTCGGACTTCCGAGGGTCCGAACCCGCGACGTACACGTCGTGTCCGCCGTCTGCGAAAAGGCCGGCGATCGCCTTGCCCATGCTGCCGGTCCCGATAATGCCGATACTCACTGCCGGTTCTCGCTTTCTTCGTGTTGACCCTGTCCAGAGTCGGGGAATCTTCATGATGTTGACGCCAGCCCGGTCAGGCCTCGCCGATCTGCTTCCACGCCGGCCATGCCGGATCGGTCCAGCCGTCGAGGTCGTACTCGCTCATGCACTGGTCGACCATCGACCGGAAGTACGCGTTGCTGCCGACCGCCTCGCCGGTGTGGAACGTCTCCACGCGGTTTCCCTCGTAACTCCCGGAGAAGTTCCGCTCGTGCACCTCGGCTCGACCGCCGAACTCGGTAGCGAACTCGTCCCACACCAGGCGGATGAGCTTGACCCGTTGTTCGGCGGAGATCTCCGCCCCGTTCCAGTACTTGTCCAGCCAATGGCGGGTAGCCGGGTTCTTGAAGTCCTTCGCAGAGGAAGGAATCTGAATGAAACCGCCCGCCATCACGTTATGGAAGATCGTTCGGATGCGCGAGAACATGTCGCCGTAGATGTTTCGCCATTGCAGCGCGTAATGGACGTTCGGATGCACGTACGGCCCGCCGCCCACGGCCGGATTCGGCTCGGCCGCCATCGCCGTCGCCAGCGCCCAGAGATTGTGCCGCATCCCCAGGACCTCGCCGATCTGCGCCTGCACGCCCCGGAACGCCGACACCTTGTTCATCTCGGTCACCTTGAGCAGAAGACCGCACAGGAAGTCGAGTTTCACCGCCGTGCGCGTACAGGCGTGGAAGATGAACCGCTGGGCGAAACCGCGCGGGAACAACCCGTTGACGACCTCCGGGTTGCGATAGACCGTGACGTTCTCCCATGGAATGAACACGTCGTCAAGAATCACCGAGTAGTCGGACTCGTCGAACCTGCTCGAGAGCGGGTAGTCGAACGGCGTTCCGATCTTCTTCGCCATGTACTCGTAGGAATAGCGCCCGATCAACTTCACGCCCGGGGCGTCGAACGGGACGAAGAACCCGAGTGCGAAATCCTTGTCGTCGACGCCGAGCCCGGCCGCGGGGACATACTGGCTGACGTAGGTGACCTGGCTGAACGCGGCTCCGGTAGAGATCATCCGCGCACCGCGGACCACGATTCCGTCATCTCGTTCCTTGACGACGTGCATGTACGTGTCGCGCTGGTCGGCGATCGACCGCGTCCGGTCCGAAGAGGGGTTGAGCAGGCTCAGGTTCACGAACATCACGTCGTCCGTGGTCTTCTCGTACCACTTCCGCACATTGCCCGCGAAATCCCCGTAGAAGTCCGCGTCGGCGGCCAGCGCCGCGACGAGGCCCGCCTTGTAGTCCGGCCCACGAGACAGACTTCCGTAGCTCATCCGAGCCCACTCCGCGATGGCGTCCCGCGACTCGAAGAGGTCCTCCGAGGATGTCGCCATCTTGTAGAACTTGTGCGAACGCGTACCGCGCTCGGTCACGAAAGTCAGCTTGTCCTGCTTGGCAGGGTCATGCAACGCGTCGTACATCCGGGCCACGGAGTGGGCCGTCGTGGTGAACGCCGGGTGGGTCGTGACGTCATCGACCTGCTCACCCTCGAAGTAGAAGACGCGCCCATCTCGCAGGGTCTCCAGGTACTCGGCACCGGTCGGCGGCGGCTTCACACCGTTGGGCGAAGGCGTCGTCGCTGCTGGCGCCGACGCTTCACCGGCACGGTCCTCGGTCGTAGTCATGTGCTGTTGCCTCCAAGATCCACCACGTCTCCCTTGACGAAGCTCGTCGACGCAGAGTCTTCAAGCGGCGTAAATGAAGGCGAAAAGTAAGCCCTCGCCTGCAGCGCACCGGCCATTTCGGCCAGGTTTCGCCGGCCCGGGTTTGCTCCTCAGCGATCAAGCGGCACGCCAGAGCAGCGGACGTTTCGATGCCGCCAGGGGCCGATCTGGGGACGGGTGCCGCACTGGAGACAAGGAGGTCTCGCGATGCGCGGTCCGAGCGAGCCGCGGCGGGTGCAAACATGCCCTTCCGAGGCGGGCGCGTCGAAGTCGGTTGTCGATGCGGGGCACCAGCGGTGCGCGGCGGCAGCGGCGGCAGCGGAGTTCCCGCGCAGTGAAGCCTCGCCGCTTGTCAATTCCGCCTGACGCCGAGACGTATCGAATCTGCGCCACCTCGTCCTCGAACCGACGCTGCGTTGATCTGCCCAGGAGGCAGCCGTGCCGATCAAAGCTCGCCCAAGAGACAGCCGTCCGGCCCGCGCGGAGGCGTGGCCGGGTCCCGCACAGTCCAGCCCGACCTGGATCGGTCTGGACTCCGTCCCCGAAGATTGCGGCCCGACCGTCGTCACCATGGGCGTGTTCGACGGTGTCCACCGAGGTCATGCCCGGCTGATCGAGCGGGCGGTCAGCCTGGGACGGCAGAGCGGGCTGCCGGTAGTCCTCACGACGTTCGATCCGCATCCGGCATCAGTCGTCGGGCAGCGGCGGGACACCTCGCTGCTCACGACCCTGGAACGCCGGGCAGCGCTGGCGACCGACCTGGGGTGTGCGGCTGTCCTGGTCCTCCCGTTCGACCAGGTCATGGCACAGACCTCGCCCGAAGATTTCGCCGCGGCTGTATTCGACAAGGCCCTGTCGGCGCGCGCCGTCCTCGTCGGTGCCCGCTTTCGCTTCGGACACCGAGGGGCAGGAGACATCGCGCGGCTCAAAGACCTCGGCGCCTGTCACGGCTTCGCAGCGCACGAGGTCGAGCTGCGCCCGGGCTGCTCGTCGACACGGGTCCGGGAACTCCTCGGCAAGGGCGACGTACGCGGCGCAGCACGGGTTCTCGGCCGCCCCCACCGCGCGAGTGTGTGCGGCAAGCCTGAATGTCGCTGTGCCCCGGAGAAACTGCCAGCACCCGGCACCTACGTCGTCGATGTCAACGGCGTGCGCAGGGGCACCGCGACGATCGGTAAAGAGGGAGGAATCTCCCTGGACGGTCGTACGGCCGTGGCCATCCCGACAACGGTCGACTTCATTTCCCGCGCTGATCCGGGAAGGGATCGCGCGGCGGTTCCGGACCTGAGCGCGATCGCCTGACCTGCTCGTAGATTTCGGGCCGTGGCAGATCCGTCGGGAAACGACGCCACAGGTTCTCTGTCGACGGTAGGTTTCAGCGGATGTTCGACGTGGTGCGCTCCAGCCACGGCATCGACGACTGCCCGGAACTCGCCCAGCGGCTGTCGATCGATTCCTCGATCGCGCGTGCGCACCAGCACACCGCGGGCGGGGCACCCGCGATCCTTGATCCGGCAGGTTCTGCCGGGCCGGTCACAACGAGAGTCGGGGGCGGGCCGACGGCCCGCCGGTGTCGGCCCGACCGCCGAGGTAGAGCCGAGCCGCGAGGTGCACCCCGACCGCTCGCGGCGTGCCGGTCGGGTCGCCGCCGAGAGCTGAGAAAGCCCTTGCCAACCTCTGGTAGAGCGCTTGTCGCTGCAGATTGAGCCGGCGAGCGGTCTCCGTCTTCTGGCAGCCGGCGGCGAAGTAGGTCGCGAGTGTCTCGAGCAGGACCGCGGCGCGCGGCGCGCCCAGCGCGAGGACCGGGCCGAGGTGGTCCTCGATGAAATCGCCGAGCACCGACGCGGATCCGATGCGGTGCGCCAGCAGCTCGACTCCGATCGCCGCCGTGTCCAGAACCCGTTGCGGCCACAGTAATTCGTCGGCGATTTCCACGCTGCGCTCGGCCTCGGCGAGCGTGTGCGGGAATCGGGCTGCCGCACGGGCGGAGGGGCCGACGCCGACCCGGAGCCGCCCGAGCCGGCCGGTGCCGGTCAGGTCGGCGATGAGCGCCCGGCGCTGCGTCTCCGCGGACGCGGTCGGTAGCACGACGAGACCGGACAACGTCCCGTCCTCCACAGTCGCCAGCACCTGCCGGCCGTGCTGGCGCAGGACGGAGTCGAGCGCGCCGAGCGCGGGCAGATCGCCGTCGCCGGTCGCCGAGACCCCCACCGCACACGATGTTTCCGGAACCCCGGCAGCATGCGCGAGTACAGCGATGTGCTCCGGCCTCGTATCGGCTGCGCGCACCGAGCGCAGGAGTTCGCGAACAGCGCGGTCTTCCGCGGTCACCGCACCGGATCGGGCCAGTGCCAGCGCCAGGATCTGCGGCGCCCGCTCGAGGGCCGCGCGGACGACGACCGGGTCGGTCTCGGCGTCCGGAACCACGACCAGCCGGGCGACGCTCATCCCGTGCACGGAGATCGGGACCTCCGATGCCGCATCGGCGTCGGCGCGGTACCCGGACGGGCCGGTTGTCGAGCCCAGGGTCCGGCCGGCCAGGTCGAGCAGGCTGATCTCGCAGGCAGTGGCGTCGCCGAGCGCGGCCATCAGTTCCCGCGGCCCGCCCCCATCCGCCAGCACCTGGGACAACAGATGGGAGAGGGCATCGGCTGCCCGCAATCCGCGCACCGATTCGTTGACCAGCATGCCGTTGATCTCTTCGGTGACGCCGACGAACGGCACCACCTGGCGCAGTTCGATCACCGGCAGCCCCAAGGCGGCGGCCTCGTGGAGCAGTTCCTCAGGTATGGCCGGCAACTCGGCACCGGTTTCGATGGCAAGCCCGGCGATGCCGCGCGCGGCGAGCTCCCGCGCGTAACGGCGCCGGCCGTCTCCGTCCGCTGCGGCGAGGACCACGCCGCCGGTCAACAGCAATTCGCCGCCGCGCAGCAGGTGGGCGATCTCCAGGACCTCGCTGGAGTGCACCCAGCGAACGGGCCGGTCGAGCGCGTCCTGGCCGGCGCGGACGACCGGTGTCGCTCGGGACAGGGCCGGGCTCGACAACACCTCCCGCAGCGAGAGCGTCATTCTGTCACTCCTTAACGGTCGAACTGCTTACACAATGACCATAGACCGCGACGGTGACCCGGATCACTCTGTCTTCCGAGGGACCGGCAGTCCACTGGAGGCGATCAGATGAAGAACACTCAGCCCGATGCCAGCATCGCTGAGCTCGAACAGGTGCTGCAGCCGATCCCGGAGACGGCCCGCACCAGCAGAGTGTCCGGCCAGTTCTGGATCTGGGCCGGAGCGAACATCGCTCCGATCAACTGGGTGCTCGGCGCGCTCGGCATCGGCCTCGGCCTCGGCCTGCGCGACACGCTGATCGTGCTGGTCGCCGGCAATCTGGTCGGGATGGCGCTGTTCGGCCTGTTCGTGCTGCTCGGGCAGCGCACCGGAGCCACCGCGATGATCCTCGGACGGGCCGCCTTCGGCCGTCGCGGCAACTATCTTCCGGCGGCCGTCCAGGCGTGCCTCGCGGTCGGCTGGTGCGCGGTGAACACATGGATCATCCTCGATCTGGTCATGGCGCTGCTCGGCAAGCTCGGGCTGGTCGACCCCGCGGCGCCCAATATCGTCGCCCGCATCGTGGTCGCCGGCCTGATCATGGCGGTGCAGGTGGCGATCGCGTGGCTCGGCTACCGCGTCATCGCGGCGTTCGAACGGTGGACGGTGCCGCCGACCCTGCTCGTCCTGATCGCGATGTCCGTGGTCGCCTGGACCCACCTGCACGTCAACTGGTCCTACGCCGGCGCCCCGGGGCACGTGCTGACCGGCGGCGCCCGCCTGGCCGCGATGACCGGCGTCATGACGGCGATCGGAATCGGCTGGGGAATCACCTGGTTCACTTATGCTGCGGACTACTCCCGTTTCGTCAGCCGCACAGTGCCCCGGCGCAGGCTCTACCTGGCAAGCGTGCTCGGCCAGTTCGTCCCGGTCGTCTGGCTAGGCGTGCTCGGGGCCAGTCTCGCCACCGCCAGCGGACAGATCGACCCCGGCAAGCTGATCGTCGACAACTACGGCCGGCTCGCGCTGCCCGTGCTGTTTCTGGTGATCCACGGGCCGATCGCGACCAACATCCTCAACATCTACACCTTCACCGTCGCCGCGCAGGCGATGGACGTGAAGGTCGACCGACGCAAACTCAGCGTGTTCGTCGGAGTGTTCGCCTTCCTCGCGGTCATCTTCTTCGTCTTCCAATCCAGCATCGCGACCGTGCTGGACACCTGGCTTTCCGGAATCGTCGCCTGGATCGCGGCCTGGGGCGGCATCATGCTCGTGCACTACTTCCGGCTGGAACGCAATGCCGCGCATACGGAACGGTTGTTCGACCCGGTGGGCGGCAAGCGGCTTCCGGACATCAACTGGGCAACCATCGCGGCCTTCGTGACCAGCATGGTCGCGACCTGGTTGTTCATGTACGGCAGCACTCCCGCATTGCAGGGGCCGGTGGCTGCCGCCCTCGGTGGGGTGGACCTGTCCTGGCTCGCCGGCGGTGCCGTCGCGGCCGCCCTCTACACAGTCCTGGCGCCGAAGGCGCACCGGCAGTCCCTCGCGGCGGCGTCGGTCACGACTTCCGCCCAGCCGGCCAGCGCATCGGCCGAGCCGCCGACAGGCAAGTGACCCATCAGTCGCGCCGAACACCATCGTCCGCTTCAGACGCATCGCCACGAGGAGGCCACACGCATGACGAATGCTGTTCCGCCCAAAGGATTCCGGCTGTTCGACTGGCCCCCGGGACGCACCGCGGCCGCAGCGTTCACCTTCGACGTCGACGCCGAATCCTGCCTTCTCGCCCACGACCCGACGGCGACCAGCCGAATGTCGCTGATGTCCCATCAAAGCTACGGCGCGCGAGTCGGAGTCGCCCGGCTGCTGCGGATCCTGGACCGGCAGGAGGTGCGCGCGACGTTCTTCGTGCCGGGCTTCACCGCCGAATGCTACCCGGACGTGGTGCGCGCCATCGCCGACGGCGGACACGAGATCGGCCATCATGGCTACCTGCACGAACAAATGCGCAACATCGACGCCGAAACCGAGGCCGGTTACCTCGACCGGGGGCTCGACGCGCTGGACCGGATCGCCGGGGTCCGCCCGACCGGATACCGCGCGCCGTGGTGGGAACTGAACTGGCACTCCGCGGAACTGCTGCGGCAACGCGGTTTCCGTTACGACTCCAGCCTGCTCGACGGCGATGCGCCCTACCGGTTCCTCGTCACCCCGGACGAACCCGGCACGCTCATCGAGATCCCCGTCGACTGGGCCCTCGACGACTGGGAGCAGTACGCCTTCTACCCGGGCTGGACCGGGAGCGGCGTCATCGAAAGCCCCGCCAAAGTCAGCGAGATGTGGTCGCTCGAGGCCGTCGCGCAGCACCGGGAGGGCGGCTGTTTCGTCCTGACCAACCATCCCTTCCTCTCCGGACGCCCCTCTCGGGCGGCGGCCCTGGAGGAGCTGATCGAGACCGTCAAGGCCCTGCCCGGAATGTGGGTCGCGCCGCTGGAGGAGATCGCCGAGCACGCCGAGCGGGTGTGCACCGAAACGATCACTCACACCCGGTTCGACGTGTCGCACATCCCGCAGCTGCACATCCAGCGCACTCCCCCGGCAGCGCCCGACCGTCCCCAGCCGATCAAGCACCGGCCGAGCCGACCGACGTGACCGCGCCAGTCCGCACAGCTGACCCGAAGATCCCGACCGCACAGAAACGAGGCGACACGATGACCGAACGTCTGAAAGAAATCCGCAACGGCGCCAAGGTCACCCCGACGTTTTCCGCCAACGAGATGGACCGACGGATCACCCTGCTCCGCAAGCACATGGCCGAGTCCGACATCGACGCAGTGCTGTTCACCAGCTACCACAACATCAATTACTACAGCGACTTCCTGTATACCGCGTTCGGCCGCAACTACGGGCTGATCATCACCGTCGACGGCCATATCAGCGTCTCCGCGAACATCGACGCCGGACAGCCCTGGCGGCGCAGTTTCGGCGACAACATCGTCTACACCGACTGGCGCCGCGACAACTTCCCGCACGCGGTGACCACCGCGCTCGAGCGCGCCGGCTTCACCCGGGGCCGGCTCGGCCTCGAGGACGACCACATCCCGCCAACCCTGAAGGCACAGGTGTCCGATGCCCTGCCCGGAGTCGAACTGGTCGACGTCGCCGCCGCGGCGATGAGCCAGCGCATGGTCAAGTCGCGCGAGGAAATCGAGCTCATCGCACACGGCGCGCGGATCGCCGATCTCGGCGGTGCAGCGGTCGTCGAGGCCGTGCGCGCCGGCGTCCCGGAATACGAAGTCGCGCTAGCCGGCACCCAGGCGATGGTGCACGAGATCGCGGAAACCTTCCCACACGCCGAACTCCGGGACACCTGGGTGTGGTTCCAGTCCGGCATCAACACCGACGGAGCCCACAACTGGCCTACGACACGACGCGTCCAGGACGGCGACATCCTTTCGCTGAACTGCTTCCCGATGATCGCCGGCTACTACACGGCGCTGGAACGGACCCTGTTCTACGGCGAGCCGAGCTCCGAAGCGCTGCGCTACTGGCAGATCAACACCGAGGTGCACCGGCGCGGGCTCGAACTGATCAAACCCGGGGCGGTATGCCGCGACATCGCCGCCGAACTCAACGAGGTCTACGCCGAGCACGGCCTGCTGCCCAACCGGACCTTCGGCTACGGGCACTCCTTCGGCGTGCTGTGCCACTACTACGGACGCGAGGCAGGACTCGAACTCCGCGAAGACATCGACACCGCGCTGCGACCGGGCATGGTCGTCTCGATGGAACCGATGATCACGATCCCGGAAGGCGAGCCGGGCGCCGGCGGCTACCGGGAGCACGACATCATGGTGGTGACCGACTCCGGTGCCGAAGACATCACCGGCTTCCCGTACGGACCGGAACACAACATCATCCGACGATGACGCCCGGCGACGAACCAGCCGCGCAGTGCCAGCAGGGCGGGTCTGGCAGCGTCCGCTGACCCCTGCGTTCGGCCGGCCGACGAGCTGCCCGCCGTTGCGCACCGCGCGGCGGGCAGCTCAGCTGCACCGATCTGACTTGCGGCGCACCTCAAGACGTCGGCCGCTTCGCACCGGATGGCTGCGCGATTCATTCGCGAGCCGGCTGCCCGGCGGCCAGCCACGAGAGAGCGGCGACGGTGAGGGCCTTGACGCCGGTGTCGAGCGTCGGCTGCAGCACCGGCGCGAATTCCGGACTGTGGTTGACCGGGACATCTCGGGCAAGCGTCCCCCCACGCTCCGCCTCAGCGTAGCGGCCCGGGTCGATCCCGCCGATTCCCCAATAGGTGAACGGGACCCCGAACGCCTGCGGAATCTGGCTCATGTCCTCGCTCGCGGTCTGCAAGTCGATCGTATGCGCGTCTGCGCCGAACGCTCCGGCGAACGCATCCGCCACCCTCCGCGTCGGTTCCTCGTCGTTCACCGTCGGCGGGAACGTCGCCAGCCGTACGAATTCCGGCTCGCGCGGCGCACCCGCGGCCTGAGCTTCCGCGCGCACGATCCGTTCGACCGCAGCAAGCACCTGCTCCCGCGACGACTGGTCGTAGGTACGCACGTTCAGCTCCAGCTCCGCCCGGTCCGGGATGACGTTCGGACCGCTACCCGCCTGGATCTTGCCCACCGTGACGACCGCCGGCGTGGTGGCCGCCAGTTCGCGCGACACGATCGTCTGCAACCGCACCACCGCCATCGCCGCCATCACAACCGGATCGATCGCCGCCTGCGGCGCGGAACCGTGCGCGCCGCGCCCGTGCAACGTGACCCGGAGGCTGTCCGCCGCCGACAGAAACGAGCCAGCACGAGTACCGACATACCCCGCTGGATACGGCAGGACGTGCTGGGCCAGCACCACGTCCGGCTTCGGCACGCGCTCGGTCAAGCCGTCGGCGATCATCGCGTCCGCGCCGTCACCGTTCTCCTCCGACGGCTGAAACAACACCATCACCGTGCCCTGCCACTCCCTGGCCCCGCGCGTCATCAACTCGGCGAAACCGACCAGGCAGGCCACGTGCACGTCGTGCCCGCACGCGTGCATGACCGGCCCCTCCACGCCGTCCGGCCCGGCCGCGACGACCTGCGAGGCATACGACAGGCCGGTCCGTTCCTCCACCGGCAGCGCGTCCATGTCCGCGCGCAGCATCACCGTCGGACCCGGCCCGTTGACCAGCACGCCCACCACTCCGGTGCCGCCGATCCCCTCCGTCACTTCGTAACCGCTTGCGCCCAGCCGCTGCGCGACCGCCGCCGCCGTACGGTGCTCGCGCAGCCCGAGCTCGGGATGCGCGTGCAGATCCCGGTACAGCTCCTCGATCCCTGAGCGAATTTCCTCCAGCGGCGCAAGAACTGCGCGAACCACGGCTTCCATGATCAAGCTCCTCCTTCTTCCGGCGGGCGTGGCCGGCTGCGCCGACCCTCGCGCAGCCGCGCTCGGGGGTGCCATTCGAGGCCCGAAGGCAAGTTCCAGTCGAATGCGAGCGCAACACCCCGGAACGCCAAGGCACCCACGACGCCGCTGACCACCCCGACCAGCGGAGCGCCCAGCTCCGAGCAAACGACCATGACCGACGCCACGGCAACCGCGACCGTCGCGTACAGGCCGTTTCGGCCCAGCACTGCCGGTACGCGGCGCAGCATGATGTCGCGCAATGCGCCGCCGCCCACTGCAGTCGTCGTCCCGAGCAGGATCGCCGGAAGCCAGCCCAGGCCGGCAGCCAGCGTTTTCTGCGCTCCGGTCACTGCCCACAACCCGACAACAGCAGCGTCCAGCGCAGTGAACACCCGATTCCACGAGCTCTCGCTGATCGTCATGACAAACGACAGCAGGGCACCGGCCATCGCCGTCGGCAAATACGCGTAATCCGTCAACGCGACCGGCGGGCCATGCTGCAGCAGCGTGTCCCGGATGACCCCGCCGCCCAGCCCGGACACCGTGCCGACGACCAGATAGCCGAACAGATCCAGCTGCTCGGCACGCGCGACCGCACCGCCCAGAATCGCACACGCGAACACCCCGGCCAGGTCCAGATAACGCGTGACCTGACCGATCGCTTCGACAGCCGCGGTCCCTGCCATGACCGACACCCTAACCGCGTTCAGCGACGATCACCGCCGCTGTCGTTCTCCGACACACTGATGGCAAACGCGGTTCCGTGACGCGCCAACTGGGCCGCGCCTGATCGCCGGCCGGATCTTCCGGCAGCAGGGGCACCATCACGACGCGCCGGTTGAGCCCGGCCCTCACCCCATCTGCTCGGCGCAGGTACCCCTTGGGGCAGGCCCAGGACACCAGGGGAGTTGTCGGCCTGACGAGAAGGTGAGTTGCCGTAGCGGACACCAGATCCTTGAGGAATGTCAGCGATGCTCCGCCGAGGGCACCGAGACGCACTAGGACCGGATCTCTCATCGCGCCGCTCTCCGGGCGTAGTTGTGCGTGCCGGCCACCCGGTCCAGCTCCGCCCCGCTCAGAGACCGCCCCGCAGCGACCTGCTGCACGTAGTACGCCCACATGTACTGCTCGGCCGTCAGCCCTTCCACTCGCCCCGGGCCGTCGAACCCCATCTCGCTGGGCCGACGAGACGGTCCGGCCATCGCTATCTCGCACAGACACGGTCTCGGAGCAAGTCTCGGTGCCGTGCTGCTTCAACGCCCGGTTCGGCAGCTCGACCGTGAACAGCAACGCCACCGGCGGGCACGCCGCGACCACCACCTGCAACGGGCTCAGCGCCGAAGCCGACCCCACGTTCGCCAACTACGACAGCCCGATCCCGAACACGAACGCCGACCACGCCACCCACCGGCCACGCTCCCGGCCAGCCCGGCGCCGCTTCCACAACTCCACCGTCGCGATCGCCAACAACCCGTCCACCAACAACGGCCAAATCGACGCAGTCGACACATCAGCACCGAACCGCAGAGCGAACTCCCGACCGTGGCGATACGACGCATACGCCGCACCGACCGCCACCAGATCCGTACAGCCGCACTGCACCCACAGGGCAAGGTTCGGGGCAACCCGGTCCCGCTGCCCGCCCATCACGACAGCGCCCCCGCCACACGACCGAGCACCGGCGAAAACCGCCAAGCTGAGCGTGGTGGACCGGTCGGCAGAGCCCGGCACTTGCGAGCCCGAGGGGAGCCCGAGCGCGCAGAAACTCGACGACAAACCACGACACCACCCGACACCGGCGACACCCCGCGCCGAGGAAAACGACCCTGCGCGGCATCACGCGACACCGCCCGAACCTTGATCAAAACGACTCTTAACCAGCGGGTTCGGGGTTCGAGTCCCTGATGGCGCACCCTCACTCCCCAGGTTCGAGAAGTTTTCGACCTGGGGATTTGTGCTATCTGGAGGGATTTCTTCCGCTCCGTCACCGTCCACAATGGTCGGCGACGATCCCGAGACGAGCCCGAGCTGTCGCGGCGCTGACCGAGGGATGATCTTGGCGGTGGCTTCGGCTGCGGCGAGCGCGACTTCGGGCAACACGGTGGTGTAGGTATCCATGGTCACGGTGATCGAGGAATGCCGCAGCATGTGCTGCACGACCTTCATGTCAGCGCCGGCCGCGAGGGCGAGGGTGGCTGCTCCGTGGCGCAGGTCGTGCAACCGGATCGGCGGCAGACCGGCCTGGCGTGCCAGCTCCTGAAAACGCGCGGTGACATCAGCCGGGTGCAGAGCGCTGCCGTCGGGCTGAGTGAACAACAGTCCGCTGTCGACCCAGTCACTGCCGAGCCGCGCACGCGCCGCGTCCTGGTCCGCCTGATGCTTGCGCAACACGATCACTGTGCCGGAATCGAGAGCGACAAGACTCTCCGACGACGTCGTCTTGGGAGCGGACTGCCCAGTCTCCCAACCGTACTGCACGATCTGGTTCGTCACCTCCAACGCGGCGGCATCCAGATAGGTGTCGACACGGCGCTGCCCGCACGCCTCGCCGCGCCGCAGCCCGACGTGAGCAACCAGGTGGAACAAGGCATACAACGGATCATGTACCGCGTGGTCGAGAAATCGGCCGGTCTGCTGCGGAGTCCACACCATCACCGGCGACGGGATCTCCCCGGTCAGCCGCCACCGCTCGACCCGTTCCTCGGTCCAGACCTTCGGGTTCGGACGGTTCGCCGGCGGCAGCTCGACCAACGACGCCACATTGACCGTCAGCAACCCTTCTTTCACCGCCGGGCTCAGCACGGCCCGCAGCGTCTCGCGGATCCGCCGGATCGAGGTCGGCCCGACCGGACGCTGCCACTTCACCGCCGCGATCTTGCGCGGGTCCTTGCTGGCCCGGTACTCGGCGATCACGTCGTTGTGCTCGACAATCGCGTCGAACATGCCCTCCAGGTGCGCCACCCGCAGTTTGCCCCGGCGCAGGTGGCCCAGATGCGGCCGCAGATACAGCCGCACATGCGACTCGTAGGACCGATACGTGTTGCGCGCGCGCGATTTCTTCTTCGTCGCCAGGAACGCAGTGAACACCTCGTCCATCAGCGGGTGCTCCAGCACCTCGGCCCCGGCCCGCACCAACCGGCGCATGTCCTCCAGGTCCGGCAGCTTCTGCCGCGCCGTGATCGCGGCGGCGATCACGTCCGCGATCTTGCCCAGCACGTCCTCGTCGTCCCCGGCGAGCGAGAGCAGGTCGCCGACGTGATCCAGTTCCTTCTGCGCCTTCGTCGCGGTCTCAAAACCACTGCGCCGCCGCGGCCGGCGATTCCCCGCGCGATCGGCGGGCAACTCGATGCGATAGCACCACTGCCCGTGGCGGCTCTGCTCCAACCTCGGGCACGCCGCTCCCACACTGCGGCCGTTGCCGTCCTTGCAGGAGCAGCGTTTGTACACCGATCCCTCGGCCATCGCCCTCACCATCCCCTCGGTCGTGTCGAATCAGCGGGTTGCCGCGATGCTCGCGCTGCGCACCGGTCTCGGGGAAGCCCGAGCCACAGGGACATCACCCGATCTGACGAACCCAGCCGCGCTTCACCCGGAAGGCTCGTCGAGGCCGAGCGCACGCCGAAGCCCGACGACAGGGACCCGGTACTCACCGCCCACTCGCAGGACCGGGCACGGGAAATCCCCGGTGCGTGCGAGCGCGTACGCCGTGGTCCGCCCGATCCGCAACGCCCGCGCCGCCGTCATCAAATCCACCACCGCCGGCAACGCCGCCACCTCCGCCACCGTCATCGGCACCGGCTCCCGCGCGGTCACGACGCCGCCGCTTCCGCAAGCCGCCGCCGCGCCAGACCAGCGCACGCAGGATCCAGATCCACGCCGACGAACGCGCACCCGTGCTCCAACGCCGCGACACCTGTTGTTCCGCTGCCGCAGAACGGGTCCAGCACCACTCCCCCGCGCGGACACCCCAAACGCACGCAACGCCGCGCGATCTCCAACGTTCCCGCCGCCGGATGCCCCGTGCCCGAACGACCAGTCGGCACCCTCCACACATCCAACCAGGCCTCGCCAGGATCAGACTCCGGCGCGAACCAATGCTCCGAGGATCGGGTCAGCAGGAGCACCGTCTCGTAACGCTGCGCGAGCCGGTCCCGCACACTCTCCGGCCGCGCGTTCGGCTTCTCCCACACCACCGCGTTCCGCACCAGCCACCCCCGCTCCTGCAACGCCAACGCCACCCGCCACGGCACCCCCACCAGATCCTTGCGGCGAAACGCCGACTGCGGCGGCCGATGCACCCCGTACCCGCTCGCCGCCCGCACCGACGCCGTCCGCGCCACCGAACCCTGCGCGACGTAGTTCCCCCACGACCCGCCGAAACAGTCCCCCAGGTTCAGCCACACCGTCCCGCCCGGCCGCAGCACCCGCGACACCCGGTCGAACACCTCGACCAGATTCGTCACATAGAGATCCACAGTGGACTCCGCCCCGAACTGGCCCGCGACCCGATAGTCCCGCAGCCCCCAGTACGGCGGCGACGTCACCACGCAATCCACCGACCCGCGCGGCATCCCCGCCACCACCTCCGCAGCGTCCCCCACGCACACCCGCGCCGACCCGCTCATCGCCCGCACTGCCGCCAGCTCACGACTGCGCACCGGGCCTGTGCGGCAAGAGGGCTTGGCGTTCGCTGCCGGTACGCCCTTAACAGGGCTGTCCCCACGCTGACCGGCGAGCGCGATGTCTTCGTCCGTCATCGGGTCCCTCCCTCGTCGTGGCAGGCGTCGGTGATGCGCCGGAGTGCGAGGTCGTGGTAGGCGGGGTTGGTGTCGATGCCGGTGAAACGCCGGCCGAGCGCGCGAGCGGCGACGCGTGCCCACTATGCGAGCGGCCCGGACTACGTGTCAAGGACGGCCGGGATTGACCCCCCAGGACGCGACGGCACGCGTGTCCGCCCAGGTCAGGGCCCCGTGCCGGACACGTAGCGGATCACGGGCGATCCCGGTCCCGCTCCCGCCCCCGGTTCGGGAAACCTCGGCGGAAGCACCCGATCCGGAAGGGATGAACCATGAGCAGTCAGGAACCGGCGGCCGTCGCCGAGCGCTTCATCGAGGCGTACAACTCCGGCGACCGGGACCGTCTTCTCGCGCTCTGCGCCGAAGACATCCATGTCGAGCACCACAACCGCGGCGTCGAGCTGAACGACCGGAACGCGTTCGGCGACATCATCAAGGGCTTCGAGGCGGCGTTCCCGGACAAGCACTTCGAAAACCGCCGCGCCTGGCACACCGACGGCGACACCGTCGTCGTGGAACACACCTGGGCGGGCACCGCCGAAGCCGACGTCCCGGGCTTCGCCAGCGCCGGCGAAGCGGCGCGCATCGACCTGTGCAGCCGCTACACCGTCCGCGACGGCCTCGTCGTCGAGTACCACGACTACGGCTGATCCGCGATGGCCCTCCGCACCCGGGCGGCCGCCGAGCTGGCCGACGGCCGCCCGGTCGTCCTTCTCGACGAGCGGGGCGCCGCCGAGCTCGTGGTCGCCGCCGCACTGGCGACCAGGCACTCGCTGGCCTTCCTCGTTCGCCACGGCTCCGGATTCGTCCGCGTAGCGCTGACCGGCCATGCCTGCGACCGGCTCGGCCTGCCGCCCGTCATCGCGCGCGGGCCCTACCGGTGCGCGCAAGCGGTCTCCGTCGACGCGGCCACCGGCGTGAGCACCGGGATCTCGGCGGCGGACCGCTGCCGCACCGTCCGGCTGCTCGCCGATCCCGCCGCCGGCCCCGGGGACCTGCGCCGTCCCGGACACCTCGTGCCGGTCCGCGCGTGGCCCACCGACGGCGCCGCCGACCAGCCAGGCGCCTCCGAAGCCGGCATCGAGCTTGCCCGGCTCGCCGGCCTCGAGCCCGCGGCTGTCCTGTGCGGGCTGGTCTCCCGTCTCGACCCGGCGAGCATGGCCGGACCCGCCGAGGCGCTGGACTTCGCCCGCGAGCACGACTTGGCCGCGATCGCCGTCGCGGCCCTGTACCCCCTGTCAGCGCAGGAAAGGAGAGCAGGGTGACCGCGTTCGACGCAGCCGCCTTCCGCACCGCGATGAGCCGGTTCGCCACCGGTGTGGTCGCGGTGACCGCGCCCGGCCCGGTCGGCATGGTGGTCAGCTCGTTCACCTCGGTTTCGCTGGACCCGCCGCTCGTGCTCTTCTGCGCGGGCAACGAGTCCGCGACCTGGCCGCGGATCCGGGACTCCGGGCAGTTCTGCGCGAACGTGCTCGCCGCCGGGCAGGAATCGATCGCCCGGCAGTTCAGCGGACCGGGCGACCGCTACCGCGGGATCGGGTACCTGCCCGGGCCGCACGGCAGCCCGCTCCTCAACGACGTCCACGCCTGCGTCGATTGCGAAATCGTCGCCGAATATCCCGGAGGAGACCACACGATCGTGGTCGGCCGGGTGCGGCACCTGGACATCGGGCGCGACACCGTCCCGCTGGTGTTCCACCGCAGCAGGTTCCACGACGGCAGGGTCCTCAGCCCCACGTGCTGATCGCCCAGCCCAAGGTGGGCGTCCACGCGCTGGCCCGCGCATGGACGCCCACCTTGCGCATCGCCCAGTTCCAGCAGCAAGCCTTGATCGGCGGAAACGTTCCCGGCTGTCTCGCCGCCCGGCTCGCTCGTCGGGCGGGAACGGGCAAAACCGAGACGGGAGCGCCGGATTCCGGCACGGGCTCGCACCGGCGGGGCGATCGCAGTCGTAGGATCATGCGATCGGACGGAACGGTCGTTGGAGGTAGGCCTGCATGACGGCGGACAGCAGGCAGGACACGCGCGCGGACGGCCTGGATCCAGGTGCCACCCGGACCGAACGGGCCTACCACGATCTGCGCGAGCTGATTCTTTCCGGGCAGTACGCTCCCGACGCTCGGCTGACCGAATCCGAGCTCACCGGCCGGCTCGAGGTTTCGCGCGGCACCATCCGGTCGGTGCTGGCGCGGCTCGCCCAGGAGGGGTACGTCACCGCGGAGGCGAACCGCAGTGCGCGAACGCGGTCGTTCTCCGAGGACGAGGCGATCGAGATCCTCGAGACCCGCGAGATTCTGGAGGCGGCGCTCGCCGCCAAAGCCGCAGAGCGCGCGACCGACGAGGACATCGCGGAGATGACCGAGACCTGCGAGCGGATGTGGGCGGGCCGCGAGTCCGACGGCCGCGACGAGTACTCCGCGCTCAACCGCAGCTTCCATGAGCAGGTGCGCCGGGCCGCGCGGCAGGCGACGCTGACCCGGTTCGTCGACAGCCTGCTGTATCCGCTGGTGCTGCGGCAGTACCGCGACATGGACCGCTCGCGGCCGCGCGCGACCGTCGTGCACGAGCATGAAGCGATCCTCGCCGCCGTCGTCACGCACAATCCGGAGGCGGCGGCCGCGGCGATGCGTCACCACTTGTCCGCGGTCCGCCGCGCGCTCCAGCTGGAGTTCTCCGGCGAGTAGGTCAGGACCAGAGCGCCACTGTCCATTCGGGATCCAGCACCAGTCCGACGTCGTCGCCGGGGCTGATCCGCAGGTGTGCGTCGGCAAGGGCGCGGAATTCGACGTCTCCCACGGTCGCGACCACTTCGCGCCGGTCGCCGAGGTACTCCGTGGAGACGACGCGCGCCGGGAACCGGTTGGCCTCGCCAGCCTCCGGTGTTCCGGACACGACCCGGACGTGCTCAGGCCGGATGCACACGTGCGCGTCCCGGATCTGCGCGGGAGGCGGGGCGAAGCGCTCGCAGCGCAGGACGCCGACGGCGGTTTTCACCTCGACCACACGGTCTCCGCCGCGCAGCGTGCCGTCGACGACTCCGGGGACGAGGTTCGCGCTGCCGACGAAATCCGCTACGAACCGCGACGCGGGCGAGTCGTAGATCTCGTCCGGCGAGCCGATCTGCTCGACCCGGCCGCGGTTCATCACGACGATCGTGTCCGACATCGCGAGCGCCTCGCCCTGGTCGTGCGTGACGTAGATGGTCGTGACGCCGAACTTCTGCTGGAACGAACGGAGTTCGGCGCGCAGCTGGGCACGCAGTTTGGCGTCCAGATTGGACAGTGGTTCGTCCAGCAGCAGGACATCGGGTTCACACAGCAGGGCGCGGGCCAGCGCCAGGCGCTGCTGTTGCCCGCCGCTCAGCTGCGTCGACCACCGGTCGGCGTACTCGGACAGGCCGACCTGCTCGAGCATGGCGAGCACCCGGGTCTTGGCCTCGCCGCGCGAGCACCTCTTGCGGCCGTAGCGCAGCGGGAAAGCGGCGTTGTCGAATACCTTCATGTGCGGCCAGATCCCGTACGACTGCGGCACCATCGCGATCGGACGATCCTCGGGCGCGACGTCGCGGCGGGCTGCCGAGGAGAAGACAGCCTCGCCGTTCATGGAGATTTCGCCGCGGTCGGCGCTTTCGAGGCCGGCCAGGCAGCGCAGGGTGGTGGTCTTGCCACAGCCGCTCGGGCCGAGCATCGTGAAGAAACCGCCGCGCGGCACGGCGAACCCGACGTTGTCGACGGCGAGGCTCACTTCTCCGGCCGGCTTCCGGGCGAATCGCTTTTCGAGACCCGAGATCGCCACGGCGTGCTCAGTGTTCTGCATGGTCACGACACCTCAGATGTGTTGTTGTAAGCCGCGGCGGTTGACCCACCACACGGAGCCGGCGGAGACGGCGAGCAGGAGCACGGCCAGCGCGCTGGCCTCGGGGTAATTCGCGCTTTCGCCGATCATGTCCCAGAGCAGCACGACGACGGTCCGATTGTCCGAATTGGACAGCAGCAGCGCGATCGGGAGCTCTCCCAGCGCGTTCGCGAAAACCCAGAGCCAGGTGCGCGTCACCGACGGCGCGACGAGCGGGAGCACCACCCGGCGCAGCACGGTGCCGTGGCGCGCGCCGGAAACCCGGCCCACCTCTTCGAGCCCGCCGTCGAGCTGCAGCAGGGAAGTCTGCAGCATCCGCGACGCTCGCGGGATGTAGCGCGTGGTGAGCGCGATGACGATGATCCAGATCGTGCCGTAAACGGGAATCGGCAGGAACAGGTAGAGGAACAGCACCGCGACGCCGAGCACGACGCTGGGCACGGCGAATACGAGGAACGACAGGTCGAACAGCGTGCGGCCAGCGCGCCCGCCCCGCGACGAAGCCAGTGCCAGCCACAGGCCGAAAGCGGCGGTAGCCGTCGCCGTGACCAGGCTGATGACGAGGGTGTTGACGACGGCGTGGGTCAGGTTCGGGTCGGTGAAGATCGTGCCGTAGTTGGCGAAGCCGAGAGTGCCGAGACCGCGCGGGCTGATCGGCTGGAGGAACGGCGTCAGGCTCGTCCACACGAGAGTCAGGATCGGCACGACGATCGCGACCAGCAGGTAGAGCGTCACGATCGCGGCGGCCGGGTAGCGCCACCGGCCCAGTTTCACCGGTGTTGACCGGTATCCCTTGCCGGTGACGACCTTGAAGCGGTGCGATTCCCGCGTCTGCCGCCGGTAGAGTGCGATCATCACCAGGGACAGCAGCACCAGCAGCACGCCGTACGCACTTGCCAGTCCGTAGTCCGACAGGCCCGACGGCGGCTGCAGCGCCGCCTGCACGAGGCTGCTGAACACGAAGATCTGGTGCGGCGTGCCGAGGATCGACGGAATCGCGAACTCTTCGAGCGCGATGACGGCCAGCAGCATCGCGGCCGCGCTCATCCCGGGCAGGGTCAACGGCAAGACGATCTTGCGAGTGCGCGTCAGCCAGCCCGCGCCCGAAGTCGCGGCGGCCTCCTCGAATTCGAGGTTGAGCCGGGCGAAGGTCGGCGCGAGCATCAGGTACATGCTCGGCACGCCGAAAATCCCCGCCACCAGGATCATGCCCGGCAGCGAATAGATGTCGACGGAAATCCCGAACACGCGCTCGACGAGCAGCGCGAGCGGGCCGTTGGCGGGATTGGCCGCGAGCACCCACGCCACCGCCATCACGGTGGCGGGCACGCCCATCGGCGCCAGCGCGCTCGGCGCGAGCAAGCGGCGGCCCGGCAGATCGGTGCGCTCGAAGAGATAGGCCAGGCTGACGCTGACCACGAGCGCCACCACGACGGTGCCGACCACGAAGATCGCCGAATTCAGAACGACTTGGAGCACGCGCGACGAGGAGAAGATCTTCACGAAGTTGTCGAACGTGAACCCGGGAATGTCGAAGGGCAGCTTCAGTTCGCTGCTCTTAAGGCTGCTGTAGACCAGCATGCCCAGCGGGAACACCACGAGGTAGGCGAGGAACACGCCGATGGCGATGTTGACGGCGGTGCGGAAGCGACGCCGCCGGCGCGGGCGGACGGGCTCGGCGGCCGGGCGCGGCGGTGCCGTGGGCGCGGCTCTGGTGGCGGACTGCATCGTCGAAGTCTCCAAGGGAAATCAGTTCACATCGGTGCCAAGGGCCTTTTCGACCTGCGGGAAGAAATCGGCGAACCGCTGGTACTGCTGGACATCTGTCTCGCTGTACCACTGGACCCCGGCCGTGCAGAGCGCACGGACGACACGGTTGGCGGTGGCCGTTTTCGAGCAGTCGGTGTCGGTCGGGATGATCGAGTTGTAGCTGCGGGCGAGCGCCTTCTGCCCCTCGGCGGAGCCGAGAAAAGCGGTGAGCAGCCTGCCCGCCGCCGGATGCGGGGAACCCTCGGGCACGAACAGGTAAGCCTTGTTGGCGTTGGTGGGCCCGACCGGGGCTACCGCGACCGGCGCGCCTTTGGCCTTGTCCGCCAGCACGAGGTTGATCAGATCGGTCCCGGCAGGGGTCTGCCCGGAGACGATATTGGTGTGCGCCTGCGTCGTGTTGTCGGTGTAGTGCGGGCTCTGCTTGGCCAGCTTCGCGGCGAACGCCAGACCGGGACCGGTGCCGAGCGCCTTGTCCTGCGCCCACACCGTCATGAACGACCCGCGCGATTCGACGGTGAGCTTGCCGCCGCCCCAGCGCGGGGACACCAGGTCGTCCCAGCTGTGCGGGGCGGAACCGGCGGGCACAGCGGCCGTGTTGTAGGCCCAGACCTTCGGCACGGCCCAGACGTAGACGAAGTTCCCGTCGAAGATCTGGCTCCCCGGCACGCGGTACCGCGCCCAGTCGACCTTCGCGGCCATGTCCACCGAGGGCAGGACGGTGAGCACGCCCGCGTTGGACACGTCGAAACTCACCCGGCCCGCGGCCTGTTCAACGTTGAGCTGGGTGACGAGGTCCGGTGCCTTCTTGTTGGTGTATTTGACCGTAATGCCGGGATACTTCTTCTCGAACGCCTTGATGGCGGGCCGCATCTGGGCTTCCGGTTTCGGAGCGAACCAGATGACCTGACCCTCCTTCTTCGCCGCCGCGTACAGCTCGGCGAGATTGCGGGCGTCCGGTGCGGGCGGCGGTTTGCTGCACGCGGCGCCGAGCAGCGTGACCACGGCCGCCAGGGCGGCCAGCACGGTCTTCCGGGAGGTGCGCACGGCTCTCACTGTCCCCCCGTCGCGACCGCTACGCCGTATAGCCGAGCGGCCGTGCCACCCGCGACGAGGGCTCGTTGCGAGGCGTCGAGTGCTGGCAGCTGTGCTGCTACGAGGTCGGCCAGCTCGGCCAGCGAGCCCGCCGAAGCGGGAAAGTTCGAGCCCCACAACATGTGGTCAATGCCGAATTCTTCGACCAGCGTGCGCACGACCGGTGCGGCGGACCCGGCTTCGCGCTCGGCTCGCAGGACGGCAGGCGGAGTGAGTTTCACGAAGACCCGGCGGCTGTCGCGCAGCCGCGCGAGTTCCGGATACGGCGAGGCTCCTTCGCCCAGCCGAGGCCGAGCCGCGTGGTCGAGCACGACGGTCAGGCCCGGGTACCGGTCGAGCAGTCCGGCCAGGATCGGGGTGTGTTCGGCGTGCATCTGGATGCACACCGGCACGCGGCGGTCGGACAGGAACTGCCACACCGGTGTCATGCGCTCGTCGTCGAGGCCGCGGCCGGGGGTCGGGACGGCGGTCGTCCCGTCGGCGGCCCGGATACGGACGCCGGAGAAGCCGCGTTCGTCGATCCAGTGCGTGAGGTCGTCGACGGCTTGGGGCGAAAGGAAGTCGACGGAGCAGACGCCGCTGAGCCGATCAGGGTGGCGCGTCAGCTGATCGGCGACGTAGCTGTTGTCGAAGCCGTAGACCGTCGAGGCCTGCACGACGACGAGGTGGTCCACTCCGGCGGCGTCCGCTTCGCGCAGCAGGCCGTCGATGTCGGCCGGTCGCTCGCGGGACCAGTCGGAGCGACGCCCGCCGAGCGGGGCGGCGGGATACGCGGCGGTGTCCGGGGAAATGATGTGAGTGTGCGCGTCGACGCGGAACATGGGCTCTGCTTTCGGTGGGCTCAGGCGAGGTGGCGGGAGAAGTCGTCGAGAAGTTCGGCCACGGTCACCGGGGTGCGGATGACGTTCTGCTGCAGGGCGTAGTCGATGGCGGTCTGCAGCCCGGCGACGAGTTCGTCGGTGACGCCGAAGCGCAGCGCGCGCACGCGCGGACCGGGCTCGGGGTCGGCTGCCCTGCGTTCTTCGATCCGGGTCCCGAAGGCTTCGTACAGTTCGGCTACCGTGCTGGGTTCGGCTTCGAGCAGATCGCGCCGCACGGTCAGCAAGTGGTTGATCGGCACCGTTCCGTGCCGCTCGCCCCACGCTTCTTCGGCCGCGCGCCAGTCCGGAATGACCGGAACCAGCGGGCCTTCCGCACCGTCGAGCGCGGGCGGGCCGAGGACGGCGGCCGAGACTTCGCCGCGGCGCAGGACGTCGAGCACCTTTCCTTCGGCCCGCTCGACATTCGCCGGCTCGGCGTACTCCGCGACGTGCGGCCCTTCGGTGGTCACCCAGGTGACGTCCTTGGCGTCGACGCCGTACTCCTCGTGCAGGATGCCGCGCACCCACAGGCCGGTGGTCTGGCTGTAGGCCCGCACGCCGACCCGCTTGCCTGCCAGCTCAGCGGGGGCGAATTCCGCGGAGCCGGGCCAGCGCGTCAGCGAGTGGTGGTGGAAGTCGCCGCTGAGCACGACCGGAAGCAGCGAGATCGGCACCCCCGCTTCGCGGGCTTGCAGGAACGTGGCGAGGGCGAGTTCGCTGACGTCGTAGCGCAGCTCGCGCACCATCGGCGCGAACGCCCGGTAGATCGGGTCGGCGTGCACGGCCTCGACGGGACGGCCGCCGGGGGCGAAACCGGGGGCGGTGACGAACTCCGTGTGCGGATACGCCTTCACCGCGACGGACAGGGTCCTTGCCATGGGGGTCGACTCCTCTGGTGCGCTGGAGCGGAAGCGGGCGCCGCGCGGGGCCGGCGCGGGAAGCGCAGCGGCCGGGCGAACACCCGGAATGTCGAACAGTGTCAGCGACCGTACGCGCCGATAGCCAGCGTTTCAACCTCCAAGAACGCAAATCGTCTAACAATCCAGCGCTCACCGAAGGCGTGTCGCCTGGACACCTCCGGTGTGATCATGCGACCGACCTGCGGAAAGGTCGCCGGCAACTCTTGTTCTACAAGATTCACCAATCTCCCCGAATGGCCTGGCGGAGATTCTTGTCCAACAATGAATTCTTGCCGTCCGTCCTCGCGTGCTGCTACCGTCCGCCGCAAAGTTGTTAAACAATCTGGCGGTCGAGCCGCGACAGGCGAGGCCGCCGAGCGAGGGCAGAGCTGTGATCGAGATCGACGAGGAGATCCCCGTTCCCGCACCGCCGGAACGGGTGTGGGAGGTCGTGTCCGACCCAGAGGCGGTGGTGTCGTGCATCAGCGGCGCCGAACTCGGCGCCTCGCACGAGGACGGATCGTTCGACGGGACGCTGGTCGTCAAGTTCGGCGCGGTGCGCGTGCGCTTCGGCGCCCGGGTCGCGCTGGACCTGGACGAGCCCGGGAGGGGAGGCCGGCTGTCGGCGAAGGGCCGCGACGGGCAGGGGGCCACGCGCTTCTCGGCGCACGCGACCTTCCGGGTCGTCCCGGACCCGGCGACCGGCGGCTCGCGAGTCCGCGCGACCGGCCAGGTGAGCCTCGCCGGGAAGCTCGCGTCGCTCATCGAAGCCGGCGCCGGGGCCGTGGTTTCCCGGATGACCAAGGACTTCTCCGCCGAACTGGTGCGCAAGTGCACGGGCGGAGCCGTCGCCGAAGCTCCCGCACGCCGCTCGCGGTGGGCGCGGGTGCGGGACTGGTGGCTGCGGATCGTCCGCAAGCGGCAGAACGAACGGAACGAGGTGCGCAGTGGCCAGGCTGAATAGCGTGATCGGAGCCCTGGAGTCGGGCAAGCCCGCCTTCGCGGCGTTCGCTCCGCCGGAGCCGTCGGCGGCGCTCTACTTCGCCGGCTCCGCCTACGACGGGTTGGTCTTCGAAGCCGAGCACAAACCGTGGGACGCGGCGAATCTGCGCGACAGCCTGCAGTACCTGCTCGACCGGCGGCGCATCTTCGAATCCGGGACGCTCGCCCCGTCGCCGACCCCGTTCGTCCGCGTGCCCGTCAACGGCGCGGAACACGGCCAGTGGCACGCGAAACAGGCACTCGACCTCGGGGCGTACGGCATCGTCTGGCCGCACATCTCCCGCGTCGAGGAAGCCCGCAACGCCGTGGCCGCGTGCCGCTACCCGCGCCTGCCCGAGGCCGACCGCTTCGAACCGGCCGGCCTGCGCGGC
>NZ_JACJHR010000047.1 GCF_014174495.1 Amycolatopsis echigonensis
GCATGAACGAGAAGATCCCGCACAAAGCCGACGTCGACGGCCTGACCGCCAAATGGGTACCGGTGTGGGAACGCGAAGGCGTATACCGGTTCGACCGGACGCGCCCGGACGTCTACTCGATCGACACGCCGCCGCTGACCGCGAGCGGTTCGCTGCACATCGGGCACGTCTTCTCCTACACGCACACCGACGTTCTCGCGCGCTACCAACGGATGCGCGGGCGTTCGGTCTTCTACCCGGTCGGCTGGGACGACAACGGCCTGCCCACCGAACGCCGCGTGCAGAACCATTTCGGCGTGCGCTGCGAGCCGTCGCTGCCCTACGACCCGTCCTTCGCCCCGCCGGATCAACCCGGCAAGAACGCGATTCCGGTGTCCCGGCGCAATTTCGTGGAGCTGTGCCGTCAGCTGACCGAAACCGACGAGAAGGTTTTCGAGGAGGTCTGGCGGAGCATCGGGCTTTCGGTGGACTGGACGCTGGCGTACCAGACGATCGACCCGGCGACCACGGAAATCTCGCAGCGCGCGTTCCTGCGCAACCTCGCGCGCGGCGAGGCGTACCAATCCGAAGCCCCGACGCTGTGGGATGTCACCTTCCGCACCGCTGTCGCGCAGGCGGAACTGGAGGACCGGGAACGGCAGGGCGCGTATCACGATCTCGTGTTCACCGCCGACGACGGCGCTGACGTGCTGATCTCGACTACACGGCCCGAGTTGCTGCCCGCGTGCGTCGCGCTCGTCGCGCATCCGGATGACGAGCGCTACCAAGGCCTTTTCGGGAAAACCGTGCGCACACCGGTGTTCGGGGTCGAGGTTCCGGTCCACGCGCATCACTTCGCCGATCCGGAAAAGGGCACCGGCATCGCGATGGTGTGCACCTTCGGCGACACCACCGACGTCACCTGGTGGCGCGCGCTGCGGCTCGAAACGCGTCCGGTGCTGGGCCGCGACGGCCGGTTCCGTTCCGAACCTCCGCACGGCGTCCCGGCGGACACATACAGCGAGCTGGCGGGCAAGACTGTCCACACTGGACGCCAGATCGTGGTGGAGCTCCTGCGGGAGGCGGGCGCGCTGCGCGGCGAGCCGAGGCCGATCACGCATCCGGTCAAGTTCTACGAAAAGGGCGACAAGCCGCTGGAAATCGTCACCAGCCGCCAGTGGTACCTGCGCAACGGCGGCCGCGACGACGCCCTGCGCGCGAAACTGCTGGAGCGCGGCGAGGAGCTGAACTGGGGCCCGCCGCACATGCAGGTCCGTTACCGCAGCTGGGTCGAGGGCCTGACCAGCGACTGGCTGATCAGCCGCCAGCGGTTCTTCGGCGTGCCGATCCCGGTCTGGTACCCGCTGGACGCCGACGGGGAGCCGGACCACGACGCGGTGCTCGTGCCCGACGACGCGAGCCTTCCGGTGGACCCGAGCACCGACGTTCCGCCGGGCTATTCCGAGGAGCAGCGCGGCGTGCCGGGCGGGTTCGTCGCGGAGGCGGACGTGATGGACACCTGGGCGACGTCCTCGCTGACGCCGCAGATCGCCGGTCGCTGGAGCCTCGACGACGACCTGTTCCGCCGCGTGTTCCCGTTCTCGCTGCGGCCGCAGGCGCACGAGATCATCCGCACCTGGCTGTTCTCCACCGCGGTCCGCGCCGAACTGGAGGAAGGCGTGCTGCCGTGGCGGGACGCGGTGATCTCCGGCTGGGTGCTCGACCCGGACCGCAAGAAGATGTCGAAGTCGGTCGGCAACGTCGTCACGCCCGCGGATCTGCTGGAGCGGCACGGTTCCGACGCGGTGCGCTATTGGGCGGCAAGCGCGCGGCCCGGCGTGGACACGGCGGTCGACGAAGGCCAGATGAAGGTCGGGCGACGGCTGGCGACGAAGCTGTTGAACGTGAGTCGGTTCGTCCTCGGCCTCGGGACTCCGAAACCGGATTCGGTCGCCACGAAGCCGCTGGACCGGTCCGTGCTCGCCGCGCTGGCGAACGTGCTCGAAGAGGCGACAGCCGCGTTCGAAGCGCTCGACCAGGCGCGTGCGTTGCAGGTCACGGAGACGTTCTTCTGGACGTTCTGCGACGACTACGTGGAACTGGTGAAGGGCCGCGCGTACGGCGATCTCGGGGCGGAGGCAGCTGAATCGGCGCAGGTGGCACTGCGGACGGTGCTGTCGGCGCTGGTGCGGATGTTCGCGCCGGTGCTGCCGTTCGCCACTGAAGAGATCTGGTCGTGGTGGCAGGAAGGTTCCGTGCACCAGGCGTCCTGGCCGACCGCGCCCGCCGGCGACGGGGACGTCACGTTGCTGCCGCTGGCCGGTTCCGTGATCGCCGCGGTGCGCCGGGCCAAGACCGACGCGAAGGTGTCCATGCGGACCGCCGTCGAGACGCTGTCGGTCACCGCTCCGGCGGATGTGCTCGAAGGCTTCGCCGGAGTCGCCGAGGACGTGCGGATCGCCGGGGTGGTCAACACCGTGGCCACCCAGGAGGGCGAACTCTCGGTGGCGGTGACGATCAGCTGATCACGCGCCCGCGGCGAGCCACCAGGCTTCGTCCAGCTCGCCGCGGGCCACGATCTCGGCCGGTCCGGTCAGCGTGGATTCGCCGCGCCCGACCGTCACCGACACCCGGCCGCCCGGGATGTCCACTGTGGACTCGCCGGTGTCCTTGCCTGCGAGGTGCAGCGCCGCAGCCACGGCGGCGACCGTGCCGGTGCCGCAGGCGCGCGTCTCCCCCACGCCGCGTTCGTGGACGCGCATCCGCAGCGCGCCCTCGCCGAGCACGTTGACGAACTCCAGGTTGACGCCGGCCGGGAAGAAGTCGTGGTCGAAATCGGGCTGCTCGCGCAGGTCGAGACCGGCGATGTCGGTGTCGGTGACCGACACCAGGTGCGGGTTGCCGACGTTCACCGCGACCCCGGAGAACGGCTGCCCGGCCACCACGGTGACCGAGGTGCCGGTGATCGCCGCCGGGCCCATCTGGACGGTGACGGAACGGTCCGGGTGCACGACGACCGGCCGATCCCCCGCGCGGGTGCCGATGACGAACTCGCCGCCCTCGGCCAGTCCGGCGTCGACCAGGTAGCGCGCGAAAACGCGGGTGCCGTTGCCGCACATCTCGGCGATCGAGCCGTCGGCGTTGCGGTAGTCCATGAACCACTCGCCGGCCGACTCTTCGCCGATCGCCTTCGCCCGGACGACGCGCAGCACGCCGTCCGCGCCGAGGCCCCGCTGCCGGTCGCACAGCGCGGCGACCCGCTCCGCCGTGAGGTCCAGGCGGCCGGCCGCGTCAGGCAGCAGCACAAAGTCGTTCTGCGTGCCGTGGCCCTTGAGGAATTCGATGCCGCCCATGCGTCCAGGCTACTGGTCGAGCGCGGCGAGGACCCGCGCGGCCAGGTCCGCCGATCCGCCGTCGAACCACTGGATCCGCTTGTCCCGCCGGAACCACGAACGCTGCCGCCGCACGAACCGCCGGGTGGCCTGCGCGGTCGCCGCGGCAGCTGCCGCGAAGTCGCCTTCGCCGTCCAGTTCGGCCAGCACCTGCTGGTAGCCGAGCGCTCGCGAAGCGGTTTTCCCCTCCCGCAACCCGCGGTCGAGCAACGCGCGCACCTCGTCCACGAGACCGGCCTCGAACATCCGCTCCACCCGCAGGTCGACGCGCTGGTCCAGCTCGGCGATCTCGCGGTCGATCCCGATCAGCACCGTGTCCCAGCGCGCCGGACCCGGTTTCGGCAGGTTCGCGGAGAACGGTTCGCCGGTGATCTCGATGACCTCCAGCGCGCGCACGATGCGCCGGGTGTTCGTGGGGAGGATCGCCGCCGCGGCGACCGGGTCGCGCTCCCCCAGGCGGGTGTAGAGCGCGGCGGTGCCGAGTTCGGCGGCCTCCTCGTCGAGCCGCGCGCGCACCGCGGGGTCGGTGCCGGGGAAACGGAGGTCGTCCAGCACCGCTTGCACGTACAGCCCCGAACCGCCGGTCAGCACCGGAACCCGGCCCGCGTCGAGAATCCGCTCGATCGTGCCGCGGGCGTCACGCTGATAGGCGGCGACCGACGCGGTTTCGGTCACGTCGAGTACGTCCAGCAGGTGGTGCGGGACCCCTCGCCGTTCCTCGACGGTCGCCTTGGCGGTGCCGATGTCCATGCCCCGGTAGAGCTGGAGCGCGTCGGCGTTCACCACCTCGCCGTCCAGCGCCAGCGCGAGTTCGACCGCGAGCGCGGTCTTCCCGGTGGCGGTGGGGCCGACGACGGCCACCGGACGAGGCCGTTGAGCTGGGCTGATCACGCCGGAGAACGCTACCCGGCCGGGGCGGGACGCGGGCACGGAGCGTCAAGGAGAAGTAGGATCAACGCTTTCAGGCGGCTCACCCAGTACCACGGCGCGCGCTGAGCTGCTTGAATGCCGCTGGGGCCCCATGCCCCCGGCAGAGCACGACAACAGCGCAACCCGGCCCCGCTCCCGCGGCGGGGCGCCCGCAGCAGCGGGCGTACAGGCGATAAGGAGCCTGCGATGGCCCAGGAGAACACGTCCCCCGGCACCCCGGCACCGCACCCGGTGCCGCACGCGCAGGGAGCCGGCCATGCCGCGCCTCCGGTGCCGCCCGCCGAGCCCAGCCCCGCCACCTGGGGCCGGGTCGACGAGGAAGGCACCGTTTACGTCTTCACCGCCGACGGCGAACGCGAGGTCGGGGTCTGGCAGGCCGGGACGCCCGAGGAAGGGCTGCTGCACTACGCGCGCCGCTTCGACGACGTGCGCACCGAGGTGGAACTGCTCGAAACGCGGCTGAAGTCCGGAGCGGGCGATCCGAAGCACGCGCTCTCGAGCGCCACCCAGATCCGCGACGGGCTCGGCGAGGCGGCCGTGGTCGGCGACCTGAAAGCGCTCGCCGCGCGGCTCGACTACGTGATCGGAGTGGCGGAGAAGGCGCTGGTCAACGTCAAGCACGAACGCGAGGAAGCCCGGGCCGCGGCCGTGGCGCGCAAGCAGGCGCTGGCCGACGAGGCGGAGAAGATCGCCGCCGAGTCCACCCAGTGGAAAGCCGCGGGCGACCGGCTGCGCGCGATCCTCGACGAGTGGAAGACGGTCAAGGGCGTCGACCGCAAGACCGACGACGAGCTGTGGAAGCGCTTCTCGAAGGCCCGCGAGGCGTTCAACCGCCGCCGCGGCTCGCACTTCGCCGAACTGGACAAGCAGCGGGCGAGTGCGAAGCAGCGCAAGGAAGAGCTGATCGCCGAGGCCGAGGCGCTGTCCGACTCCGACGACTGGGGCGCCACCGCGGGCCGGTACAAGGAGCTGATGGCCGAGTGGAAGGCCGCCGGGCGCGCTCCGAAGGACAGCGACGAGGCGTTGTGGCAGCGGTTCCGCGCCGCGCAGGACGCGTTCTTCGCCCGCCGCTCGGCGGTGTTCTCCGAGCGCGACGCGGAGTTCGCCGGCAACGCCCAGCGCAAGGAAGAACTGCTGGTCGAGGCCGAGAAGATCGACGTCGCGGCGAACCTCGAAGCGGCCAAGGCGGCGCTGCGCAAGATCCAGGAGCAGTGGGACGAGATCGGCAAGGTCCCGCGCGAACGCATCCGCGAACTCGACGGGCGGCTCAAGGCGGTGCAGGACGCGGTGAAGTCGGCCGAGGACAGCCGCTGGCGCCGCACCGACCCGGAGGCGCAGGCGCGCGCCGCGCAGTTCCGGGAGCGGGTCGAGCAGTTCGAATCGCAGGCCGCCAAGGCCCGGGCCGCCGGGGACGAGCGGCGGGCGAAGAAGGCCGAGGAGCAGGCCGCCCAGTGGCGGGAGTGGATGGAGGCCGCGGAAGCCGCGGTCGCCGATCGCTGATCCTGAGCGCGCGAAGGGCCGGTACCCGCGGGTGCCGGCCCTTTGCGTTGCCTGGTTCAGTTACGCGAGAACGCCGTGCGCATCCACAGCGTCGCCAGGACGATCGTCGCGATCCACGCCACGATCATGCCGATGCCCGGGCCGTCTCCGGCCGCTCCGCTGGCGTGCGCGGACTGCTGCGACCAGATCGCCAGCAGGCCGTCGACCGAGGCGAACCAGCCGCCCGCGGCGCAGCACCACGCGACCCACCAGCGGCGGGACACCAGCGCGACCGCGCCGATGAACAAGCCGACGCCGGTGGACGTCACGGCGAACAGCTGCGGGACCCCGCCCGCCTGGCCGGCCAGCGTTTCCCAGCCCGCGCGGCCCTGGGCCCACGGCAGGAGCTGGGCCACGAGCAGCACGAACATCAGCACCGAGATGGTGAACCCGCGCCTGCCCAGCTCCACCGTGCGCGCGGCGAGGCGGCCCGCGTCGTCGATCTCTTCGCTCAGCCGGCGATCGACCTCGGCCGGCGTCCCCGGTTCGCTCATCCTGCACACCCACTCACCGGGGCCGGCTGCGCCGCCGGGGCTCCGAAGCCCGGCAGTCCCAGGGTGACCCCGCTCGTCTTGGGCCGAAGACCGGCTTCGGCGTTGTCGCCCGCTCGCGTGCGGCGATGCGTCAGGAGGTCGCCGTCGGCGACCAGGTGGTGCGGCGCGCCGTAGCTGATCACCGTCTCCACGACGTCGCCCGGCCGGACCGAGCGGTCGACGGCCGATCCGGTCGGCGTGAAGTGCACCAGGCGTCCGTCGCGGGCGCGGCCGCTCATCCGGTGCGTCTCCGCGTCCTTGCGCCCCTCGCCCGCGGCGACCAGCAGCTCGACCCGGCGGCCGACCAGCTTGCGGTTCTCTTCCCAGGAGATCTCGTTCTGCAGCTCGACCAGCCGGTCGTAGCGCTCCTGCACGACCTCCTTCGGCAACTGGCCGTCCATCTCCGCGGCGGGAGTGCCGGGGCGCTTCGAGTACTGGAAGGTGAACGCGCTGGAGAACCGCGCGGCGCGGACGACATCGAGCGTCGCCTGGAAGTCTTCCTCGGTCTCGCCGGGGAAACCGACGATGATGTCGGTGGTGATGGCGGCGTCCGGCATCGCGGCGCGCACCTCGTCGAGGATGTTCAGGAACCGCGCGGACCGGTACGACCGGCGCATCTCGCGCAGCACGCGGTCCGAACCGGACTGCAGCGGCATGTGCAGCTGGTGGCAGACGTTCGGCGTCTCGGCCATCGCGTCGATCACGTCCGAGGTGAACGCGGCCGGATGCGGCGAGGTGAACCGCACGCGCTCCAGCCCCTCGATCCCCCCGGTGGCGCGCAGCAGCTTGCCGAACGCGAGCCGGTCGCCGAACTCGACGCCGTAGGAGTTCACGTTCTGGCCCAGCAGGGTCACCTCGAGCACGCCCTCGGCGACCAGCGCCTCGACCTCGGCGAGGATCTCGCCGGGACGGCGGTCGCGCTCCTTGCCGCGCAGCGACGGCACGATGCAGAACGTGCAGGTGTTGTTGCAGCCGACCGAAACCGACACCCAGCTCGCGTAGGACGATTCGCGGCGCGCGGGCAGCGTGGACGGGAACGTCTCGAGTGATTCGAGGATCTCGACCTCGGCCTCGGCGTTGTGCCGCGCGCGCTCCAGCAGCGCCGGCAGCGAGCCGATGTTGTGCGTCCCGAAGACGACGTCGACCCACGGCGCCCGCTTGACGATGTCGCCGCGGTCCTTCTGCGCGAGACAGCCGCCGACGGCGATCTGCATGTCCGGATTGGCGACCTTGTCCGGGCGGAGGTGCCCGAGGGTGCCGTAGAGCTTGTTGTCCGCGTTCTCCCGCACGGCGCAGGTGTTGAACACGACCAGATCCGGCTTCGCCTGCCCCGCGGCGGGGACGTAGCCGGCTTCCTCGAGCTGCCCGGCGAGCCGTTCGGAGTCGTGCACGTTCATCTGGCAGCCGAACGTGCGGATCTGGTACGTTTTCGCGTTCATCGTGCTCCAGCGTAAACCCCGGGGCCCGCGCCTGGCCCGGCACCCGCCCGCCCGGGCGTTATCGGACGGACGCCAGCACAATTCCGCTAATCGGGAAATGTGCCGTTGACCGGGAACGGAAATGCGCCGAAACGGCCATCGGAGAACAATTTCCGCTATTGTTTCCCGCACCGTTCCGAAGATAAGATCATCGCCATTGTTCCGAATCGGACCGCCGCCGCTATGGAGGAAAAGTGCGCAAGGTTTTCGCCTGTTCGGCGGCTGCTGTCGCGAGCACGCTCGTCGTCGCCGCGATCGCGGCCGCCCCGGTCGGCGCGGCTCCGGCCCCGGCTCCCCGGTCGGTCACCTGGTCGGCCGACCCCGCCGCCGGCGTCGGCGCGTTCACCTCGATCCAGTGCGCCGACGGCCACTTCAAAACCGCGAAAGACGCCGCGAAGGGCAAGGTGTGGGTCGCCGAGCAGCTCGCGAACGAGGAGCGCTGCGAGGCGGTCGGCCCGGACCTCTCCGCGGGCAAGACCTTTTACCTCGGCTGGTCGTCGAAGTACCGCATCACCGACTCCACCAGCCGCTACGTGTTCCAGCTGAAATGCAGCCCGAGCACCGGCACCGCGAACCATCCGATCGTCCTCGAGGTGATCGGCGGCAAGCTCCGGCTCGAGGACTGGACGACCGACCACACGAGCGTCACCCTCTGGGACACGCCGATCTCGAACGACCAGTGGCACGACATCGCCTTCCGGATCTCGACCGACCGCACCAAGGGCACGATCCAGTTCTGGTTCGACGGCAAACGGCAGACGTTCTCCGACGGGTCCACCACCTACACCGGCACCACGATCGACGGGACCCGCAACTACCTGAAGTGGGGCGTCTACCACCAGGCCGACCAGACGGCGACGCAGTGGCTCAGCAAGATCCGGATGGGCGGCAGCCTGGCCGACGTCACCGGCTGACCTCTGGCACCATCGCCCCATGCGATGGAGGCTTGGGGCGATGCTGGCAGTGCTCACGGTGCTGCTGAGCGGGTGCGGGCCGAGCTTCGCGAACCTGCACCTGCGCGTCGCCGCCGGGTCGGTGGGCGGCGTGTACCACGACCTCGCCGTGCCGCTGGCTTCGGCGTGGGCGGGCGAACTCGGCATCGAGACGCCCGAGGTGCTCGCCACCCAGGGCTCGCGCGACAACCTCAACCGAGTGCTTTCCGGGAGCGCGGACGTCGCGTTCGTCGCCGCTGACCTGGCCGCGGACGCGGCGGCCGCGCACCCCAGCAAGCTCGCCGCGCTGGCCCGCATCCACGACGACTACCTGCACATCGTCGTCCGCAAGGACTCGCCCTACACCTCGGTGCCGATGCTGCGCGGCCGCCACATCGCGGTCGGGTCGCCGGAGTCCGGCGTCGAGTACATCGCGGACCGGGTGCTGCAGGTCGCCGGGCTGAGAAGCGCGGTCGCGGTCAACCAGCTGAGCCTCGAGGATTCGCTCTCCGCGCTGGCCGACCGCAAGATCGACGCGATGTTCTGGTCCGGCGGGCTGCCGACGCCGCTCATCACCGAGTACAACCGCAAGGTCGGCCTGCGGCTGCTCGACATGTCCGCGCTGATGCCGGGCATGCAGCGGTTCAGCCCGGTATACGGCACCGCGACCATCCCCGGCAGCACGTACGACCAGCCCGGTCCGGTCACGACGCTGGTGGTGCCGAACTTCCTGGTCGTGCCCACCTCGATGTCCGCGGACGTCGCCGAAGCGCTCACGAAGGGCCTCTACGACGCCCGACCGCAGCTCGCGGCGGTCAACCGGGCGGCGCTGTCGATCGACGTGCATCCGGGCATCGAGACCGGGCCGCTGCCGTTGCATCCCGGCGCGCTGGCGTATTACCGCGCGGAGAAGGTCTAGCCCGCGACCGGGAAGTCCATCGCGACCCGCAGCCCGCCGCCGTCGGGAAGGGAAAGCCGGATCTCGCCGCCGGAATGCCGGACGATCTCGGTCACGATCGCCAGCCCCAGCCCCGATCCGGGCACGTTCTGGTGCGCCGTGCTCCGCCAGAACCGGTCGACGGCCCGCTCCAGTTCGTCCTCGCGCAACCCGGGGCCGTGGTCGCGGACCGAGACCTTCACGCGGTCCTCGACCACGCTCGCGGCCACCTCGACGGAAGTACCGGAAGGGCTGAACTTGAGCGCGTTGTCCAGCAGAGCGTCGAGTACGACCTCCAGCCCGCGCGGAGGCACGAGCACACGCGCGCCGTTGACGTCCACGTTGCTTTCCAACGAGACCTCGCGGGCCGCCCCGACCACCGACCAGTCGGCCACGCGATCGGCGATCACCTCGGCGAGGTCTTCGGAAACCAGCTCTCCTCCCGCGGCTTCCGCACGGGCCATGGACAGCAGCTCGTCGAGGATCTGGTTCAGCCGTTTGGCATCCACCTGCGCCGCTTCGAGATCGGCCGCCGCGGTTTCGTCGGTCACCTGGCCGTCGAGATTGCCCAGCCGGATCTTCAACGCCGTCAACGGATTGCGCAGCTGATGCGAGGCGTCCGCGACGAACGCGCGCTGCGCGGCCAGCGCCTCCGACACGCTGGCCGCCATCCGGTCGAACGACCGCCCCAGCTGCCGCAGCTCCGGCGGGCCGCCGCTCTCCCCCACCGGCTCCGCTTCCCGGCCGCTGACCACGGACGCGACCAGCGCGCCCGTCGCCTCGTCCAGCCGCCGGACCGGGCGCAGCGTCCAGCGCACCACCGGCAGCGCGACGAGCAGCGCGAGCCCGAACGCGACCAGCGCGCACGCGGCCAGCAGCAGCCATTGCCACATCAACTGGGTGCGGACGTGGTCGGTCGCGGACTCCGTCACCACCGCGCCGCGCACCTCGCCGTCGATGAGGATCGGCTCGGCCAGCACCAGCGGTTTCGTCGCCCACGGCATCAGCAACGGCCCCGCCTCGGGCGGCCGGGCGGCGAGCGCCTCGTTCACCGGCACCTGGATCGCGGCCCGGTCCACGGCGCCGCTCACCGAACTCAGCACCGGGTCGCCGTCCTGGTTCACCACGACCACCTTCACGCCGTACACCTCGGTGTACCTGCGCAGTTCAGGTTCCAGCAGGCCGAGATGGTTGTCGAGCAGCGGACGCTGGGCGAGCGAGGCGAACCGCGAGGTGTCGGTGAGCCGGTCGAGGAAGAGCTTCTGCTGGAGGCTGCCCGCGATGCTCAGCGCGAGCGGGATGCCGAGCCCGAACACGAGCAGCGCGACGAGCGTGACGACGATGCCCTGCAGCCGGACGCGCACCGGTCAGTCCCGTCCGCTGCCCAGCCGGTAGCCCACGCCGCGAACCGTCTCGATCAGCGCCGGACGGCCGAGCTTGGTGCGCAGGGTGGCGACGTGCACGTCCAGCGAACGGCTCTCCGCCGCGCCGCGGTGCCCCCACACCTCGTTCAGCACCTGCTCGCGCGAGCACACCGCGCCGCCCGCCGCCGCGACCAGCGCGAGCACCTGGAACTCCTTGCGGGACAACGCGATCGGCTCGCCCGCGACGAGCACCTCGTGCCGGGCGAGGTCGATCCGGACGTCGCCGACCTCGACCACCGGGACCGCGGGCGCGGCCCGTTCGCCGCGCCGCCGCCGCACCGCTTCGACGCGCGCGAGCAGTTCCTCCACGTCGTACGGCTTGACCAGGTAGTCGTCGGCGCCGGCGCGCAGGCCGTGCACCCGGTCGTTCACCTCGCCGCGCGCGGACACGACGATCACCGCGACGTCGCTGACCGCCCGGATCTGCCGGCAGAGCACCACGCCGTCGACGTCGGGAAGACCCAGGTCGAGGAGGATCACGTCGACGTCGTGGACCCGGTCGAGCACCCCGGCCCCGGACGGCAGCCGCTGCATGGTGAGGCCCCGGCGGACCAGTGCGGGCACGAGCGCCCCGGCGACCCGGTCGTCGTCTTCCACCAGCAGCACGCGCACGCTTCAGCCTCCCCGGTGATCCAGACCACGGTAGCCGGAACTCTAAGGCGCCACGCCTCGCGGACACGGTGCGTGGCGGCGGCCACAGTCCCGACTAGGCTGAACGCCGCCACGACGGCCGCATCCGATACGTAGTTGAAACCCTAAGTATTGCTCAAGCCGTCTTTACAAGAGATGTCCCGGTAGTAGGTTTCCGCAAGCGTTGCGGAACCCCGGTTCCGCGGACGCCGGACGACCAACGGAGCTCTGGAGGCCACGATGACCACCGAGGTGGCGACGCCCATGATCAAGGCGGCCGCCGTGAACAAGTACTTCGGCGACCTGCACGTGCTGCGCGAGATCACCCTCGAGGTGCCGCGAGGCCAGGTCGTCGTCGTGCTCGGGCCGTCCGGGTCGGGCAAGTCGACGCTGTGCCGCGCGATCAACCGCCTCGAGCCGATCAACTCCGGCGAGATCGCCGTGGACGGCGTGCCGCTGCCCGCCGAGGGCAAGGCGCTCGCCGCGCTGCGCGCCGACGTCGGCATGGTCTTCCAGCAGTTCAACCTGTTCGCGCACAAGACGATCCTCGAGAACGTCATGCTCGCGCCGATGAAGGTGCGCAAGACGGCGCAGGCCGAGGCCCGCAAGACCGCGATGGAACTGCTCGAGCGCGTCGGCATCGCGAACCAGGCCGACAAGTACCCGGCCCAGCTGTCCGGCGGCCAGCAGCAGCGCGTGGCGATCGCCCGCGCGCTCGCGATGAAGCCCAAGGTGATGCTGTTCGACGAGCCGACCTCGGCGCTGGACCCGGAAATGGTCCAGGAGGTGCTCGACGTGATGACCGGGCTGGCGAAGGACGGCATGACCATGCTGGTGGTCACGCACGAGATGGGCTTCGCCCGCCGCGCCGCCGACCGCGTGATCTTCATGTCCGACGGCGAGATCGTCGAGGACACGACGCCGGAGGAGTTCTTCACCAAGCCGAAATCCGACCGCGCCAAGGACTTCCTGGGCAAGATCCTGACCCACTGACACGTTCGGGGGAATCCCCCGGCGCCCCGCGTCCGGGGTGGCTGTAATCGGCCCGTACCCGGACCGGTACCGACGTTTCCCGGACAGATGTTTCCCGGACAGATATTGGAGAGAGACTGACATGAGGATCCGCACCCTCACGGCCGCCCTGCTCGCCGGCGGGCTGCTGCTCACGGCCTGCGGCAAGGAAGGCACCCCGGCCGGTTCCGGCGGGGACTCCAACGCCAGCACCGGCCCGCTGCCGACCTACGACGTGGCCAAGGACGTCAAGCTCGACGGCTCGCCGGTGTTCGCGAAGATGAAGTCCGCGGGCACGATCACCATCGGCGTCAAGGACGACCAGCCCGAGCTGGGCCAGAAGGACCCGAAGACCGGCAAGTTCCAGGGCTTCGACATCGAGATCGCCCGGATGGTCGCGGCGGGCCTCGGCTTCAGCGAGGACAAGATCAAGTACACGACGGTCGACTCGGCCGCGCGCGAGCAGGCCATCTCCAACGGCCAGGTCGACCTCTACGTCGGCACCTACACCATCAGCGACAAGCGCAAGAAGCTCGTGTCGTTCGCCGGCCCGTACTTCCAGGCCGGGCAGGACCTGCTGGTGCGCAAGGACGACAACTCGATCACCGGGCCGGAGACGCTGAAGGGCAAGAAGGTCTGCTCGGTCACCGGGTCGACCCCGATCCAGCGCGTGCGCGAGCAGAAGCTGACCGACCAGATCGTCGAGTTCCAGAAGTACTCGCAGTGCGTGGAGAAGCTGACCACGAAGGACGTCGACGCGGTCACCACCGACGACGCGATCCTGAAGGGCTACGCCGCGCAGGACCCGGACAGCTTCAAGGTCGTGGGCAAGCCGTTCTCGAAGGAGCCCTACGGCATCGGCCTGAACAAGGACGACAAGGTGCTGCGCGACAAGATCGACGACCTGCTGCAGGCCGCCGAGTCCAACGGCACCTGGAAGAAGATCTACGACGCCACCCTCGGCAAGTCGGGCGCGCCCGCGACGCCGCCGGCCATCGAGCGGTACTGACCTGATCCGGCGGCCGGTGGGCGAAGCTTTCGCCCACCGGCCGCCGTACACCCACCATCGGCACACGGACGCGGGAAGGCTCCATGGACGTCCTGCTCGACAATCTGGACCTCTTCGGTCCGTTCTTTCTCACCACGATCGAACTGTTCCTGATCGCGGGGGCCTGCAGCCTGGTGCTGGGCACCATCCTCGCGATGCTGCGGGTGAGCCCGGTCCCGCTGCTGCGCGCGATCGGCACGACGTACGTGACCATCCTGCGCAACACGCCGCTGACCCTGGTGTTCGCGTTCCTCGTGTTCGCCTACCCGCTGCTCGACATCGTCAAGATCGACTACTTCCCGACCGCCGCGGTGGCGCTGACGATCTACACGTCGGCCTTCATCTGCGAGGTCGTGCGCTCCGGCATCAACACGGTGCCGATCGGCCAGGCCGAAGCGGGCCGCGCGCTGGGCCTGTCGTCCGGGCAGATCCTCGGCGGCATCGTCCTCCCCCAGGCACTGCGGTCAGTGGTGCCGCCGCTCGTCAGCATGCTCATCGCGCTGCTGAAGAACACGACGATCGCCAGCGGGTTCTCGGTCGCGGAGGCCGGCGCGATCCGGCAGTACGTGTCCGAGCGCGGCGACAACCAGATGGTCGCGCTGCTGTGGGTGGCGCTCGGCTTCATCATCCTCGTGTCGGTGCTGTCGCTGGTGCAGCGCAGCCTGGAGAAGCGCTGGAGCGTGTCCCGATGAGCACGGTTCTTTTCGACACGCCGGGCCCGAAAGCGCGGGTGCGGCACCGGATCTACGCCGGGCTCGGCATCATCGTCGTGGCGGCGCTGATCGCGTTCGTGATCTACCGCTTCGTGGACAGCGGCCAGTTCTCCGCCCGCAAGTGGGAATGGCTGCAGTACTCTCAGGTGCAAAGCGACCTCGCGAACGCCGTGCTGGCGACCGTGAAGGCCTTCGCGTTCGGCGCGGTGCTGGCCATCGTGTTCGGTGCGGTGTTCGCCGCCGGACGACTGTCCGAGCACGCGTGGGTGCGCGGGATCTGCACGTTCGTCGTGGAGTTCTTCCGCGCGATCCCGCTGCTGATCCTGATGTTCCTGTTCTACTACGGCCTCCCGACCCTCGGCGTCGACACGTCGCCGCTGTTCGCGGTGGTGCTCGGCCTGACGCTGTACAACGGCTCGGTGCTGGCGGAGGTGTTCCGCGCGGGCATCCTGGCCCTGCCCAAGGGCCAGAGCGAAGCCGCGTACGCGCTCGGCATGCGCAAGACCCAGGTGATGTTCACGGTCCTGCTGCCGCAGGCGCTGCGCGCGATGCTGCCGACGATCATCAGCCAGCTGGTGGTGCTGCTCAAGGACACCGCGCTCGGCTTCCTGGTGACGTACCCGGAGCTCCTGTACTACGCCCGCTACATCGGCAGCCAGGGTGCTTTCGGCCGCCCGATCGTCCCGTCGACCCTCGTGGCCGCCGCGATCTACATCGCGATGTGCCTGCTGCTGACCGCGCTCGCGACGTACCTGGAACGCCGCAACCGCCGCAGCAAGAAGCACATCGACACGGACGACGGCGCCAAGCAGGCGGCGCTCGACGCCGGGGCTGGCGTGTCCACCGGTCTTGCCTGACGGTTCGTTCTTTTCCCTGAAGCCCCTGGCGCTGCTTTTTTCGCGGCGCTGGGGGCTTCTTGGTTCTCCGGGGTTCCTCGTGGGTCAGCCGTGCGCGACGGGATGACGCGGCTGGTAGAGCGGGAGCAGACTGCCGCTGGGCAAGCGGATCGAGACTCGCGTGCCCCACGACGCTGTCGTCGCCTCACCGTCCACTTCGGCACCCTTTTCGGTCAGCTGCCGGACGGTCTCGTCGAGGTCGTCGCACATCAGGTAGAACTCCTGCCGTGGTGCTCCGCCGGTCGGATGGACGGCGAGTTCCGTTGGGGGCAAACGGAAAATGAGCCAGCCGTCGCCTGCGTCGATGTGTCCTAGCGCCATGACGTCGCGCAGGAACTCTCGGTCTGCCGCTGCGTCTTTGCTGTAGAGGATCACGTGGGCACCGGTGATCATTGGGACTGTCCTTTCGGGAAGTTCTTTCAGGGCAACGGGAATCGCCTCGCTGGGATCGAGCCGATCGAGTGATGCCGATCGGTTGTGGGTGCTGCTAACGTTGATTTCATTGAAGTAAGTACATCTCCGGTGATGTGAGCCCGCGAGCCTTCTCGCTGCGGCCGTCGCGGTTTCCTTTCTCTCCCAGTGCGGTGGCCAGCGCACTGGTCAGCTTGTTCTCGCCTGCGCGCGGCAGGATCGACGCCGCCAGAACAAGGAACCGTCGCCGCCGCATCGCACGGAGGGCAGCCGCTCGGCCGTGCTGTGGCTGACTGGCGCATGCCCTGCGTCCGCCATCACTGACCAGGCCCGCCATCGCTGGCCAAGTGCGCCGCCGCTGACCAAGGCTGCCACCGCTGCCCCAAGGAGGAAGAGACCTGCCGCATATGCCCGTCCGCCACCCCGCCGGGATCGGCCCGGCAACCCGCCGACATGACCCGACTCGTCGTCCAAGGAGGAACCGCCTATCGCCCACCCACAACTGAATACGCCCACGACCCGCGGAAGCGAAGGCCCACGAGCTCGCGGATGCGACGACCAGCAAGCCCGGCCGATGTTGCGGGCCCGCGCACAGACGAACTCGCACCGTGCACTTGATCCGGCCCCGCACCAGGCCGCGGCGCAACCGGCCCGGCAGCGGAATCACCGCCCGCCGGTGGCGTGCCCGCCACGCGCCAACGGGCGCGCCCACCGCGTGCCAACGGGCGTTTCTGCCGCGCGCAAGCAAGGTGACCGCGGCCCCACCCACGGCCAGCGGCACCCGGCCACGCCCCTGAGCGAATTCGCTCGCAACCCTCGTCCGAACAGCGCAACTCGCGAACGAACCGGTCCGCAGCCCCTGGGCCAACGCGCTCGCAACGCACGCCTGAACGGCCTCGGCTCGCGAACGGGGACACCCGCGGCCCTCACCCCGCCAGATCCGCGACCGCGAATCCAGCCACCACCGCGGACGTCACCGGTTACGGCGGAACAGCTTGTCTCCCAGCCAGACAATCGGGTCGTACTTGCGGTCGGCGACGCGTTCCTTCATCGGGATCAGCGCGTTGTCGGTGATGTGGATGCCTTCCGGGCACACCTCGGTGCAGCATTTGGTGATGTTGCAGAGCCCGAGCCCGTGCTCGTCCTGCGCGGCGTCGCGGCGGTCGGCGACGTCCAGCGGGTGCATCTCCAGCTCGGCGATCCGCATGAGGTATCGAGGGCCGGCGAAGCTCTCCTTGTTCTCCTCGTGGTCGCGCACGACGTGGCAGGTGTTCTGGCACAGGTAGCACTCGATGCACTTGCGGAATTCCTGCGAGCGCGCGACGTCCACCTGCTGCATCCGGTACTCGCCGGGTTTCAGTCCCTCCGGCGGGGTGAAGGACGGGATCTCGCGTGCCTTCGTGTAGTTGAACGACACGTCGGTGACGAGGTCGCGGATCACCGGGAAGGTGCGCATCGGGGTGACCGTCACGACCTCGGCCTCGGTGAACGTCGACATGCGCGTCATGCACAGCAGCCGCGGCCTGCCGTTGATCTCCGCCGAGCAGGAGCCGCATTTGCCTGCCTTGCAGTTCCAGCGCACGGCGAGGTCGGCGGCCTGGGTGGCCTGCAGCCGGTGGATGATGTCGAGCACGACCTCGCCCTCGTTCACCTCGACGGTGAAGTCCTGCAGGTCGCCGCCGGTCGCGTCGCCACGCCACACGCGGAACTTCGCCTGGTAGCTCACGCGGTCCTCCCGGTGTGGTTCTCCAGCTCGGCGTCGGTGAAGTACTTGCCCAGCTCGTCGAGTTCGAACAGCTCGAGCAGGTCCGGCCGCATCGGCTCCTGTTCCTTCATGGCCACGTCGACGTCCGGCACCAGCGGGTTGTCGCCCGGCCGCGCGGAGCAGACGAGCAGCCGATGCCGCCATTCCGCGTCCATCGACGGATAGTCGTCCCGGGTGTGGCCGCCGCGGCTTTCCGTGCGGGTCAGCGCCGCGCGGGCGACGCATTCGCTCACCAGCAGCATGTTCCGCAGGTCGAGCGCGAGATGCCAGCCGGGGTTGAACTGCCGGTGACCCTCCACCGTCACCAGCCGCACCCGGCGGCGGATGTCTGCGAGTTTCTCCAGCGCATGCCGGATTTCCCCCGCCTTGCGGATGATGCCGACGAGGTCGTTCATCGACTGCTGCAACTCGGTGTGCAGCGTGTACGGATTCTCCGGCGTGCCGTCGGCAGGCGGGTTGAACGGCTCGAGCGCCATCGCGGCCGCGGCGTCCACATCGGACTGCGCAATCGTCGGCCGGTCCTTGAGACCGTCCACATAGGACGCCGCGCCCAGTCCGGCCCGCCGGCCGAACACGAGCAGGTCCGACAGCGAGTTGCCGCCGAGCCGGTTCGACCCGTGCATGCCGCCGGAACACTCGCCCGCCGCGAACAGCCCCGGCACGCTCGCCGCGCCGGTGTCCGGGTCGACCTCGACGCCGCCCATCACGTAATGGCAGGTGGGACCGACCTCCATGGCCTCCTTGGTGATGTCGACGTCGGCGAGTTCCTTGAACTGGTGGTACATCGACGGCAGCCGCCGCTGGATCTCCTCGGCGGGCAGCCGGCTCGCGATGTCGAGGAACACGCCGCCGTGCGGGGATCCGCGCCCCTCCTTGACCTCGGAGTTGATCGCCCGCGCCACCTCGTCGCGCGGCAGCAGGTCCGGCGTGCGGCGGTTGTTCTCCTGGTCGGTGTACCAGCGGTCGGCCTCGTCCTCGCTGTCCGCGTACTGGCCCTTGAACACCTCGGGCACGTACTCGAACATGAACCGCTTGTCCTCGGAGTTCTTGAGCACCCCGCCGTCGCCGCGCACGCCCTCGGTGACGAGGATGCCCTTGACGCTCGGCGGCCAGACCATCCCGGTCGGGTGGAACTGCACGAACTCCATGTTGATCAGCTTCGCGCCGGCACGGAGGGCCAGCGCGTGCCCGTCGCCGGTGTACTCCCACGAATTCGACGTCACCTTGAACGACTTGCCGATGCCGCCCGTCGCGAGCACCACCGCGGGCGCCTCGAACAGCACGAACCGCCCGCTCTCGCGCCAGTAGCCGAACGCGCCGGCGATCGCACCGTTGTCGAGCAGCAGCTCGGTGACCGTGCATTCGGCGAAGACCTTGATCCGGGCCTCGTAGTCGCCGTACTTCTTGAAGTCCTCCTGTTGCAGCGAAACGATCTTCTGCTGCATAGTGCGGATCAGCTCGAGCCCGGTGCGGTCGCCGACGTGCGCGAGCCGCGGATAGGTGTGCCCGCCGAAGTTGCGCTGGCTGATCCGGCCGTCCGCGGTCCGGTCGAAGAGCGCGCCGTACGTCTCCAGCTCCCAGACGCGGTCGGGTGCTTCCTTGGCGTGCAGCTCGGCCATCCGCCAGTTGTTGAGGAATTTGCCGCCGCGCATGGTGTCGCGGAAGTGCACCTGCCAGTTGTCGTTCGAGTTCGCGTTGCCCATCGACGCCGCGCAGCCGCCCTCGGCCATCACCGTATGCGCTTTGCCGAAAAGGGATTTGCACACCACCGCGACGCTGAAACCGCGTTCGCGCGCCTCGATCACCGCGCGCAGACCGGCGCCGCCGGCACCGATCACCACCACGTCGTAGCTGTGCCGTTCGACCTCGGTCATGGAATAAGCCACCTCACGAGCTGGGGAGAACTGCCTTGCGCTGCTGGATTTCCGAGGGTCAGCCCACGAATCGCAGGTCCGATATCGCGCCGCTCGACACGAGCATCACGTAGAAGTCGGTCAGCACGAGCGTGCCGAGCGTCGTCCACGCGAGAGCCATGTGCCGGGTATTGAGTTTCGTGACCTGCGTCCAGATCCAGTACCGGACGGGATGTTTCGAGAAATGCTTGAGCCGCCCGCCGGTGACGTGCCGACACGAGTGGCAGGAGAGCGTGTACGCCCACAGCAGCACGACGTTCACCACGAGAATCACGTTGCCGAGGCCGAAGCCGAACCCGCTGGGACTCTGGAAGGCGACGATGGCGTCGTAGGTGTTGACAAGCGAGACGATGCAGGCGACGTAGAAGAAGTACCGGTGCACGTTCTGCACGATCAACGGCAGCCGCGTCTCTCCGGTGTAGCGCGCGTGCGGTTCGGCGACCGCGCAGGCCGGCGGGGAGAACCACACCGAGCGGTAGTAGGCCTTGCGGTAGTAGTAGCAGGTCAACCGGAACCCGAGCAGGAACGGCAGCACGAGCACGCCGAGCGGCAGCCAGGACGGCATTTCGCCGAACCAATGCCCGAAGTGGCTCGAGCCGGGGACGCAAGAGGTCGAAACGCAGGGCGAGTAGAACGGCGTCAGATAGTGGTATTCGGGCACCCAGTAGGCGGTGCGCACGAATGCCCGGACAGTCGCGTAAACGACGAAGGTGGCCAGCCCCAGCACGGTGAGCAGGGGCGACAGCCACCACCGGTCGGTGCGCAGCGTCCGGGCAGCGAGCCGCGCCCGCCCCGGTGCCCGAACGCCGGCGGAGGCGCGGCTGACGTCGTTGTCAGCGGGGGCGCTCACCGCTGATCGCGCTTGTAGCCACCGACACCTTCGTCGTCAGCGCCGCTCCACAGCGCCGGATCGTAGGGAGTATCCGGAACAGGCACGCGTTCGACGGGTTTCGCCTGCGCCGGCACAGCGGGCGGGTGCCCGTCCAGATCAGCGCTGTCGATGTCGAGCCGCTCGACGTCATTGGCCAGCCGGCGCACCGCGGACGCGTCGCCGTAGCGCGATCGCAATGCGCCCACGCACTGCCGCAACTGGCCGATGGTGCGCCGGAGTTCGGCGATCTCTGTGGTGGACATCGGAAGCCTCCCTGATGGTGGGGCCGGCAGTTCGGGTGACGATCAACGCCGCCAAGTACGACTCTGCCTCGCGCGGTGCACTGTGACAAGTAGCACATTTACCAGAGTTGGGCATGTTGTACCTGTTGACCTGGGCATTTCTCGCCGGATAGGGGCCGAAAGTGGGGTCCAGGACGTCTGTGGGCCGTCAGCCGCATAAAACACGCCTTCGGCGCGAGCACGTCAGACCGGCGGAACCCGCTCACTACAGACGCAGCGTTACCTCTCGATGACCCCATGCGACAGCCTCGCTAGCCAGCCGGGTCCTCGCCTGCCAGGAGCTTCGTCAGTCCGGCATCGTTCGCCAGCCGCCGAGCTTTCACGTCCTCCGCGAACCCGGCAGCCGCGGCCGACAAACGGTGCAGTGAATCCTCCGCGGACAACGCAGCCTCGGCCAGCCGCTCGATGGTTCCCGCGTACGGGGCGGCCTGCCGACCGGCCAGGAAGACACCGGCGCGGTGGTGCGGGCAGTACACGACATCCGTCTCATCCCGCTGCCGGTACCAGCTGAACGCGCCCTCCGTCACGGCTTGGCTCGGGACGATCCGGATCTTCACCCTCTGCGAAACCTCCACGAGGTACCGCATCTGCCGCAGCATCACCTCGGCATCGCCGAAGTCGTTCCGCAGTGCCTCAGTCCCGACGAACAGCTGCGCCTCGACCGCCTCCACGCCGAACAGAATCCTGTTGCGGCTCAAGCGGTTCTGTACGACCCGCTCTAGGACTTCCTGGTCCCACAGGCTCGGACCGAACACCAGCCGGACGTAATCGGGGATCTGCAGCAAGTCCGGAATCCGCAGCGGAGCCCACACCGTCACCGATTCCGCGTTCCGCTCGTGCCCGGCCACGATCGCGTGATGCGCCGTGTCCGCCTGCGACCCGGGCATGATCCAGCTCGCCCCGGCCAGCTCCCGCGCCAGTGCCATGATCCGCGCTTTCTTCTCGCCGACCACTCCTAGCGCGCCCAGCACCCCCGCGACGTCCTCCAGCGTCGGAACCTGCTCGCCCAGCTCCCAGCTCGACAACAGCGCCGCGTCCACCCCGAGCCATCGCCCCAGTTCGCGCAAACCGAAGCTTGCCTCGATCCGGGCATTCCGCAATGCCGTGCCCAAAACGCGCTCCGGCGGACCAGGCATCTCCGAATCTCGCATCCACCGTCACCTCCAGCCGCGGATAGTGCCTGTCCCACCCTGATAACGCCCATCGACCGTCATCAGCCGCAGACACCGGCTGCGGTGGCTTCCTCCGCGGCCGTGAACCCGGTGGCACGCCCCCTCGCGAACCCCACTCGCCATACCTGCTCCACGCACCGGTACTCCCAGGCGAACCTCTTAGGGGTTTCTGAATCGATTTTGTTTCCGGGAGGTTTTCGGGTTACCGTGTGCACCGTCACGTTCCCGCGACGCCAGCGCTGCCGTCCCGCGAACCCGTCACGAGCCGGGAGCTTGAGATGAGCAGCAGCCCGAACCCGACCGCCGCGGTACACCGCGTTCTCGCCGACGTCACCGACCGGATCGCCGAACGCAGTGCGGACACGCGGGCGGCGTACCTCGCTCGCAGCGCGGCCGCTTTCGAGGAGGGGCCGGTCCGCCGCGGCCTCGCTTGCAGCAACCTCGCGCACGGATTCGCCGCGATGGACGGCGTCGACAAGCAGGCGCTGCGGCAGCTGCGCGCGCCCGGCGTGGCCATCGTGTCCTCCTACAACGACCTGCTCTCCGCGCACCAGCCGATGCAGGAATACCCGGCGTGGCTGAAGAAATCGGTCCGCGAATCCGGCGGTGTCGCGCAGTTCGCCGGCGGGGTGCCCGCGATGTGCGACGGCATCACGCAGGGCCGACCGGGCATGGAGTTGTCGCTGTTCAGCCGCGAAGTGATCGCGATGTCGACGGCGATCGCGCTGTCCCACGACATGTTCGATGCGGCACTGCTGCTGGGCGTGTGCGACAAGATCGTGCCGGGCCTGTTGATCGGCGCGCTGTCGTTCGGCCATCTGCCTGCGGTGCTCGTGCCCGCCGGGCCGATGAATTCGGGCTTGCCCAACAAGGAAAAAGCACGGGTGCGGCAGCTGTACGCCGAGGGACTCGCGACACGGGAAGACCTGCTCGACGCGGAAGCCGCGTCGTATCACTCCGCCGGCACCTGCACGTTCTACGGGACTGCCAACTCGAACCAGATGGTGGTCGAGGTGATGGGCCTGCACCTGCCGGGCGCCAGCTTTGTGCCACCGAACACGCCGTTGCGCCAAGCGCTCACCGAAGAGGCGGGCCGACGTGTCGTCGAGCTGTCCCGAGGCGAGGCGTACACGCCGATTTCGCAGGTGCTGGACGAAAAAGCGTTCGTGAACGGCATCGTGGCGCTGCTGGCCACCGGCGGGTCGACGAACCACACGATGCACCTGGTGGCGATCGCCGCGGCGGCGGGGATTCAGCTGAGCTGGGACGATTTCTCGGACCTGTCCGCGGTCGTGCCGCTGCTGGCGCGCGTGTATCCGAACGGCAGCGCGGACATCAACCACTTCCACGCGGCCGGCGGCATCCAGTTCCTCGTCGGCACGCTGCTCGACGCGGGCCTGCTGCACGAGGACGTCCTCACCGTCGCGGGCCGTGGTCTGCGCCGGTACACGCAGGAGCCGATCTTGTCCGACGGCGAACTGGTGTGGCGGGACGTGCCGACGCGCAGCCTCGACGAGGACGTGCTGCGTCCGGTGTGGCGGCCGTTCGCGCCGGACGGCGGGCTGCGGATGGTCGAGGGCAACCTGGGCCGGGCGGTCACGAAGGTATCGGCAGTCGCCCCTGAGCACCGTGTCGTGGAGGCACCGGCGCGGGTGTTCACGTCGCAGGACGCCTTCCGCGTCGCGTTCGAGGCCGGGGAGCTGGACCGCGACGTGGTCGTGGTGCTGCGCCAGCAGGGACCGCAGGCGAACGGCATGCCGGAGCTGCACGGTCTGACGCCCGCGTTGGGCGTGTTGATGGACCGGGGTTTCCGGGTCGCGCTGCTCACCGACGGGCGGATGTCGGGTGCGTCGGGCAAGGTGCCCGCCGCGATCCAGGTGACGCCGGAGGCCGCAGCGGGCGGGCCGATCGCCCGGATCGCCGACGGCGATGTGGTCCGGTTCGACGCGCGGTCCGGATCGTTGGACGTGCTGGTCCCGGACGACGAACTGGCGCGGCGCGATCTCACGGACGCCCCGCCGTCGGAGGCCGCGTGGAGCGGGACCGGGCGGGAGCTCTTCGGAGCGCTGCGCCGCGCGGTCGGCCCGGCTGACCAGGGCGCGAGTGTGTTCGGGGCGCTGACTCCGGAGCTGGACCTCGCCCGGGGCGTTCCGCCATTCGGAAGCGGGACAATGAACGCGTCCCCCTACGCTCTCCAGACCCAGGAGGTCGGTCAGTGACCACCGGCACGGACCTGCTCGCCCTGTCCCCCGTGATGCCCGTCGTGGTGATCGACGACGTCGACGACGCGGTGCCGACGGCCCGCGCCCTGCTCGCCGGCGGGATCGGGGTGATCGAGCTGACGCTGCGCACGCCGGTCGCGCTGACCGCGATCGAGCGGGTGGCCGCGGAGGTGCCGGACATCGTCGTGGGCGTCGGCACGGTGACCTCGCCGGAGCAGGCGAAGCAGGCCGCCGACGCGGGCGCGAAGTTCCTGGTGACGCCGGGCTGCACGGACGCGGTGCTGGACGCCGCGTTCGCCACCGGGCTGCCGTTCCTCCCGGGCGCGAACACGGTGTCGGAGGCGATGCGGCTGGCCGAACGCGGGCTGAGCGCGCTGAAGTTCTTCCCGGCCGAAGCCAGCGGGGGCGCGGCGTTCCTGAAGGCAATCGCCGGACCGCTGCCGCAGCTGCAGTTCTGCCCGACCGGCGGGATCACGGTGTCGTCGGCCCCGTCGTATCTGGCTCTGCCGAACGTCGGCTGCGTCGGAGGCTCGTGGCTGACGCCCGCGAAACTGTTGGCGGCCAAGGACTTCGCGGCTGTCGAGAAGCTGGCTGCCGAAGCCGCCGCGATGCGCTGAGTCGAAACCCGTCGCCTCCGTGCTGGAGGCGGCGGGTTTCTTGGTGTCGCAGGGCGATCAGTCCACCGGCACGTCGTCCAGCATGCTGGCTTCCGCCCCGAATTCGCGAAGTTCCTCGCGGATCACCGTGTACGCCAGGCCTTGCGGATAGCCCTTCCGCGCGAGGAACCCGAGCAGCCGGCGGATCGCGGTCTGCTCGTCGACGTTCCCGAGCGACCCGAGCCGCTTCCGCACCAGTTCTCGAGCCCGCTGTTCCTCGGCGTCCCGGTCGACTTCCTCCGCCGCTTGCGCCGCGATCTCCCCGTCAACGCCCTTGCGCCGCAACTCGGCGACCAGCGCCGTGCGCGACAGCCCTTGGTTGGCGTGCCGGTTGCGGACCCAGGTTTCGGCGAACTCGGCGTCGTTGACCAGACCGGCGCGGTCGAGCTTGCCGAGCAAGTCTTCGACGGTCTCGCTGTCGAAACCCTTGCGCTGCAACGCCTGCCGCAGCTCGTCGACTGTCCGCGGCCGAGCGGCGAGGAGGTCGAAGCAGATCTCCTTGGCCTTCTTGGCCCGCTCCTCCGGAGGCAACTCCGCAGGTTCGACCTTCGGCATCCTGGCCACGACCGCACTCCTCTTCCCGGCACCGCCCTCGGACGACGGCACCGTCACTTCAACACCGCTTTCCACCGGCACCAGACGCCACGGGTGCCGATTCCCGTCCTTGGTCAACGCTTCCCGTCAGGGCGCGACCTCCGCCTGGCCTCAGGTCGCCCCAGCCACGACCGCTCCGGCGCGGGATCCCGCCGAACCCAGCCGACAGCTTCACCCCCGCGCCGACTCGGATCGCCTGATCCCGCATCCCTTCACCGACCGGCACGTGCGACCACCGCCCCGGGCAGCCCTCTCGTACGCGGAGCGCGCAAAGCACGCCCGGCCGACCGATCCCAGCCGCGTCAGCCCGGCACCCCCTCGGAGAACTGTCCGGGCAGCAAACCTGGACGACTCCGGAACAACCGGACCCGGGCCTGATCGAGGACCTCGGCCCGGCCACCGTCGCCACCGAAGCTCCGGCGCGGCGGAACCGCGCTGGGTCTCTACTTCGGCACCAGCCTCGGCTTCGGCATCAGCCTCGGCTTTGGCCTGAGCCTCAGCCTCGACACTGGGCCTCGGCGTCGACTTCGGCGGCAGGCCGGTGCTCGGCCCAAGCCCGAGCACCGGGGAGGGAACCTGCCGATCCCCTCCCCTCCCCGGATCAGAAGTCGACCGGCGCGGGCACTGCCTCGACCTCGGCGTCGACCTGCGGGCCGATGCCGAGCTTCTCCTTGATGCGCTTCTCGATCTCGTTGGCGATGTCCGGGTTGTCGCGCAGGAACCGGCGGGCGTTCTCCTTGCCCTGGCCGAGCTGGTCGCCCTCGTACGTGTACCAGGCGCCCGACTTGCGCAGGATGCCCTGGTCGACGCCCATGTCGATGAGCGAGCCCTCGCGCGAGACGCCCATGCCGTAGAGGATGTCGAACTCGGCCTGCTTGAAGGGCGGGGCCACCTTGTTCTTGACGACCTTCACGCGGGTGCGGTTGCCGACCGGCTCGCCGCCGTCCTTGAGCGTCTCGATGCGGCGGACGTCGAGCCGGACCGACGCGTAGAACTTCAGCGCCTTGCCACCGGTGGTGGTCTCCGGCGAGCCGAACATGACGCCGACCTTCTCGCGCAGCTGGTTGATGAAGATCGCGGTGGTGCCGGAGTTCGACAGCGCACCGGTGATCTTCCGCAGCGCCTGGCTCATCAGGCGGGCCTGGAGGCCGACGTGCGAGTCGCCCATCTCGCCTTCGATTTCCGCGCGCGGCACGAGGGCCGCGACGGAGTCGATGACCAGGATGTCGAGCGCGCCGGAGCGGATCAGCATGTCCGCGATCTCGAGCGCCTGCTCGCCGGTGTCCGGCTGGGACACGAGCAGCGCGTCGGTGTCGACGCCGAGCTTCTTCGCGTACTCCGGGTCGAGCGCGTGCTCCGCGTCGATGAACGCCGCGATCCCGCCGTTGCGCTGGGCGTTGGCCACCGCGTGCAGGGCGACCGTGGTCTTACCGGAGGATTCCGGTCCGTAGATCTCGACGACCCGGCCGCGCGGCAGGCCGCCGATGCCGAGCGCGACGTCGAGGGCGATCGCGCCGGTGGGGATCACGGCGATGGGCGGACGGGACTCCTCGCCGAGGCGCATCACCGAGCCCTTGCCGTACTGCTTGTCGATCTGCGCAAGGGCGAGCTCGAGCGCCTTGTCCTTGTCGGGTGCTGCTGGCATGGAAGTCCACCTCGCTGGTTGGGGCCTGTGTGTGTTCGGTTGTCCAGTCGGGCTGGTCCGGGGACCAAACCCTGTCCGGTCCGACGCTACGGGGAGGGACCGACAATTCCAGGCGCGGCGACCGATCTGTGGATCGCTGGCCCCGTTGTGCACAACACCATAGACGAACAGGTGTTCGAGGCTCGCGGCGACACGCCCATCCGCCGCGGTTTTCGCCCTTCGCGGCGACCGGAACCGCGAAACCCCAGGTCAGCGTCGCTCCGGCGGCACCTCGAACTCGACGCAGACGGCTCGCCAGATCTCCTTGGCCGGCGTTCCCGCGCTCAGCGCTTCTTCGACCGTGCGCCCGCCGAGCCCGCTGAACACGTGGTCCTGGGCGAGCATCTCGGCGCGTCCGGACCCGAACTCCTCGGCCATCAGCCGTCGGAACACCGTGATACGCATCGGGCGAATGCTAGCTTTCCCGCGCGAACGGGGATCACTCCCCCGGCTGGACGTTCTGTTCGAAGTAGTCGGCCAGCGCACCCGGCGTGGCCGTCTGCCCGCCGGAATTCACCTGATAGAGGAACCCGACGAGGGGCCGGTCCTTCACGGTGAACACGAGGACCGCCGACGACTGCCCGGCCGCCGCCGCGTAGTGCCCTTCGAGGGCGTTGCCCTTCCAGTCCGCCTCGGTGCGGTCGCCGCCCGCGGAGGCGAGCAGTCCGTCGGTGTACTGCTTGAGCTCCGCTGCCGACTGTCCCTGCACGTACGTCACCTGCGTGCCCGCGCGCCCCGGCGCGGCGCACGTCGCCGCGGTCCCGAGGCTCTTCGCCGGCGCGGCCGGGCCGTTGCCCATACCGGGAGCACAGCCGCCGTTGTCAGCGACCTTGCCGGCGAGCTGACGCATGCAGCCGGTCATGCCCGACGAGTCAACTTGCCCCGGTGTACGGCACTCCTCAGCGGTGTACGTCTTCACTGACGAGCCCTTTGTTGTCAGGAACACGGTCAGCCCAGCCGCGAGCACGACCACCACCGCCGCCGCGATGCCGATCCACAGCTTGGTGCGGCTCTTCTTCTCCGGCGTAGCAGGCGTGTACGTCGGGAAGTTGGACGGTGCCGGCGAAGGCTGGAACGGCGGCATCGGCTGTGGCTGCGTCGGCGAGTACGCCGCGTAGTTGCCCTGTGGCGCGCCAGCCGGCGCGTACGGCGCACCTGACGCCACCTGGCCCTCGACGTTCTGCGTACGCATCGACAGTCCGTCGTTAGCCACGTGCTGCGCACCCAGTGCGACGGCCGTCTCCGGCTGGTCGAGACTCGTGGGGACAACGCCGAGCTTCTCCGCGATCATTGACCCGACCAGCGGCAACCGGCTCGAACCACCGACGAGGTAGATGCCGACGAGACGCTCCGAAGTCAGTCCGGCCGAACGCAGTGTCCGCGAAAGCAGCTCCACACTGCGCAGCATTGCCGGACGTACCAAGCCTTCGAGCTCTCCTCGCGTGACGAGCACGTCCTTGAACGGCTCGGGCATCGGCACCTCTGTCTGCGGATGCCGAGACAGCGCCTCCTTCGCGGCCTTCACGTCTTCTTGCAGCGCGCGTCGCGTACGCCGGTCCGCGGTGGACTCGGGGCGAAGCAGCCGCTGCCAGCGCTGCGGGTCCGAGTGCGACACCTCACGTCCTACGTGGACCATCAGCGCCTGGTCGACGTCGAGGCCTCCGAGGTCGGGCAGACCGTCCTCGGCGAGCACCGTGTAACCGTTCTGATTCGCGCCGACGACGGCGACGTCGAACGTGCCCGCGCCGAGGTCGTACACCGCGAGAGCCTGTCCTGGAGCCAACGCGCGCTCAGGGAACGACGCGAAGTGCGCCGCGGCCGCGACTGGTTCCGGCACGAGGACTACGTTTCCGCGAATGCCAGCAAGTCGCGCCGCGCTCAGCAGCACGTTTCGGCGCACCGGACCCCACTGGGCGGGGTGGGTGAGCCGGACCTCGTCGGGCTGTTCGCCGCCGAGCTGGCGCGTGGTCTCGTCGAGCACGCGGCGCAGGATCGCGGCGAGCGCCTCGTTGACCGGCACGACGTCCGTGCCGAGCAGCAGCGTCTGCTCGTCGATGCGCCGTTTAGGGTTGGGCTCGAACCGTGTCGGGTCGAGCCGAGCACGACGTTCGGCGTCCCTGCCGACCATCAGCGTGCCGTCTTCCCCGGCGAAGACCGCGGAGGGCATGTTGGCCGACCCGTCGACCTCTACGACGCGTGGCGGCCTGCCGTGCGCGGAAAGGACGGCAACGGTGTTGGACGTCCCGAGGTCCACCGACAGGATCCGCACAGTAACTTCCCCTCGACTCAAGCAGCGCTGGCGGAGATGCTGCCACGTGCCCGGTCACCGTGCGTGCGGACCCGCGAAACTCGCGACGCACGCAACCCCGGGAAGCGACGGAACGTCTCGTCTTCCGAGGACGGGGAGGCAATGACAGAGCTAGTGGACAAGACCCGCCGAGAGCAGTTCGCACAGGCAGCGGCGGGCGGTCCGGCGCACCCCTTGCGGGCCGCGCCGGGCAGATGGGGCCGTTCCGGCTACGTGCACGCGGCGGTGCTGTACCTCGTGGCGCGGCTGGTCAGCGTCGGTGCGCTCGCCGCCATGGCCGCGCCCCGGAACCTGCCGCTGGGCGACCGGCTGCAGGCCTGGGACGGCTGGTGGTACCTGCAGATCGCGGAGCACAACTACACCGGCGTGAGCAATCCGCTCGACGCTGCTGGACTGCCCTATCCCGACGCGTCGTACGGCTATTTCCCGCTGTATCCGGCCCTGACCGGGCTGCTCGAGAAGCTGCCCGGGGTGACCTACTTCGGGGCGGGCATTCTGCTGTCGACGCTCGCCGGAATCGCGGCGGCGACGGCGATGTACCGGATCGGCCGGCTCGTCCACAGTCCGCGAGCGGGGTTGCTGCTCGCCGTGCTGTGGGGCGCCGCACCGATGGCGATCGCCGAGAGCATGGTGATGACCGAGGCGCTCTTCACCGCTCTCGCCGCGTGGGCGCTGGTCGGTGTACTCGAACGCAAGTGGTACCTCGCTGCTTTCGCCGCCCTGTTCGCCGGGCTTACCCGATCCACCGCCTGCGTGCTGGTCGCGGTCGTCATCATCGCCGCGGCCATCGACGTGTGGCGGAACAAACAACGGTGGAACGCGCTCTTGTGCGTCTTCGTCGCGCCGCTCGGCCTGCTCGGGTACTGGATGTTCGTCGCGGTGCAGACCGGCAGTTTGACTGGCTGGCAGGACGTGGAGCTCCGCGGCTGGAACACGCGTTTCGACACCGGCGCCGAAGCCTGGCAATGGATCACGCACACGCTTTTCACCTCGGGCAACGCCTGGGAGACGCTCGTCGTGCTCGTGACGCTCACGGCGGTCGCGCTCGCGGTCATCACGGTGACCGACCGCCGGGTGCCGTGGCCGCTGGCCGCATACGCGGTGGGCGTAGTGGTGCTGGTCCTGTGCAGCGCCGGGCTGCCCGCCCTGAAGTCGAGGTTTCTTCTTCCCGACTTCGCGCTCCTGCTGCCCGTCGCGATGGGGCTCGCCGGTCGCAAGAAGTCCACGATGATCGCCGCGACGACCGTGTTCGTGCTGGTCGGGGCCTGGTATTCGGCTTATTCGCTGACCGTGTGGAAGTACGCGATCTAGGCCGATCGGTCACCCGTCCGAGGGGATCCGGACCAGGCTGCTCTGCCCGGGCCCCGGAAATTGTCGGGGGCGCCGCGCATGATGGATCCCGTGGCAAACGACGTCCTCGACCTCTTCTCCCCGGCGACCAGCACCTGGTTCGCCGGAGCCTTCGCCGCCCCGACGGCCGCGCAGGAAGGGGCCTGGCGGGCCGCACACGCCGGGCAGCACGCCTTGGTCGTGGCACCCACCGGGTCCGGCAAGACGCTGTCCGCGTTCCTGTGGGCGCTGGACCGGCTGGCGTCGGAACCGCCGCCGGCGAACCCGCGCGAGCGGTGCCGGATCCTGTACGTCTCTCCGCTGAAGGCGCTGGCGGTCGACGTGCAGCGCAACCTGCGCGCGCCGCTGGCGGGCATTTCCCAGGCCGCGCACCGGCTCGGTCTGCCCGCGCCAGAAATCGAAGTCGGCATGCGCACCGGCGACACCACGGCGGCCGAGCGCCGGTCGTTCGGGAAAACCCCGCCGGACGTGCTGGTCACCACTCCGGAGTCGTTGTTTCTCATTCTCACGTCCTCGGCGCGGGAATCGCTGAAGGGCGTCGAGACGGTCATTGTCGACGAAGTGCACGCCGTCGCGGGCGGCAAACGCGGTGCGCATCTGGCGTTGTCGCTGGAACGGCTCGACGCGCTGCTGCCGAAACCGGCCCAGCGGATCGGGCTGTCGGCCACCGTGCGCCCGGTCGACGAGGTGAGCGCGTTCCTCGCCGGCGGTCGTCCGGTCACCGTCGTGCAGCCGAAACTCGCGAAGACGATCCAGGTGCGGGTGGAGGTGCCCGTCGAGGACATGGCGAACCTCGACGGCCCGGCGCCCTCGCCGATGGAGCGGCTCGACGACCTCACGTCGCTGTCGCAGTTGCCGTCGGAGGGCGGGATCGGCACCCAGGAAGAAGTGGCCGGCGCGGCGGTGCAGCGGCCGTCGATCTGGCCGGCGGTCGAGGAACGGGTGCTGGAGCTGATCCGCGCGCACCGCTCCACCATTGTGTTCGGCAACTCGCGGCGGCTCACCGAACGGCTCACCGCGCGGCTCAACGAACTCGCGTCCGAGCAGACCGGTCTGTCCCCGGGCGACGCGTTTCCGGCCGAGGCGGTCGGCCAGTCCGGTGTCACGACCGGGGCGGAGCCGGTCGTCGCGCGGGCGCACCACGGGTCGATGTCCCGCGAGCAGCGCACCCATGTCGAGGAGGAACTGAAGTCCGGGCGGCTGCCGTGCGTGGTGGCGACGTCGTCGCTCGAACTCGGCATCGACATGGGCGCGGTGGATCTGGTCGTGCAGATCGAGGCTCCGCCCACGGTGGCGTCCGGGCTGCAGCGCGTCGGCCGGGCCGGACACCAGGTCGGCGCGGTGTCGTCCGGCGTCATGTTCCCGAAGTTCCGCGGCGATCTGGTGTCGTGCGCGGTCGTCGCGGAACGGATGGCGAGCGGGGCGATCGAGGCGGTGCGGTACCCGCGCAACCCGCTCGATGTGCTGGCCCAGCATGTCGTGGCGATGGTGGCGCTCGAACCGTGGACGGTGCCGGAGCTGGCGGCGCTCGTCCGGCGGGCGGCCCCGTTCAGCTCGCTGCCGGACGACGCCCTGCACGCGGTGCTCGACATGCTCGCCGGCCGTTACCCGAGCGAGGAGTTCGGCGAGCTGCGGGCACGGATCACGTGGGACCGGGTCAGCGGAGAGCTGCGCGGGCGGCCGGGTTCGCAGCGGCTCGCGGTCACGTCCGGCGGCACCATCCCCGACCGCGGGCTGTTCACCGTGATGACGCCGGGCGACGAGGGCAAACCCGGCTCGCGCGTGGGCGAGTTCGACGAGGAAATGGTGTACGAATCGCGGGTCGGCGACACGATCCTGCTCGGCACCTCGTCGTGGCGGATCACCGACATCACGCACGACCGGGTGATCGTCGTGCCCGCGCCCGGCCAGCCCGCCCGGATGCCGTTCTGGAAGGGCGACGCCGCCGGACGCCCGCTGGAACTGGGGCGGGCGCTCGGCGCGTTCGTCCGCGAACTGTCCACTTCGGACACCGCAGTGGCGCGGGACCGGGCCGCCGCGGCCGGGCTCGACCAGCGCGCCTGCGACAACCTGCTGGCGTATCTGGAAGAACAGAAGTCGGCGACCCGGCACGTGCCCAACGACCGGGTCATCCTGCTCGAACGCTACCGCGACGAACTGGGCGACTGGCGGATCGTGCTGCACTCGCCGTTCGGCGCGCAGGTGAACGCGCCGTGGGCACTCGCGATCGCCGCGCGGCTGCGGGAAAACCGCGGCGTCGACGCCCAAGTCGCACACTCCGACGACGGCATCGTGCTGCGGCTGCCCGACGCGCTCGACGCCGACGGCGGCGAGGTCACCATCACCGCCGACGATGTCCTGCTGGACCCGGAGGAGGTCGAGCAGCTGATCGTGGCGGAGGTCGGCAGCTCGGCGGTCTTCGCGGCGCGATTCCGGGAATGCGCGGCACGTTCGCTGCTGCTGCCGCGCCGGGATCCGCGGCGACGCACACCGCTGTGGCAGCAACGGCAACGGGCGTCGCAACTGTTGTCGGTAGCGGCGAAGTACGAGCGGTTCCCGGTCGTCCTGGAGGCCATGCGCGAGGTTCTGCAGGATGTCTACGACGTCGGCGGTCTGCGGGAGCTGATGTCCGACGTCCGGGCGCGGAAGGTGCGGCTGGTCGAGGTCGAGACGCCTGCCGCGTCGCCGTTCGCACGAAGCCTGTTGTTCGGTTACGTCGGGATGTTCCTGTACGAGACGGACGCCCCGCTGGCCGAGCGACGAGCCGCGGCGCTGTCGCTGGATTCCGCGCTGCTGGCCGAATTGCTGGGCACGGAGGCGATTCGCGAGCTGCTCGATCCCGAAGCCGTGGCCGAGGTCGAACGGTCATTGCAGCGGCTCGACCCGGACCGGCACGCCCGGTCGGCGGAGGACGCGGCCGACCTGCTGCGGTTCCTCGGCGATCTGTCCGTCGCGGAGGCAGCGGAACGCGGGATTCAGGCGGAATGGCTGGCTGAACTCGCCTCCGCACGGCGCGCCATCCAGGTGCGCATCGGCGGCGAGGAGCGCTATCTGGCCATCGAGGACGCCGGACGGGTGCGGGACGCGCTGGGCGTCGCGCTTCCGGTCGGCGTGCCCGAGGCGTTCACCGAGCCGGTGGCGGATCCGCTGGGCGACCTCCTCGGCCGCTACGCACGGACCCGCGGTCCGTTCTCCGCGACAGCCGCGGCGGACCGGTTCGGGCTGGGCACCGCCGTCGTCACCGGCGTGCTCGACCGGCTCACCGGTGAAGGCAGGCTCGTCCGCGGCGAGCTGAGCCCGGTCGGGCATCCGGAAACCCATGGCGTGGGCACCGAATACTGCGACGCAGCCGTGCTGCGGCGGTTGCGGCGCGCGTCGCTCGCTCGGCTGCGGGCAGAGGTCGAGCCGGTGGAACCGGCGGCGCTGGGCCGGTTCCTGCCCGCGTGGCACGGAATCGGTGCGCGCCTGCGGTCCGCGCCGACGGCCGACGACGTGCTGTCGGTGGTCGAACAGCTCGCCGGCGCGCCCTTGCCGGCGAGCGCGGTCGAATCGCTGATCCTGCCGAGCCGGTTGCCGGGCTACTCCCCCGCGCTGCTCGACGAACTCACCACTGCGGGCGAGGTCACGTGGGCAGGCTGCGGGTCCCTCTCCGGCGGAGACGGCTGGCTGGCGCTGGCTCCGTCCGACGTCGCGGATCTGCTGCTGCCCGAGGTCGAAGAGAATCCGCCGACCAGCCCGCTGCACGAAGCGATCGTGACGGCGCTGGAAGGCGGGGCGTTGTTCTTCCGGCAGCTCGTCGACCGGGTCACGCCGGGTCTGGAGCAACCGCCGGACGACGGGGCCGTCGTATCCGCGATGTGGGATCTGGTGTGGGCCGGGCTAGTCACCGGCGACACGCTCGCACCCTTGCGCGCGCAAGTCGCGGGCCACGGGGTGCACAAACCCCGGCGGCAAGCGCCACGCGGCCGCTACGCCCGCATGCGCGCCGGCCGTCCGGCAATGCCGTCGCGCACGGGTCCGCCGACCGTAGCCGGCCGTTGGGCGCTGACCCCGCCTCGGGAAGCCGACCCGACGCGACGCGCCCATGCCCGCACCGAGGCATTCCTGGAACGGCACGGTGTCCTCACCCGAGGCGCGCTCGACACCGAACGGGTCACCGGCGGTTTTTCCGGGATCTACAAGGTGTTGCGCGGCATGGAAGACACCGGGCAGGTCATCCGCGGCTATGTCGTCGAAGGTCTCGGTGCCGCACAGTTCGCCGCGAAGGGCGCGGTCGACCGGCTGCGGGCCCTGTCCAGCACCGCGCCCTCCTCCGCGGCCCGAAACGACAGCGCTCGTGCCGTGGTCCTCGCCGCTGCGGATCCGGCACAGCCGTACGGCGCGGCTCTGTCCTGGCCCGCCGCGACAGGCGACACCAAACACCGTCCGGCGCGCAAAGCCGGAGCGCTGGCGGTGCTGGTCGACGGAATCCCAGCCCTGTACGTCGAACGCGGCGGCCGCTCCTTGCTGAGCTTCACCGAGGAACGCGGCACGCTGCAAGCCGCCGCGGCTGCGTTGTCGACCGCGGTCCGAGAAGGCTGGCTGGGCCAACTGGCCGTCCAACGCGCGGACGGAGAACACGCGCTGACCTCGGAGCTGGCCGAGATCCTCCAGGAAGCCGGCTTCCGCGCGACTCCGAAGGGACTCCGTTTGAGAGCTTGACCTGTCTGGTCGTCGCCCGGCCAAGCCACGAACGCGTCTGGCCCATGGTCCGGCCACCGTCCGGCTTCGTCGCGCGGGGCATGCTCGGTGTACCCGCGTCGGGGAAGCAGGTGGTGTCACTAGACTTCCCGTGGCCCCTCGGTGGATATAAGGACGTTCGATCATGGCGATGCGCGAGTTGCGCTACTTCGGTGACCCGGTGCTCAAGTCCGTGTGCGACCCGGTGACCACGTTCGACAGCAAGATCGAGGCGCTGGTGAAGGACCTCCTCGACAGCGTGCAGCCGGAGGGCCGTGCCGGGCTCGCCGCGCCGCAGATCGGGGTCGGGCTGCGGGTGTTCAGCTACGACGTCGGCGGGCTGACCGGATACGTCATCAATCCCGAGATCGTCCACCTCTCCGAGGAAACGCACGAAATCGGCGAGGGCTGCCTGTCCGTGCCGGAACTGTGGTTCCCGACGGTCCGCGCGAAGCACGCCGTCGTGCGCGGCGTCGACCTGCGCAACGAGCCGATCGAGGTCGAGGGCGTCGACGTGCTGGCCCAGTGCCTCCAGCACGAAACCGACCACCTCGACGGAAAGCTCTACCTCGACCGGCTCACGCCCGACCGGAAGAAGCAGGCGCTGCGCGAGGCGCGGGGCAAAGACTGGTTCTGGAACCGCTGACCGTCCGCGGCGTCCGAGCGGCGACGAGCCGAAGCACCGTGTCGTCGTCCGAACAGGTTTCGACCTGCAGTCCGGCGCGAACAGCAGTCCGGACCATGGCGTCGTTGCCCGCAAGGCGGATCGCGGACAGCTCCGTGGTGCCACCAGCCTCCGCGAGGGCGGCCAGCCGGGCAAGCAACGCCGTGCCGATTCCCTGGCGCTGCCAAGCATCCTCGACGAGAAGCGATACCTCGGCCGTGCCGTCGAGTTGAGAAATCAGCTGTCCGAACCCGATCACGTCCCGGCCGCACACCGCGAGCAAACTGGTTCCGCGCGGTGGCATGAGCAAGCGGTGCAGCCATTTTCGCGGAACTGTGCTCAGCCCAGTGTGGTAGCGGTTGAACAACGTCTTCGCCGAACAGCGAAGATGCACCGCGCCGATCGCGTCGATGTCCCGCGGAGTGCCCAGCCGCAAAACGACCGCGGCACCGTCTGGACGGTCGAGCACTACCGGACCGGCCAGATTCTGCTCCGCTGCGGCAAGTAGTTCCAGGAACGCCGCGGCCTGAGCGAGTTCGGGTTCAGCGAAGGCCACCCATCTCCGTCGAGCGACGTACGCCTGCCCGTCGCCGAAGGGAAAGACCGCTCGGTGCCCGCCTTCAGTGCGCTTGGGATTGGCCTCGTTCGCGGGGACGAGCGTCACGAGGTCGGCGGACAGGACCATCCGCAACATCGGAGCACGGCAACCAGGGTCGACAATCGCCCGCCGAGCAGCGACGAGTGCTGTCGCGGCCGGATCGCGAAGTCCGCGGACAGTGGTTTCGGCAACCGTCTCTCGCGCTGCGGTGCCGACAGTTGCTGCCTGCACACGGGACTCCCCAGCCTCAGCGTCCGTCTTCTCAGCAGTGACGGCAGTTGTCGCGGGAGCACGCAGATCCTGGGTGTCCGTCCCGATGCACAGTTCTCCCGCGACAGGAGGTGCGGTGGCGGCCGAAACACGGCGTCGTCCTGCCTCGGATTCCGAAGCAGTGTCCCCGTCGGCGGGGAACGTCGTTGCCGACGGGACATCATGTTTCCCAGCACCGGCTCCATCGGCAGCCGCCGGGGCGGGGTGCGGCCGAGACGAGGGCTTGGGCGTCCCCTCGGCGGTGGGCAGGGCGGTTGTCATCCGGTCAGGGGCTGGTGTGTCCGTGAGCGGGGTGAGGAGTTCTCGGGCGGCGGCCTCGGCGATGGACTCCTCGGCGAGCGCGGGGGCGGCCGGGGAAGGGACGGCGATTTCGGTCATTCCGAGGCAATCGCCGCCTTCGTCGCGGAGGGCGTCTATCAGCAGGTGCGGGGGCAGGCCGGCCGCTGGGCAGAGTACGAATTCGTCTAGGACGCCGCCCGGGGCCGGGTGTCTGGTGAGGCCCAGGATCCGGCATTCGAGGTCGGCCAGCCGGATTGCGAAGCGGGCCAGTGTTCCGGGGTAGTCGTCGGAGAGGACGCGTACTCGCCAGGCGCGGGCCGGTGTGCGGTTTTCGTCGGGGGAACCGGGCTCGAGGCCGGAGCGGGAGCGCGGGAGGTCGGAGAGGGCGCTACGGGGCGTCAAAGGCATGTCCATGGGACTTACCGTTCCTGACGCACGTAACCGGGGGCGTCCTGTGGTGTTTCGGGTGTGTCAGAGGGTGGCCGGAAATGCGTGATCTGCGGGAAACAGTGGCGCGGGTCAGCATGGGACGAGAAGGCGGAATTCGTTGTCTTCCGGGTCGGTGAAGCCGGTCTGGTCGGCTGCGACGGGGCGAGCGCCGGCGGCTTGAAGGCGGCGGGTTTCGGCGGTGTGGTCGCCGTGGAGGGCCAAGTCCAGGTGGAGGCGGTTTTTGCTGTGCTTCGGGCTGTTCACGCGCAGGAATTCGAGGGTGGGGCCGCGGCCGGCGGGGTTGCGCAAGGTGGTGATGGCGGGCTCGTCGGCGATGATCGGCCACCCTGCGAGCGGGGACCAGAAGCGGGCTAGGCGCGCGGGGTCCTGTGCGTCGACGACTATCGCTGCGATGGCACCGGAATTGGCGTATTCCTCGCGGGGTTCGAGTACGCAGAATTCGTTGTCTTCCGGGTCGGCCAGAACGATCCACGGAACGTTGTGCTGGCCGATGTCGATTGGGCGTGCCCCTAGGGAAACGGCTCGGGCGACTGTTTCGCGCTGGTTCTCGCCGGAGGTGCTGGAGAGGTCTAGGTGGAGACGGTTTTTGTCGGTCTTCGGGCGGAAGGTCGCGGCGAAGACCAGGGTGAGTTCGCAACCGTCGTCGGGTGGGGGTTGGACGGTGGCTTCGTCTGGGGATTCTGTCGTGGTCCGCCAGCCGAGGAGGTCGGCCCAGAAGCGGGCCAGGCGTGCCGGTTGTTCGGCGGCGGTGACCAGGTTGACCAGACGTGTTGCCATGCCGCCACGGTAGCGGGCAGGGCCGACAAAACCGGGTGGCGCAACGGGTTGGCGAGGTCGGGTGAAAGAACTGTGCCGGCAAGCGCGAGGGTATCGCGCTTGCCGGCACAGCCGGATCGCCACGGGTGGTCCAGAAATGCGCTGGCCGGAAGAACCGGGAAGCTTCCCCGCTTTCGGTTCTCCGCGGTTACCTGGTGGCTAGTCGCAGCAGGGCCCAGGCTTGGGCGGACAGCTCGTGGTCTCCGTCAGTGTGGACCATGGTCACCGGGGCTCTTCCCCACAGCCACAGGTACACGTTCGCGGGCGAGCCGGTGACGATCGCGTCCGCGGCGTCGGCTTCTCGGGGAGAGCAGCGCCAGGCCTCTGTCTCGCCGGGGCCCGCTCGCGCGATCCAGCTGTGGCCGCCGGTGTGGAAACCCACTGTGCCGTTTCGGGTTCCCGAGATGCCCATGGTGGTGAGCTTGTGTCCGAAGTAGAGGGTGAGGGCCTCGTCGACACCGTCGGCGGCCAGGTCGTCCGGGACTGCCGAGTCGCCGATTCCGGCCGCGTTTTCGGCGTCCACTCGGTGCACGAGGGTTTCGTGGAGCATGCGACGGCGCCAGAAACCGTGGGTCGGATCGGCTGACCACCAGGTGGCGGCTCGGGTGGCCGGGTCGTGGTTGGCCAGTTCGACTTCGAGCTCCGCGCGGGCAGTGGAGTAGAAATCGACCACCGGCTGGCCGGGGAGGGGCTCGCGCCACGATTCGGGACGGCGGCCGTCGCGGATCCAGCCGAGCACCTGCCAGTACACGGCGCCGACGTGCTTGAGCAGCTCGTTCAACGTCCAGCCTGGGGCGGTGGGCACCGGCGAATCGGGCGACGCCGAGTGCGCCACCTCCCCCAGCAGCTGCGCCTCCACGGAGAACGCTTCAAGCAACCGGCCGTGGTCGACCGTGCCCAGTTCACGCGACATGAGCTTCCCCGGACATCGGCAGGCCGTGCACGACTCGGCGGACCAGTTCGAGGAACTGGGCGGTCGCCTGCAGCAGGCCCGCAGCCAGTTCGGCGGTGACACGGCCGGTGATGCCCGCTTCGGCGGCGGCCCGGGTTTCGGAGTGGTCGGCGAAGAACGCTGACCATTCGCGCAGCTCGGGGGCGACGGCGTCAAGCAGCACCCAGCCGCTGGCCGGACGGCCCCGGCCCCGGCGCGGGCGGCCTCGGACGGCGAGCACCGCCCCTGCGCCGCGCAAGGCGGCCAGGTAGGCGCCGATGAAGCGTTCGGCCGGATCGCGTTCGTTTTCCGCGTGATCGAGTCCGCGATTCGCCTGGGCGAGGAGGGCGACCGCCTCCGGAGGGGCCGGTGGACGCAGCGACAGCGGAAGCTGCGGCTGGCCCTGGACGCCGGAGCGGCGAGCGGCCGGTTCGGCGGAGGGCCGGACCGCGGCTCGGGTGCGGTGCACGACCTGCCTCGGGGGCGGGGAGCTGGGCAGGGTGGTTTCGGGGACGTGGTGCACGGTGGGCCTGGAGGTTGGGGTGCGTGCGGGCTGGGGAGCGGGGCTGGCCGCTGCGGGGGAACGGTTCTCCGACGCGAAGGGCGGCGCGGGGTCGGTCGCCGGAGCGACGGGCAGGCTGGCCGCCGCAGCAGAGCCGCTTCCCGACTCGAACGCCGAACCGACGCCAGACTCCACAGCAGCAGGCTGAACGGAACCAGCCACCGAAACCGAATCGCTTCCCGATGCGGGCCGCGAAACGGAATCCGCCGCTGGAGCAGCAGGCTGGCTAGCCTCAGCCACCGAGGTCGACGACACCGCAGGGCTGTTTTCCGGCTCGGGCCGCGAGCCAGGGCCGGTCGCCGGAGCGGCGGACCGGGCTGAACTGGCCGCCGAACCAGGAGCCGGAGCAGCAGAGCCACTTCCCGATGCAGGTGCCAAACCGGAACCAGCCGCCGAAGCAGAGGCGGTCACCGAAGCCGACGGTGCCGCGAAGTTGCTTCCCAGCGCAGGCTGCGGGCCCGGGCCACCTTCCGGCGCAGCAGAACTCGCCTCCGAAGCTGACGACTCAGCAAAGCCGTGTTCCGACCCCGACCACAGATCCAGGCCAGGCTGAGCGGAGCCAGTCACCGGAGCAGAGGACCGAACCGAAGCACCAACCGAAGGAACGACAGCAGCCGGCTCCGCGGAAGCCGCCGGGGCATCAGGCCGGCCCGGCTGTTCCACCGGCGCGCCGAACGTCAGCTGTTCGCCAACCGCACCAGGTCGGTCTGGGCGTCCCTCGGCGGCGCGGTCCGCGGGGGACACGACCGAGACGGACATGGCGACCCTCCTCCTGCTCGGGTGGGCCCGGCCGGGGCCCGAGGTGCTTCCCCCACCCCGGGACCGGCCGGTGCGCTCCCACCGGGTATCGAACGTCTGTTCGATCTGTTTCCAGAGTAGCCGCGCCGGCGAGTCCGCTCAACCCCGCCGGCGGAATCCGGGCACGTGGTGCGGGACACGGCCGCACCGGCGTGGTCTCATAACCGGGTGAGCACCCACGACCATCCCGCTGTCGCCAAGGTCACCGCCGCGCTGGGCGAGGCCGGGCAGCACGCCGCCGCTGCCGGAGTGCGGGTGCTGCCCGCCGAAGTGCGCACTGCCGCGCAGGCCGCGGAGGCGCTCGGCGTACCGGTCGGCGCTATCGCGAACAGCCTGGTTTTCCGTGCCCGCACCGCCGGCGGGACTGAGGTCGCGCTGCTCGCGCTCACCTCGGGAGCGCACCGGGCGAAGGAGTCCCGGCTGGCGGAACTCGCCGGGGTCGCGGAGGTCGGCAAGGCGGACGCGGCGTTCGTCCGGGAGCACACCGGGCAGCCGATCGGGGGCGTCGCTCCGGTCGGGCATCCGGAGAAGCTCGTTACGCTGGTGGACACGGCGTTGCGCGGGCATTCCGAGGTGTGGGCCGCCGCGGGGCATCCGAAATCGGTCTTCCCCACCACCTTCGACGCGCTCGTCACGCTCACCGGGGGCACCCCCGGCGATCTCTCGGGCGAAGGGGAGGATGGTCGACTGTGACCGCGATGTCCTCCTCCGGGTGCTCCCGGTACGTGCAGTTCTCCGCCGACGAGTTCCGGTCCCGGCTGCCGGAAGCGCTGGCGATCTACGTGAACGCGATGCACTACCCCGAGGGCACGGCCGAGCAGCGCGCGCCGATGTGGCTCACGCACGCGTTGCGCGAGGGCTGGCGCTGCATGGCAGCCCTCGACGACAACGGCGTCCTGCTCGGAATCGCTTACGGCTACAAGGGCCGCGCCGGGCAGTGGTGGCACGAGCAGGTCCGGCACGGCCTCACCCGCCGCTCCGGAACGGAGGAAGCCGAGCGCTGGCTCGCGGACTACTTCGAGCTCACCGAGATCCACGTGCGCCCGGAAAACCAGGGCAAGCAGATCGGCGAGGACCTGCTGCGCCGGCTGCTCGACGGCGTGCCCAGCGCGAACGTCCTGCTCTCCACGCCCGAGGGGACCAGCCGGGCTTGGAAACTGTACCGGCGCATGGGGTTCGTCGACGTTCTGCGCGACTACCAGTTCACTGGCGATCCGCGGCCGTTCGCGATTCTGGGCCGGTCGCTCCCGATTGAACCTCGCTGACCGGTTCCGGCCGCCAATAGCCGACAGCCAGCGCCGCGACCAGCAGAGCCGCACCGGTCCAGGCGAGCACGCCCAGACGTTCGCCGAGGAACGCCACGGACAGGATCGTGGCGGTCAGCGGCTCCAGCAGTGCCGACAGGGCGCCAAGGACGGGATGCGCACCGGATAGACCGCGGAAGTAAGCGGCGTACGCGGCCGCTGTCGGCACGATGCCGAAGTAGGCGGCTACGAGCAGGACGTCCGGCCGGAGAGGAAGCGCCATCCCCAGCCACGCCGCGGCGGGAGTGAGCAACAGGCCGCCGAGGAAGCAGCCGTACGCGGTGGTCGTCATGGGGTCTAAGCCGGGCCTCGCGGTGACTGTCGTCAGGACAGCGAAGCCTGAGCCCGCGAGCAGGGCGAAGAGGATTCCGGCGGGTTGTGCGACCGAGTCCGGGGACCAGCGCAGCAACACCAGACCTGCGACGGCGCCCAGGACGGACACCAGCGTCGTCACGCGCGGTGCGCGGCGAGTGCGGACAACGGACGCAACGGTCAGTGCGACCGGGGAGCTGCCGATGGTGGTCATGGTCGCGACGCTGACTGAGCTGAGCGCGACGGCGGCGAAGTAGCTGGCTTGGAAGAGGGCGAAGAGGCTGCCGATGAGGAGGAGACGACGCCAGGTTTGCTTGGCGGGGAAGCGAAGTCCGCCGGTCAGGGCGACGTAGACCGCGCTCGCGGCGCCGCCGATGAGCAGGCGGTAGGTGGCGACGACCAGTGGGTGCACGCCGGCTTGGTGGCCGAGAAGCGAGCCGGACAGGCCGCCCGTTCCCCAGAGGACGCCGGCTACGACGAGAGCGGCGGACGAGCGGGCGCGCGAAGGTGCGGAGATGGACATGCGGAAGAGGGCTCCTGCGTCGAAGGAATCGGAGATCGACGACGCGGGGCAGCGTGCGTTGGCCGGTTCAGGACGTCATCCGGTGGCCGCGTGCCCTGATCCGGGCGCACGCGGCGAAAACTGCCCCGCTCAGGAGGCCGGGGGTGGGGTGACGAGGAAGATCCGGTGCACGGGCGGGAGCTTAACCAGCGGCCGGACAGATGACCAACGGTTTTGTTGCGCTCATCGCGTGCGCCGCCAGCGGATCTCGCCGTCGTGCACTTCCTCGGTGGCGGTGAGCCCCGCCGCGGCGGCGACAGCGGCGGAAGCCCGGTTTTCCGGGTGGATGTGGGCGATGACCGCGTCCACTGGCTGCCGGAGGAGCCAGCCGACCAAGCCTCGGGCCGCCTCGGTGGCGATGCCCCGGCCCTGCCACGGAGTACCCACGACCCAGGCGATTTCGGCGACCGCGTCGCGGACCGTCGCCTGGACAGTGCCCGCCAGCCCGGAATCGCGCGGCTGGATCACCCAGTTCAGCCAGGACACCGCTGGATCGGGCGAGCCCGCGGTCATCCGCCGGTAACGCGAACGGAGAGACTCCGCCGAGTCCGGAGCACCGCCGATGTACGTGTGCAGGGCCGGATCGGACAGCACCTCAGCCATCTCCTCGGCATGGGAGACGGACAGCGGCAGCAGGTCCAGCCGGACCGTGGCGATGGGCTGAGCGGTAAGCACAGTCAAGCGTAGGAGACTCCCGGGCCAGCGGAAACCGCCGGCCCGGGAAAGCAGTCTCAGTCCAGTTGCGCCAGCTGCTCGCGCAGGGTGTCCAGTCCCATGCCGCCCATTTTCAGGGCCTTCGTGTGGAACTGCTTGATGTCGAACGCCGAACCCTGCCGCGCTCGGGCGTCGTCGCGCGCCGCCAGCCACAGGCGTTCGCCGAGCTTGTACGAGGGGGCCTGGCCCGGCCAGCCGAGGTAGCGGTCGATCTCGTCGTGGATGTGCGCGTGATCGGTGATCGTGCGCGTCAGCATGAACTCCAGGCCCAGGTCCGGCGTCCAGCGCGAACCCTCGTGGAATCCGGTGCCCGCCGGGATTTCCAGTTCGAGGTGCATGCCGAGGTCGACCACGACGCGGGCGGCGCGGAACAGCTGCTCGGACAGCATGCCGAGCAGGTTGCCGTCGTCCGACAGGTAACCCAGTTCCTCCATGAGGCGTTCCGCGTACAGCGCCCAGCCTTCGCCGTGCGCCGAGATGAACGTCATCAGCCGCTGGTACTTCGTGAGGGTCTCGGCCTGGTTGACCGCCGTCGCGATCTGCAGGTGGTGGCCCGGGACGCCCTCGTGGTAGACCGTCGACACCTCGCGCCACGTCGTGAATTCGTTGCGGTCCGCGGGAAGCGACCACCACATCCGGCCCGGGCGGCTGAAGTCCTCGCTCGGTCCGGTGTAGTACGCGCCGACGCCACCGCCGGGCGGGGCGATCTTGCATTCCAGCGCCATCAGCCGGTCCGGGATGTCGAAGTGCTTGCCGCGCAACGACTTCAGCGCGTCGTCGGACAGCTGCTGCATCCACGCCTCGAACTGCGGGCGGCCCTGGATGCGGTAGCGCGGGTCGGCGTCGAGCACGGCCGCGGCCTCCGCGGGCGTCGAACCGGGCTTGATGCGGTTCGCGACCGCGCGCATTTCCGTTTCGAGGCGCGAGAATTCGTGCCAACCCCACTCGTAGGCCTCGCGCAGGTCCAGCTCCGCGCCGATGAAGTAGCGCGACCACAGCCGGTAGGTGTCCTCGCCGACCGCGTCCTTCACCGGAGCCCTCGGAGCCAGTTCGGCGCGCAGGAATCCGGCGAACTCCGCGAACGCCTCGTCCGCGGCCCGCGCGCCCGAGGCCAGTTCGGACTTCAGCGCATCGACATCCGCGTCGGCGACCAGGCTGGCGAAGAATCCGGGGCCGTCCTTGAGCCCGGCCCACGTCTCGCACTGCTCGGCGACCTTCGAGACCTGCCGCAGCGCCGAAACCTGTCCCTTGTCGGCCGAGGCCAGCAGCGACGCGCGGACGCCGGCGAGCGCCTCGGGCACCTTCGGCAGCCGGGCCGCGACGTTCGCCCAGTCGTCCGGGGTGTCGGTCGGCATCAGGTCGAAGACCATGCGCAGGCCCTGCACCGGGCTCTCGATCACGTTGAGCGAAGCGGCGTCGAGACCCGCGTCGTGGATCTCCAGCTCGAGGCCGATCCGCTCGCTGAACACGGCCTTCGCGACCCGCTCCCCCGCGTTCGCCGGTTCGGCGGCGGTCACGGCGGCCAGCGCGCGCCGCGCCAGCTCCGCACGGGCTTCGTGGCCCGCGGGCGAATAGTCGGTCAGCTGGTCGTCGTAGCCTGCGACGCCGAGCATGGTGGCCGCGACCGGGTCCACGGCCACGTAATCGTCGACGTACCGGTCGCAGATCTCCGGAACGCTCTGTTCGGTGGAAGCCATGTCCGGCACGCTACCGGCCGGAGGGGCCCCGAGCCCACGGAGTTACGCGCGGGCGGGCACCAGTCCGAGCCGGGTGACGACCTCGCGCGTCGCCTTGGACCGGTTGAAGGTGTAGAAGTGCAGGTCGGGCACGCCTTCGGCGATCAGTTTCTCGCACAGTTCGGTGACCCAGTCGAGGCCGGCCGCGCGGAACGCCTTGGGGTCGTCCGACAGCGGTTCGAGCCGGTCGAGCAGCCGTTGCGAGGCCGGGGCTCCGGAGAGCTTGATCGTCGTGTGCAGCGTGCGCAGCGTGGTCAGCGGCATGATGCCGGGCAGCACGAGCGCGTCGCAGCCCGCGGCGGCGACCCGGTCGCGCAGCCGCAGGAAGTCCTCGGCCTCGAAGAACAGCTGCGCGATCGCGAAATCGGCTCCCGCGCGGAACTTGCGGACCAGGTGCTTCGTGTCCGATTCCAGGTCCGGCGAACGCGGATGGCCGTACGGGAACGCCGAGACGCCGACGCAGAAGTCGCCGAGCGAGCGGACCAGCTCGACCAGTTCCTCGGCGTAGGTGAGGCCCTCGGGGTGCGGCACCCAGTCGCCGTAGACGTCGCCGGGCGGGTCGCCGCGCAGCGCGAGGATGTTGCGGACGCCGACCGCCGCGTACCAGCCGATCACGTTCCGCAGTTCGGACACCGAATGGTCGACCGCCGTCAGGTGGGCCATCGGGCAGAGCGTGGTTTCGGTGGCGACGCGGGCGATGCTGCGGATGGTGCCGTCGCGGCTCGAACCGCCCGCGCCGTAGGTGATCGACATGTACGCCGGGTCCAGCGGTTCCAGCTCGCGGATGGCCTTCCACAGGACGGCCTCGTCGGCTTCGTCGCGGGGCGGGAAGAACTCGACGGAGAACGCGGGCCCGTCCCCCCGCAGCCTTTCGATCACCGACGTCATGGAGTGAAATGGTAGTGGCTCGCCGCGACCCGCGGCAGAGCTGCGGGGTGGGCTTGGCCACGCGTACCGTCAGGCATCGAACCCTCCCGGGGAGGCGAGCCGATGAGCAGTGAAGACGATCTGGCCTGGGACGAAGACGTGCGCGTGGCCGTCTACCGCGCCTTCTCCACCCGCGGCCGCCCGCCTACCGCGCCCGAGCTGGCCGACGCCGCGCACGGGTCGCTCGCGGTGGCGAAACAGGCGCTGCACCGGATGGCCGACCCGAGATGGCTGTGGCTCGACGAATGCGAGCACGTGGCGCTGGCCGCGCCGTTCGCGGCGGTCCCGCTCGGGTTCGCGGTGATGGGCGAGCACACCATGTGGTGGGGCGGGTGCGCCTGGGATTCGTTCGCGATCCCGCACCTCGTCTCCGGCGAGCCGGAGGTGCTGGTGGCGACGCGTTGTCCCGGCTGCGGCGAGCCGTCCGCGCTGGTCGTGCGGCGCGACCGGCCGCCGACCGGCGCGCAGGTGGCGTACTTCCCGGTCCCGCCCGACCAGCTGGCGGGAGACCGCGGAAAGCAGCGGCTCTACTGCGACGAGTCCTGTGTGGACAGTCCGGGCGAGCTGCTCGGGCTCGACGCGCTGTGGCATCTCGCGAAGGACTGGTACACCGGCTGCCTCGAACCCGGTTACCGGCCGCGCGGACCGGCCGAGGCGGCGGAATACTTCGCGGCGAGCGCGCGTCCGGACGCGTTCCGGAGCGCCTGACCGCGTCTGGTGCGCCACATCCGGGGGCGCCCGGCGTGACCCCGGCCGCCCGCGTCCCGGAGGATGAAGGCATGGACGCGCCCGGATTCGACGCCGACCTCCCCGCGCACGTGGAGCGTGCGCTGGCCGATTTCCTCGGCCGGGCGGGGAGCGAGATCCTGCGCACCGAACCGAGCGTCGCGGCCGGGATCGAGGCGCTGTCGGGTTTCGTGCTGGGCGGCGGCAAGCGGATCCGGCCGACCTTCGCCTGGTGGGGCTGGCGCGGCGCGGGCGGCGCGGCATCCGGCCCGCTCGCCGAGGGCGCGCTGCAGGCGGTGGCGAGCCTCGAGCTGATCCAGGCGTGCGCGCTCATCCACGACGACCTCATCGACTCCTCCGACTCGCGCCGCGGCAGGCCGACCGTGCACGTGGCCGCCGAGAAACTGCACGCCGACCGCGGCTGGCTCGGTTCGCCGTCGGTGTTCGGGCTGGCCAGCGCGGTGCTGGTGGGCGACCTGGCGCTGGCCTGGGCCGACGACATGTTCGCCGAGGCCCGGCTGCCCCCGGCGACGATCGCGGCGGCCCGCCCGGCCTGGCGCGCGATGCGCACCGAGGTGCTCGCCGGGCAGTACCTCGACGTCCGCACGCAGGCCGTGGGCGACGCTTCGCCCGAGGCCGCGTTGCGGATCGACCGGCTCAAGACCGCCGCGTACACGGTCCAGCGGCCGCTGCACCTCGGAGCCTCGCTCGCCGGGGCGGACGACCGGCTGATCGCCACCCTGCTGGAGTTCGGCGGCGACGTCGGCGTGGCGTTCCAGCTGCGCGACGACCTGCTCGGCGTGTTCGGCGACCCGTCGGTGACCGGCAAGCCCGCCGGCGACGACCTGCGCGAGGGCAAGCGCACCCTGCTCGTGGCGCTCGGCCTGCAGCTCGCCGCCGAGCGAGGCGACCACGCCGCGGCCAAGGTGATCGCGGACGCGATCGGGGCCGCCGATCTGGCCGGCGCCACGGTGGATCGCGTGCGCGAGGCGCTGACGTCGGTCGGCGCGGTCGCCGCGGTGGAGCGCCGGATCGACGAGCTGACCGCCTCCGCGAACGCCGCGCTCGACCGCGCGCATCTGGCCGAGCCCGCTCCGTCGGCGCTCGCCGAGCTGATCCGTCTGGCTACCCAGCGGAAGTTCTGATGCGGACGGTGAACGGGCGCGCCGACCACGTGGTGGTCGTCGGCGCGGGCCTGGCCGGGCTGTCGGCGACGCTGCACCTGCTCGGCGCGGGACGGCGGGTGACGCTGCTGGAACAGCAGAAGATGCCCGGCGGACGAGCCGGCCAGCAGGATTTCGGCGCCAACGCGGTCGACACCGGGGCCAGCGTGCTGACCATGCCGGAACTGGTGGACGAAGCCCTGCACGCGGTCGGCGAATCGCTGGCCGGAACCGTGCCGCTGACCAGGCTCGATCCGGCGTACCGGGCTCGTTTCGCCGACGGCAGCACGCTCGCCGTGCACACCGACGGCGACGCGATGGAAGCCGAGATCCGGTCGTTCGCCGGTCCGGCCGAGGCGGACGGTTACCGGCGGCTGCGGCGGTGGCTCACCGACCTGTACGCGGCGCAGAAGGACCATTTCATCGGCGCGAACTTCGATTCGCCGCTCGATCTCGTCCGCCCGGAACTGGTGAAGCTCGCCGCGTTGGGCGGCTTCGGCCGGTTAGGGCCGCGCGTCTCCAGCTTCTTGCGCGACGAGCGCGTACGTCGGCTCTTCTCGTTCCAGGCGTTGTACGCAGGTCTTGACCCCACGCGTGCGCTCGGCGCGTACGGCGTCATCGCGTACATGGACACCGTCGGCGGCGTGTACTACCCGCGCGGCGGCATGGGCGCTATCGCTCGCGCGATGTCCGACGCTGCGTCGCGTGCTGGCGCGGAGCTGCGGTTCGGCACGGAAGCTGCGTGGCTTGAGCGAGTGTCGTCCCGCGTACGCGCTGTACGGACGCGCTCGGGCGAGCGTATTGAGTGTGACGCCGTGGTGCTCGCGACAGAGCTTTCGGCGGCGTACCGGCTGATCGGCGCGCGTCCGCGGCGTGTGCTGCCGTTGAAGTACTCGCCGTCGGCCTTCGTGCTGCACGGGCACGCGGGCCGTTCGTGGCCGGAGCTGGACCACCACACGATCTTTTTCGGCCAGGCGTGGGAACGCACCTTCGCCGAGATCGTCCGCGAGGGCAAGCTGATGAGCGATCCGTCGTTGCTGGTCACGCGCCCGACCGCGACGGAGCCGTCGCTCGCCGGCGACGGAGGCGAGATCGTCTCCGTGCTCGCTCCGGCCCCGAATCTGAACACCGGCCCGATCGACTGGGCGCGCGTCGGTCCGGCTTATCGCGAAGAACTGGTGCGTACGCTGGAATCGCGTGGCCTCAGCGGGTTCCGCGAAGAGTACATTGTGGACGAACAGCTGACTCCGGCGGACTGGACGGCACGCGGATTGGCCGCCGGGACGCCGTTCTCGCTCGCGCACACCTTCTCACAGACCGGCCCGTTCCGGCCCGCGAACCTGGTGCGGGCGGCGGAAAACGTGGTGCTCGCCGGATGCGGGACGACGCCGGGCGTCGGCATCCCGCCGGTGCTGATCTCCGGACGCCTCGCCGCGGAAAGGATCACCGGCCGGTGAACGAACTCGACGCGGCCGGCATCGCCGAGCCCGCGCTGCGCGCCGCGTACACGGAGTGCCGCCGCATCAACGCCCACCACGGCCGCACGTTTTTCCTCGCCACCCGGCTGCTTCCGGCGCGGGCGAGACCGGCCGCGCACGCGCTGTACGGCTTCGCGCGGATGGCCGACGAGCTGGTCGACAACCCCGAGCCCGGCACCGATCCGGCGGTCGCGCTGGACAAGGTCGCCGGGCTCGTCGACGAGGTTTACGACGGCGGCGTCCCGGCCGATCCGGTGCTGGCCGCGCTCGCGGACACGGTGCGCCGCTACGACATCCGCCGCGATCTCGTGGACGCGTTCCTGCATTCCATGCGGATGGACCTGACCGTTGCGGAGTACGCGACTTACGCCGACCTCGGCGAGTACATCTACGGTTCGGCGTGCGTGATCGGGCTGCAGATGCTGCCGGTGTTCGGGACCGTCGTGCCTCGGGAGGAAGCTTCGCCGAGCGCGGCGGCATTGGGAGAAGCGTTCCAGCTGACTAATTTCCTGCGCGATGTCGGCGAGGACCTCGACCGCGGGCGGTTGTATCTGCCGACGGAGGAACTGGCGGCGTTCGGGGTGGACCGGGCGGTGTTGCTGGACGCGCGGCGGAACGACCGTCCGGACCCGCGGGTACGGGCGGCGCTTGCGGTAGCGGTTTCGCGGACGCGCGCCGTATATCGGCGGGCGGAGGCAGGGATTCCGTTGCTGCGGCCCGAATCTCGGCCGTGCGTGCGGACGGCGATCACGTTGTACGAGGGTATTCTGGACGAGATCGAGGCAATGGATTACGCCGTGCTCAACCGGCGCGCGGTCGTGGGCAACGGGCGACGGATCGCGGTCGCGTTGCCCGCGCTGGCGCGGCGTGCGCTCACGCCCAGGTCGGCACGCCCTCGCTGACTCGGGCTGATTCGACGCTGGCGTCGTACGAGCGCAGCCAATCCGGGACCAGGCGGATGAGAGCAAAAGCCTCGTCCAGGGCGCGACAGCCCGGGAACTGCTCCAGGTAGACCTGGCCAGCCTCGCGACGGGCAGCGCCGGATTCGATGACTGCCGCGCCTTCGGCCTGGACCGAAATCGCGCCGGTGCAGCCGATGACCACGGCGGTGCGCGGGTTGGCGCGGAGGTTGGCCACCTTGCGTGTGGTGAGCTGGGCGTTGAACAGCAGCGATCCGTCCGGGGTGACGGCGAAGCTGACCAAAGCCGCCTCGGGATGGCCGTTCGGGGCGGCCGTGGCGACGACGCCCAGCGGATTGGCCCGGACGAAGCTCGTGAAGCCCGCCAGGGAAAGGATCTCCATGGCGATCAGGTTAGCCGGGCACGGTGGGCGGCGACGCGTTCCCTTGTGGCGCACCGGGAAGAACAGTAGCGGCGCGGACTTCCCCCGCCGAGGTGAGCGAAGGGCTTCCCGCACGACGGCGACGCGCACAAACCGCCGGGAACGCTCTGGCGGTCGGCCAGCAGGGTGGCCAAAGCCAGCGCGGAGGAAGTGATCAGCCAGGCTCCCCACGGGCCGTCGTCGGCGGAGTCGACGTGCAGGTGCCAGCCGAAGTTGTCGTCGTGCGCGGTCAGGCGCGGGGGCGCGGCGTAAGTCGAGAACAGCGCGTTCAACACCTCGGCGGCCGAAGCGACGTCCGGCGCGGCGAAGACCTCCCGCAGTTCCAGCGCGGCGGCGCGCAGCTCAGCCACTTCTCGCGCGGAGAGCTGGACCTGTGGTTCACCGTGCTCGACCAGCACTGCGGCTACCGAATCCGGTGAAGGATCCGCTACCAGCAGCACATCGAGCAGCGCTACGGCACGACGGACGGCCTCCCGGGCGGAGCGGCCCGCGAAATCCGGCTGCGTTCCAGGCATGAACCACTGTAACATCTTGTCAGTGACAAGCCGTTACAGGTTCGCGGCGTATCTCACCGGCGCGACCGCCGCGCGCACTGGTGACGAGTTGTCCGGTCCGGCGGTGTTGCTGCTGGGCGTGGGTGCGTCGGGGGCGGTCGCCGGATCGACGTTGCTGGCCGGGCTCACGATCGCGGCCGCGGCGGGCGGGCCGCTGCTGGGCGCGATTCTGGACCGGTCGCGTAAGCCGGGCCGAGTCCTCGCGATCGGGCTGATCGGATACGCGGCGGGGCTGGCCGCGATCACCGCGCTCTTCGGAGCAGCGCCGTTCGAGCTGGTGGTCGGGATTGCCGTGGCGACCGGGTTGCTGGCACCGGCGATCGGGGGCGGATGGACGGCGCAGGTGCCCGCGCTCGTCCCGGCGGAGACGCTCGGCAGGGCGAGCACGCTTGACGCGATGACGTTCACCGCGGCGGCGCTCGTCGGGCCCGGGTTGGCGGGAGTACTCGCCACGACAGCGGGGGCACCGGCCGCGATGGTCGTCGCCGGGGCGTTGGCGTTGATCGCGGTGCCGTTCGCTTGGCGGCTTCCCGGCAACGGAGAACGGCAGCGGCCGCGATTCTTCGAAGCGGCGGCAGTTCTCGTGCGCAATCCCGCGTTGCGGCAGTCGACCGCGACCTCGACGTTGTCGTGCGTCGGGATCGGAATGGCGTTCGTCTGCTATCCGTTGATCGGCGCGCAGCGGCTCGGCAACGCGGGATACGGGACGTTGCTGCTTGTCGGGTTGTCGGTCGCGTCGCTGCTGGCGAACACTGTCCTCTCCCGACGGTCGTACTCGCCGGACCGTGCCGTGCAATTGAGCGCGGTCGCCATCGGAATCGGACTTGCCTGGGCGGCGGTGGCACCGAATGCGGTCCTGCTAGTCGCCGCAGTCGCGCTCACCGGGATTGGCGAAGGGCCGCAACTGGCGGCATTGTTCTCGGTTCGGCATCGGGAAGCGCCGCCGGAAATGCGCGCGCAGGTGTTCACCACCGCGGCCAGCATCAAGATCGCCGGGATAGCGCTCGGGAACGCGGTAGCTGGACCGTTGGCCGCCTGCTCCCCTGCCGCCGGATTGGCCGCGGCGGCAGGGATGCAGGTGGTCGCGGCGATCGCGCATCCGTTGTGGACGGGCAGAAAGCAGCTAGTCCGTTAGGAGTTCATGGTGCCGGCCAGCGCGACGACTCCGGCCGCGGTTTTGTCGATATACCGTCAGGTCCCGCTTAGGCTAGAACGCCATCGCCTGCGCGCGCCGCTTCACCTCGGTGCCGTGGCTGGTGCGCAGCGCGTTGATCGGCGTGCTGCCGGGGAGCGTGTCGTCGGCGGTGAAGAGCCAGCGCAGCATCTCGGTCCGGCTGAACCCGGAGTCGGCGAGCACGGTGATGGTGCCGGCCAGCCCCTTGACGATGCCGTCCTTCACGAAGAAATCTCCGGGCACGCAGAGTTCGCCGTCGCGCCGGACGGCGATCAGCTCGCCGTCCCGCAGCATCTGGCGCACCTTGTTGGCCGAGACGCCCAATGCGGCCGCCACCTCCGGCAACGGCTTGACCGCGACCGCGGCGTCGAGGATGTCGTCGGCGACAGGAATCCCACTCACACGTGACACTGTGCCACATTCCGCCGTCCGGCCCACTGGTACGCACGGGTGACCCGCCCCGGCACGCGCGCCCTTCCGTACGATTGCCCACCGTGACGCGCACCCAGCCCAGCCTCGTCGGCGCCCTGCTCGAACGCCGGTACCGCGTTGACCAGCTGCTGGCCAGGGGCGGGATGTCGGCCGTCTACCGGGGCCTCGACACCCGTCTCGACCGGGCGGTCGCGATCAAAATCATGGATCCCCGCTTCGCCGACGACCGGTCGTTCGTCGACCGGTTCGTGCGCGAAGCGCGTTCGGCGGCCCAGCTGCATCACCCGAACGTGGTCGCCGTGCACGACCAGGGCTTCGACACCCCGGCCGGCCAGGACGCCGGGCTCGCCTTCCTGGTGATGGAGCTGGTCAACGGCGGCACGCTGCGCGACCTGCTGGACGAACAGGGCCAGCTGGACGTCTCGCTCGCGCTGAGCGTCGCGGAGCCGGTGCTGGCCGCGCTGGCCGCCGCGCACGCCGCCGGGCTGGTGCACCGCGACGTCAAGCCCGAGAACGTGCTCATCGGCCGCAGCGGCCAGCTCGCCGGCGGCGTGGTCAAGGTCGGCGACTTCGGCCTGGTCCGCGCGGTGGCCAGCGCGGGCACCACGAGCTCGAGCGTCATCCTGGGCACCGTCGGCTACCTGGCCCCCGAACAGGTCGCCACCGGCGACACCACGGCCCGCAGCGACGTCTATTCGGCGGGCATCCTGCTGTACGAGATGCTCACCGGCCGCCTGCCCTACACCGGCGACACCGCGATCTCGGTCGCCTACCGGCACGTGAACGACGACGTCCCGCGTCCGAGCGAGCTGCGGCCGGATCTGCCGCCGGTGCTCGACGACCTGATCCTGCGCGCCACCCGCCGCGACCCCGACCAGCGCCCGGCCGACGGCGGCGAGTTCCTGGCGCAGCTGCAGGCCGCGCGCGCCGAACTGGGACTGCAGCCGGTCGCGGTGCCGGTGCCCCCGCCGCCGGACGGCGACCGCGTGTCGGACGTCGAACGCACGCTCCCGAACATCCCGGCCGTTCCGCAGGGCGAGCAGACCATGCCGGTCTCCGGGCCTCGCGGCACGCGCGCCATGACCCGCGCCGTGCCCGCCGCCCCGCCCCCTCCCGTGCCGCCGCACGCCGGACCGCCGGCGCCGGACGAACCGCGGAAGCCTCGTGACAAGCGCAAGCTGATCGCGCTGGCGATCGCCGGGGTGCTCGTGCTCGGCGGCCTGATCGGCGCGTTCGCGTTCATTCTCAGCGATTCCAAGGTCACGACCACGACCGTGCCGAAGCTCGCCGGGCTGACCCAGGCCGAGGCGGGCGACCAGCTGCGCGCGGCGAAGCTGAACCCGCGCTACAGCCAGGAGTTCGACAACACCGTCGGCGCCAACCGGGTGATCAAGGTGGATCCGGCCCCGGGCACCACGCTCGACCAGGACGCCACCGTGTCCGTGGTGGTGTCGAAGGGCAAGCCGAAGGTGCCGGACATCCGCGCCGGCACCGCGCTGGACACGGCCACCAAGGCGATCGAGGAGCAGAAGCTCACCGTCGTCCAGGGCACGCCGGAGTACAGCGACACCGCGCCGCAGGGCACGGTCCTGAGCGTGAGCCCGGCCGCGGGCACCCCGGTCGACGTGGGCGGCCAGGTCACGCTGGTGCTGTCCAAGGGCCCCGAACCGCTTCCGCCGGTCCCGGACGTCACCGGGCGGTCCAAGGACGAGGCGTTCCAGATCCTCCGGCAGGCCGGATTCCAGCCGCAGGACGGCGGCGAGGAGTTCTCGCCGACCGTGCCCGCGGGAGCGGTCACGCGCACCGACCCGGGCGCGGGCTCGCCGGGGACCAAGACGGTCAAGGTCTACGTCTCCAACGCGGTCCAGGTCCCGGACGTCCGGTACCGCCCGTTCGACGAGGCCGCGGACCTGCTCAAGCAGGCCGGGCTCGACGTCGACCGCAAGGGCGGCGACGGGCACGGGCACGGCGGTTTCGACTTCGTGCTGCAGCAGGACCCGGCCCCCGGTTCGTTCGTGCCCAAGGGCACCAAGGTCAAGATCCGGGGGTTCGGCGGATGATCGGCAGCCGCGGCCGGGTGACCGGCACCGTCGGGCCGGGGCTGATCGGCGAGGTGCTGCTCAGCGTCCGCGGCGGCACCGAGGCGTTCTACGCCTATCCGGCGGATCCGGACGCCAGTTTCGCCGTCGGCACCCCCGTTCTCGTGGTCGATTTCGAGCCTCCGCGCACGGTCTACGTGGAAAGGTGGCAACCGTTGCGCGCTTGACCGCGTCGCAGTGCTGACGGCGACTGAGCGCCGTGCCAGCTGACTACGGAAAGTGCGGCGAGGGCTATGGAAATCTGGGTCATCGTGGTGATCGCGGTCGTGGCCGTGATCCTGCTGTTCGGGCTCCTGCGGATCCTGTACAAGGTGGCGGAACCGAACGAGGCGCTCATCATCTCGGGCTGGGGCGTCCGGGTCGAGCGCAGCGAGACCGCCGACAGCCTCGGGTTCAAGATCGTCACCGGCCGCGGCGTGAACGTGCTGCCCGGCTTCCAGACCGCGCGCAGGCTGTCGCTGGACACCCGAGGGGTGAACCTGCAGGTCTCGTGCGTGACGAAACAGGGCCTGCCGGTCACCGTGCGCGCGGTCGTGATCTACAAGGTCGGCGACGATTTCGCCTCGATCGCGAACGCCGCGCGCCGGTTCCTGGACCAGCAGAAGGGCATGAACGACACGATCCACGAGCTGTTCTCCGGCCATCTGCGGTCGATCGTGGGCGGGCTGACCATCGAGGAGATGATCCACAACCGCGACGCGCTGACCGGCGAGGTCCGCCAGTCGTCGGCCACCGAGATGATCAAGCTCGGGCTGATCGTGGACTCGCTGCAGATCCAGGAGATCGACGACGAGTCCGGCTACATCGTCAACCTCGGCAAACCGCACGCGGCCGCGATCGCCTCCGCCGCGCGGATCGCCGAGGCGCAGCGCGACCAGGAGGCCACCGAGGCCGAGCAGATCGCCGCCGCGCGCAAGGCGGGCGCGATCCGGGAAAGCCAGATCCAGCAGGCCGGGTACCAGGCCGAGGTCGACCAGGCCAAGGCGAAGGCGAGCCAGTCCGGTCCGCTGGCCGAGGCGACCGCGCGGCAGGAGGTCGTGGTCCAGGAGACCAGGGCCGCCGAACTCGAGGCGGCGCTGTCCGAGCAGCGGCTGCAGTCGCAGGTCCGCAAACCGGCCGACGCGAAGGCGTACGAAACGCGCACCACGGCCGACGCGGAACGCGACGCGCAAATCGCCCGCGCGCAGGCACAGGCCAAGGAAACCGAGCTGCGGGCGGGCGCGGACGCGACCCGGGTCAAGACCGCGGCGGACGCCGAAGCGCAGGCCACGAAGGCCCGGGCGGAAGCCAGCGCGAGTGCGACGAAGGCCACTGGCGAGGCGGAAGCGGCGGCGGCCAAGGCGAAGGGGCTCGCGGACGCCGAGGCGGCGAAAGCCAAGGGTCTGGCCGAAGCCGAGGCGGCGAAAGCGAAGGGGCTCGCCGAGGCCGAGTCGATCAAGGCGCGCGCGGCCGCACTGGCGGAGAACCAGGAGGCTGTGGTAGCACAACAGCTGGCCGAGCGCTGGCCGGAAATCGTCGAAGCCGGCGCGCAGGCCTTCGGCAACATCGACCACATGGTGGTCCTGAACGGCGCGGACGGGATGTCGGACATGTTCACCAAGGCGCTCTCCCTCGGCGGCACGGGCCTCGGCCTCGCCCGCCAGCTGATGGACGCCATGGGCGCCAAGCCGTCCGGTTCCGACGGCAGCCTCGCCCCTCGCGAGGACTGATGAGCTTCTTCACGGACGGTCCTCGCGAGCGCCCCCTGTTCCCGGTCCGGGAACGGGAGCTGTTCGGCTACGAGGGCCGTCCGTGGACCGGCCCGCCCGCCGACCACATCGTGCCCGCGCTGGTGCCGTGGCCGACGCCGCTGGGCCGGTCCGAGCGCACGATCGTGGCGCTGCGCGCGGTCGAGGTGTGGCCGGAGGCGATGACGCTGCGGATCGCGGTGTATTCGCGCGACCGCATGGACGGCGCGCCGCTGGTCGGCCACCGGCGCATCCCGGACTACAACTCGCTGCTCATCGGCGTGCTGTTCCCGGACGGCGGCCGGGCCAGTTCCGAAACCGTTTCGGTGCCGAGCGCGGGCGAACCGCACGAGCCGGTGCTGCGCGTCGAGGACGGCGGCGGGTCGGAGTTCCACTACGAGCATCCGGTGTTCGTGTGGCCGCTGCCCAGCGCCGGTCCGCTCAAGGTGATCGTGCAGTGGCTCGACCGCGGAATCCCGGAGACGCACACCAAACTCGACGGCGGACGCCTGCGTGCCGCCGCGCTCGAAGCCGGCGAACTGTGGCCCGGGCTGCCGAGGCGTCCGGGCAACGGCGTCGCGATCCGCCAGATCGCCGCCGAGGTGAACGAAGCCAGCGGGCCGGGTCTGCCGCAGCGGCAGCCGCGGCGCGCCACGGGCGAGTGAAATTTCGCGGAATTAGCGTCCCCGCAACATCACGGCCGTCCACCCGTCATACCCGAGTAGTGTCGTGGCATTCGCCCTTGCCGCCGTTCGCTGGAAGGCCGACCATGGCGTCTACCCCGCTCAGCTCGCTCGATGTCGCTTTTCTTTGCCTCTCCAGGGAAACCGCGCCGATGCAGATGGGCGCTGCCCTGGTTTTCGCGCCGGAGGAGCCGGTGTGCCCGGACCGGCTCGTCGCGCTGCTGAGCCGGCGGGCGGCGGACATTCCGGCGCTGCGCCGGAAAATCCGCGCCGGGCTGTTCCCGCCCGGTTCCGCGAGCTGGGTGGACGACCCGGATTTCCAGGCAGTGAAACATATTCATCATCATCGGCTGACCACGCTGTACGACCCGGACCCGCTGCCGGAGTTCGCGGCGAAATGGATCGCCGAACCGCTCGACCCGCGCCGTCCGTTGTGGGAACTCACTGTGGTGACAGGCTTTCCGGACGGCAGCTTCGCGGTGTTGCTCAAGCTGCACCACGCACTCACCGACGGAGCGGGCGCGTACGCCGTCACCGCCGGGCTGCTCGACGGCCTGCCGCTCCCCCAGCCCGCGCCGGCGATTCCGCAGCCGCGTTCGCCGATGAGCGCGGTGCGGGATACGTGGGAGACAGCGGGAATCGCGTCGTCAGTAGTCCGGGCGGCGCGTCCGCCGTGCCTGCCGCTGGCCGCGCCCGCCACCGCCGAACGGCGGCTCGGTTTCGCCCGGCTGGCGTCGGCGGACCTTCGCCGGATCCGGCGAACGCACGGCGGCACCACGAATGATGCAGTGCTCGCGGTGCTGGCGGGAGCCTTGCGCGAATGGCTGATCAACCGCGGCATTCGCGCGACGGGACGGTCGGTGCGCGCGCTGATTCCCGTGAGCGTGCGCGGGAGAGCGGCCGAGCAGCGGGGCGGGAACAAGCTTTCCGGCTATTTGTGCGATTTGCCGATCGGAACGGACCATCCGGTGCGGCGGCTGACCGAAGTGCGCGCCGCGATGACGCGCAACAAAGCCGCCGGTCCCTCGCGCGGGGCCGGGGCATTCCCGCTGCTGGCCGACCGGATGCCCCCGGCACTGCACCGGCTCGGGACGCGGACCGCCGGGCTGGCCGCGCCGCTGCTGTTCGACCTGGTGGTGACGACCGTGCCGCTGCCGCGCGCCCCGCACGCGCTCGCCGGCGCGCCGCTGACCGAGGTGTACCCGTTCGTGCCGCTGGCCCCGCGCCAGGCGGTGGGCATCGCGATCGCGCCTTATCGCGACAGTGTCCACATCGGACTGCAGGCGAACGCGGAGGCGGTGGAAGACCTCGGTTCGCTGCGCGACGCGGTGGCGAAATCGGCGGCGGAGCTGCTGGACGCCTCGTGAGTGCCGCGGAGGGCGCTCACGAGGCGGAAGGTCAGCCGCGCAGCATCTCCGCGACCAGGAAGGCCAGCTCCAGCGACTGCTGGGTGTTGAGCCGGGGGTCGCACGCGGTCTCGTAGCGGCCGGAGAGGTCGATATCGGAGATTTCCTGTGCCCCGCCGAGGCATTCGGTGACGTCCTCGCCGGTCAGTTCGACGTGGATGCCGCCGGGGTAGGTGCCGAGCTTGCGGTGCACCTCGAAGAAGCCCTGGACCTCGTCGACGATGCGGTCGAAGTGCCGGGTCTTGTAGCCGGTGGACGATTCGTGCGTGTTGCCGTGCATCGGGTCGCACTGCCAGATGACCTTGTGCCCGGACGCTTCGACCTTCTCCACGATCGCCGGCAGCACCTCGCGGACCTTGCCGTTGCCCATCCGGGAGATCAGCGTGAGCCGGCCCGGTTCGCTGCGCGGGTCGAGCCGCTCGACGTACTCCAGCGCCTGCTCGGGGGTGGTCGTCGGGCCGATCTTGAGCCCGATCGGGTTCGACAGCAGTTCGGCGAACGCGATGTGCGCGCCGTCCAGCTGACGGGTGCGCTCGCCGATCCAGAGGAAGTGCGACGACAGGTTGTACAGCTTCGGGTTCGCCGCGTCGGCCTGGTCCAGCCGCAGCATGGCGCGCTCGTAGTCGAGCAGCAGCGCCTCGTGGCTGGCGAAGATCTCGGTGTACTGCAACGAGCTGTCGGTGACGCCGCAGGCGTTCATGAACCGCAGGCCGCGGTCGATCTCGGCGGCGAGCGCCTCGTACCGCTCCCCCGCCGGCGACGAGGCCACGAAGTCCTTGTTCCAGTCGTGCACCTGGTGCAGGTCGGCCATGCCGGCCCCGGTGAGCGCGCGGACCAGGTTCATCGCCGCGCCGGCGTTCGCGTAGGCGCGGATCATCCGGCCCGGGTCCGGCACCCGGAGTTCGGGCTTGGCGACGAGCGAGTTGATGATGTCGCCGCGGTAGACGGGCAGCCCGAGCGCGTCGGTGCCCGACGAGCGCGGCTTCGCGTACTGACCCGCGATCCGGCCGACCTTCACCACCGGCAGGCTGGCCCCGTAGGTGAGCACGACGGCCATCTGCAGCAGCGTGCGCAGATTCGCCCGGATGTGCGGTTCGGTGTTGGACTCGAACGTCTCCGCGCAGTCGCCGCCCTGCAGCAGGAACGCCTCCCCGCGGGCCACCATGGCGAGCCGGCTCTTCAACCGGTCGATCTCGGCGGGCACGGTGATCGGCGGCACGCTCTCCAGCACGCCCCGCACCCGTTTGGCCAGCGCGACGTCCGGCCACTCCGGCTGCTGCGCGGCGGGCAGCGACAAGGCGGTGTCGAGGCGGTCCCGCAGCTCAGGAGGCAACGGCGGCAGCTCGGGGAGAGTGTCTACGGGAACGTCGACTGTCCAGTTCACGCGTCTCAGGATAGGGTCTGCCGCCTTTGCCCGGACCGTTGGGCGGCGAGGGTCACGCGTCCGGGGCGTCTTGGCGGTAGAGGGCCCCGAACCGGTCGGCCACGCCGAGGAGACCTGCGAGTTCTTCCGTATCAAGGGCTGGGACGATGACGGACCAGTGGTCGAGGCTGACCGCTTCGGCGAGGATCCGGCGGCGCTCGTCCGGCGGGGCGGCGGCGGAGATCTCGACCAGGAGGCGGGCGCGGTCCTCCGCGAACTCGATTTCCCGGCCCCGCGCGAGCGCGCGGGGCAGGTCGTGCTGGGCGAGTTCCGGGAGGAACGCCAGGACGAGCCGCTCTCGTTCCGCGCCCTCGACGCTCTCGAGCACAGCTTCGGCCTGGTCGAGGTGTCCAGCCGCGGTCAGGCCCCGGACGAGCACCCGCCGGGCTTGGACCACGTCGCGCTCGTGCAGGTATCCGCACAGCTCGAGAGCCGCGGCTGCCTCTCCGCGTGCCGCCAGGTCCGCCATGGCGTCCTCGATCGCGAAGCCGAGGGTGGCCTCCTCGGGAAAGCTGGCCACCAGCTCGACGAGCTCAGCGGGTTCACCCACGGCTGCCAGCATCCCGATGGCCGAGCGCCGGTCGTGCCAGGCCAACTGCCGATCCGAGGGCTCCTCCTTCAGCCGGCTCCGGACGTACTCCGCGATCCGGGCCAGCGCGGCACGGTCGCCCGCGGCACGGAGGCGCCGGGCGAGCAGGGTCACGGGTTCTCGCATCGCCGACCAGAACTCGACGCCGCAGATGAGCTTCTCGGCGACCCGCGGATCTCCCCTTTCGGCGAGCAGGCTCGCCAGCGACCTGATCTCGGTGAGCCCTTGCAGGTTCGACTGCACGAGAGGAGCGAGCAGCTCGGCCCGGCGCACGTCTCCGGCCGCGACGACTGTGGTGCTCAGCGCGCTGATCGCCGCGGCGGCACGCGGGTCTTCAACCGGACGGCGGGTCATCGCTTCCGCCCGCTCCGTTGCCTGGCGTGCGCGGGAGCGCTCCCCCGCCGCCAGCAGAGCGTCCGCCAGTACCACGAACCGATGCGCGTCGGCTTGCAGTTCGAAAGCCGACCGGCGGCTGGAGGGGTACCGGCCTGCCCAGCGGAAGGCTTGCTCGACCTCGCCCGCGGACACGAGCGCCTGAACGAACCGGATCACCGCCTCGCGCCGGGCGAAGGGGTTGGTCATCGAGTCGAGCACCGCGGGGATGTCCGCCAGCCTGCCTGTCCCGGCCAGAAAATCGATCAGGACAGGCACGAGGGTGTGCTCGCGGTCCACGTCTGGAAATCTCGCGCCGAGGGCTTCGGCAGGATCGGTCGCCGCCGCCAGTTCGGCGGTGACGTCGAGGCGGAACAGCACTCCGGCAACGCCGTGCTCCTGCGCGAGCGTGCGAGCGCGGTCGGCCTCACCGCGCCAGACGAGCCGCTGCGCCAGCTCCGCGAAAGTTCCGTGGCGGCGCACCTGGTGAGTCATGGCACCGGCCAGCTCGACAGCCGCGTCCAGATCGTCGACGGCCAGCATCGCCAATTCACTGAGCGTCCGGTCCCGGAGATCTTCCCGGGAAATCGTCCCGGCCAGCTGCCCGGCTTGGGAGAAGCCCGGTTCGCCGATGGCGGCGATCCGCTGGCGCTGATCCGCGCTCACCCGTTCCGCGATCCGCGTGGCCGCCGCGTTTTCCCCGCGGCGCACCAACGCCACGGCGGTTTCGGCGAGCAAGGAGTCGCGCAGGTCCGGGTCGTGTTCGTCGTCGGCCAGCCGCTCGGCTCGATCGGACTGTCCGGCGCGGACGAGCTCTCCGGCCAGATCGAGCAGCGCTCGCGTACGCGACCCGGGATCGGTCATGGACTGCGCCAGCGCCACGGCGTGGTCGAACTGCCCCAGCGCCGCCCACACCGCCGGCAGCCGCACCGGCGTGATCTTGTTGCGGTCGCGGAAATTGTCCCGGTACGTGTCGAGCGTGATCAGCCGGACGAGGTCGGGCTCGGCGGACTCGAGCAGTGCCGCGCGGGCGGCGTCCAGTTCGCCCATCGCGGCCAGATCGCCGCCGGAGACGTCCAGCAGGCGTTCGTGCCGGGCCGGATCTCCGGCCAGCTCTACGAGGGTCGCGACGTCGCCGCTTTCCTGGACCAGCCGGAAGTAGCCGCGCAGCAGGAACTGGGGAGTGTCCGGCGGCCAGCCCGCCGACCGGTATTCGGCGGCCCATTCGTCGATCGCCGCGCGATACCGGGACAGTTCGTTTCCGAAAGCTTCGACGGCCTCGCGGTGCAGATTCTCATGGCCCAGCAGGAAAATCGCCGGCGCCTCGCGAGGACGCCAATGTGCTGGGCGACGCGTGAACGAGCGGCTCGCCACGCTGTTCAGCACTCGTTCGACGTCGCGCGGGCGTCGCTGAGTCAGCTGCGCCAGGTCGTCGCTGCTGAGTCCGCCGCGAGCCGCGACGAGGAAGCCCAGCAGGTCCTCTTGGTCTTGGAGCAGCGCGTCGAGTTCGCGTTCCATGTCGGCCTTCGCCGCGACAGCCGCGGGCGAAGGCGCCAGAGAGCGTTCGATGCCGGGAGCCCGCAGGGGATGGTCAGAGCGGACATCGGGCGGAACATCGGGGTTGAGGCGGCTCGCGACGATCACCCGGAGGCCGTTTTCCGGGAACGGCAGCAGCGCGGCGATGCTGTGTCCGCCGGAGCTTGCGCCGCGGTCCTCGTCCAGGCCGTCTACGACCAGCACCAGGCGCTCGCCGCGGGCTCGGCAATGCGCGGCGGCTTCGGCGAAAACCGCGTTGAGGTTTCTGGCTTCGGGATCCTTCGCCGCGCCGAGGACTTCGGCTAATTGCTCCTGGACGACGTCTACGAACGCCTCGCGGGTGTCGTCGCCGAGCGAACGCGCCGTGACGAAGAAAGACACCACCCGCACGCCCTCAGGCGGCGAGAGCACGAATGAGGCCATCAGGGCCGACTTGCCCGTCCAGGGAGCCGCGCGCCACCACACGTACGCGGGAGCGCCGTCCGGGGCGGTGCAGAACCGGGCCAGTTCCGCCAGTTCCGTCTCGCGGCCGATGAGCTGCTCCGGGGCCACCTGGCGCACCCATTGCCGGTAGCGGGACCGGGCGGGCGGAGTGCCGACGTAGGTGACCGAGTCAGCGTGGCCGACCTGCACGACCTTGCCCGTGACCGGACCCAGGACCTGGTTCGTGATCCGCTCGCCCACCCGCGACCCCCTCCGACGGTTCAGCTTCCCACGAACCGTGTCGGCCCGGTCACATCGACTGGAAGTTGACACCGGTGTCAGCGAATAGCTTCGGCTCGAACCGACCGTGCCGCAGAAGGGATCCACGATGAGCACAGCCTTGGGATATCGGGAGTTCGGCGCCGCCGACGTCCAGGAATTCTTCGACCGGCCGGATCCGGTGCCCGGCCCCGCCGAGGTTCTGGTCCGCGTCGCGGCCGCTGGGGTGAACCCGCTCGATCATCTGCTCCGGTCCGGGCACGTTCGCGAGCTGAATGGCCACGTGCCGTTTCCCCAGGTCTTGGGGATGGAAGCGGCCGGAACGGTGCTCGCGGCGGGCGAGGACGCGACCGGTCTCGAAGTCGGCGACCGGGTCACCGGGTTCGCGTTGACCGGGGCGGGCACGTACGCGGAAACGACGCTGCTGCTCGGCGAGTCCACCGCCCGCATCCCGGACACGCTGCCGTGGACCTGGGCGGCGACCATCCCCGTCGCGGGCACCACCGCGCTCGACGTGCTCGATCAGCTCGACCTGCCCGTGGGCGCGTCACTGCTGGTGAACGGGATCGGCGGCGGAGTCGGGATCGCGGTGGCGCAGCTCGCGCGGGACCGCGGGCTCGTCGTGACGGGCACGGGAAGCACGGCCAAGCGGGAGCTCGCGACGAAGTACGGCGCGGCTTTCATCGACTACACGGCGAGCAGCGTCGTGGGCCGGTTCGACGCCGTGGTCGACACCGTTGGCGGCGAGTCCCTGCGCACGGTCGCCCCGTTGGCGAAGAAGCTCATCGCGGTCGGGGACCAGTCGGTGACGGAGCTCGGCGGCGAGTTCGTTCACCGTCGGCTCGATCGGGCGAGCCTGGAACGGGTCGCCGAGCTGATGGCCGCCGGGCGGCTTGACCCGCACATCACGGGGACCTATCCGCTCGCGCGGGCGCACGACGCGTTGGCGCTCGTCGAATCCCGGCATGCCTCGGGCAAGTTAGTGCTCGACCTGAGCCTCTAACCCGAGGCGGCCTCGCCTTGCCGGTACCGGGTGTTCGCCTCGATCAGCACGTCCAGGGCGTCCCTGGCCTCGGCGAGCCGGGCCATGTCCGCGGTCAGGCGGTCGCGTTCGGACACCATCGTGGCGAAGGCATCCTCGATGATGTCCGCGTCGTCGGTGTGCACGCAGGGCAGCAGCCGGGCGATCACCTTGCTGTGCAAGCCCGCGTCGAACAACCGGCGAATGAGTTCGACCCGTTCGACCTCGGTCGCCAGGTAATGCCGCTGTCCGCCCGCGGACCGCGTGCTCCGCACGAGGCCCTGCTGCTCGTAGTACCGCAGCGAGCGGGCACTGACCCCGGTCTTCCGGGCTAGTTCGCCGATCCGCACGTCAACCAGCTTAAAGAAACGGGCCCCGGCGCGCCGTTGCGCCGGGGCCCGAGCCAGGGGCAATCACACCACCGCGAGCGGCAATGCGGTCGGGTGCACGGGAGCCGGAAGGTCCGAAGCGCCCGTCAGGAACGTGTCCACCGCCGCCGCCACCGAGCGGCCTTCCGCGATGGCCCACACCACGAGCGAAGCGCCGCGGTGGGCGTCGCCGCAGACGAAGACTCCGGGAGTTTCCGTCTGCCAGTCCGAACCGCACGACAGGGTGCCGCGGCGGTTCAGCGTCAGGTCGAGACCCTCCAGCAGCGGCATTTCCTCCACGCCTTCGAAGCCGATCGCCAGCAGGACCAGGTCCGCGGGGAGCGTTTCGACGTGGTCGTTGACCGGGATCACCTCGCGGCGGCCGGTTTCCGGGTCCTTCTGCACGCGGACTTCCTGCAGTTCCACGGCTTTGACGTGCCCGTTGCCGTCGTCGACGAACCGCTTCACGGCCACCGCGAACTTCCGCTCGCCCGCTTCCTCGTGCGCCGGGTAGGTGCGCAGGATGTACGGCCAGGTCGGCCACGGCGACCGCTCGTCGTCGCGGGTCTGCGGCGGCATCGGGTACTGGTCGAGCTGGGTGACCGACAGCGCGCCCTGGCGGGTCGCGGTGCCGTAGGAGTCCGCGCCGGTGTCGCCGCCGCCGATGATCACGACGTGCTTGCCGTTCGCGTCGACCGGCGACGGGCCGTCGCCCTCCACGAACTTGTTGGCCGGCACCAGGTGCTCCATCGCCAGGTGGATGCCCTCGAGCGAACGGCCCGGCGTGATGTGGTCGTCACGGCCGCGCAGGGCGCCGACGGCGAGCACCACCGCGTCGTACTGCGCGCGCAGGTCTTCCACCGACAGGTCGACGCCGACCTCGCAGCCGGTGACGAACTTCGTGCCCTCCTTGCGCAACTGCGCCAGGCGCCGGTCGAGGACCTTCTTCTCCATTTTGAACTCGGGAATGCCGTACCGCAGCAGGCCGCCGAGCCGGTCGTCGCGTTCGAACACGGTGACCTCGTGGCCCGCGCGGGTCAGCTGCTGCGCCCCGGCTAGCCCGGCCGGACCGGAGCCGACGACGGCCACCTTGCGGCCCGACGACACCTCGGCCGCCTGCGGCTGCACGTACCCGGCTTCCCACGACTGCGCCGCGATCGTCTCCTCGACGCGCTTGATCGCCACCGGCCCGCCGGACAGCGGCGAGATCGACAGCACGCAGCCCGCCTCGCACGGCGCGGGGCACAGTTTCCCGGTGAATTCCGGGAAATTGTTGGTGGCGTGCAAGCGATCGCTCGCCGCCGCCCAGTCGCCCCGGCGGACGAGGTCGTTCCATTCCGGAATCAAATTGCCCAGCGGACAGCCGGCGCCGCCGGAGTGGCAGAACGGGATGCCGCAGTCCATGCACCGCGACGCCTGCGTGCGCACCTGCTCGTTGCGCTCGTCCGGCGGAACGTCCGCGTAGACCTCGCCCCACGAGGAAAGCCGTTCCTCGTAAGACTTCTTCTTCGGCTCTTGCCGTTCGTACTTGAGAAAACCGGTGGGGTCAGCCACGAGCCGCCTCCGTGTTCTGCGGGATACCCGCACCCAGTCGGCACTCGCGACCGCGGCTCCGCCCATTGTCAGCCACGAGCTGCCTCCATGATCGCTTCGTCGACGTCTCGGCCGGCCGCGCGGGCCGCCTTCGCCGCATCGAGAACCCGCTGGTAGTCGCGCGGCATCACCTTGGTGAACGCCGCGGAGCGCCGGGTCCAGTCGCCCAGGAGCGACGCGGCCACGGCCGAGCGGGTGAGGTCGTGGTGGCGCTGCACGATCTGCTTGAGCCAGGCCAGGTCCTCCGGAGCGGGCGGAAGCAGGTCCACCATGTCCTGGTTGACCTTCGCCGGGTCCAGATCGAGCACGTACGCGCTGCCGCCGGACATCCCGGCCGCCAGGTTCCGCCCGGTCGGGCCGAGCACCACCGCGCGGCCGCCGGTCATGTACTCGAACGCGTGGTCGCCCACGCCCTCGGCCACGACCGTCGCGCCGGAATTGCGGACGCAGAACCGCTCGCCGACCTGCCCGCGCAGGAACATCTCGCCGGACGTCGCGCCGTAGGCCAGCGTGTTGCCCGCGATCGTCTGCTGTTCGGCGGCGAAGCTCGCGTCCGGATGCGGACGGACCACGATCCGGCCGCCGGACAGGCCCTTGCCGACGTAGTCGTTGGCGTCGCCGACCATTTCCAGCGTGATGCCGCGCGGCAGGAACGCGCCGAGCGACTGCCCGGCCGAACCGGTGAGCAGCACGTGGATCGTGCCGTCCGGCAGGCCTTCCCCGCCGTAGCGGCGCGTGATCTCCGAGCCCAGCAGCGTGCCGACAGTGCGGTTCACGTTGCGCACCGGCAGTTCCAGGCGCACCGGATGCGCGTCCTCCAGCGCCGCCTCGGCGAGCTGGATGAGCGTGCGGTCGAGGGCGTGCGCCAGGCCGTGGTCCTGTTCGCGCACGCGCCGCTTGGCACCGCCGTACGGCGTCTCCGCGGGCATCTCGAAGACCGGGCGCAGGTCGAGCCCGGAGGCCTTCCAGTGCTGCACGGCCTCGTCGGTGTCGAGCATCTCGGCGTGCCCGATCGCCTCGTCGAGGGTGCGGAATCCCAGCTGTGCCAAGGTTTCCCGCACTTCTTCGGCGACGAACTCGAAGTACCGCACCACGTGGTCGGCCTGACCGGTGTAGCGCTTGCGCAGCTCCGGGCTTTGGGTAGCGACGCCGACCGGGCACGTGTCGAGGTGACACACGCGCATCATGATGCAGCCCGCCACGACGAGCGGGACCGTCGCGAAGCCGTACTCCTCGGCGCCGAGCAGCGCCGCGATCACGACGTCGCGGCCGGTCTTCATCGCACCGTCCACCTGCACCGTGATCCGGTCGCGCAAACCGTTGAGCAGCAACGTCTGCTGCGTTTCGGCGAGCCCGATCTCCCACGGCGTCCCGGCGTGCTTCAGCGAGTTCATCGGCGACGCACCGGTGCCGCCGTCGTGCCCGGAAATCAGCACGACGTCCGCGTGCGCCTTGGACACGCCCGCCGCGACGGTGCCGACGCCCAGCGAGGACACCAGCTTCACGTGGATGCGGGCCTTCTCGTTGGCGTTCTTGAGGTCGTGGATCAGCTGGGCCAGGTCCTCAATGGAGTAGATGTCGTGGTGCGGCGGCGGGGAAATCAGCCCCACGCCCGGCGTCGAATGCCGCGTGCGCGCGATCCACGGATACACCTTGTTCGGCGGCAGCTGCCCGCCCTCGCCCGGCTTCGCGCCCTGCGCCATCTTGATCTGGATGTCGTCGGCGTTGACGAGGTACTCGCTCGTGACGCCGAACCGGCCCGAAGCGACCTGCTTGATCGCGCTGCGCCGCTGCGGGTCGTACAGCCGTTCCGCGTCCTCGCCGCCCTCGCCGGTGTTGGACCGGCCGCCGATGCGGTTCATCGCGATGGCGAGGGTTTCGTGCGCCTCGGCCGAAATCGAGCCGTACGACATCGCCCCGGTGTTGAACCGGCGCAGGATCGCCGACGCGGGCTCGACCTCGTCCAGCGGGATCGGCTCACGCGCGCCTTCGCGGAACTTGAACAGCCCGCGCAGCGTGCCGCCCTCGCGGTAGAGCCGGTGCACTTCTTCGGTGTACTTGCGGTACACCTCGTCGCGCCCGGTCTTCGACGCGTGCTGCAGCAGGAACACCGTCTCCGGCGTGAACAGGTGCAGCTCGCCCTCGCGGCGGTACGCGTACTCGCCGCCGGTGTCGAGCCCGCGGTGGACCCGGTCGGTCGGGTTGTCCGGGTACGCCCGGCGGTGGCGCACCGCGACCTCTTCGGCGAGCACGTCCAGCCCGACGCCGCCGAGCTTCGACGACGTTCCGGTGAAGTACTCGTCGAGCAGTTCCTGGCTCAGGCCAAGGGATTCGAAGACCTGCGCCGCGGTGTACGCGCCGACCGTGGAAATGCCCATTTTGGACATGATCTTCAGGACGCCCTTGACGAGCGCCTGCACGTAGCTGCGGATCGCCTTCGCCGGTTCGATGCCGGTGATCGCGCCCTGGCTGATCATGTCTTCGATGGTTTCGAAGGCGAGGTACGGGTTCACCGCCGCCGCGCCGTAGCCCAGCAGCAGCGCGATGTGGTGCACCTCGCGGGCGTCGCCGCTCTCCACGACCAGCGCGACGCGCAGCCGTTCCTTGGTGCGCACCAGATGGTGGTGCACGGCGGAAACCAGGAGCAGCGACGGGATTGGCGCCATCCGGTGGTCGGAATCGCGGTCGGACAGCACGAGCGTGCGCGCGCCCGCCGCGATCGCCTCGGACGCGTCGCGCCGCACCCGTTCGATCGCCGCCGCCAGCGCGTCCGCCCCGCCGTCCACTTCGTACAGTCCGGAAAGGACACTGCAGGCGAAACCGGGCAGGTCGCCGTCGTCGTTGATGTGGATGAGCTTGGCCAGCTCGTCGTTGTCGATCACCGGGTACGGCAGGTTCAGGTGCCGGCACGAGGCGGGCCCGGGGGCGAGCAGGTTGCGCTCCGGCCCCATGATCCGGCTCATCGACGTGACCAGCTCTTCGCGGATCGCGTCCAGCGGCGGGTTGGTCACCTGCGCGAAGTTCTGCTTGAAATAGTCGTACAGCAGCCGGGACCGCTTGGACAGCACGGCGACCGGGGTGTCCGACCCCATCGAC
>NZ_JACJHR010000048.1 GCF_014174495.1 Amycolatopsis echigonensis
TCTTCCGATCTGATCGGCAGGCGCTGCTGACGGCCGCGCGGCGGCATCTGACGTCTGACGGGCAGCTGCTGGTGGAATGGCATCCGCCCGCCTGGTTCGACCAGGTCGCGGACGGTTCCGGCGGTCGGCTGGGCGAGGTGCGCATCGCTCTTGAAGGCGTGCGCCGCGACGGCGACCGGCTCTCCGCCACCGTCGTCTACTCCCTCGGCGACCGAACCTGGAAACAGCCCTTCACCTGCGAAAACTTCTCCCTTGAACCCGCGCTCGAGCAGGCCGGGCTGAGGTTCGAGCGCTGGGTCACCGCTGACCGGGATTGGTTCTCCGCACGACCTTCGGACGCGGGGTAGCCAACTCGGCGCCCCGGTCGGTAGCCTGTGTGATCTCTCGCACAACGGCGTCGATGAGGAGAGCACATGCAACTGTGGCTAGTGCTCGGCCTGGTAGCACTGATCATCGCCATAGCTTCGCTGATCGTGATCCTGGAAGACCGCCGCGCGGCGCGCCAAGCCGCGATCGCGAGACGAGCCCGGTTAGCGCGTCTGGGCGAGGTCGATCCGCTCGCTCCGGGCAGGCTCCACGCGGAGGGTTGAAGAGATCGGCCGGAGAGCGAGCAGCAGCGCCCCGGCCAGCCAGCCGAGACCGGACCCGAAGGTGTTGGTCATGAGGTCGTCGACGTCGAAAATCCGGTAGACGAACGGCGCGGTCCCGAAGTTCGCGGTGAGCTGGGTGATCTCGACGGCCAGTGAGGCCGCGAAGCCGATCGCCAGCGCGCCCACCAGGCCCCGCCGCCACAGGACCCGGGCGAAGAAACCGAGCGGGACGAACAGGAGCACGTTCATCGCGGCCTGCTGGAACGTCTGCGTGGTGAACCAGTCCGCCGCCGGGAGGCCGTGTTTCACCAGCTCGGTGTGGATGTCCGCGATCCACTGGAACGGCTCCAGCTGCACGGTCTGCTCCAGCCGCCTGCTGTTCGGGCCGGGCAGCGGCAGGAAGACGACCGCCAGCGCCATGCACGCGTAGAACAGGACCGCCGCCGTGGTCGCCAGGCTGCGCGGCCGCAGGCGGCCGTGCCGCGCGAACTGGAGCACGAGCTGCGGGATCAGGATCGTCGCCCAGACGGCGAGGAACCCGATGAACCCGTACTGCAGGGCGGTGACCTGTGCGTTCGTCATGCCAGGAACGCTATTGATCTTGCCGCTCGAGCACTTCGGTCGAAGAGCCGGAGGGTCTGGACCACGGATCGGCCAGATGGCCGAGCAGCCGCCGACCGATCGGTCAGCCGTCGCCCGAAGGCGGTTCGTCGTCCCGGTCCACCCGCTCCGAGCGCCAGGCCGCGAAGACGGTGCCGCCGATCAGCAAAAGGACCACGCCGAGCACCAGCACGACGAGTTGCAGTTCCATTTGCCTCCCTCGGCACTCACCGCACAAATCGGCGAGGCGCGGCCGAACGTTACCGAAAATTTCCTCCCGTACTAGCCGTTCTGCCCTGGTCAGGATCGTCCGATTTGGGCAGACTGCTTCGCCGGGCGTCCGCATCAGGGGTCAGGCGGGCGCGAACACCGGAGGAAAAATGAAGCTCTTCACCCGGCTCGCGGCCACCGCCGCGGCCGCTTTGGCCACTGTGGCCGTCACGAGCGCGCCAGCCGAGGCCGCACAGACCACTGACGTCCGGATCATCGCGCTCAACGATCTGCACGGGAACCTCGAACCGCCGTCCGGATCGAGCGGCCGGATCACGCTCTCGGACGGGACCAAGGTGGACGCGGGCGGCGCGGCCTACCTGGCGACGCACGTCAAGCAGCTCGAGGCGCAGGCGCGCAATTCGATGGTGCTGTCCTCGGGCGACAACATCGGCGCGTCGCCGGTGATCTCGGCGCTGTTCCACGACGAGCCGACCATGGACTTCCTCAACGAACTCGGCGTGAAGGCTTCCGTGGTGGGCAACCACGAGTTCGACGAGGGCTACCAGGAACTGCTGCGCATGCAGTTCGGCGGCTGCAACAAGACCGACGGCTGCCAGTTCCGCAAGACCTACGACGGCGCGCGTTTCCCGCTGCTCGGGTCCAATGTGTACTTCGACAACGGCCTGCCCGCGCTGCTGCCGTTCAGCATCCAGTTCTCCGGCGGCGTTCCGGTCGGCGTCATCGGCGCGACGCTCAAGGACCTGCCGTCGGTCGTGACGCCGGAAGCCATCAAGGGCCTCAAGTTCGGCGACGAGGTCGAGGCGATCAACCGCACCGCGGACATCCTCGACCGGCTCGGGGTGAAGGCCCAGGTCGTGCTGCTGCACCAGGGCGACGAAGCGCTGCCCGGCGCCGGTCCGAACGACTGCAAGGTGCAGCCGAACGGCGAAGCCTCGACCATCGCGAAGAACGTGACGCCGAAGGTCGACGCGATCTTCACCGCGCACAGCCACCAGCAGTACAACTGCGTGATCAACGACCCGGCCGGCCAGCCGCGGCCGGTGATCCAGGGCGCGTCCTTCGGCCGTCTGCTGTCGGTCGTGGACCTGAAGATCGACCGCCGCACGCGTGACGTGATCCGGTCGCAGACCAAGGCGCACAACGAAATCGTCACCCGCGACGTCACGCCGGACCCGGCCGTGACGAAGCTGGTCGACGAGGCCAGGACGAAGGCCGCGCCGATCGCGAACAAGCAGGTTGGCACCATCACCGCGGACCTGCCCGCGGCGGGCGGGCCGTCCGGCGAATCGCCGCTCGGCGACGTGATCGCCGACGGCCAGCTCGAAGCGACCAAGTCCAACAACGCCGTGATCGCGATGACGAACCCGGGCGGCATCCGCGCCGACCTGACGTACAAGTCGTCGCCGGCCGGGGAAGGCGACGGCGTCGTCACCTACGGCGAGGCGTTCAGCGTCCAGCCGTTCTCGAACATCATGCAGACGATCACGCTCACCGGCGCGAACCTGAAGAACGTGCTGGAACAGCAGTGGGGCCAGACCGGCGGCACCAAGATCCTGCAGATCTCGAAGAGCCTGCACTACGCGTACTCGGCGTCCGCGCCGATCGGCTCCCGGGTATCGAACATCACGGTCAACGGCACGCCGGTCGACCCGGCCGCCAAGTACCGGGTGTCGGTGAACAACTTCCTCGCCGCCGGCGGCGACGGGTTCACCGAGTTCACCAAGGGCACCGACCTCACGGGCGGGCCGGTGGACCTGGACGCGTTCATCGCGTATCTCGGCGCGCACCCGGGCATCGCTCCGCCGCCCGCGGACCGGATCACCGCGACTCCGTAAGTCAGTAGCTCAGTAACTCAGCACCGCCGAGGAGCCCTCGTCCACCAGGCGAGGGCTCCTCTCGTTTCTCCAAGACCGCGTGCGGACAAGCAGGGCACGATGGGCGGCATGACGATGACCTGGGACGACGTCACCGCGTGGGCACAGGCGGAGCTGCCGGAAACCGAGGTGGCGACCTGGTACCGCACGCCCGCGCTGAAGGTGGCGGGCAAGGGGTACGCGCGGCTGCGCACCGAGGCCGAAGGCGGGCTGGTGCTGTTCGTCGGTCTGGACGAGAAAGCCGCGCTGCTCGCGTCGGGCGATCCGGCCTTCTTCACCACGCCGCATTACGACGGCCACGGCTCGATTCTCGTGCACCTCGACCGCGTCGATCCGCAGCAGCTGCGGGAACTGCTCACTGAGTCCTGGCGGGCGCAAGCCCCGGCACGGCTCAGCAAATGACGATCGGCTGCGGCGAGTACGTCGTGCTGCGGCTTTCCTCGCGGACCTCGCCGCCGCTGGCCAGGTCGTAGAACACCCGCGTGTCGCTGACGGTGAACCCGGACGCGCCCGGCGAGGCGTGACACTGACCGTCCGGACCAGGCCCGACCTGCACCGGCGGCGGCACCTGGTTCGACGGCGCGCCGCTGCGGCCTTCGACGCGATAGTGCTTGGTACCCCAGATCTTCACCGTCACCGAGTCGCCGCTGACGCTCGCCTGGATCACGAACCCGGTCGGATCGGTGTTGGCCAGCTTGAGATCCACGGCGTTGCCCGAGCTGTCCACCGCCACCGCGTCGCGGCCCGCCGGGTAGCGGTTGATGAAGTGGTCGTGCGTCGCGTGGCCGCCGTCGCCGAGGCCGGCCAGGTAGGCCGCGTTGTACAAAGTGGACGAAAGCTGCGACAGTCCGCCGCCGGTCACCGCCGGGCCGGTGCCGTCTTCGTCAACCGGCGCGGACGCGTAGCCGTCACCCCGATGGTCGTTGAGGCTGAACGAGTCTCCCGGTTTCACGAGGACGCCGTTGATGCGTCCGGCGAGCGTGGCGACGTTCGCCGCGGCCGGACCGCTGAGCCCGCCGGTCGTGTACTCGCCCATGACCTCCTTGACGCCCAGCGCATTCGCGCCGTCGGTGGTCAGCGTCGGATGCTTCTGGTCGTAGGCGACCGGCAGATCGCGGCCGGCCGGCTTCGCGAGCACGTCGGTGAGGGACTTGAAAGTGGTGGCCCAGTTGATCTTTCGCCCGTCCTCGGACGGCGTGACGGTCGGTACGCCGGAGTCGAGACTGATCTGCGCGTCCTTGCTGTCCGCCTCGGTGGACGCCAGATCCGGCTGGACGGCCGCGCGCAGCTTCTCCTGATCGATCCGCAGTTCGAGACCGCCGCCTCCGTTGGGCTGGAACTGGAACGACGACGCGATCGCGGACGGCTCCAACGTGCTGTCCTTGCCCTGTCCGTGCAGCACGACCGGAGCGGCGACCGCGGGCGCGACCACGGTGTCCAGCAACCGGTGCACGTCGGCGGAAGTGGTTTGGGGCGGCGTCACCGCCATCTTCAGCGTCACCCCGCGAGGCGAAAGCCAGTCCGCCACGACGGATTGCACCGCGGCTTGGACGTCGGTCAGCTGCTGGCCCTGCCGTGGCTCGACCGCATACGCGGTCACGCCGTCCGAGCCCTTCGGCGTGAACCCGATGCTGCCCTCGACCAGCGGATGGTTGAGCTGCTTTCCGGCGAGCTGCTTGACCGCGTCGGCCACCTCGAGCTGGTCGCTGCGCGTCACGACGCCCACCTCGCGGGTGGTGAAGAACGACAGCAGCCGCGTGACCGGGCTCCACGGCTGGTGTCCGGCCTGGGCGAGCGTGCCCGGCCAGTCGAGGCCGAGCCCGGAATCCGCGGGCACGAGCGTCGCGGTGACGTCGCCGGCGTGGACCGGCACCGGACGGGTCAGCCGCGGCTGGAGTTCGGTGTGCAGCTTGGCTTCGGCCTCGGCGTAGGAAAGGCCGCCGACGTCGATCCCGGCCACCCGCACGCCGCGCGGGACGTCGCCGGCGCTGGTCATCAGGTCGATGCTGTAGAGCAGCACGAACAGCCCGAGCAGACAGCCGACGATCATGAACGTGCGGCCGACGCGTTTGCGGAAGCGGCGGAAAGGCGTGTCCGGCGGCGGAGGCGCGTCGGCCACCGCGAAGATTTCCGTGGCCAGATCCGGCTCGCTGACCAGGGCGGGATCGTTCAGCAGCTCGTCGCTCAGCAGGTCGTCGGCGAAAGACGCCGACGAACGGTCTTCCTCACGCAACGCCTGCCTCCCCTGGTACGGGAGCTACAGGTACAGCCCCGTGCCGTGTTCGGTCCGCTCCGTGGCCACCGCGTGGATGTCGCGCTCTCGCATCACCAGATGGCCTTCGCCCTGGATCTCGACCTCGAGCTGGTCCTCCGGGTTGAAGAGCACCCGGTCTCCCTGCTTGACGTTCCGCACGCTGTTGCCGACACCCAGTACATCACCCCACAGCAGCCTGCGCGCGACTTGCGCGGTGGCGGGAATCACGATGCCACCGCTGCTGCGGCGCTCGCCTTCCTCCTGCGACAACCGCACGAGAACGCGGTCGTGCAGCATCTGGATCTCGAGCTTCGGCGTGTCCGGCACGCCCGCCATGCTACTGACCGGTTGCCGGGGCCTTGGGCTCGCCCGCCATCATCAGGCTCAGCGCCTTCCCTCCTCCGTCCTCGAACCGCACCGGGACGCCCCAGTCCTGCCGGGTGATCCGGCACGCCGGGTGCTCGCCGCCGTCGTCGCAGCTCGCGGCCTGTGCCACGACCTGCAGGACCCCTTCGGTCGCGCCCGCGGCGAACGTGATCCGCCGCACCAGGTCGGTGCCGACCCCGGCTCCGTCGGCGAGCAGTTCCGGCGGCGACGCGGTGATCTCCAGCCGCGTCGAAGGTCCGTAGCGCTCGTCGAGCTTTTCGCCCGGCGGCGGCGTGAAAACGACGGAGAACTCGACCTCGCCGGGAGCGAGCACCGTCGGCGGGCGCTGCACGGCTTGCCGCCTGCCCGCGACGGCGGTCGCCTGGCCATTGCCCCCGAGCGGGGTAACCCGGTTGCCGGCCGACTCCACGACGTACAGCTCGCCGTCGTGGCGCACCAGGCCCTGCGGTTCGGCGAACCCGGTCGCGAGCGTCGTGACGTCGCGGGTGAACGGGTCGTAGCGGCGGATCGCACCGTTGTAGGTGTCGGCGATCGCGACCCGGCCGTCGGGCAGCACGGCGAGGCCGAGCGGATGCTGCAGCAGCGCCTGGTCGGACGGGCCGTCCGCGTGCCCGAAGGTGAACAGGTCCGTGCCGACCGCGGTGTGCACGGTGAACGACTCGCCCGCCGGTTCGATCCAGCGCAGGGCAGAGGTTTCCGCGTCGACGAACCACAGTTTCTGGCCGTCCACGGCGAATCCGGACGGCTGCGCGAAGAACGCTTCGTGCGCGTCGCCGTCGCGCAGGCCCTCGACGGTGGTGCCGGCGAACCGGCGGATGTCGCCGGAGACCGGGTCGAACACGCTCAGCGTGTGGTTTCCGGCCATCGCGACCACCACGCCGCCCGCGGGCGCCCACCAGGTGACGTCCCACGGGCTGGTGAGGTCGATGTCCAGGGCCTTGCCGGTGTCGGTGCCGTCGCGCCACTGTTTTCCGGTGCCGGCAATGGTTTTCACCTCGCCGGTGTTGAGGTCGAGGCCGCGCAGGCGGTGTCCGGAGGTGTCCGCGACCACGGCGTGGTAGCCGACGCGCTGCGCGACTTCGTTGGGCAGCAAGGCGATTCCGGACGGTTCGGCGAACTGGGCCAGGTCGAACGGCCCGTCCTGCGTCCCGCGCACGCCGCTGCCGAAGCGGCGGATGACCGTCTCGCCATCCGAAGCGAACTCGACGATCGAGTGATGTCCGGTGTCCGCCACCAGAATCCGCCCGCCCGCGGTGACCACGGCCTTGCTGGGGAAACGCAGTTCCGTGCGCTGCTCCTCGACCGGCACGTACGGGTTGCCGCCGCGCCGGAGCGTGCCCTTCGCCTCGTGCTTGGCGACGAGGTCGGCGATCACGCGGCGTAGCGCTTCCCCGTGGCCTTCGCCGGCCGCGACGTGCACGACGTAGCCCTCAGGGTCCACGACGACCAGCGTCGGCCAGGCCCGCACGGCGTACTGCGACCACAGCTCCATCTTCGGGTCGTTGACCACCGGATGCTGCACCTCGTACCGGCGCACCGCGGCCTCGATCGACGTGCGCTCGCCCTCGTGGCTGAACTTCGGCGAGTGCACCCCGACGGTGACCAGGACGTCGGCGAATTCCTGTTCCAGGGGACGCAGTTCGTCCAGCACGTGGAGACAGTTGATGCAGCCGCTGGTCCAGAAGTCCAGCAGCACCACGCGTCCGCGCAGCTGCGCCAGGGACAGCCGGCGACCGCCGGTGTTGAGCCAGACGTCGCCGGTCAGCTCGGGCGCGCGCACGCGGGCTTGCCGGGCTTGCGGTGAGGAAGTCACGGGGAGAGTGAACTACATCCGGTCACGCAGTGTTCCGTCAACCACGGCTGGAGAGAAGAACCTCACCCCGGCGAGGGAGCCCATTCCAGCGAAAAAGGACGCGCGGACGCGGCCTGGCGCTCCGTACGCTTCGGGCATGACACACGTTCAGCCGGCCGGAGCCTTCACCGTGGAGGAGGCCCGCGTCCTGCAGCAGAATCTCGGCGAGCCCTTGCGGCCTGGCCTCACGCCCGCCGAACTGAGCGACGTCGAAGACCAGTTCGGGTTCACGTTTTCCGAAGACCACCGGATTTTCCTCACCGCGGGCGTGCCGGTCGGCGACCGCTGGCCGGACTGGCGCCACGGCGACCCGGACCAGCTGCGCAAACGCCTGGACTGGCCCGTCGACGGTGTCCTGTACGACGTCGAGAACAACGACCTGTGGCTTCCCGAATGGGGCAACCGGCCGCGGTCGATGTGCAACGCGCTGGCGGTCGCGCGACGGCACCTGGCGACGGTGCCGCAACTGGTGCCGGTGTGCGGGCACCGGTATCTGCCCGCGGCGGCCGGGGAATCCGGGTATCCGGTGCTGTCGGTGTATCAGACCGATGTGGTCTATTACGGCTGGGACCTGCGCAGCTACCTGCGGCACGAGTTCGGCGGGGAGCCGCTCGGGGAGCAACCGGCGAACGTCCGGGTCGTGGAGTTCTGGTCGCGGTTCGTGGAGTGAGTGCTACTCGGCGGCGCTCTTGATCCGCGCGAGCGTCTCCTCGATGTTGACGCGGTTGGTCGCCGAACGGTCCTTGACCCCGGTGGCCACCACGGTCAACGGCGTGAACCAGCCGGGCCGCCGGTCCCACATGCTCTCGGTGACCACGCAGCCGTCGCCGGCGGGTTCGATCAGGTACTCCCAGCGAGAGACCGGGATCGGCCCGAGCTTGACGTCGAAGGCGAATCGGCGTCCCTCGTCCGCGGCCGTGATCACCGTGGTAGTCGACCAACGCCGCACGCCACGGCGATTGCGGCCGCGAAATTTCGCACCCACCGCCGGGGCGGTCGCACCGCCGAGCCAGCGGTGGCCGCAGTACTCGGTGGCCGCCCCCGCCAGCGCGCCGGGGTCGCTGACCAGCGCGTACACCTTCGCCGGAGCGGCGCTGACCTCGATCTGCCCCGTCGCATCAGGATTCACATACCCAGAGTATGCGATCAGGACTCCCGGCGCAGCATCCGGCTCACGCCCGCCGCGACGGTCGTCGCGAGGATCCAGCCGGACGCGGTGAACCCGGCCGCCACCCAGTTGTCCGCCCCGTGCATGTACCAGCGCGACTTGTTGCCGAAGTCGACGATCGGCACCAGCAGGTCGGCGGTGTAGATGACCGGGTTCCACTGGAGGCCGGAGTCCTGCTGGTTGACCAGGCAGCGCGGACCGCTCGTCATATAGCGGCCGGTGTGGTCGTTGACGCAGTCGTCCTTGCCGAGCCCGAACCACAGGCTGCCGAGCACCAGCAGCGTCAACAGCCAGCCGAGCGCGCGCACCGGACGGAAGCCGTAGCCGACCATCGATCGCTGCAGCCAGCTCCAGACGCGGACGCCGGGGCCAAAGAACTTGAAGCCCTTGGCGAGTGCTTCGTAGCGGAACTGCTGCTTTCTCAGAGCGACCGTCGAGGCGTGCTCTTCGTTTCCGGCTGCGCGCAGGGTCGCGGCGAGCTGGTCGTACGGGCCAGGGCGGTAACCGCGCATTGCCTTCCGGAGCAGCTCGATCCGGTGGTCCAGCGCTTTGTCGTCGTCGAGCGCGATGCCGTGTTTCAAGGCGTCATAACGGAAATCCTCGAGTTCGAGGCCGTCGGTGGCGTTCCAGATCTCCTCGTTGTCGTCCAGCGCACCGCAATGCGCCCTGCGCAGCCGTACCGACCCAGTCGGCGGTTCCGCGGGAGACAGCACGAATTCGTCCGCCGTGACATCACTGGCGTCGAGCGCGATCCCGTGCGGGGGAAGGGATCCCAGCTTCGCGCCGTTCATGTCCAGCCTGCGCGCGATCTGCGCGCCATCGAGGTTTACGCCGCCCTCAGCCAGGAACGGCCGGTCTTTGTCCTCGGTCAGCACCAAGTCACGCCCGATCCGCGCAGTGCGGATGTCGAGGGAGAAGCTGCTTGATTTCCGTTGACCCGGCTCGGTCAGCAACGTGCCGAACATGTTCACGCTGCCGCCGATTTCCGCGCCCTGGAGCCGGAGCGTGCCCTGCAGCGTGGCGTCGGTCAGCTGGAAGTTTCCGGAGATTTTGGCTCTCCGCGCGGAAAACGCGTCCCGGCCCGGGTGGAGGAACATCGAGTTCCAGGCGAGGAAGTTGCCGCCGACCGTGACGTCCGCGAGCCTCAACTGCCCGACCGGCACGCGAAGGTTGGTCGCCTCGATGTCGCCGCCGATCGTGGACCCGTCGAGGTGCAGCGCCCGGTCGTAATACGGCGTCGCGCGGCCGCGCACCATGGTGATCTCCGCGCCGGCGAGCCTAAGCGACCCGCCGATGCGCGCGTTGACCATGCGGAGCGTGCCGAACGCCCGGAGCCCGTCGGACAACTCGAGATTGCCGTCGACCTTCAGCCGGTCCGCGACCAACGCCGGCCGCGGATCGAGGTACGGATCGCCGGATTTCCAGGCGTCCACGGCGATCGGCCCGCGCTGGTCGACCTGAAGCCGCGCTTCGCGCATGACGATGTCACTGTCCACAGTGGCGCTGGGGAGGTAGAGGACTCCCTTGGCGGAGAACCTTTTCCGCTCACTGGCCGGTCCGTAGTTGTCGACCTCGCACAGCAGACTGCCGCCGATGTGCAACCCGTTCCCGTTGAACGCGAAGCCATCCGGGTTGTCGAACGTAGCGCCGGAGAAGTTGACGTTACCGCCGGTCCGCATGCCCGGCAGCCGTACTTCGCCCTTCGCGACCGTGCGATAGGCCAGCAGGGCACCGGTGATCACCAGCCGGTCGCCCTGAATCGCCTTCCCGTGCGGATGGCTGATCGTGGTCCTCGTGAGCACGACCGACCCGTCGATCACCGCGTCGGTGAGGTTGACCGCGGCGTTCGGCATCCCGCGCTCGCGATCATCCCCGCGCTGCACGGTCGTGGTCTCGAGCTCGAACGAGTCCGCGGCCACTTCGATAACGCTGCGAATCAACCGGACGTCATTCCGGCTGCGCAAATTGCGTGCCCGTAGTCCGGGTAACCAGCATTTCCGGAAAACGAGCCCGAGAAGAGTCGCCTCGCGCACGTCCGGCGGATGCTCGAACCGGCAGCGTTCGAATTGGAAGAGAAAATTGAGGTCAGCGGCGCGAAGATCGAGCGTGCCGGTGATGTAGGCGTCCTCGACCTGCACGATCGGCGCGTTGGTGGCCTGCCGTCTCCAGCGCAGGAGGCCGCTGCTGCCAGGTTTCAGCAGGTCCGCGGCTTTCACCTCGTACCGCTTGTCGGGAACCCCGGCAAACGGATCAAGCGGCGGCAAGGTCGTATCGGTCGGCACGAGCCCCTTCTCCCCACGATCGTTCGGCCCTCAGGGAATCGGATCAAGGGCGGATGAGCAAGGGGCCTGGTGGAGTAGTGCGCGACCGTCCTTCGCGGTGGCTACTGAACGCGCGTGGTTGGCTACCGAAGTGATCCACTTGTCCGGACGATCTTCCGATAAGCACCTTCTTGGGCGGTTCGTGCCTGCTATGGTCACGCGGCGAAGCTGATCAAGAACAGAGGGTAGGCTGCACCCAGGAACCGCGGCCCGTGCGGGGAGGCAACGCGGCGGTGCCGCCGCCTCAACCGCCGCCTCCGCCGAATTTCGGAGCACTCGGGTCGGGTCAGGCCAAGGCGGACTTCGCGGCGGCTGCGTCCAACGGCGGCTGGGAATTCAACCCGGAGGCGATGGACAAGGTCATCCGGCAGCTCGAGGACAGCTTGGACAACGAGTACGCGAAGGCCCGGACCATCGCACTTCAGTTCGCGCAGCTCGGCCAGCCGGGTTCAGACACCGTCACGACCGAATACTCGAAGGCCGCGGACCGCGCCACCACCGCGTACAACGAATTTCTCCGCGGAACGGTCGATTACCTGGATTCTTCACAGCCGTCCGGACGGACGAGTCCGAGTATTCGAGACGCTAAGCAGGTGCTGCAGTGGCTTGATAAGCCGCATACGTACTTTGGGCGGCTGTACATCGCGGTCCGGGACAGTCGCGGGAAGCGTCGGCGCAACGAGGCTGTTCGGCGTGGACAAGTCCGGATGGATCAGTCTGGCCGGCGCTGGGCCGCAGGAGATGGCGAATAAGGTGCAGCAGCTGGAGAGCGAGCTGCGCTCAGGGCAGTAAAAAGGCCGCCCGGAGAATCTCCGGGCGGCCTCCCGCAAAACTCAAGCGTTCGGACTCAGCACCCGAGCCAAGAACGACTTCGTCCGTTCATGCTTCGGATCCCCGATGACCTGTTCCGGAGAACCAGACTCCACGATAACCCCGCCGTCCATGAAGAAGACCTTGTCGGCTACCTCGCGGGCGAACTGCATTTCGTGGGTTACCACGACCATCGTCATGCCGTCCTTGGCCAGTTGGCGCATGACGCCAAGGACGTCGCCCACCAATTCCGGGTCCAAAGCGGACGTTGGCTCGTCGAAGAGCATCAGCTTCGGTTGCATCGCCAGCGCGCGAGCGATGGCGACCCGTTGCTGCTGACCGCCGGAGAGCTGGCCTGGATAGGACCTTGCCTTGTCCGCCAGACCGACTCGTTCCAGCAGTTCCTGGGCCCGCTCCCGGACTCGCGTCTTCGGCTCGCCACGAACCTGGATCGGAGCCTCCATGACGTTTTCCAGCGCCGTCATGTGCGGGAACAGGTTGAACCGCTGGAACACCATGCCGATGTCCTTGCGTTGGGCCGCGATTTCCTTGTCTCGCAGCTCATGCAAGCGACCGCCGCGTTCGCGGTAGCCGACCAGCACTCCGTCGACATACAGCCGGCCCGCGTCGATTTTCTCCAGGTGGTTGATGCAGCGCAGCAGAGTGGACTTGCCGGAACCGGACGGGCCGATCAGGCAGATCACCTCTCGCTCGTGCACTTCCAGGTCGATGCCCTTCAGTACGTCGAGCGAGCCGAAGCTTTTGCACACCTTCTGTGCGGAAACGACTGGGGTCAACGCGCCGCACCTCCGCTGCCGCCGCGACCGAAGCGGTAGCCCAGCATTCGCGCTCCCCACCTGTTCTTCTGCGCGGTCGCCCGTGAAGTGCCGCGGGCGAAATACCGCTCGATGTAAAACTGGATAACCGTCAGCACTGACGTCATGAACAGATACCACGTCGCCGCGACGATCAGCAGCGGAACTGTCTTGTAGTTCTGCGAATAAATCGTCTGTACCGACACCATCAGCTCGAAGTACCCGATGACGACGACCAGTGACGTGGTCTTCAACATCGAGATGGTTTCGTTGCCGGTGGGCGGAATGATCACCCGCATCGCCTGCGGCAGGATGATCCGGCGCAAGGTTTTGCCCCGGCTCATGCCCAGCGCGGACGCCGCCTCCAGCTGGCCGCTGTCCACGGACTGGATGCCGCCGCGGACGATTTCCGCCATGTACGCCGCCTCGTTCAGGCCGAGGCCGAGCAACGAGGCGACGAACTGGTTGATCAGCGTGTTCGTGTCCCAGCTGATGAAGGTCGGCCCGAACGGAATGCCGAGGCCGATCTTCGAATACGCCAGCGCCAGGAAGTTCCAGATCACCAGCTGAGTGATCAGCGGCGTGCCGCGAAGCAGCCAGATGTACACCGACGCCGCGCCCGACATCAGCAGGTTCGGCGACAGCCGCATCACCGCGAGCAGCACGCCGCCGACGATGCCGATGATCATCGAGATCACCGTGAGCACCAACGTGTTCCGCAAGCCGTTGAGAATCCGGTTGTCGAAGAGATACTCGCCGACAACCGGCCACTGCAACGCGGAATTCGTGACAACGCTGCGGATCACGATGAACGCGAGGAACAAAATGATCACGCCGGCGATCCAGCGTCCGTAATGCCGGACCGGGACCGCCTTGATCGGGGTGGTGTCGACCTCCTGCCAGGATTCGGCGGGGCCAGGGGGAGTGGACACGAGTAACTACGTCCTCAGTTTCTTCAGGAAGCGGACGGGTTGATCTCCGACTTGGTGATGGCACCGGACCCCGACAAGCCCCACTTGTCCAGGATCTTCTTGTAGATTCCGGTGTCGATCAGCTTCTGGACGGCACCCTGCACCGCCTTGGCGAAGTCGCCGCTGCCCTTCGGCAGCACGATCCCGTACGGCGCGGTGTCGTACGGCGCGCCCGCGGACTCCAGCTGACCGCCGGTCTGCTTCACCGCGTAGTCGATCACCGGCGAGTCGGCCAGTTCGGCCTGCACGCGCTTCGCGGTCAGCGCCAGGTTCACGTCGGTCTGGGCCTGGAACTGGGTGATGTTGATCGGCTGCTTGCCCGCCTTGGTGCACGCGGTGTTGCGCTTGCCGAGATCGTCGACCTGCGTGGTGCCCTTCTGCACGGCCACGTTCTTGCCGCACAGGTCGTCCACCGACAGTTTGTCCGGATTGCCCTTGAGCACGGCGAGCGAGGTGCCCGCGCTGTAGTACGAAATCATGTCGACGGTCTGCATCCGCTCGGCGTTGATCGTGAACGACGAGATGCCCATTTCGTACTTCTTCGCCGAAATACCGGGAATGATGCCGTCGAACGCCGAGTTCTGGAACTCCGTCTGCACGCCGAGCACCTGGCCGACCGCGGTGCCGAGGTCGACGTCGAAGCCGGTCGCCTTGCCGTTCTCGACGAATTCGTTCGGCGGGTAGGTCTGGTCCTGCCCGACCACGATCTTGCCGTCGGCTTTGATGTCGGCGGGCACCATCGCGGCCAGCGCCGCGTCCTTCTGCGCGGTCGGCGCGCTTTCGGTTCCGCCGGGAGCCTGGCTGGAACCCGCGTCGCCGCCGGCTCCGTTGCCGCCCGCGCCGCACGCCATCGTCATGCCGACCAGCGCGAAAGCGGGGAGAAGGGCGAGCGCCTTCATTTGCTGTCCTCGGGCCACTTCGTCACTCCTCGTAGTTCTCAAGGGCTGAGAGCTGGCATATTGCCACTCGCAAGCGGGTATGCACAGCACTGCTGCGTCACGGGGAAGTTTCGCACAGGACTTGCCGGAAGACGGGTGTCACGGCCGCTCGGCGCGGTAAGTCAGGATGTCCCCCATGAACAGCAACCCCGGTCCCCGGCTGCCACCAGCCGGACGACGTGCGCGAACGGTGAAAGGCCGCCGCGCGGCCCGGCCCGGCGCGCAGTTCGACGGCTACCTCGCCCCGGAGCGGCCGCACGCCGGCGCGTACGACGAGATGTTCGCGCCCGACGGCACGGTCCGCGGCCCCTACCGAGCGCTGTACGGCTCGATCGCCGCGCTCGACGCCAGCGATCTCACCAACCGCTCGCAGGCGCTGGACCGGGCGATGGTGGACCAGGGGATCACGTTCTCGCTCTCCGGCCAGGAGCGGCCGTTTCCGCTCGACCTCGTGCCCCGCGTCATCCCGGCGACCGAATGGACCCGGCTGGAACGCGGCGTGACACAGCGGGTCCGCGCACTGGAGGCGTTCCTCGCCGACGTCTACGGCGACCGGCAGATCCTGCGCGACGGCGTGCTCCCGCGCCGGCTGATCACCTCGTGCGAGCACTTCCATCGCGAGGCCTACGGGATCAAACCGCCCAACGGGGTGCGCATCCACGTGTCCGGAGTGGACCTCGTCCGCGACGAAGAGGGCACCTTCCGCGTCCTGGAGGACAATCTCCGCAACCCCTCCGGCGTGTCGTACGTGATGGAGAACCGGCGCACGATGGCGCGCGTGTTCCCGGACCTGTTCGCGCGACACCGGGTCCGTCCGGTTGGTGACTACGCGTCACATCTGCTTCGCGCACTGCGAGCGGCGGCCGCGCCGAACGTCGCGGACCCGATGGTCGTCGTGCTCACGCCCGGGGTCTACAACTCGGCCTACTTCGAGCATTCGCTGCTCGCCCGACTGATGGGCGTGGAGCTGGTCGAGGGTCGCGACATGTTCTGCCGCGACAACGTGGTCTACCTGCGCACCACCGAGGGCGAACGCCAGGTCGACGTGATCTACCGGCGAATCGACGACGACTTCCTCGACCCCGTGCACCACCGGCCGGACTCAGTGCTCGGCGTCGCCGGCATCCTCAACGCGGCCCGCGCGGGCAACGTCGTGGTGGCGAACGCGGTCGGCAACGGCGTCGGCGACGACAAGCTCGTCTACACGTACGTGCCGGAGATGGTGCGCTACTACCTGAACGAAAAACCCATTCTGCCCAATGTGGACACCTACCGCTGCTGGCTGCCCGACGAGTTCGACTACGTCATGCAGCACGCCGACGAATTGGTGATCAAACCGGTCGAGGGTTCCGGCGGGTACGGCATCGTCTTCGGGCCGGAAGCGTCCAAAAAGGAACTGGACGCGTTGCGCCGCAAGGTCCGCGCGAACCGGCGCGGCTGGATCGCGCAGCCGGTCGTGCAGCTGTCCACCGTTCCGTCCAAGGTGGACGATCGGCTCGCGCCGCGGCACGTGGACCTGCGGCCGTTCGCGGTCAACGACGGCAAGGACATTTTCGTGCTGCCCGGCGGGCTGACCCGGGTCGCGCTGCCCGAGGGCAGTCTCGTGGTGAACTCGTCGCAGGGCGGCGGGTCGAAGGACACCTGGGTGCTCGCTTCGCGGTCCTCGACGTCGGAGCAGGAACTCGACCGTCCCGCGCTCGGCGATATGTCCGCTGTGGACGGTGTCGCGGCGGAGCAGGGGCCGGAACTGTCCACGTCGCAGCAGCAGCAACAGCAACAACAGAGCTGAGGGAGGGAAAACATGATGCTGGCCCGCAACGCGGAGTCGCTGTACTGGATCGGCCGTTACGTCGAACGCGCCGACGACACCTCCCGCATCCTGAACGTCTCGGTGCATCAGCTGCTGGAAGACGCGAGCGTCGATCCGGACCACGTCAGCCGCCAGCTGCTCGCCGTGCTCGGCATCCCGTTCGACGCGGGCGACGCGCTCGACGTGTGGAAGCTGACCGAACTGGTCGCCTACGCGAAGGACAATCCGTCGTCCATCGTCGGCTCGATCAACTCCGCCCGGGAAAACACTCGCGGCGCGCGGGAGGTCGTGTCGACCGAGCTGTGGGAATGCCTCAACGCGACATGGAACGCGGTGCCGGACCGGCAGCGTTACGCCCGCCGCGCCGGACCGCACGCCTTCCTGTCCTTTGTGGAGGAACGCGCGGCGATGTTCGCCGGGCTCGCCGATTCCACGATGAGCCGCGACGACGGCTGGCTGTTCATGGTGCTCGGCCGATCGGTCGAACGCGCCGACATGGTGGTGCGGCTGCTGCTTTCGCGAGTTTCCGACCGCGCCTCCTCGCCGGGATGGATGACCGTTCTTCGCTCGGCGGGTGCGCAGGACACTTACCTGCGCACGAACCGTGGCGCGCTTGACGCGGCTCGCGTGGTGCAATTCCTGCTCCGGGACACGTTATTCCCGCGCTCGGTGTTTCACGCACTGCGCCAGGCGGAGGATTGCCTGCGGCAGCTGGATCCGGGGATCAACGCGCGGGGCAATGAAAAATCCGAGGCCGTCCGGCTGCTCGGGCGTGCCCGCAGCGAGCTGGAATTCCTCCACCCCTCGGCCCTGCTGGACGACCTGCCGCGGCGGCTGCGCGGACTGCAGGAAGCGATCAAGGAAGTCGGGGAAGCGGTGTCCATCCAGTACTTCCACACGTCGCCATGGGTGGCGTGGAGCGGCGCGGAGGTGTCCCTGTGAGCTGGCAATTGCGGGTGACGCACCGGACCGGCTACCGGTACGCGACGCCGGCCACCCAGTCGTACAACGAGGCCCGCCTCACCCCGCGTTCGGACCGGCGGCAGACCACTTTGGCCACTCGCATCGAAACCTCCCCGGCGACCCGGGCCTACCGTTACACCGATTACTGGGGCACTGACGTCACGTCGTTCGACTTGCACGCGCCGCACACCGAGTTCACCGTGCTCGCGACGTCCGTGGTGGAGACCGCGGACGAAGCGGAGCCGGTGCGTTCGGCGACGTGGAAGGACCTGAAGAGCGAGACCGTCCGCGACCAGCGCACGGAGTATCTGACGCCGACGCCGTACACGCCGAACGACCAGGAACTGTCCAAACAGGCCCGCGCGCTGCGCAAGGGACTGGACCCGGCGGACGCGGTGCTCGCGATCTGTGGCTGGGTGAACGAGCAGCTGAAATACCAGCCCGGAACCACTGGTGTGCACAGCACGGCGACGGATGCGTGGCGGGCGCGGGAAGGCGTGTGCCAGGACTTCGCGCACGTCACGCTGGTGATGCTGCGGGCGATCGGCATTCCGGCGCGGTACTGCTCGGGGTACCTGCACACCAAGCCGGAGGCCAAGCTCGGCGAAAAGGTGGAGGGCGAAAGCCACGCCTGGGTCGACGTGTGGACCGGCGGCTGGTGGGCACACGACCCGACGAACGCGATCCCGGTCGGGCCGCGGCACGTGTGGGTCGCGACCGGACGGGATTACGCGGATGTGGCTCCGTTGAAGGGGATTTTCACCGGGGCCAGTCAGTCCACTTTGGATGTTTCGGTCGAGCTCACCCGCATGGCATAGTCACGCGACCTGGCGGCGGCGGGAAACCGCCAGCAACCACAACAGGTACCCGCCGCCCAGTGCGGCCGCGACCACGCCCACCGGGAGCAGCGAAGCGTCCAGGACGCGCTGGCCGACGAAGTCCGCCGCCAGCACCAGTACCGCTCCCATCGCCGCGGAGGCCAGCAGGTTCGGTCCGGGGCGACGGGTCAGGCGGCGGGCGAGTTGGGGTGCGGCAAGGGCGACGAACGGGATCGGCCCGGCCGCGGCGGTCGCGGAAGCGGCCAGCGCGACCGCGGCCAACAGCACCACCGCACGCACTCGCGGCACCGCGACACCGACCGCGACAGCCGCGTCGTCGCCCATTTCCAGCATCCGCAACGCGGGCTGGTGCACGAAGACGAACGGCGAAAGCACCACGACAGCCAGGCACAGCGGGATGAAGTAGTTCCAGTCGCGGCCGGCAAGGTCACCGGTCAGCCAGCCGACCGCCTGTGCCGCGGCCTCGAGTTTCGCTTGCACCAGCAGATAGCCGTTCACCCCGGCCAGTACCGCGCTCACCGCGATGCCCAGCAGCACCAGCCGCGAGCTGAGCAAACCGTGCGGAGCGCACAGCGCGGTGACCAGCAACGCGGTGAGCAGGCCGCCCGCGACCGCGCCGACGGAGACCAGGCCGGGGCCCGCGCCGAACAGCAGGATCATCATGATCCCGCCGGTCGCCGAGCCGGTGGTGAAGCCGATGATGTCCGGGCTGCCGAGCGGATTCCGGGTCACCGTCTGGAAAACCGTGCCCGCCAGCGCGAGCGCGATGCCGACGAAAATCGCCACCAACGCGCGCGGCAGGCGGCCGGTGACCACAAGGTACTGCGCCTTCGTGCCGGATCCCGCGAGCGTTCGCAGGACTTCGAGCGGCGACATCTCGTAGTCTCCGGTGCCCACGGCGAGCACCAAGAGCACCGCCGCCACCAGCGTCAGCAAGCCGACGACCACCCAGGTCCTCATCGCCGCACCGCCTTCAGCCGCCGCGCCACGATTACGAAGGCGACGCCGCCGACCACGTCCGTCATCAGGCCCACCTGGATTTCCCCGTTACCGCCGAGCAGCCGGCCGAGCACGTCGCAGCCGAGCAGCAAGACTGGCCCGAGCAGCGCGGACAACGGCAGCACCCACCGTTCGTCCTGGCCGACCAGCGCGCGCACGACGTGCGGGATCATCAACCCGACGAAGGCGATCGGCCCGCACGCCGCGGTCGCGGTCGCGGAGAGCAAGCCGACCGCGATCATGCCGACCGCGCGAGTCAGCACCGGATTCGCGCCAAGGCCGCGCGCACTGTCGTCGCCGAGTGCGACTGCGTTGAGCGGCCGGGCGAGCACTCCGGCGATCACCAGCGCGGCCAGGAAGAACGGCAACAGTCCGGCGAGGCTGCCGAGGTTCCGGTTCACCAGCGAGCCGACAAGCCAGTACCGCATCTGGTCGAGGCTGTGCGTGTTGATCATCTGCATGCCCTGGTTGATCCCGACGAACACGGCCTGCACCGCGACGCCCGCGAGCACCAGCCGCAGCGGGCTCACCGAGCCGCCGATCACCGTGACCAGGACCGTTCCGGCCAGTGCGCCGAAGAACGCGAACCACACCAGTCGTTCGGGCGAAGTCACCGAGAACACCGCACCGCCCAGGACGATCGCGACCGCCGCGCCGTGGTTGATGCCGAGCAGGCCGGGGTCTGCGACCGGGTTGCGCGTGATCGCCTGCAGCAGCGCGCCGGCCAGCCCGAGCCCGACGCCGACCGCGAGCCCGAGCAGCGTCCGCGGCATCCGGTCGTCGCGGATCACGACGTCTTCGAACGTGCCGCTGTAGGAGAACAACGCGTGCCAGACGCTGCCGACCGGCAACCGGTTCGAGCCGAAGGCGATCGACAGCACCACCACCGCGACGAGGGCGACGAGCGCCGCGACCAGGACTGTCGCGCGGACGCCCCAGCGCCGGGATGTGACGCGCTCCCCAAGGAGGACCATGGCGTTCACCCTAAGGCAAGGCTAACCTCAGGCGGTACCGCACCCGATCCTCCGGAGTTCCGATGACCCTCTCCCCGGCGCGGCTGTCCCGCCGCGGTTTTCTTGCCGGCACCGCGGCCGCGGGCACGCTCGGCCTGCTGAGCGCCTGCGGCTACAAAGACGACCAGCAGGCGGCCGGTGGCGGCGCGACGTGGTCCTTCACCGACGACCGCGGCCGCAAGCTCAGCGGCGAGCGTCCACAACGGATCGTCGCGCAGGTGACCGCGGCTGCCGCGCTGTGGGACTTCGGCGTGAAATCGGTGGGCATCTTCGGCCCGTCGCGGCTGCCGGACGGCAAGACGGACCCGCAGGCAGGCGGCGTCGACCTGAAGTCGGTGACCTCGCTGGGCAACGTCTGGAACGAGTTCAACTTCGACAAGTTCGTGTCGCTGAACCCGCAGCTGCTGGTCAGCGTGATGTACCTGAAGCAGCAGATGTGGTACGTGCCCGACACCTTGGCGGACAAGGTGGACAAGGCCGCGCCGAGTGTCGGCATCGGACTGCAGGACATCACGATGCCGCAAGGGATCGCGAAGTTCGAGGCATTGGCCAAGGCGCTCGGCGCGAACGTCGCGACGCCGGAAATCCAGCAGGCGAAACAGATGTACGAGGCCGCGGACGCCAAGTTCGCCGAGGCGGTCAAGAAGACGGCCGGGCTCAAGGTCGTGCTCCTGTCCGCGCAGAAGGACACGGTGTACGTGGCCAACCCGGCGAAGTTCGCGACCTCGAAGCACTACCAGGAAATGGGAATGCAGTTCGTCCTGCCGGAGAAGCCCGACGAAAGCCAGGGCGGCTACTACGAGCAGGTGAGCTGGGAAAACGTCGGCAAGTACTCGGCCGACGTGATCATGTACGACTCGCGCGGCGGTTCGCTGTCGCTCGGCCCGGACGGGCTCGGCGGCGTCCCGACCTGGCAGCAGCTGCCGGCGGTGAAGGCGGGCAAGCTGATCCCGTGGAACAACGAGACGCCGTTCTCGTACCAGCGGTTCGCGCCGGAGCAGACCCGGGTCGCCGACGCGCTGGGCAAGGTCGCCTGAGCCTGAGCGCCTGCGCCGGGCGGTAACCGGCGCAGGCACCCGGGAGATCAGCTGCGGGCGTGCGCGTCCAGCAGGTGCGCCACCGCTTCGGTGACCTGCTGGGCGTAGTCCAAGTTCAGCCACTCGTCCGGCACGTGGATGTTCGAATCCGCGCCGCACGCGCCGGTGACCAGGAACTGCGCCTCCGGGTACTTCTCGCCGAGCAGGCCCATGAACGGGATCGACCCGCCCATGCCCGCGGCGCGGTGCGGACGGCCGAACACCTCGTCGTCGACGCGGCGCAGCGCGTCGGTCAGCCACGCGGCTTCCTCCGGCGCGTTCCAGCCGTTCTCCGCCTGCTGGTCTTCGGCGATGGTGACCTTCGCGCCGTACGGAACGTCCGTGGTGAGCGCGCGCTTGATCGCGGCCAGCGCGTCTTCCGCGTCCGCGGTGGGCGGCAGACGGAAGCTGAGCGTGAGCGTGGTGCTCTGCCGCAGCACGTTGCCTGCTTCGGCGGGCCGCGGAAGCCCTTCGCCGCCGATGATCGACAGCGTCGGCCGCCAGTAGTTGTTCAGCAGCAGCTCAAGCGCGTCCTCGGAGACCGTTTTTCCGCCGCTCACCAACGGGAACGCGGTGCGCAGCGCTTCCGGCGCCACCTCCGCGACCGCCTCGATCTCGGCGAGACGGCTGGCCGGCACCTCGACGTTCAGCTCGGACAGCTTGATCTCGCCGGTTTCCGCGTTCTCGATCCGCTCCAGCAGCTGCCGCAGGATGCGGAACGAACTGGCGACGACGCCGCTGGCCAGACCGGAGTGCTGCGCGGTGGCGAGCAGCTGGACGGTGACCGTCAGGTGCACCATGCCGCGCAGGCTGGTGGTGAGCCACAGCCGGTCGTAGTCCATGCCGCCCGCGTCGAGGCACACGACGAGGCTGACTTCGCCGAGCCGTCCGCTCAGGTGCTCCAGGTAAGCGGGCAGGTCCGGGCTGCCGGATTCCTCGCCGGTTTCCAGCAGCAGCGCGATACGCGCGTGCTCGCCTCCCGCCGCGTGCACCGCTTCCACCGCGGCACTGGCCGCGTACCCGGAGTAGCCGTCGTCCACCGAACCGCGGCCGTACAGCCGGCCGTCGCGGATGACCGGCGTCCATGGGTCAAGCCCCTCGGACCAGCCGCCGACCGGGGGCTGCTTGTCGAGGTGGCCGTACATGAGGACGGTGCCCTTGTCGGTCGCGCCCGGGGTGGCCGGCACGTCGACGAACAACAGCGGGGAACGGCCTTCCAGCTCGACGACCTCGATCCGCGCGCCCGGCAGGTCACGCCCTTCGAGATAGCTCTTGACGTGCTGGACGGCGGCGGCGAGATGCCCGGTCGACGCCCATTCCGCGTCGAACGCCGGGGACAGCGCGGGGATCGCGATCAGACCGGACAGGCTCGGCGTGACGTCGTTGATCCACGTCGAGACCACGGATTCGCGTACGGATTTTTGTTCCACAGCGCCATCTTGCCACGGTGACCGACGTCACCGGTCCGACTGAACGTCGTGCGTGGCTGTCGCGGTTCTCACCGCGATAGCCACGCACGAGGGCAGGTAGGGCCCGGGATGGCCGCCCGACCATCGCCTCTCCCATACTCGGTCTTCCAAGCGTTTCCCCTGTTCAGCGACGTTTTCTCAGCAACAAATCAGCAACTGCCGCTCTCCATCGGAGCAATTCTCGTGCCAGGATGTGGCCACGAACCGTCAACGCCGACGGTGGCCGGGAGCCTCGGACCCGAGGAGCCGGTCCCCGCCGGTGCAGTCGCTGTGGCCGCCACAAGCGGCCGCTCGCGGCGCCGACACCGAGGAGAACAGCTCATGCCGTCCGAACAGTGGACGCACCCGGAACCTGGAGACGGGCCGGCGGCCGTAGCGGCCCAACCTTCCCCCGAACAGGTGATCGCCGGTTTGCGAGCGACAAGCGAAGGTGGCGCTGAGCTCACTCAGCTGCTCACCCCCGAGGGCCAGCGGGTCCCGTCCGAGCGTTTCGACCGCTACGTCGAGGACGTCGACGACGAAACGCTGAAGAACCTCTACCGCGACATGGTGCTGGTGCGCCGCGCGGACCGCGAGGCCAACGCGATGCAGCGCCAGGGGCAGCTGGGCATCTGGGTGCCGCTGCTCGGCCAGGAAGCCGCGCAGGTCGGATCCGGTCGCGCGCTGCAGCCGCAGGACATGGCGTTTCCGAGCTATCGCGAGCACGGCGTCGCGTACACCCGCGGCGTCGACATGCGCGAGCTGATCGGGATTTTCCGGTGCACCGACCACAGCGGCTGGGACTACCAGGCGCACCGGTTCCACCCGTACACCATCGTCATCGGCAACCAGGTGCTCAACGCGGCTGGTTACGCGATGGGGCAGAAGTTCGAAGGCAAAGTCGGGGACGAGGGTGGCGAGGCCACCATCTGTTACTTCGGTGACGGCGCGACTTCGCAGGGCGACGTGCACGAAGGTTTCGTGTGGGCCGCGGTGTACGACGCGCCGCTGGTCTTCTTCTGCCAGAACAACCAGTGGGCGATTTCCGAGCCGACCGAACGCCAGTCGCGGCTGCCGCTCTACCAGCGCGCCCGCGGCTACGGCTTCCCCGGCATCCGCGTGGACGGCAACGACGTCCTCGCCTGCCTCGCCGTGACCCGGTGGGCGCTGGAGGAATGCCGGCACGGCAACGGCCCGGTGCTGATCGAGGCGTTCACCTACCGGATGGACGCGCACACCACCACCGACGACCCCACCCGCTACCGGCTCTCGGACGAGCTGGAGGAGTGGAAGCTCAAGGACCCGATCGAGCGCGTGCGCGCGTTCCTGGCTCGCGGCGGGCACGCCGACCAGGCGTTCTTCGACAGCGTCCAGGCCGAGGCCGACCAGTTCGCCGCGGACCTGCGCGACTACACGTTCAACATGCCGGAACCGCCGCCGGACCGGGTGTTTTCCCAGGTGTACGCGGAACCTTCGCCCGTGCTCGAAGCACAGCGCGCGGAGTATCTGTCGTATCTCGACGGTTTCGCGACGGCGGGTGAGCACTGATGACTGATCTGCAGAAGCTCACGATCGGCAAGGCGCTCAACCTCGGTCTCCGCCGCGCGATGGAGGAGGACCCGAAGGTCCTGATCATGGGGGAGGACGTCGGCAAGCTCGGCGGCGTCTTCCGGATCACCGACGGACTGCAGAAGGACTTCGGCGAGCAGCGCGTGCTGGACACGCCGCTGGCCGAATCCGGCATCATCGGCACCGCGGTCGGCCTCGCCGTGCGCGGTTTCCGGCCGGTGTGCGAGATCCAGTTCGAGGGGTTCATTTTCCCCGGCTTCGACCAGATTTCCTCGCAGCTGGCGAAACTGCACTACCGCACGCAGGGCAAGGTCAAGATGCCCGTCGTGATCCGGGTGCCGTTCGGCGGCGGGATCGGCGCGGTGGAGCACCACTCGGAATCGCCGGAATCGCTGTTCTCGCACATCGCCGGCCTCAAGGTGGTGTCGATTTCGAACGCGGCCGACGCCTACTGGGGCATCCAGGAGGCGATCCGCTCGGACGACCCAATCCTCTTCTTCGAGCCCAAGAAGCTGTACCACTCGGGCGCGCTGAAGATGGAGGTCGACACCTCGACGGAGCCGTCGCGGGTGTTCTCGTCGCACGTCGTGCGCGAGGGCACGTCGGCCACGGTGGTCGCGTACGGCCCGTCGGTGAAGGTGGCCCTCGACGCCGCCACGGCCGCCGAGGCCGAGGGCAAGTCGCTGGAGGTCATCGACTTGCGCACGCTCTCGCCGCTCGACCTCGGGCCGGTTTTCGAATCGGTCCGCAAGACCGGACGGCTCATCGCGGTCAGCGAGGCGCCGTCGGAATCCTCGCTGACCTCGGAAATCGCTGCCCGCGTTCAGCAGGAGTGCTTCTACTCCCTGGAGTCCCCCGTCCTGCGCGTGACCGGATTCGACACGCCGTACCCGCCTGCGAAGCTCGAGGAGCATTACCTCCCCGACCTCGACCGGGTCCTGCACGCTGTCGACCGTTCGCTCGCCTGGTAAGGGGGTTCTGACAGAAATGCCTGAGTACAAACAGTTCCCCCTGTCGGACACGGCGGAGGGGCTCACCGAAGCTGACATCCTCGCCTGGCGCGTCAAGCCGGGCGACAAGGTCACGGTCAACCAGATCGTGGTCGAGGTCGAGACCGCGAAGGCCGCGGTCGAGCTGCCGATCCCGTGGGCCGGGGTGGTCACCGAGCTGCACGTGGAGCCGGGACAGACCGTTGAGGTCGGGACGCCGATCCTGACCGTGGACGTGGATCCGGACGGGAAGGCGTCGCCCGCTGCTGCGGAGCCCGCCGCCACCGAGCCCGCCGCTCCCGCCGAAGAGGAGATGAAGCCGCTGGTCGGCTACGGCTCCAAGGCGGCCGGGACGACCCGGCGGGCGCGCAAGAGCGCCACGCCCGCTCCGGCACCGGCGGCGGCCGCTCCGGCACCGGCGGCGGCCGCTCCCGCACCGGTGAAGGAAACCCCGCGCGGCGGTTACGTCCCGCTGGCCAAACCGCCGGTCCGCAAGCTGGCCAAGGACCTCGGCGTCGACCTGCACTCGCTCACCGGCAGCGCCGACGGCGGCGTGATCACCCGCGACGACGTCCAGCGCGCCGCCAACGGTTCCGCCGCACCGGCACTGTCCACTGTGGAGTCCGGTTACGACCCGGCGACCCGCGAGCGGCGCGTGCCGATCAAGGGGGTCCGCAAGGCGACCGCGGCCGCGATGGTGCAGAGCGCGTACAGCGCTCCGCACGTCACGGAATTCCTCACCGTCGACGTCACGCCGATGATGGAACTGCGCGAGAAGCTCAAGAAGTCGCGCGAATTCAGCGGCGTCAAGCTCACTCCGCTCGCGTTCGCGGCGAAGGCCGTATGCCTCGCGGCGAAGCGCACGCCGGACGTCAACGCGGTGTGGGACGAGGCCGCGCAGGAGATCGTCTACAAGGACTACGTGCACCTCGGCATCGCGGCGGCGACCCCGCGCGGTCTCGTGGTGCCGAAGATCCGGGACGCGGATTCCTTGTCGCTCAAGGAACTCGCGGTCGCGCTCACCGAGCTGACCGACGTGGCGCGCGAGGGCAAAACCACGCCGGCGGCGATGCTGGGCGGCACGTTCACGATCACCAACGTCGGCGTGTTCGGCGTCGACACGGGCACGCCCATCATCAACCCGGGCGAGTCGGCGATCCTGGCGGTCGGGGCGATCCGCGACACCCCGTGGGTGGTCGACGGCGAGATCAAGGTGCGCAAGGTGATGCAGCTGTCGCTGAGCTTCGACCACCGGGTGGTCGACGGGCAGCAGGGGTCGGAGTTCCTCGCCGACGTCGGCGCGCTGCTCGCCGATCCGGCGGTCGCGATCACGTACTGAGCCGAAGGGCCGGGTCCGCGCGGATCTGGCCCTTCGCTTTATCCAGTTGACGGAGTGAGCGCTCACTCCGTATCGTGGCGAGCATGGAGACGAGGAAAAGAGCGCCGGGGATGGCGCCGGACGACCGGCGGCGGATGATCGTCCGCGCGGTGCTTCCGCTGGTCGTCGAGCACGGTCGCGGGGTCACGACCGCGCAGATCGCCCGGGCCGCCGGGATCGGCGAGGGCACGATCTTCCGGGTTTTCACGGACAAGGACGAACTGTTCGACGCGTGCGTGGAAGCCGCGCTCGACCCGGCGGAGGCGTTGGAGATGATCGGGGAGATCCCGGCTGCGCTGCCGTTGGAGAAGCGGCTGGCGGAGGCTGCCGAAGCGATGAACGCGCACCTCCAGCGGATGGGCGCGGTGATGGCCGCGACCATGAAGGGACGGCCGCGCGCGTCGGCGGAGGAGGCGCGCAACCGCAAGTCGGTGACTGGGGACAGCAGGCGAGAGTCTCTCGAGGCGATGCAGCGCGCGGTGCGGGAGCTGTTCGTCCCGGACGCCGCCCGACTGCGGTTGCCGGTCGACAAGGCCGCTTCGCTTTTCTTGGCACTGCTGTTCACGCAGTCCCGCCCGATGCCCGGTTCCCCGACAACTGACGAGGTCATCGACGTCTTCCTGCACGGTTCGGTGCTGGCGTGATCCCCGGCGGTGGGGGTGGGATCGAGATGGTCCTGGGCCGCCGCGGTCGCCGCCGGATGGCGCAAACCGTGCCGGACAGCGGGCTCACCGGGCCGGTCGACATCCCGGAACCGGAGCAGCCGGAACAGCCGAAAGGCCTGCGGGCGCGGCTGTCGCGAATGCGCACATCGGTGGCGGGCACCGTGCGCGGCCTGCCGAAGGTCGCGAAGCTGACCTGGCAGGCGAGCCCGACGCTGACCATCCTGCTCGCGGCGGTCACGCTGGCGTCCGGGCTGCTGCCGACGGTCACCGCGTACCTCGCGAAGATCCTGTTGGACTCGGTAGTCGCGGCGATCCAGCATCGCGGGTCGACCGCGGACATCGTGCGCATCACGCTGTTCCAGTTCGGCGTGCTGGCGGCGACCGCGATCAGCAGCGCGATCACCACGATCGCGCAATCCCTGTTGCAGGAACGGATGACGCTCACCATCCGGCACCAGGTCATGCGGCACGCGAGCGACCTGCACCTGGCGTATTTCGAGGGTTCCACGTCGTACGACATGCTGCGTCAGGCCGCGCAGGAAGCGCCGACCCGTCCGTTGTCGATGATGACCTCGGCGCTCGGCTTGATCCGGACACTGATCACCTTCGCCAGCATGATCGCCCTGCTGGTGTCGATCAGTCCGCTGCTCGCGCTGGTCGCTTTGCTGGCCCCGATTCCGGCGTTCATCTCGCAGTCGAAGTACGGTTCGCGGGCGTTCTGGCTCACCTTCATGATGTCGCCGATCAAACGGCGGATGGACTATCTGTCCTCTTTGGTCACCACGGACACGTATGCCAAGGAGACCAAGCTGTTCGGCCTCGGCCCGTACTTCGTGGACCGGTTCCGGAAGCTGGGCGTGGTGGCCTACGAACGGCAGCGGAAGCTGACCGTGAAGCGGAATGTCAGCTCGACGTCGTGGGGGTTGCTGAGCACGCTGGCCGGTTCGGCGATCGCGTTGTACATCGCGCTGGAAGCGGTCGGCGGACGGCTCACGCTGGGCGACCTGGCGTTGTACACCGCCGCCGCGACGTCCGTGCAAAGCTCGGTGACCGGCCTGTTCACCGCGTTTTCCGGGATGTACGAGAACAATCTCTACCTGGACACGCTGTACCGGTTCCTCGACACCAAACCGGAAATCACCGCCCCCGCGCGGCCGCGGCCGGTTCCGTCCACAGTGGAGGGACACATCCAGTTCGAGTCGGTGAGCTTCAGCTACCCGGGCGCGGACGAACCGGCACTGCACGGGGTGAGTTTCGAGATCCGTCCTGGCGAAACCGTCGCGGTGGTGGGGCGCAACGGCGCGGGCAAGTCGACGTTGTTCAAGCTGCTGTGCCGGTTGTACGACCCCACGGCGGGCCGGATTCTGTTGGACGGCGTGGACATCCGCGAGTACGACCCGGTCGAACTGCGCACCAAGATCAGCGCGATGTTCCAGGATTACGTGACCTACCAGGGAACCGCGGCGGAGAACATCGGCCTTGGCGACCTGAACCGGCTCACCGATCGCGAGCACATCGAGGACTCCGCCCGCCGCGCCGGAGCCGACGAGCGCATCGCCCGGCTGGCCACCGGGTACGACAGCCCGCTCGGCCGGTGGTTCGACCAGGGCGTGTCGCTGTCCGGCGGGGAATGGCAGAAAATCGCGCTGGCCAGGGCCTTTCAGCGCGAGGCTCCGATCCTGATCCTCGACGAACCGACGTCGGCACTGGACGCGCAAGCCGAGCACGACCTGTTCAATCGGCTGCACACGTTGTCGCGCGGGCGGACGACGCTGTACATCTCGCACCGGTTCTCGACGGTCCGTCAGGCCGAGCGGATTCTGCTGCTGGATCAAGGGAAAGTCGCGGAATACGGAACGCACGAAGCGCTGATGGCGGCCGATGCCGGGTACGCGGAATTGTTCACGCTGCAAGCGGAGGCGTACTTGAAGTGACTATCTTGGGGTGATCAGCCGAGGGGGTTTCGTGCTCATCACCCCTCAAGACCTGGGGGTCACCGCGGGCGAGACGGCGCTGTTCAGCGGTCTCGACCTGGCCGTCGACGCCGGCGAATGCCTGGTCGTCCGCGGTGCCAACGGGGCGGGCAAATCGACGTTGCTGCGCTGTCTCTACGGGAATCAGGCGCCGACGTCCGGTTCCGTGTCCGTCTGCGGCGGACCGCCGGACGAGCGGTCCGCCGCTTTCCGCCGCCGGGTTTCCGTCCTTTTCGACGATTCGGCGCTCTTCGACGAACTCACGCCACGCCAGCATCTCGATCTGCTGCGCAATTCCTTCGGCGGCGAACTGGCCGACGGCCCGGTCCCGGCTCCCGATGTGCCCGCGTCGGAACTGTCCGCCGGACAACGACGTCGACTCCTGCTGCACGCCGCGGTCGCGCGCCCGCACGAGGTGCTGCTGCTGGACGAACCGGAACGCGCGCTCGACGCCGCCGGCCGAGCCTGGCTGTCCACTCTCGTCACCACCAGCACGCGACGCGGCGCCGCGGTCGTCGTGGCGAGCCATCACCCGCCGCTCGCGGACGAGGTCGCGGATTACGTGGTGGACCTGTGAAACGTCCGGATCTGGTCCTGGCGCTGGTCGTCGCGGCCGGCCTGCTGGGATCGCCGTTCTACAACACCGAACTCGTGCGGAGCCAGCTGATCGGCGGCGCGCCCGTAGGTGCGCTCGGCAGCGTGCTCGTGCTGTGCACCGGCCTCGCGCTGGCGTGGCGGGCCACGCTGCGGCGCGGGTACGTCGGCGGCTATCTGGCGCTGCTGCCCTTCACCGCACCCGTCGCGCAGCTGCATCGAGTGCCCGGGCTGCGCCGCTGGCTGGACGCGTCCAACCTGCGCCTGCACGTCGTGACCTGCGCTTTTCTCTGCCTGCTCGCCCTGATCTGGGCGGGCGTGGTCCTCTTGCTGGGCATCCCGGCTTCGATCAGCGCGGTCGTAGCCGTCCTGCTCGCCGCGCTCGCTGCCGTTCGTTCCGTGACCCGGGGCCCGCTGGACTTCAGCTCGATGGGAATGGTGCTGTACGAGGGCGTCCTGATCCCCGCTGGCCTGGTGCGGCAGCTCGTCCGCGGACCAGATCTCCTCGTGCTCGGGTTAATTGCCGCGAGTTTCCTCCCGGTCTGGCTCTAGGCTGCCGGACATGGGGCGACGCATCATGGTCACCGGGTGTTCCGGGGCCGGAAAATCCACCCTGGCCAGGCGCATCGGCGCCGCTCTGGACATCCCGGTCGTCCATCTGGACCGGCTCTACTGGCGTCCCGGCTGGGTCCCGGCCCCGCCAGAGGAGTTCCGCGCCGCGGTCGCCGAAGCCGCCAGCACGGACAGCTGGGTGATCGACGGCAACTACAGCAAGACCTTCGACCTGCGGCTGCCGTTCGCCGACACCGTCGTGCTGCTGGACGCCTCCCGCTACGTCTGCCTTTCCCGCGTCGTGCGTCGGTTGGTGCGCGAATGGGGGCAGGAGACGCAGGCCGCCGGGTGCGTGTCGAAGGTCGACGCCGAGCTGGTCCAGTGGATCTGGAAGTGGCCGACCCGCCGCCCGCTGATGCTGCACCGGATCGCCACCGAAGCCCCGTCCGCGCGGCAGGTGCTGCTGCGCTCGCCGCGCGAGGTGTCCGCGTTCCTGCGAGCCCTCTGACCTGGGCTGTTCCGAGTCCGGGAGCAAATCGCGGCACTCGTTCGTTCACCGAGTATGGCTGTCGTGTTCCTGCTCTACGTCATCGCTGAAGTCGCCGCCGTCTGGGCGGTCGGCTCGGTCGTCGGTGTGCTCGGCACGATCGGTCTGCTGATCGCGGGCGCGTTCGTGGGCTCGTGGCTGGCCCGCCGTGAGGGCGGGAAGGCGATGCGCGCGTTCATGGCCACCGCGCAGTCCGGCCGCAACCCGGAGAAAGAGCTGACCGACGGCATGCTCGTCGCGCTCGGCGGCGTGCTGATCATGCTCCCCGGTTTCGTCAGCGACGCGCTGGGCTTGCTGTTCCTGCTGCCCCCGACGCGCTCGGTCGCCCGGCGGTTCTGGCTGCGCCGCGCGGAGAAGCGCGCCATCCGGTACGCCAACCAGCGGCGAGGCCCGGTGATGGTGGTGGACAGCGAGGTCGTCGCGGAGGAACCGCGGCCGAAGAACCACCCGGTGATCGAAGGCCGGATCGTCGAAGGCTGAGCCTTTGCCACAATGACTCCCGTGGAGCGGCTGGAAACGACTTCCGCGGTGAGCGCCCGCATGAGCAGGCAGAAGTCCCGCAACACCGGGATCGAAATGGCGCTGCGCAAGATCCTGCACGCCGCCGGGTACCGCTACCGAGTGCACCGCCGTCCGGTGAAAGGGGTCCGCCGCGAGGCTGACCTGGTGTTCGGCCCCGCCCGCGTCGCGGTTTTCGTGGACGGCTGCTTCTGGCACGGCTGCCCGGAGCACGGCACGTGGCCGAAGAACAATGCAGATTATTGGCGGACCAAGATCGAAACCAACCGCCGCCGCGACGCGAATACCGACGCGCTGCTGCTCGAAGCGGGCTGGCTGTCGGTGCGAATCTGGGAACACGAAGCGACCGATGTCGCCGCGTCGCGGGTGATCGAAACCGTGAAGGAACGCCGGCCCCATTAATGTTGGCGCCATGCCTCTACCGGGTCAGCCCACCGCCGCGGAGTTTTTCGCCGGCATCGGTCTCGTGCGCCTAGGACTCGAACCGGCCGGCTTCGACGTCGCGTGGTCCAACGACATCGAACCGGCGAAGCAAGCCATGTACGAGGCACACTTCAACGACCAAGGCGCGCACGAGTACGTACTAGGCGATGTCGCCGCCCTCTGCGGCGCAGATCTGCCCGCTGGCCTCAGCCTGGCCTGGGCGTCCTTCCCCTGCACGGATCTCTCGCTGGCCGGCTGGCGCCGCGGCCTGGCGGGCTCGCACTCGTCGACGTTCTGGGAATTCACCCGCATCCTCGACGAACTGGGCGCGGACCGTCCGCCGGTGGTAGCGCTGGAAAACGTCGTAGGACTAGCCACCAGCCACGGCGGCGAGGACCTCCGCGCGGCGATCCGCGAACTCAACCGTCTCGGCTACTCCGCCGATGTCCTGACCCTCGACGCCCGCCGGTTCGTCCCGCAGTCGCGGCCCAGGTTGTTCATCGTCGGCGCGCAAAACCCGCCCTCGGACTCGCCTGCGCCCTCCCCGCTCCGCCCGCCTTGGCTCGCGCTCGACCCCGCGTTGCGGACCCATCGCGCCGCCCTGCCCGCACCGCCGCCCCTGCTGGCCACCGGCCTGTCCGCCGCCGTCGAACGCCTCTCCGCCGACGACGAGCGTTGGTGGAATCCGCTTCGCACGTCGGGGTTCATCGGGTCGCTGTCGCCGCTCCAGTTGGAACGACTGACGCAGCTCCAGGCGGGAAAGCAACTGGTGTACCGGACGGCCTACCGCCGCACCCGAAACGGGAAGCCAGTGTGGGAAGTCCGGCCCGACGACATCTCCGGCTGCCTGCGCACCGCCCGCGGCGGGTCCTCTAAACAGGCCGTCGTGCAGGCCGGGCGGGGAAGCGTACGGGTCCGCTGGATGACACCCCGCGAGTACGCCCGGCTGATGGGAGCGGGGACGTACGCGCTGGATGGCTTGCGGAACAACCAGGCACTCTTCGGCTTCGGGGACGCGGTGTGCGTGCCGGTGGTGCGGTGGCTGTCGGAGAATTACCTGATGCCGTTGGCGCGTGGGGAAATGAGCCTCGAAGCCGCGGGTTAGTCCGACCCAGTGGGCTTAGGAATGTCGAAATACCCCGACAACCGCACCGCCGGCGCGTACTCGCCCTTGACCTTTACCTTCCCCGTCACGAACATCGCCGCCACCGCGGCGGTCCCGGTCGCCATGCGGATGAAGTCCTCGACCGCCACCGTGATCGTCGTGTCCGGGGTGCGGGCCAGATCGGTGCTCGACACGCACAGGCCGTCCTCGATGACCGTTTGGTAGCGGTCGAAATCGTCTCCGGCGGGGAAGCGCCACGAGACCACGATGTCCACGTGCCGGGCTCGTTCCGGGCGGAAGTGTTCCGACATCCGGCGGAAGATCTCGTCCAGGAAAACCCCGCGCAGCTCGTCGTGGTCGGCGATGCCTTTCAGCTGCTCGCGGGTCGCGGCGGCCACCACGTCCACCAGGGACTGCGTCGTCAGCGAGGCGATGTCGATGCCGGCTCCGGCGGTGCCGAGCATGTGCAGCGTCTCCAGGACCTGCACGAACTGCTCCGGCGTCAGTTTGCCCACCTCGAGAGTGCGCGCGAAACCGTTCACCGCGTGCTCACCAGGTGAGTGCGCGGCACGCATGCGCGAGCGCCAGCGGGACACCAGGGCGGCTCAGGCCGGTCGGGGCAGGTCGAAGTGGCCGACCAGCCCGGCTGCGAAGGCCAGGTCGCCCTTGACCTTCAGTTTCCCGGTGACGAACAGCACCGCGGGCGTGGCCTGGTGGGTGATGATGCGGAAGAAGTCCACGGGCGAAAGCGTAATCGTCACGCGGGGCTTCTCGCGCATTTCACGGGACACCGTGCAGGTTCCGTCGGAAAGCACCGTCTCGTAGCGGTCGTAGCCGCCCTCGCCGGTGCCGCCGGACAGCCGCCAGTGCACCACCGCGCGCAGCGACTTCGCACGGATGTGCGCTCCCATGCGCGCGAAGATCTCGTCCAGCACTCGCTCCCGCAGCGGACGTTCGGCGACCACGGCCTCCAGCTGTGCCCGCGACGCGCGCGCGACCAGCGTGGCGAACTTCGTCGGATCCACCTTGTCCAGCGAGAACGCCGGCACCTGCTCCGACAGCCGGACCAGCGCGGCCAGCAGCCGGTTCATGTCGGAACGGCCCAGCTCGCGGGGGTCGATGGCGTCCGCGACCGCGTTGACGTCGAGCGCGCTCGCGTCGACGACTTCGGTGCGGTCCAGCGCGTCCAGCAGCGCGACCCCGCGCAGGCCGGCCAGGTCAGTGCTGGTCGCCTCCGGGTTGTCGGCCATCTTCCACCCCTTCCGGAACTTTCCGACGTAAGGCTACCGGTGAGTAGGTAGTGCGGCAAGCAACGCCGCCGACCTGGGGACGGGTACCGTCCGTGCCAGCGAGAGGGAGGAAACAGCACTGTGCCCGACGAAGATCAGCGCCCACCCGAGCGAGCGAGGCGGCTCCCGAGGGCGGTCCGTGAACGCCAGATATTGGACGCCGCGGTGCAGGTGTTCTCGCAGCACGGCTACCACTCGGCGTCGATGGACGAGATCTCCGAGGTCGCGGGCGTCTCCAAGCCGATGATCTACACCTACCTCGGCTCGAAGGAAGACCTCTTCGGCAAGAGCATCCAGCGCGAGGCGACCCGCCTGCTGGAAGCCATCCAGGCCGGCGTGCAGCCCGATCTCCCGCCGGACATGCAGCTGTGGCACGGCCTGCGCTCGTTCTATCGCTTCGTCGCCGAATACCGCGAGTCCTGGACCGTGTTGCACCGCCAGGCTTTGACGGTCGGCGGCGGGTTCGCGGCGGAGATCACCGCGATGCGCACGCGCGCGATCGAGCTGGTCGCGGCGCTCGTGGTGGCCGCGGGCACCCGGAAGGGCCTCGGCGAGCAGACGGAGTTCTCCGGACCCGGCTTGGCCGCGGCGCTGGTCGGCGCGGCGGAGTCGCTGGCCGACTGGGCACTGGACCACCCGGAGATCTCCGACGGCGTGCTCGCGTCCTGGCTGATGAACCTGGTGTGGCTGGGGTTCAACGACCTCGTCGAGGGGCAGGTCTGGAAGCCCTCAGAGGGCTGAGATCACCCCGTCCAGGTGCGGTTTCGGCTTCCGGGCGTGCCACAGCTCGAAGGCCCATCCGTCGTCGGTCTGCCACGTCGTGAACGCCGCGCGACCGGGCAACAGCACCGGCTGCTTGAACCGGACCGCGACGCTGAACGCGTCCGGCAGCCGGCCCTCGAAGGACGCCAGCGCGTGCGCCTTCGTCCACATGCCGTGCGCGATCGCCTGCGGGAAACCGAACAGGCGCGCGGTCAGCGGGTGCAGGTGGATCGGGTTGCGGTCGCCGGAAACCTCGGCGTAGCGACGGCCGATGTCGCCCGGGACGTGCCACAACGCGGACGGCGTCGGGGGAGTCAGCTGAGCACGCGGACCCGAAGACCCGGAGCCCGAACCGGTGCGGCGGAGATAAGTCGACACCTCGCTCCACACGGTGTCCGCACCGGAGTGGACCTCGCTCACCATGTCGAACTGGCTGCCTTTTTCGTGCGGGCGCAGGTTTTCCGCGCGCACGCTCACCCGGAACGTCTCGCCGAGCAGCAACGGACGGTGCTGCGTGATCCGGTTCTCGACGTGCACCAAGCCCAGCAGCGGGAACGGAAAACCCGGCTCGGTCATCAGCGCCATCTGCAGTCCGAAGACCAGCATGTGCGGATACGTCGCCGGCAGCTCGTCCGAAAACCGGAATCCGCAGACCTCGTTGTAGGCCGCGACGTGTGCCGGGTCCACGACGACCTCGGGACGCACCAATTCGGTGGTCGGGAGGGTCGATCCGCCGCCGCGGCGCAGCAGGGCTTTGGGGTACAGCGTCGCCAGGCTCGGCGCGCTCGTCACTTCGCGGACGGCCATCCCTCACGCCCCCAGCAGCGCCTGGCCGCACACGCGGACCAGGTTCCCGTTGACCGCGGCCGACGCCGGATTGGCATACCAGGCAATGGTTTCCGCGACGTCCACCGGCAGCCCGCCCTGGCCGAGGCTGGACAGCCGCCGTCCGGCCTCGCGGATGAACAGCGGTACCGCGGCGGTCATCTTGGTCTCGATGAACCCGGGCGCGACCGCGTTGATCGTGCCGCCGTACTCCGCGAGCTGCGGCGCGCCGACGTTCACCATCCCGATCACGCCGGCCTTCGACGTCGCGTAGTTCGTCTGGCCGACGTTCCCTGCGATGCCCGCGATCGAGGAAACCCCGATGATGCGGCCGTTCTCGCGGAGGATCTTGTCGCCGAGGAGCTTGTCGTTCACCGCGAGCTGCGCGGCGAGGTTCACCGCGATCACCGAGTCCCAGCCGCCCTCGGTCATGTTGCCGAGCGTCTTGTCGCGGGTAATCCCCGCGTTGTGGACCACGACATCCACGCCGCCGTGGCGTTCAGTGAGGTATTCGGCGAGCTTGGCCGGCGCGTCGGCCGCGGTGATGTCCAGTTGCAGCGCCGAGCCGCCGATCCGGTTGGCTACCGCGGACAGATCGCCGCCCTGCGCGGGGATGTCCAGTGCGACCACGTGCGCACCGTCGCGGGCCAGCGTTTCGGCGATCGCTTCGCCGATGCCCCGCGACGCACCGGTGACCAGCGCGACCTTGCCGTCCAGGGGCTTTTCCCAGTTCTCCGGCGTGGGCGCGGTCTTCGCGTGCGTGCCGACGCGGATGACCTGGCCGTCCACGAAGGCCGACTTCGCCGACAGCAGGAACCGCAGCGTCGACTCGGCCGCTTCCTCCGCTCCTTCGGCGACGTAGACGAGCTGAGCCGTCGCGCCGCGCTTGAGTTCCTTGCCGACCGAGCGGACGAATCCTTCCAGCGCGCGCTGCGCGATCCGCTCGCGACCCTCGGCCAGCTCCGGCGGCGTGCCGAGCACGACGACCCGGCCGGACGGCCCCACCTTGCGGATCACCGGGTGGAAGAACCGGTAGACCTCGCGCAGCTGTCCCGGATCCTTCACGCCGGTGGCGTCGAAGACCAGCGCCGCGTGCCGGTCGGCGGGCGCGCTGATCACCTCGATGCCGGCCTCGGTGAGCTGCGCCCGGACGGTCTTCTCCAGTCGTCCGCCGGGCGCGGCGCCGAGAAGTGCGGGACCCTCAAGAGCGGGTTGGCCGGGACGGTACCGGCGCAACGTCGCGGGATTGGGCAGGCCGAGCTTCGGCACCACGAACTTCCCCAGCGGGGTCTTCGTGAACTGCTGGTACCTGTCCGCCATCACGTGCCTCCCGTGCAGTCTGCGTCACGTCGCAGTCTAACCTACTCGCTAGTAGGTTACAGTGTGAAAGGGACGACTCAGAGAGGTGGACGGCATGGCGACCAGGAAAAGCCCGGCGGTGCGCAAGGTCGCGATCGTCGGCGGGAACCGGATCCCGTTCGCGCGGTCGAACGGCCCGTACTCCCGGGCCTCGAACCAGGACATGTTCACCGCCGCGCTGGACGGTCTCGTCAGCCGGTTTTCGCTGCAGGGCGAGGTGATCGGCGAGGTCGCCGCCGGCGCGGTGCTCAAGCACTCCAAGGACTTCAACCTCGCCCGCGAAAGCGTGCTGGGCAGCAAGCTCTCGCCCGCGACGCCGGCGTCGGACGTGCAGATGGCCTGCGGCACCGGATTGCAGGCAGTCATCAACGTCGCCCACAAGATCGCCCTCGGGGAAATCGATTCGGCGATCGCGGGCGGCGTGGACACCACGAGTGACGCCCCGCTCGCGGTGAACGCCGACCTGCGCCAGATCCTCGTGCAGCTCAACGCGGCGAAGACGCTCGCCGACCGGCTCAAGCTGGTCGCGAAGATCCGCCCGGGCCACATCGTCCCGGAGATCCCGCGCAACGCCGAACCGCGCACCGGGCTGTCGATGGGGGAGCACGCCGCGCTCACCGCGAAGGTCTGGGACATCACCCGCGAGGCGCAGGACGAACTGGCCGCGACCAGCCACCGCAACCTCGCCGCCGCCTACGACCGCGGCTTCTTCGACGACCTGGTCACGCCGTTCCTCAAGCTCACCCGCGACCAGAACCTCCGCCCGGACTCGTCGGTCGAAAAGCTCGCCAAGCTCAAGCCGGTCTACGGCGGCCCGGACGGGACCATGACCGCGGGCAACTCGACGCCGCTGACCGACGGCGCGTCGACCGTCCTGCTCGCGACCGAGCAGTGGGCGAAGGCGCACAACCTGCCGGTGCTGGCGTACCTGACGTTCAGCCAGACCGCCGCTGTCGACTACGTGCACGGCGACGAGGGCCTGCTGATGGCCCCGGCGTACGCGGTGCCGCGGATGCTCGAGCGCGCTGGATTGACGTTGCAGGACTTCGACTTCTACGAGATCCACGAGGCGTTCGCGTCGCAGGTGCTCGCGACGCTCAAGGCGTGGGAGGACCCGGCGTTCGCCAAGGAGAAGCTCGGCCTCGACGCGCCGCTCGGCTCGATCGACCGCACCAAGCTGAACGTGAACGGTTCCTCGCTCGCGGCCGGGCATCCGTTCGCCGCGACCGGCGGCCGGATCGTCGCGACGCTCGCGAAACTGCTGAACGAAAAGGGCTCCGGACGCGGCCTGATCTCCATCTGCGCGGCCGGCGGCCAGGGCGTCACCGCGATTCTGGAGAAGTAAGGGCACGAAAGGCCGCCGTCCGAGCACTCGGACGGCGGCCTTTTCGCGTTGTCAGTCGGTAAGCGACTTCTCCGCGCGCTTGGCGAGTTTGTCGGCGCGCTTGCCCGCCTTCTTCGCCGCACGCCGGGCCCGCCAGCCCAGCGACGGCTTGCCCGCCGTGTCGCTCGCGGCCAGCAGCAGACCGCCGGCCAGCGACGCGTTCTTGACGAACTGGATCTGCTGGGCCTGTTTCTCGCCCGGATCGGTCAGCTGCCAGAAGCGGTGCGCGGCCAGCGTCGTCGGCACCAGCGAGCCGAGCAGCGCCACCGCCGCGAGCCGCGGGGCCTTGCCGCTCGCCAGCGCGAGCCCGGCCCCGATCTTGACCGCCGCGTCGATCCGCACCAGCGTGGCCGGATCGCGCGGGACCTGGTCCGGAACCAGGCCCTCGACCTTGTCGAAGGTCTCGGTGAGGAACGGTTCGGCCGCCTTCGCGTGGCCCTGGGTGTCGCGCAGGGCACCGATGCCGCCGAACACGAAGATCGACGCGAGCAGTGGACGTGCCACCCGGCGCAGTATCACGGTCTCGCCTCTCTGGTCTGGAATCCCTGCAGAAGAACCTACAACCGGGATTGCCCGCCGCGCTCCCCGCCGAACCGCGCTAGCGATACCTAGCTGAATATTGCTCTGTTTCTAGATTGCCTTAGACAGTTCTAGCGGCTTCGAGCTTGACCTTGACGCTACGTCAACCTCTACCGTCGAAGCCGTGGTCAGGACGGAATGGTCGATCCAGGACATCGCCCGATTCGCGGGCACGACGAGCCGGACCCTGCGGCATTACGACGCCGTCGGGCTCCTGCCGTCGACGCGGATCGGCAGCAACGGCTACCGCTACTACGACGAGGACTCGCTCGTCCGGCTGCAGCGGATCCTGCTGCTCCGCGACCTGGGCTTGGGCCTGCCCGCGATCGCCGAGGTGCTCGACGGCCAGCGCGACGGCGTCGCGGCGCTCGAAACGCACCTGGCGCTGCTGAACCAAGAGCAGCAGCGGATCGGGCGGCAGATCGATTCCGTCCGGACCACGCTGGCGAAACTGAAGGGAGGTGAACGACTGATGGCAGAGGAAATGTTCGACGGCTTCGACCACACCCAGTACGAGGAAGAGGTCACCCGGCGCTGGGGAGCCGAGGCCTACCGCAAGGGCGACCAGTGGTGGCGATCGCTGTCGGCGGCCGAGAAGAAGGCCCACCAGCAGGAACAGGTGGATATCGGCACCGCGTTCGGAGCCGCTCGCGACGCTGGTCACGACGCCGGTTCAGCCGAAACGCAGGCTGTCACCGCGCGGCTGCACGAATGGCTGAAGCCCACCGGCGTGGAGATCTCGAAGGGGTACTTCGCCGGTCTCGGGCAGATGTACGTCGACGACCCGCGGTACGGCGCGTACGACGAGAAGCACGGCCCCGGCACGGCCGAGTACATCCGCGACGCGATGAAGATCTACGCGGAACGGAACCTGAGGGACTAACGCTCCGTCAGATGATGCGCTGGGGGTAAGGATGGACGGGGCTGCAGACCCGGCCATCCTTCCGCGACACCTCCGCCTTCCTCCCCTCCGCCACCCTCAACGGAGTGGCGCGCCACGCTGGCCTATCTGTGTATATGGCGGAATATCGGGCCGACGCTAGATACCTCGATACGGTGACAGAGTGGACCCCATCCGCAACCCCTTCGCGCCCGGCGCCGGGCAGCGGCCGCCGGAGCTGGCTGGCCGCGAAAGGGAGCTGAGGGCGTTCGAGGTCGTCCTCGAACGCGTCGCTCGCGGGCGGCCGGAGCGCAGTCTCGTGCTGACCGGCCTGCGTGGCGTCGGCAAGACGGTGCTGCTGGGGGAGTTGCGGTCGATGGCCGTCCGGCGCCGCTGGGGCGCGGGCAAGATCGAAGCACGGCCGGACGCGGAACTGCGGCGTCCGTTGTCGGCGGCGTTGCACCGGGCGATCCGCGACCTCGCGGTACGGCATCGCGCGCCGGACCGGGTCGAGGAAGTGCTCGGGGTGCTGAAAGCGTTCGCGCTCAAGGCGAACAAGCCGGACGCGAAACTGCGCGACCGCTGGCAGCCCGGCATCGACGTGCCCGCCGCACAGGGCCGCGCGGATTCTGGTGACATCGAGATCGACCTGGTCGAACTGTTCACCGACGTCGCGGAGTTGGCCGCGGACGTCGGCACCGGCGTCGCGCTCTTGATCGACGAGATCCAGGACCTGCAGCCAGACGACGTCTCGGCGCTGTGCGCGGCTTGCCACGAGCTGTCGCAATCTGGTGCCCCGCTGGTCGTGGTCGGGGCGGGATTGCCGCACGTGCCGGCGGTGCTGTCGGCGTCGAAGTCGTACTCCGAACGGCTCTTCCGTTACTCACGCATCGATCGGCTCAGCCGCGAGGACGCCGACTACGCGGTGATGGCTCCGATCGAACGAGAGGACGCCGGGATCGAACCGGAGGCGCTCGACGCGCTCTTCGACGCGTCCGGCGGTTATCCGTATTTCATTCAGGCCTACGGCAAGGCCGCCTGGGACGCCGCGCCCGCCGACCCGATCACCGTGAAGGACGTACAGGTCGCCGCACCGGAAGCGGAATCCGAGCTGGCCGTGGGGTTCTTCGGGTCGCGCTACGAACGCGCGACGCCCGCCGAACGCGAGTACCTGCTCGCGATGGCCGAGCTGACGCAAGGCCGCGACGAGGCCGCCGGCACCGCCGATGTGGCCGTCTACTTGGGGCGCAAGCCGTCGTCGCTGTCGCCGGCGCGCGACAGTCTCATGAAGAAAGGCCTGGTCTACTCCGCCGAACGCGGGCAGATCGCCTTCACCGTGCCGCACTTCGGGCACTACTTGCTCGGCCGCGACTGAGCGATTCTTCCCTTCGCTACCGGTCTATGCGACTGCCTAGCTATATATAGAGATTTTGCTAGATACCCGTAGAGACCATGAGCGCGTTAGCGGCTTGTGACTGCCGACACGAGATCTGTCCGGCGATCTTCCCAATTTAGCCGTTGTTTATTCGGCAAGTGCCCCATGTCACCGTAGATTCGTTGGCATCCTTGTGAAAAAAGGTGCATACTAGAGACACAGCCACCGAAGACCTCTGAAGGGGATGCAGAACACCATGAGCAACATCGCCGCCAAGCTCCGTGCCCGTCGCGCCGAGGCTCGCACTCGCCGGGCACTGAACCGGGCGATCGACACCGCGGCCACCTCGACGGTCCGGCAGGAGCTCATCGCCCTCGCCCAGGCGCGTCAGCCGTTCATGCGCTGACCTGCACGACCACCCTGTTGGTGGGTCACTCACGTGAGTGATCTAGACCACAGTGCACCCTGGGTGTAACGCCGCGGAGAGCCGCGTCGATACCCACTACGACCCCGTGATGCTGGCGGACCCCCGACCTGGCAGCATCACGGGGTTTCCATATGTCTGGACCACTTCCGTCGCCGCACCACCACCGGGGGAATTCGCTTGCCCCGAGCGGACGACGGGGAGATGCTTGACTAAGTCAACGATTGAGTCGAGGTGGTCCCCATGCCGGATTCCGTCCTTGCCGAACGCGTCGCCACGGTTCGCGCGTTCAACCGGCTCTACACCGGCGTGATCGGAGTCCTCGACGAGGGACCGGCCGACGCCGAATACTCGCTGAGCGAAGCGCGGGTGCTGTTCGAACTCGCCCAACAGAACCAGCTGCAGGTCAGTGATCTGCGCAAACGGCTCGCCCTGGACGGCGGCTACGCGAGCAGGCTGCTCGGCAGGCTGGAAACCCGCGGCCTGATCACCCGCGAACGCTGCGTGGACGACGCGCGCCGCCAGGTCGTCACGCTCACCGAGGAAGGGCACGCCGCCTTCGCCGACCTCGACCACCGCTCGGCCAGCCAGATCGGCAGCCTCCTCGACCAGTTCGCGGACGCGGACCAGCGCCGTCTGCTCGGCGCGATGGGGACCATCACCGCTCTCGTCGGCGAATCGTCACCGGAACCGGTGGTCACCCTGCGCGCCCCGCGCCCGGGCGACTTCGGCTGGGTGGTGCACCGGCACGGTGCGCTGTACGCCGAGGAGTACGGCCTCGACGAACGCTTCGAAGCCCTCGTCGCCCGCGTGATCGCCGACTTCGCCGAACACCGCGACGACCCGCGCCAAGCCGGCTGGATCGCCGAACTCGACGGCGAACGAGTCGGCAGCATCTTCTGCACTCCCGGCGACGAGGAAGGCACCGCGAAACTTCGGCTGCTCCTGCTGGAACCGGCCGCACGCGGACACGGCGTCGGCAAACGGCTGGTGCGCGAATGCGTCGAATTCGCCCGTGCGCGGGGGTACCGGTCGATGGAGCTGTGGACGCTGTCGGTGCTCGCCGCCGCGCGCGGGATCTACCGCGGTGCCGGATTCGAACTTGTCGGCGAGGAGAAGACGGACGCGTTCGGCCCCCTCGTGACCGGCGAAACCTGGCGGCGGGAGTTATAGATGTTCGTCCTGTACTGCGCCGTGTGTGATCGCCGCACGCTGCTGGGCGTCGACGAGGTCGACTGGGTCGAAAACCTGACGCGCGGCGTGATCTCGGTGTCCGGGCACTGCCCGCTGGGCCACGACGCAGTCATCCTGACCGGCGACGCGTTCACCCCGCACGCGGACCCGAGGTATTTCGGGCCCGCGCCGCGAGTGTGGACGAAACCCGTGCACCGCCTGCGAGACTGGCTGCGCACAAGGTTCGAGATGAGCCGCGACCTGCCGGGGCCGTTCTACCGCTTCTGACGCCCCATCAAGTAGAACTCCGGGTTCGGCTTGAGCGCGGTCAGATGCGCGAGCCGGTTCGACATGGCGAACAACGCGGTGATCGCGCCGACGTCCCAGATCTCGTCCTCGGTCAGGCCCGCCTCGCGCGCCATCGCGAGATCGCCCTCGCCGAACAACGCGGAATCGTGCGACAACGCCAACGCGAGATCGACGATCGCCCGGCCGCGCTCGTCGAGTTCGACCTGCCACGGATTGGTCGCGACCTGGTCGGACAGCTCCGGGTCCTTCGCGCGGATCCGCAGGATCGCCCCGTGCGCGACGATGCAGTAGGTGCAGTGGTTCGCGCCGGAGGTGGCTACGACGACGAGTTCGCGTTCGGCCTTGGTGAGTCCGCCGTCGCGTTCCATGAGCGCGTCGTGGTAGTCGAGGAAGGCTCTCAGCTCGGCGGGCCGGTGGCCGAGCGCGCGGAAGATGTTCGGCGTGAAGCCGGATTTCTCCGCGATGGCGCCGACGCGCTCGCGGAGATCGTCGGGAAGGTCTTCGAGTTCCGTCACGGGGAACCGGCTCACGGGGTTGGTCATGCCGCCCACGCTAACCCGCGCGGTTCGGGTACGGGAGGGGTCGTTCGCGCCAAGGTGTCTGACGGCTGACCCCGGATGCACCCCGTTCACCCGGAAGGAGTTTGCTTACCCCGTGAACTGGACCGCGTACGTGGACGGTTACTGCGAGCGCACCGCGCCCGGGCTCTGGGGTGAGCCGTTCAACGACCTGGCCAACCTGGCCTTTCTCGTCGCCGCCGGGATGGTCTGGTGGCGCGCCGACGGGCAGCGGATCGGGCGGGTGCTTGCCGTCCTGATCGGGTTGATCTTCGTTGCCAGCAGTGTGTTTCACCTGGTCGCCACGAGGTGGGGAGCGGTCGCCGACTCCGCGGCCATCCTGGTCTTCACTTTGTTCTACGCCGCGGCCTTCCCCCGGGTTTTCTTTCAAGCCAAAGCCACATGGTCGTGGCTGGGGGCACCGGCTTTCCTGATCCTCACCGGGGCGTCGGCGGCGCTTGGCGGCGGGCTGTATCTGCCAGCACTCGCCGGCCTTGCCGGGTTCGCCATCGCGTTGGCGGTCAAGCGCGACTCGTACTGGCTGCACTTCACGATGGCCGCCGCGGTGTTCGCGTTGTCGTTGTCCTTCCGCACCATCGACGGGGTGGTCTGCGGGGACTTCCCGGCAGGCACGCACTTCCTGTGGCATTTGCTCAACGCGGTGGTGCTGTACGTCGTCGCGAAGGCGATGATCGGGAAAACGCGAGAGGCCCCCGCGCCGGAGAACGACGCGAGGGCCTCTGTCTAAAAAGGACTCAGTGTGCGCCGATCGGGCGCAGGTCCTTGTCGTGTTCGTCGGCGTGGTAGTCCTCGGGCGCGGTTTCGTCGGTGCCCGGGCTCCACTTCAGGGCCCGTGCGATGACCGAAACCACCGCGGCCACCACGATGTTCGCGATCAGGGCCACGAAACCGGGGTAGATCTGCACGACGGCGAGACCGGTGCCGCGGAACGGGTGCCAGCCGAAGACCGACAGGTTGCCCATCGCCAGCGCGGAACCGCCGAAGTGGAGTTTTCCGTTGGCCGGGTTGGGAATGCCGTACAGCATGATCAGGCCCCAGCCCATGCCCACGATCCAGCCGGCGATCAGGCCCGCCTTGTGGAACCAGCGCGTGTACAGGGCGATCGCCACCGCGGGCAGGGTCTGCAGGATCAGCACGCCGCCGATCAGCTGCAGATCGATGGAGAACTGCGGGTCGATCAGGATGATCACCAGCACCGCGCCCAGCTTGACCACCAGCGACGCCAGCTTGGCCTGCTTCGCTTCCTGCTTCGGCGTCGCGTCCTTGCGGATGTACTCCTTGTAGATGTTGCGGGTCCACAGGTTCGCCGCGGCGATCGACATGATCGCGGCGGGCACCAGCGCGCCGATGCCGATCGCGGCGAAGGCGATGCCCGCGAACCAGTTCGCGAACTGCGAGTCGAACAGCAGCGGGACGATCGTGTTTCCGTCCGGCTTTCCGGTGGCGGCGTTCTTCAGCGGCTTGACGCCCGCCGAGATCGCGACATAACCCAGCAGCGCCAGCAGACCCAGCACGAACGAGTAGGCCGGCAGCGCCACCATGTTCCGCTTGATCACGTTGCGGCCGCGCGAGGCGAGCACGCTCGTGAGCGAGTGCGGGTACAGGAACAACGCGAGGGCTGAACCGAGCGCCAGCGTCGCGTACTGGAGCTGGTTGCTCGAGGTGAGCAGGATCGAACCGGCGGGCTTGCCGGTGTTCGGGTTCGGCTTGGCGAGCGTTGCCTTGGCGGTGTTGAAGATGTGGTCCCAGCCGCCGAGCTTCGCGGGCAGGTAGAGGACCGCCACGATGATCACGATGTAGATCAGGATGTCCTTGACGAACGCGATCAGCGCGGGCGCGCGCAGGCCGGACTGGTACGTGTAGAGCGCCAGGATGACGAACGCGACCAGCAGCGGCAGGTGCCCGACGATGCCGGAGCCGTTGATGCCCATCGTGCGCAGCACGGCTTCGAGGCCGACCAGCTGCAACGCGATATACGGCATGGTCGCGACGATGCCGGTGATCGCGACCAGCAGCGCCAGCGTCGGCGAGCCGAAGCGGCCGCGGACGAAGTCGGCCGGGGTCACGTAGCCGCGCGAACGGCTGACCGACCACATGCGCAGCGCGGGCAGCAGGACGATCGGGTAGACGACGATCGTGTAAGGCAGCGCGTACAGGCCGAGCGCACCGGCGCTGAACACGAGCGCGGGCACGGCGACGAAGGTGTAGGCGGTGTAGAGGTCGCCGCCGAGCAGGAACCAGGTGATCCACGAACCGAACTTGCGGCCGCCGAGGCCCCATTCGTCGAGGTGGTCCAGGGTGCCGGCGGCCTTCCAGCGCGAGGCGACGAAGCCCAGCACGGTGACCACGACGAACAGGAACGCGAAGACGATCAGCTCGACCCACTGAATGTGGCTCATCGGGTCTCCCCCTCGTCCAGGTCGTCGACGCTCAGCTCGTCCCGGCGCACGTTCCGCGGCTTGTCCTTGGTGGCCAGGTAGACGATGCCGGTGCACAGCACGCCCACCACGACGAACGCCAGCTGGAACCAGTAGAAGAACGGAAGGCCGAACAGCCGCGGCCCGTCGAAGTTGAACAGCGGCGTGACCAGGATCAGCAACGGGATCAGCAACAGCAGGTTCCAGGCACTGAACTGGAACCCGCGCACCCGACCGCCCGGTTTGGCAGTGGACATCGAACCTCACCTAACACTTACGTGACACGCGACCGCCTGACCCTAGACCCCGGTCATCCCGCCGTCATACGAGTTCGATATCGATTCGATCAGCACTACGAACACGTTCCAGGGTGTGGACAACCTCGGGGACAACCCGCTTCCAAGCGACCACGGAGAGCCGTTTGCTACCCCTATCGGCGGGGCCGGGACGCCTCGAATGCCCCAAGAGCTTGTGCCGGACGGCGGTTGTCCACGGGATTCGACATCTTGTGCACAGAGTTATCCACAGGCAGTGGACAACTCTGTGGCTAAACTGAACGGCATGGTCCGCGTGCCCCTCACCGACGAAGAACGCTCCCGCGGCGAGCGGCTCGGCCTGGTGCTGCGCGCGGCCCGGGCCAGGCGCAGCATGGTCGACGTGGCCGCGGAAGCGGGCATTTCGGTCGAAACCCTGCGCAAGATCGAGACCGGCCGGATCCCGACACCCGCGTTTTTCACCGTGGCGGCGATCGCCGACGCGGTGGGCATGCCGCTGGACCGGCTGCGCGTCGCGTGTGACGGCGACGCGGCGGCGTTTTCCCAGGCCAGCTGAGGTTTCGCGGGCTCGCCAGGCCGATCGGGCGTGATTCGCCTGTGGACAAGTGTGGGTAAGGCCTTCAGCCGACGGGCGATTCCGTACGCAGCGCGACCGCGGCGCGGACGAGGGCGGCCAGCTCGGGGGAGCGGCTGTTCGGCGGCCAGCCGATCACCGTGGTGACGTCCGGGGCGTCGACGACCGGGACCGCGACATGTTCCGGCCACTGCCAGGCCCGGCTGGACGCCGGGATCACCAGCAGCGTCCGGCCGAGCGCGACGAGCTGGGCGAGTTTCGACTGGGTGCGCACTTCCGGGCCCGGACCGTCCGGGTAGCTGCCGTCGAGGCGGGGCCAGCGGGCGATCGGCAGGTCCGGCACGTCGCTGACCTCGGCCATGGTCAGGGTGTCCCGCGCGGCGAGCGGATGTGCGGCCGGGAGGATCGCGACCTGGCCCTCGACGTGGAGATCCTCGGTGTCGAATCCGGCGACGTCGTCGTACGGCCGGTGCATGATCGCGACGTCGGCGGACCCGTCGCGCAGCAGGCCGGCTTGCTCGCCGACCTCGCACAGCAAGATCTCGACCGGCGGCGCTTCCGGGGAGTCGAGAAGGCGCTGCAGGAGTTCGTGCGATGCCCCGGCTTTGGTCGCCAGAATCAGCTGCGAGTCCCCGGCTCGGCGCGCGCGGCGGGCGGCGGCCGCGACCGCGTCGAGGGCCAGCCGGGATTCACGGAGCAGCACCCGCCCCGCCTCGGTCAGCTCGACGCCGCGGCGGTTTCGCTCGAGGAGCTGGACTCCGAGCCGCCGCTCGAGCTGGGCGATCGCGCGCGAGAGCGGCGGCTGAGCGATCCCGAGCCGTTCGGCCGCGCGGCCGAAATGCAGTTCTTCGGCGACCGCGGCGAAGTAGCGGAGTTCGCGGGTCTCGAGATCGTCCACGAAATCAGCGTAATACCTGGCGGGTATCACAGCGGACCTCATTGATCTTGGACGTCCGAAGGGCCCGCGCCAACTATGGATGGAGTGAACGACACGAAGACCGCGCTGGTCACCGGCGCGAACAAGGGAATCGGCCTCGCCATCGCGCGCGGCCTCGGCTCGATCGGCTTCACCGTCGCCGTGGGTGCGCGGGACGAAAAGAACCGCGAGAAGGCCGTCGAGGAACTGCGCGCCGCGGGCGTCGACGCGTTCGGGGTCGCTCTCGACGTCACCTCCGAAGACAGCGTCGCCGCCGCGGCCAAGGGCCTCGACCGGCTCAACGTCCTGGTCAACAACGCCGGCATCGGCGGCAAACTCGACGGCGGTGCCCAGGATCCGACGACCCTCGACCTCGACGTCCTCCGCACTGTCCTGGACACGAACGTCTTCGGCGTCGTCCGGGTCACGAACGCGATGCTGCCGCTGCTGCGCGAAGCGGAGTCGCCGCGCATCGTCAACGTGTCCAGCAACATGGGTTCGCTGAAGCTGCGAACCGGCCCGGTCCTCGCCGCTTACGCGCCGTCGAAGACGATGCTCAACAGCATCACCGTGCAGTACGCCCGCGTGCTGGCCGACACGAACGTCATCATCAACGCTTCCTAATGCTTTTGTCAAGCGGCGGTAGTAGCCGGAGGTGTGACTTGGTAGCACCGGCGGTCACGGATGAGGGCCCACAGGACGTTGACGCGTCGGCGGGCGAGGGCGAGTACGGCTTGGACGTGCTTCTTTCCCTCGGCGCGTTTGCGGTCGTAGAACTTCTGCGAGTTCGGGTCGTTGCGGACGCTGATCAGCGCGGAGGTGTAGAGGACGCGCTGGAGCCGTCGGTGGTAGACGAGCGGCCGGTGGAGGTTGCCGCTGACCTTGCCCGAGTCTCGTGGTCTAGGGGCGAGCCCGGCGAAGGCCGCGAGGGCGTCCGGGGAGTCGAAGCCGTCCAGGGTGCCACCGACGGCGGCGAGGAACTCGGCGCCGAGCACGCTGCCGATGCCAGGGATGCTCAGGACGATGCCGGCGAGTTCGTGTTCGCGAAACCGGCCCTCGATGAGCTTGTCCATTTCGGCGATCCGCTTGTTGAGGGCCATCACCTCCTCGGCCAGGGTGTGGACCAGCTCGGCGATGGTCTTCTCCCCGGCGACGGAAGTGTGCTGGCGTTCGGCGGCCTCGACGGCGGCTTCGGCCAGGGTTCTCGCGTTGCGGACCTTGCGGTTGGCCAGCCACGTCGTCAGCCGTGTGACACCGGCCCGGCGGATCGCGGCCGGGGTCTGGTAACCCGTCAGCAGCCTGAGCGGGCCGGTGTTGGTCACGTCCAGAACTCGCTCCAGGGCCGGGAACATGCTCAGCAAAGTGCCGCGCAGACGGTTGACCGCACGGGTGCGGTCCTCGACCAGGTCGGCTCGGCGTCCTGTGAGCAACTTGAGTTCGACGGTTGCTTCGTCGCCGGGGCGGATGGGGCGCAGGTCGCGGCGCATCCTGGCCTGGTCGGCGATGACGTAGGCGTCTCGGGCGTCGGTCTTTCCCTCGCCGCGGTAGCCGTCGGAGGCCCGGTTGACCAGGCGGCCGGGCATGTAGAGGACCTCCTGGCCGTGGTTGACCAGCAGCGCCAGCAGCAGTGCGGGCTCCCCGCCGGTCATGTCGATAGCCCACGTGATCTCACTGCCATCGGCCAGGTCCAGGACGTCACCGATCAGCTTCAGCAGCTCGGGCTCGTCGTTGACGACCCGCCGCGACAGGAGCGTCTTGCCCTCCGCGTTCAGGACGAGGCCGTGATGGTGGCCCTTGCCGCTGTCGATCCCCGCCCATATCCGGCTCATCGTGCTCCTGACCTTCGTGCTTGCGCCATTCATGCCACGGACGACCTCGCCGGCATTGCTCTACACAGCGACCTGTTCGCACTTCCTAATCGGCGGCCGAGTCGTCGCGGGGTGCCAGGCGGCGAAGCGTCGTATGCCACGAAACGGCAGCCGCCTGAAAGCCACACCCAGCACCCCTGGGCAACCCAACCCTACGAACGGCTCGATCAACCCGACCAAGAAGGTAGAGCCGCCTGTCCCGGTTACGTGGCAACGGATTTCAACGGTTACGCCGGAACTCGGACACCCGAGCAGGGCGCGGCGATCGCGGTCAAGCTCGCGACCCTGCCCGACGACGGGCCGCGCGGCGGGTTCTTCGACGACGCCGGGGAAATCCCCTGGTGACGCCTCAGCCGCGCAGGTCGGCGAGGATCCGTTCCCGGTCGTTGAGGTAGCGGCAGTCGCGGACCGGCAGTTCGAACGAGTTCAGCAGCTTCTCGAAATCCGCGTACTCGTCCGGGTTGAGCTGGATGCCGGTCACCTCGAAATGCGCGGCCAGGGTGTCGGCCAGCTCCTCCCATTCGCCGGACCACTGCAGGTCGCGGTAGTGCTCGAGGTCCTCCGGCGCCATCCGGTGGGCGAGCAGGCGCAGCACGCTGTCGACGAAGTAGCTGATCCGGTTGCCCGCGCGGTCGTCGACGGTCGGGTTCGCCGGGTCGCGCGCGGCGTCCGCGTTCCGGACTACGCCGGGACCCGGCAGCGGGTAGCTGGTGTGCACGTGGCCGTCGCCGTTGACCAGGACGACCACGCGCACGCCGTACCGTTCGCCGACGCAGCGCCAACGCCCGTTGTACTGCTGCCGCCGGGGTTCGCCCGGGTCGTTGGCGACGTCCTTGACCACCGCGATGATCTGCTCGTCGCTCCAGCCGGGCGGAAACTCGCACGTCGCCCTGCGTCCGATGCCGGAAGCGTGTCCACCGCCCACGTTCGGCTCCTCTCGTCGGCACGGAGCCTAACCCGGGCGCGGCCGTTCAGCCGAGTTGTGCCAGCACGATGATGCCGAGCACCAGCAGGTCCGGACCGCGGAACAGTTGCCGCATAAGGTTTGCCGGCATCGGACCGGCCGGGGTGTCGACAAAACCCGCGCTGCTGTAGTCCACCGGCTGGCGCGTGACGGTGCGCAATACCGAGAGCACCGCCAGGGCAACGGTCACCCACGAGAGCGGCGAAAACGCGGTGCCCAAAGCGAAAAGTGCCACTGAGAGCAGAGCACACCAGACAACTCCGACCACGACCAGCGCGGCGCCGTGGGCGATCACCAGCTCCTGCGATGTCGAGCCCAGCCACCGTCGCCGCCCCGGATTCCGCCACAGCACGCCAAGACCGGCCCCGAAAGGAGTAAGCGCGACGTACGCGCCGATCCCGACGAGCACCGGACCCGGCAGAGTGGGAACAGCAACATGTCCGACGGCTACCGCGAAAGCCACTAACAACACCGCGCTCGCGTACCGGGCACGGCCGACGATCCCGACCCACGCGAGCCGGAACGCGGTCGGCGGGCGCAGCGACCACGAGCCCGCGGGCGCGGATTCCGGCAACATCATCATCGGGTCGAGAAAGGTCACCGCCATCGCGCGCAGGACCCGTGCGTTCCAGCCGTCGAGCAACACCGCGCGACCGGCACCGCTGACTGCTTCGCCGCCGAAAGCCAGCAGCAGACCGCATAACGCGAGCGCCGCGCCGACGTACTGCACCGTCGTCGCGTCCAGGCGAGCCGCGGCGATCACGACGCCCGCCACCGCGAGGAGCAGCGGTCCAGCGGCTTCGAACAGGAACGCAGTACGCCGCGCGGTCGTGAAAGCGAGGATCGTGCCACCGGCGACGAGCGCCGCCGCGGCACGCCACCAGTCGATCGAACTGCCGCCGACCGCCAGCATCAGCGCGGCGAGATAGCCGATCACCACGACGAATCCGGTGAGCACGCCGGCCAGCCGGGTCGCGACGACGCGGCGGCGGTCCACCTGAGCGAAGTCCATCCAGGTCAGCTCGGCCGGTTCGGCCCAGACGAAACCGCGCCGCAGCAAGCTTCGCCAGCCCACCGCGGCGCACAACGAGACGAGGCCGAGCACCGCCGAGTAGTCCACTGCGGACGGTCCAAAGAGGACTCGATGCCAGGCGTCGGTGCGGAAAAAGGCGGTGAACAGGAACCCGACGCCGAACATCAGCACGAACGTCGGGCTGTCGCCGCTGAAAATGCCGCCGAAGCGTTTGCGGCCGGGCACGCGCAACCGGGTCACCACAGTTCGAGCACGCTGTCTGCCGTGTCCAGCAACGGTTGATGGTGCGTGGCAACGACAACTGCCGCACCCGCCTTGGTGGATCGGCCGATCAGCTCGACCAGCCACTCCTTGCCCGCGGTGTCGAGCGCACGTTCCGGCTCGTCGAGCAACAGCACGCGATGCGGCCGCGCGGTGACGCCCAACAACAGCAACCGGCGACGCTGCCCGGCCGAAAAATGCCCGGCGGTGACGCGGGCGCGCTCGGCGAGACCCGCGTCCGCGAGCAGTGCTTCGAAATCGCCGAGATTCTCGCCGAACGAACCGGAAAGCAGCTCCAGATGCTGCATCGGGGTGAGTTCGGCGAAAAAGTCGGAATCGTCGAAGAGCACGGACACCTTGCGGCGGAAGGAAACGCTACGTTCGTCCGGCTTCGCGCCGTCGACCAGCACCCGGCCTCGCTGCGGTTGCTGCATTCCGTACAGACACCGCATCAGGGTGGATTTGCCGACGCCGTTAGGCCCGACGAGCACCGCGCATTCGCCCGGGTCGACCGAGAAATCGAGGTCCTCCAGCAACCACAGGTCCCCGGCCTTCACGCCGAGCCCGCGCGTCTCGACTATCGGCGACACAGCAGCTTCACCACCGGGGCCAGCGCTTCGAGGTTCGGTTCGAGGACCGTGAAATAGCTGAAACCGAACCGGGCGCGGTGTGCGACCACCTGCTCAGCGATTTCCTCGACGGTGCCGACCAGCACCGTGGGGACTTCGGCCAGTTCCTCAAGCGTCAGCGTGTCGCTGAGGCGAGCGTGGATTTCGCGCAAGGCGCCTTCGCGATCATCAGTGATCTGGACGAGTTGCACGAGCAGGTTGAATTCGGCTTCCCGGCCAGCCAGTCGCTCGGTGACGAAGCGGGTGCGTTCTTCCACCGCGTCCGCCGTGGCCAGCATCAGCGGCGAACCGTCGCGCACCTTTGCCATGCCGCTGAAGGCAATCGTCGCCGCGTGTTCGGCGGCGAGCGAAAGCAACCGGTCGCCTCGGCCGCCGATCATCAGCGGGGGACCGCCGGGCTGCAAGGGTTTCGGCGCGTAGTCCGGATCCACGTACAGCCGGGCGAGTTCCTTGATCGTGAATTCGAGGTGATCGACCCGCGCACCCGCGCTGGGAAACGGCATTCCGGCCGTTTCGAACTCCTCTTTGACATATCCCGCGCCGAGTCCGAGTTCGAGCCGTCCGGACACGAATTGGTCCGTGCCCGCGACGTCGCGGGCGAGCAGCACCGGGTTGTAGAAAGGCGCGTTGAGCACGAAAGTGTTGAGCCGCACCCGGTCGGTGGCCTCGCCGGCCAGGACGAGCGCGGGGAACGGCGGCGCGATGCCGAGATGGTCGGCCACGCTCAGCACGTCGTACCCGAGTTCCTCGACCCGGCGGCACTTCGCGACCCACTCCTCACGCGAGCCCGGCGACACCAGGTTCACGCCGAAGCGGAAAGTCTTCTCCCCGTCAGAGACCATGCGGCCCACGCTACCGTTTCCGCCGCGCGAAGAAGGGGACGTCCGCGCCCGGTGCGAACGTCCCCTTCTTACCGTCGTGCGGCGTCAGCCGAGCCGCTGGGCCAGCGCGTCGAGCTCGTCACGCAGCGCGGTCGGCACCTCGCCGATCTTCGCGAACCACTCCTCGATGAGCGGCAGCTCCTCGCGCCACTCCTCGTTGCGCACCTCGAGCGCGGCCTGGATGTCCTCGACCGGCTCGGAGAGGCCCTCGAGGTCGAGGTCCTCGGCCTTCGGCACGAAGCCGATCGGCGTCTCGGCCGCGTTGCCCTTGCCCTCGACGCGCTCGATGACCCACTTGAGCACGCGCGAGTTCTCGCTGAAGCCCGGCCACAGGAAACGGCCGTCGTCGCCGCGGCGGAACCAGTTGACGTAGAAGATCTTCGGCAGCTTGTTCGCGTCGGCGTTCTTGCCCAGGTCCAGCCAGTGGTTGAAGTAGTCACCGGCGTGGTAGCCGAGGAACGGCAGCATCGCCATCGGGTCGCGGCGCACGTTGCCGACCGCGCCGACCGCCGCGGCGGTGGTCTCCGACGACATGGTCGCGCCCATGAACACGCCGTGCTGCCAGTCGCGAGCCTCGTTCACCAGCGGCACCGTCGTCTTGCGCCGGCCGCCGAACAGGATCGCCGAGATCGGCACGCCCTTCGGGTCGTCCCACTCCGGCGCGAGGATCGGGCACTGCGACATCGGCACGCAGTACCGCGAGTTCGGGTGGGCGGCCTTCTCCTCGGAGTCCGGCGTCCAGTCCTGGTGCTTCCACGAGATGGCGTGCTCGGGCGTGTTCTCCATGCCCTCCCACCACACGTCGCCGTCGTCGGTGAGCGCCACGTTCGTGAAGACCGTGTTGCCCTTCTCGATCGTGCGCATGGCGTTCGGGTTCGTGTGGTTGTCGGTGCCCGGCGCGACGCCGAAGAACCCGAACTCCGGGTTCACCGCGTAGAGGCGGCCGTCCTCGCCGAAGCGCATCCACGCGATGTCGTCGCCGAGGGTCTCCGCGCGCCAGCCCGGGAGGGTCGGCTGCAGCATGGCGAGGTTGGTCTTGCCGCAGGCGCTCGGGAACGCCGCCGCGACGTAGTGGACCTTGTCCTCGGGCGAGATCAGCTTGAGGATCAGCATGTGCTCGGCGAGCCAGCCCTCGTCACGGGCGATGACCGAGCCGATGCGCAGCGAGTAGCACTTCTTGCCCAGCAACGAGTTGCCGCCGTAGCCAGAGCCGTAGCTCCAGATCAGCCGCTCCTCCGGGAAGTGCGAGATGTACTTGGTCTCGTTGCACGGCCAGGCGACGTCCTTCTCGCCCGGGGCCAGCGGCTTGCCGACCGAGTGCAGCGCGGGCACGAACTCGCGCTCCGAACCGTCCGGCGCGATGAACTTGTCCAGCGCCGCCTTGCCCGCGCGGGTCATCACGCGCATCGACGCGACGACGTAGGCGAAGTCGGTGATTTCGATGCCCAGCTTGGGGTTTTCGTCGCCGAGCGGGCCCATGCAGAACGGGATGACGTACATCGTGCGGCCGGCCATGCAGCCGCGGTACAGCTCCGTCATCGTGGCCTTCATCTCGGCCGGGTCGACCCAGTTGTTCGTCGGGCCCGCGTCCCTCTCCTCCTTCGAGCAGATGAAGGTGCGGTCCTCGACCCGCGCGACGTCGCCGGGGTCCGAGGTGGCCCAGTAGGAGTTCGGCTTCGCGTCCAGCTTCACGAAGGTGCCGGCGTCGACCAGCTCCTGGTTGATCCGGGCGGCTTCCTCGTCAGACCCGTCGACCCACACCACGCGGTCCGGGGTGGTCAGCTCGGCGACCTCCCGGACCCAGGACAGCACGCCACTGTGCGTCGTCGGCGCGTTGTCCAGTCCGGGGATGGCGACTGCGGTCATCTTTACTCCTGACTTCCGACGACAAAAGAGCCCACACCGCGAACGACAGTGTTCTTGGTGCGGGCTTCGTTGCCGGCGACCGAATGGCTTCGCACACCGGCGGAAGACCGGTGTGCGGGTTTTGGGATTCCCCGACTGTAGCCGGATGGACGCCAGGTAACCGAGAGCTGACCTGTCGGTTCTCTCACAAGAACGATAAGGGAATCGATTCAGTTTCACCGGAACGGGCCAGCGCCGAAAATCTTTCCGCGTGGCCCGCGTCGCATTCGTGCCGGATGCCGGGACCCGCGTTGGTCAGTCCTGATCTCGGGGGGCGCTCTCCCCCGGAAACGGCGAACGGGCCCGGCGCGAGGCCGGACCCGTTCGTGTGACGTCAGTTACCGAGAGCTCAGTTGGGGCTGATCCACTGCCCGGTTCCGCTGTCGATCCTCGCGACGCCGCTGAGCAGTTGGGCGCCCTCGCCGCCCCAGGCCTGGTCGCTGCCCGGGTCGACCGCGGCCGCCGAGTCGAGCGCGTGGTTCGAACCGCCGTCGGTCTCGGTCCACTGGCCGTGGCCGGTGTGCTCGTAGGTGTGCGTGGACCCGTCCGCGCCGACCTCCACCGCGACGTCGGCCTGGCCGTCGCCATTGGTGTCGGTGAAGGCGATCGTGCCGCCGGACTTCGTTTCGACCACGGCGGTGTCGTTGTGCCCGTCGTGGTCGGTGTCGATGGTGGCGACCCCGGCGTCGACGTCGCCGCTCGGGAGGTCGGCGTGAATGTGCCCGGCGGTCGAGGTGTCCTGCGAGTGCGAATCGGTGCCGTCGGAGCCGGCCTGGCCGTGGCCGGATTCGACCCAGCTGCCGCTCTGCTCGTCGTAAACCGCCTGGTCCACGACGTGCCCGGTCGAGTCGAGCACCGCGTAGTGGTCGGCGACGCCGTCGTGGTTGGTGTCGGCGAACACCTGCGCGGTGCCGTCGTCGTGCTCGACGACCGCGGTGTCGGCGACCCCGTCGTGATCGGTGTCGTAGTTGACCTCGGCCTGGTACTCCTGGCCGTCGACGTGGACGGTCATGGCCTCCGGGCCGGTCGCGTCGGTGCCGCCGCTCTCGTCGACCCACATGGGTTGGTCCCCCTTAGTACGCCGGGTCTGCCGCTGGTTGCTTCGCTCGGTATGACTCACGTTAGGCCGGTTCGGTTCCCGTCCACAAGCCGATCACCTGCTCACGGCGGCAGGCTGGCCCGAAGGCCGCCGCGTCACCGGCTGATCATGCCCGGTCGCGGACCGTGCGGATGCGGGAAAGCAGCGTTTCGGCCCGGGTGTGGCCTTCGGTGACGTCCTTGAGGCGTTTCGAGACGATCGCGATCTTCTTCGCCCGCTCCTGCGCGCTCATCTTGATCGTCTGGTCCACCTCCTTCAGCTCCGCCTCGATCGCCTCGATGCGGCGGCCCAATGCCTCGTCGAGGGCGAGCGACAGCTGCTGCTCGGCCTCGATGAGCTGTTCGGCGATGAGCTGGTCGAGCGTCGAGCGGGCGTCGGCGATCGCTTCGACCAGCCACTGCTTCAGATGCTGTTTGTCCGACGCGTGTTTGCGAGTACGCGCCATCCACCAGCCCGCGCCGAGGCCGATCACGATCGTCGCCGGGAGCACCACGGGGTTGAGGATCGCGACCCCGGCCAGCGGCAGCGCGGCGATCTTTCCGGCCCCGACGCCACCGGAAATGCCCATGAACACCAGCAGTTTGTCTTCGGCGGTCGGCGGTTTCTTGTCCGGCGGACGCAGCACGACGGGCGGACCGCCGGCGCGCGCGAACTGGGCGCGGATCACGTCGAGTTCCTCGGCGGAGAACAGCTCCGACAAGGCCGTGTTCGTGACCTGGTTCAGCCGTTGTGACAGCTGCATCGACACCCGCTGCGACGCGGTCTGCAGCGCGATGTCGACTTCCTGTGGCAGCGCGGCCAAGTCGTCGCGTTTGGCCGCGTCGATGCGCTGGCGGAAATGCGCTTGGGCGTCCCGCATTTCGCGGCTGCTCTCGTGGCCGACCTCGACGCGCGTGCGCTGGATTTCGCCACGCAAGCGCAGTTGCCAGCCGCGGGTGGAAGTGCGGCGCTGGGACTGAAGATCGTCGCGGCGGGCGCGGAGTTGTTCGGCTTCCGCTTCACCGGCCGACAAAGCACGGCTTTCCGCTTGCAGCTTCGCCTTGATCCCGGCCAGCGCGCTCGACAGCGAGCGGAGCGTGTTGGCTTCCTTGAGCATCATCGACCGGCCGACCAGCAGCTCCTGCAGCGCGACCTGCACCGCGGCGATGCCGGACTTTTCCCGGAGCATGGCGGCGACCTGCTCGTTCGGTGCCTTCGCGGCGGTCTCGAACACTCGCGCCGACACCGGGTGAAAGACCGCGTCGGCGAAGCGCGGTGCGTGTTCAGCGAGCAGTTGCCGGTCGGCTTCGAGGATCTCGCGCCAGCCGCGGAACGCGTCGGTTTTGGCCAGCACGAACACCACCGTCTCGACTCGGTCCGCGACCTCGCGCAGGAACTGCAGCTCGGTGGAGGTGAACGGGGCGGACGCGTCGACCACGAACACCAGCGCGGTCGCGCGCGCGGCGGCCTCCTTGGCCAGCTCGCCGTGCAGCGAATCGAGCCCGCCGACGCCCGGAGTGTCGACGAGGGTCAGCCGTTCCAGCAGCGGAACCGGACCGGAGACCTCGACGTAGCGCGGCGGCAGCTGTCCCGGCGGCAGCTCGTGCGCGGCGGACACCCAGTCGGCCAGCTGCGTCAGGTCGAACGGCACCGACGCCAGCTGACCGGGGTAACAAGCCTGCGCGCCCCACTGCTGCGCGTGCTCGAAAACGAGGTAGGTCGCGGTGGCCACGTCAGCGTCCACAGGGGACAGTCCCGGGGTCGCGAGCAGGGCGTTGACCAGCGAGCTCTTCCCGCGGTTCGTCTCGCCGACGACCACCACGGACGGTTTCTCCGAACGAGCCTTGCGCTGGTCCTCGACCCATTTGGCGGCCTGTGGATCAGCCTCGCGGACCACGCCGAGCAGCTGTTCGCGAGCGGCCTGGACCTGAGCGGGAAGCGTCGGTGCGGTCACTGCGCCCGCTTCGCGTAGACGGTGACGATCGGCGCGCGCAACAACCGGTCCTGGTCGGCGAACCCGACGACCTCGGTCTCCGCGACGACGCCTTCGAGCTCCGGATCGTCAGTGGGCACGGCACCGCCCGCCTCGTGGCGCGCCGGGTCGAACCGTTCGCCCTCGGCGCGCAACGCGGTGACGCCGATGGCGGCGAGCCCGTGTTCGAGCCGTTCCACGACGCCGCTGCTGCGGGCGCGGTCCAGCGCGTAGAGGCAGAGCTGGATGAGCGCCTGCCGGTCGGACAGCGCGCGTTCGAGGTCACCCGGGGCAGCTACGAGGTCCACATCGGGATCCGACGCATCCGCCTCGGCGGCGGTTCCGTCCGCCTCGGCGATGATCCGCGCGAGGGCGTCCGCGCTGATCTCGCCGGTCGGCGCTTCGGCCGCGTCGCCGGCTTCCTCGTGGCCGAACCACGCCATCTGGACCCTCCCCTGGCCGTTCCCCGTGATTCCACCAGTTTGCGGCGCCGCCGCGCGCGGCGGGGGCGGATCACTGCGACGGGCCGAGAATCCGCGCCAGCAGCTGCCTGCTCGTGCTCGACGTCCAGGTCGGGGTCAAGGCTCACGCGCGAAAGCAGGGCGTCGGCCGGGGACAGCACGGGGGAGAACCGGCCGGTCCGGACACCGCGCTCGATCAAGCCCACGAGACCGACGCGCATGACATCGTCATTGCCGCGGATCAGCGAGCACGCCTACCCACGGATCGGCCATCTCCACCGCGGTGGCGAGCAGTTCCTCGTTGTCGGCGTTGTCCGCCTCGAAAATGCCGACGAAGACCGCGCGTTTGCTGGGGAAGTAGTGGAACAGGCTGCCGGAGCTGATCCCGGCGGCGCGGCAGATGTCCGCGGTGGAGGTCTTTTCGAACCCGTCGCGGGCGAAGCACCCGGCTGCCGCGTCGAGAATCACGCGTCGTTTCGCGGCCAGTTGCCGCCGGGACACGTCGGTCTTCTCGCGGGCGATCCCGGTCGTTCTCGCCGAGCAGCACGAGCTTGCCGTCGTCCAAGAACGCGCCGTTCGAGCGTGACGTGGGTGGCGGACACCGTGACAGACCATCATTAGACCGATCACTCGGTTTATCAAAGCTGGGTGCACGAAACCCTGATCGCAAACGCTTGCGCAGGGCCTCAGGCGATCTCGTGGATCAGCGAGCGCATGGCCTGATCGAGTGCGGGAACGTCCGCGGCCAGGCGGGACGACACCAGCAGCTGGTGCTCCGCCGTCCGCAGCCACACCCGTCCCGCGACCGGGATCTCCAGCACCGTCAGCCGGAACGGCCGGGCGCGACGGCCCAGTTCCACCTCGGTTTCGCGGACCAGCCTGCCCATCCGTTCGCTGGCGAGGATCTGGCGGCGGTGGAAGCCGGACGAGACCGGGCGGCGTGCCGCGGCGAAGTGTTCAGCGGCGGCCGGGGCGAAGTGCTGGGCCGCGAGGTCGATGGCCGAACCGTCGCCGGGAGCTGGGCTTTTCCGCCGGGTGCGCCCGGAACCGCGCTCGCGAAGGAAGGTCAGCAGGCCGTCCCACCACGGTTCCCACTGCGCTTGCACCGCCGCGCGGTCGAGGGCGGGCGGGACGTGTACCGGCACGGCAGGCTCCACCGGCGGCAGCAGCTGGCCGTCGGCGACCGAGAGCGCGAGGACGTCCCGGAGGAACAACGCCACGTCGACGTCGTGGTCGCTCCCCCAGTAAACCCGCCACGAGGTGGTGTCCTCCAGCCGCACGACATTCAGCCTACGCGTCGCGGAGGAGTTGTTTACTGTTCGCGAATCTGTTGCCAGATCAGGAAATAGGCGCGGTGCACGACGTGGGCCACGCGGCTTTGCGCCGGAGTCGCGCCGAAGGAGGCGAAAGACCGCCACCAGCCGGCGCGTTCCAGCGCATGGGCCGCCAGCTCCGGCCGCGGGGCGCCGGGAAGGCCGAGCTGCGCGCCGATGTCGGCGTTGCTGCCGACCCGCAGCACCTCTTCTGCCAGGTCTTCCGGCATTTCGACGGCTCCCGAAGCGACGAGCGTCAACGCTTCCAGCAGCCGCAGCTGATGCGCTTCCGGGCGGGCCAGCAGCACTTCGATCGCGTCGTGCACCCGCTGCCGTTCGCCCGGGTCGCCGGACGCGTGCGCCAATGCGGTCACCGACGCGAGCGCGGCCGCGGCCTTGATTCCGTCCGCGCGCGCGGCGAAGACGGTCGACAGCCGGCGGCGGACCGCGTCGAGTCCGGAGATGTCGAGAAGCTTGCGCCGCAACGCTCCCGCGGTGATCCCCGGTTCCGCGCGAATCGCGTCGACCGCACAGCGGATTCCGAAGAGATCGAGTTTCTCCAGCAGCCGCAACCGGATTCCGGCCGGGATGTCGCACTCCCAGCTGGTGAAGATGTCGGCCGCGATGAGCATCGTTTCGAGGACGTCGTCGTCGAGCGCGGCGAGCTGGCCCAGTGCTTCGGCGTCCGCGGAGGTGAACCCGCCGGATTCGGCCGATTCGGCGATCAGGCCGATCACCGGCAGCACATCCGCGACGCGCGGCTTCAGCGTCGCGGCCTGCTTCTCGGCGAGCAGTTGCGCGGCCTTCCAGATGTCTCCGCCGGAGCCTTCGACAGATTCCGCGACGATCGTGTCCGCCTTGTTCAGCACCGCGATCGCGTTGACCGGCCCGGCCTCCCGGCTCGCGGTCGCGGCAGTGAACGCGGCCAGCGCCTGCTGATCGTCCGCGCGCACGCCCTGGGTCACCACATAAAGCACGGCCTCCGCGCCCGCGACGGCGTTGCGCGAGGTGTCGTCGAGGTCGTCGGAACCCTCGTCCTGCTCGGCCGCGCCCAGCAACTGCTCGGTCCGCGACACCGACGCGGCGTCCAGCGAACCGAGACCGGGGGTGTCGATCACCGTCATGTCCTGCAGCACCGCGTTGGTGAGGTACGCCTCGAGGTGCGAGACCTCGGAGATGTCGACGCCGAGCTCGGCCGGGATCGACCCGTCCGCGGCGAACGGCAGCACCTGCTTGCGGCCGTCGAGGAACACCACCTCGACGCGGTCGACGGTGCCGTACTGGAACCGGGTGACCAGCCGCGTGCACTCGCCGACGTCGGTGGGCGCGACGAGCCGTCCGATCAGCGCGTTGACCAGCGTCGACTTACCCGATTTGATCCGCCCGGCGACCGCGACCTGCAGCGGCGCGCCGAGCCGGCGCAGCACCTCGGCGAACCCGGCGGCGGTGCGCGGGGACACCTGGGACCGCAGCCGGTGGCACAGCTCCGCCACCGACGCGGACAGTGGGCCGGCGAGTCGTCCCCGTTCCGCCGCTGCCGTCACCGCCCCGGCCCCCTTCCGGCTCGTTCGCTCACCCAAGCAGGAATCGTCGCATGCCGGTCATCCTTCGGTCGCACCGAAGGTGCTACCCGCGACCGACGCGGCTTCCGGCGCCGCGACCTACTGTTGAGTCGTGCGACGGCTCAGCCTGTGGATGCGTGCCCACCCGATGGTGGGGGACTCGCTGCTCGCGCTGTTCCTCGCGGCGTTCGACATCCTCGTGTTCGCCAGCGGCGGCATCGATCCCGAGGTCCCCGGCCCGGCCTGGTACGTCGCGGTCCCGATCGACCTCGCCGTGGTCGCCCCGCTGGTGTTCCGGCGCAAACGCCCGCTGATCGCCGCGTACGCCGCCTACTTCATCTCCTACGCGCACAGCGCGCTGGACCTCGGGGTGTCCGGCCTGGCCGCGCTCGCGATCAGCCTCTACTCGGTCCAGGTCTACGTCGGACGGAAGCAGGGCCTGATCTACGGCGGCGCGTTCGTGGTGGCCATGGTCGTCACCGCGATCGTCAAGCCCGAGCCGTCGATGGCGGCCCAGCTGCTGTTCAGCGCCTTCACCATCGCCTTCTGCTGGCTGCTCGGCGAATTCATGTACGCGCGCCGCGCCTACCAGCGCGAGCTCGAGGCCCGGCTGCATCTGCTGGAGACCGAACGCGACCAGGCCGCGCGGATCGCGGTGGCCGAGGAACGCGGCCGGATCGCCCGGGAGCTGCACGACGTCGTGGCGCATTCGGTGAGCGTGATGGTCGTGCAGGCCGACGGCGCGGCGCTCGCGCTGAAATCCAATCCGGAGCTGGCCGGACGCGCGCTGGGGACGATTTCCGAAACCGGCCGCGGCGCGCTCGGCGAACTGCGCCGGCTGCTCGACGTGCTGCGCAACGACCGCGGCGACGACGAACCGCGGGTGCCGCAGCCGGACGCGACGGCGCTGGGCGACCTCGCCGAACGGATGCGCGCCGCGGGCGTCCCGGTCGACCTCGCCCTCGGCGACGGGCTGGACGAACTGCCCGCCGGGGTGTCGCTCGGGATCTACCGGATCGTCCAGGAATCGCTCACCAACACGCTCAAGCACGCCGGTGCCGGAGCGAGCGCCGCGGTGCGGGTTCAGCGGTCCGGCGACGAGGTCGAGGTGCTCGTGCGCGACGACGGCGCCGGCCGGGCCCGGCAGCTCCAGCAGGTCGGCGCGAACGGAACCGCTCCGCAGACCGGGCCAGCCCGGCACCCGGCCACCCGGCTGTCGGTCGCGGGCGGGAACGGGCTGATCGGGATGCGGGAGCGGGCGCACGTCTACGGCGGGACACTGGAGGTGGGCCCCGCCGCCGGCGGTGGCTGGCAGGTGCGAGCGGTGCTGCCGGTTAGGTTGAACTCGTGATCCGAGTGGTGGTCGTCGACGACCAGGAACTGATGCGCGTCGGGTTCCGGATGGTGCTGGGCGCGCAGGCCGACATCGACGTGGTCGGCGAGGCCGGCGATGGCGCGCAAGCCGTGCGGATGGCCGCCGAACTGCGGCCCGACGTCGTGCTGATGGACGTGCGGATGCCGGTGCTCGACGGCGTCGAGGCGACGAAACAGATCGTCGCGGCCGGTACCGCGCGGGTGCTCGTGATGACCACCTTCGACCTCGACGAGTACGTCTACGCCGCGCTGCAGGGCGGTGCGTCGGGCTTCCTGCTCAAGGACACCCAGCCGGACTACCTGGTGTCCGCGCTGCGTTCGGTCGCCGCCGGCGACGCGGTGATGTCGCCCTCGGTCACACGCAGGCTGCTCGACCGGTTCGTCGGCTCCGGCGGTTCGGAAATGCGCGATCCGGCGGAACTCGACGTGCTGACCGACCGCGAACGCGAAGTGCTCGTGCTGATCGCGAAAGGCATGTCGAACGTCGAGATCGCCGAGACGTTGTTCCTTTCCGAGGCTACGGTGAAAACACACGTCGGCCGGATCTTGTCGAAGCTCGACCTGCGCGACCGCGTGCAGGCGGTCGTCCTCGCGTACGAGACCGGGCTCGCCCGGCCGGGCATCGGCTGAAGCGTCCAAACCGGACGGTGTCCACTCTGGACCCCGCGGCGGATTCCGCGGTGGGTCGCGAGCGGATCGGGCAAAGTTCAGGGTCGGCTCAGGGGCATCCCCCATCCCCCTCCACCCCGCGACACGATTGAGTACTACTCAGGTCGGGTAGCCGGTTCGATCCACAGGATGACGCGAAAACGGCGGCGCTGCGACAGGATGAATTCCGTCAGCACCGCCGTAGAGGGAGCAGGGGATGATCGAGGCAACAGGTCTCACCAAGCGTTACGGGAGCACGCTCGCGGTGAACAACCTGTCGTTCAGCGTGGCATCGGGGAAGGTCACCGGGTTCCTCGGCCCGAACGGCGCCGGCAAGTCCACCACCATGCGCATGATCCTCGGGCTGGACAACCCGACCGCGGGTCAGGTCCGGATCGGCGGGAAGCTATACCACGAGCTGAAGGAGCCGCTGCGCACGGTCGGCGCGCTGCTCGACGCGAAATGGGTGCACCCCAACCGCTCGGCCCGCGCGCACCTGCAGTGGATGGCCCGGTCGAACCGGATCCCGGCGGCGCGGGTGGAGGAGGTGCTCGACACCGTCGGGCTCACCAGCGTCGCGGGCAAGCGGGCGGGCGGGTTCTCGCTCGGCATGTCGCAGCGGCTGGGGATCGCCGCCGCGCTGCTCGGCGACCCGGAGGTGCTGCTGTTCGACGAGCCGGTCAACGGCCTCGACCCGGAGGGCATCCTCTGGATCCGCAAGTTCATGCAGCGTCTCGCCTCCGAGGGCCGCACCGTGTTCGTGTCGAGCCACCTGCTTTCGGAGATGGCGCTCACCGCGACCGATCTCGTGGTCATCGGCAAGGGCCAGCTGATCGCGCAGTCCACCACTGAGGAATTCGTGGCGCGGGCCGCGGAAAACACCGTGAAGGTGCGCTCGCCGCAGCTTCCGGCGCTGCGCCAGCAGCTGATCTCCGCCAGCGCACAGGTCACCGATGCCGGCGAAGCGCTCATCGTGTCCGGAATGGACAGTGCGAAGATCGGCGAGATCGCCGCTTCGGCGAACCTCGTGCTGCACGAGCTGAGCCCGCAGACCGGCTCGCTCGAACAGGCCTTCATGCAGATCACCGGCGACGCCGTCGAGTACCACACCGGGCTCGAGGCGGAAGCGCGGCAGGCCGCGGCCATCCGCTGACCACACTCTCGTTGGGAAGAGAAAAATCATGACTTTGCTCGCGGTCGAACGCATCAAGCTCTTCACCACCCGGTCGCCGTGGTGGTGTTCCCTCATCGCGCTCGCGCTCACCATCGGGTTCGCCGGCCTCATCGCCGGCTCGCTCCAGAGCGGGGAGCAGCTGTCGGTGGCCAGCACCCAGGTCGGACACCAGTTCGGCATCGCGGTGATCATGGTGCTGGCGGCGCTCGCGGTGACCACCGAATACCGGTTCGGCACGATCCGCACGACCTTCCAGGCGGTGCCGAACCGCGGCAGCGTGCTCGTCGCGAAGGCCACCGTCGTCGCGCTGCTGTCGTTCGTGATCGGCGAGATCGGCGCCTTCGGCTCGTGGGGACTGGGCTACCTGATCCGCCCGTCGGCCTCGGTGGCGCTGAACACCTCCGCGGACTGGATCAACGTCGCCGGCGTCGGCGTGGTGTTCGCCTTCGCCGCGGTCATCGCGGTGGCGGTCGGCACGCTGATCCGGCACAGCGCGGGCGCACTCTCGCTGCTGCTGATCTACGTGCTGGCGGTGGAAAACCTCGTGCAGCTGATCCCGACCGTCGGCCCGAAGATCCACGAGTGGATGCCGTTCACCGTCGCGGAGCGCTTCCTCAGCGGAAGCTCCGGAGGACCGGGCGCGCAGGAAGCGGCACTGTCGCAGTGGGGCTCGCTGGCCTACTTCGCCGGGGTGGCCGTGGTCCTGCTGGCCATCGCGATCGGCGTCGCGAAGAAGCGCGACGCGTAAAGACCCACAGGAAGTTCGGACGAGTCAGGCGGGGGCCGGCGGAGCCGAACAAGGGGAAAAAGGGGAAAAGGGGAACAAGATCCGGGTCGCCATTCGGGGGGCGGCCCGGATCTTTTCGTTTCGGTAGAGTTCGGATCCACGAGAAGGGGGGCGGCGTGCTCGAAGCGACCGGACTCAGCAAGTCCTACGGCGGCACCGTCGCGGTGCGGGACCTGACTTTCACCGCGCGGGCCGGTCGCGTCACCGGATTCCTCGGCCCGAACGGTGCGGGGAAGTCCACCACGATGCGGCTGCTGCTCGGGCTCGACGCGCCCACCGCGGGCACCGCGCACATCGAGGGCAAGCCGTACCGGCAGCTGTCCGATCCGCTGCGCACGGTCGGCGCGCTGCTCGACGCGACGTGGCGGCATCCGGGCCGCTCCGCCCGCCAGCACCTGCGGTTCCTCGCCGCGACGAACGGGCTGCCGGACCGGCGCGCCGACGAGGTGCTGGAGCTCGTCGGGTTGTCCGCGGTCGCGCGCAAACGGGCGGGAACGTTCTCGCTCGGCATGCTGCAGCGGCTCGGCATCGCGACCGCGCTGCTCGGCGACCCGCGCGTGCTGCTGTTCGACGAACCGGTGAACGGCCTCGACCCGGAGGGCGTGCAGTGGGTCCGCCAGTTGCTGCACGGGCTCGCCGAGGAAGGCCGCACGGTGTTCGTGTCGAGCCACCTGCTGCCGGAGATGGAGCAGACCGCGCAGGATCTCGTGGTGATCGGCCGCGGCCAGCTGATCTACCAGGGCACGATGGCCGATTTCGTGGCCCGCGCCGGATCGCGCGGGGTCCGGGTGCGCACGCCGCACGCCGACGCGCTGCGCAACGCGCTCACGCGGCAGCGAGTGGTTTTCACCGAGGATTCCGGTGCGTTCTTGGTGTCCGAAATGGACAGTGACGCGATCGGTGAACTCGCCTACGCCGCGGGCGCGACCCTGCACGAGCTGAGCCCGCTGGCCGGTTCGCTCGAGCACGCCTACCTCGAATTGACCGGCCAGGCAGCCGAATTCACCAGTGGAGGTGCGCGGTGAATATGCTGCGGGCGGAACGGATCAAGCTTTTCAGCACGCGTGCGCCGTGGTGGTGCGCACTGATCGCGGTGGCCGCGCCCATCGGGTTCACCGCGATGTTCCTCGGGCTTTCCGGGGCCGAAATCACCGCGGACGTGAGCAATACTCAGCTCGCCACGAGCACCGGCCGCACGGTCGCGCTGGTGCTGGCGGTGCTCGCCGCGACAGCCGACTTCAACTGGGGCACGCTGCGGCTCACCTTCCAGGCGGTGCCGACGCGGACGCCGGTGCTGCTCGCCAAGGGCGCCGTGGTGTTCGTGGTCTGCGCGGTGCTCGGCCTGCTCGCCGGAGTCGGCTCGTGGGGGATAGCGCATCTCGTGCGCCCGGACGCGGACCTCAGCCTGCACTCCGGAGCGGACTGGCGCCTCGTGTTCGGCCAGATCCTGACCTTCGCGCTGACCGGACTGCTCGGCGTCGGCGTCGGACTGCTGCTGCGCAGTTCCGCGCTGACACTGGCGATCGTGCTCGTGTGGACCCAGCTGGTCGAGGGCCTGGTGCTGCTGATTCCCAAGATCGGCAGCGATCTCTACCAGTGGATGCCGTTCTACGCGGCATCGCAGTTCGCCGGTGGCGATTTCACCAGGACCACGCTGAAACTGTCGCCGCCTTTCGGGCCGTGGGGTTATCTTGCGTATTTCGCGGCGATCAGCGCGGTGTTGTTCGCCGCCGGCGTGGCCACCGCGAATCGGCGGGACGCCTGACCTGCACGTGCACATTCCCGATTGCTCAGCGAGCATTCGCATTAAATTCACGTAAACCGGTGTGGCTTCTCTCACAGCGAGCGGACATACTGTCAGAAACCCACGGATATTCAAGGCAGAGCCCCGTCTCAGCTCTCCGGAGGTGAACCGTGACGGTGGACGTTGATCAGAAATCCGTTTCCCGCGACGCTGCGGTACCGACTCCCCGCCTCGAACCGATGCTGGACCTCGAATGGTCCCAGGCGATCGAACTGCCCCGGTTCGCGCTGCCCGCGACCCGGCCCGCGGAACTGCGCCAGGCGTGGGTCCATCGCGCGCCGGAGGACGCCGTGCTCGGGCTGTACCGGCGGGCGAGCGGAGAAGACGACGCGCTGCCCGCGCCGTGGTGGCTGCGCGCGGTCGCGAGCGGACGGCTCGAATCGCGCGAACTCGGCTTCCGCATCGAAGACCGGGTGGCGCAACTGCTCGGCAAGCGGATGGGCTGGGAGTTCGTGCCGTGGGCGGCCGACGGCGAATCCGGGTACTGGGAGTTCATGCCGTCCGAACGGGGCAAGTCCGGCCATTCCATTCCGACGACCGTGCTGAACACCGACCGGCACGACGGCTGGATCGACGTCCTGCCCGCGCATTCCGCCCGCGCACCGGAGCCAGTGGCGGTGGCCGGGCTCGCCGGACTGCGCTCCCGGCTCGGGGAGTTCGAAGCGGTCCGCTGACCCGCCCGTATGTTGTCCGGGTGGAAAACGAGGACCAGCCACGGCTGCGCAGCGTGGTCAGTTACGTCAAACGCGGCGGGCGGATGACCGTCGGCCAGCAGCGGGCCTGGGAAGAACACTGGCCGCGGCTCGGCCGGACGGTGTCGCAACTGCCGGAAGGCCCGGTCGACTTCACCGAATGGTTCGGCCGCGAAGCGCCGGTCATGCTGGAGATCGGATCCGGCATGGGCGAGACGACCTCCCAGCTGGCCGCCGCCGCGCCGGAGCTGAACTACGTGGCCGTCGAGGTGTACGACCCCGGGCTCGGGCAGCTGATGCTGCGCGCGGAGAAGCTCGGCGTGACGAACCTGCGGCTCATGCACGGCGACGCGGTGGTCCTGCTGACCGATCACGTCGAGCCCGGGACGCTGTCCGGCGTGCGGCTGTTCTTCCCGGACCCGTGGCCGAAGAAGCGCCACCACAAGCGGCGGATCGTGCAGCCGGAGTTCGTGGCGCTGATCGCGTCGCGGCTCGCGCCCGGCGGGACGTTCCACATGGCCACCGACTGGGAGCACTACGCGGAGCAGATGCTCGAGGTGTGCTCGGCGGAACCCGCGCTGCGCAACCGGTACGCCGACGAGCCCGGCGGCTGGGCGCCCCGGCCGGAGTGGCGGCCGGTGACGAAGTTCGAACAGCGGGCGGACCGGGAGGGCCGGGTTTCGCGCGATCTGATCTTCGAGAAGCGCTGACGCTGGGAAGGTCCGTGAAGGGCCCCTTGAAGGAATTAG
>NZ_JACJHR010000049.1 GCF_014174495.1 Amycolatopsis echigonensis
GGTCATCACGCTGGCGCAGCTGTCGCTCGGCGAGCAGATCGCTCGTTCGTACGCCCCGACCGGCGGCGTCGTGTGCGGCACGGCGACGACTCCGCCCGCCCCGCCGCAGGGCGGTGCCGCACCGGCCGGTCCGGCGAAGCACCTGGCCTACACGAACGGCGCGTACGACACGGTGCCGCTGTTCTGGACGGGCACGGCGATGCTGCTGCTCGGCGTCGTGATGGTCGCGGCGTTCCCGAACCGGCGGCGTCCGGCGCTGGTGCTGAAGCGGCCGTCCGGCGGCCCTGGCACGCCGTTCAAGCCGTCGCCGTATCCGCGCGACTGAGTTCCGGCTAGTCATGGAAACGGCCTCCTCGCTGACTGGCGAGGGGGCCGTTTCTCGTGAGCGGCAATCACGGTTCTAACCGTGATCAACACTCACGAGTTCAGCCTTGGCGGAGGGTGGTGACCATGGCTTCCACCGCGATCCGCGGCTTCACGTTCAGGCCGATCGCCTCTCGGCACTCCAGTACCGCTTCGAGGCGGCGCAGCGTCGACTCCGGAGACCAGGTCGCCGCCGCGGAGTTGATCTGCTCGGCGTGGTCGGGGTGGGTCAGCGTCGCACCGGAACGCGTGGTCGTCACGAGAACGTCGCGGTAGAAGCCAGCCAGGTCGACCAAGGCGAGGTCGAGCGTGTCGCGCTGGGTTCGCGTCGCACGGGACTTCTGGCGCTTCTCCAGCTGCTTCACCGCGGCCTCAGCGGCGCGTTTCGCTCCGGCGACGCCCTTGCCGGTGCCGTCGCCGCCCATCGCGGTACGCAGTTCGGAGCGTTCCTGCTCGTCGCGGCCCTTGCTCTCCTCGCCCGCGTCCGCTTCCGCCGCGCTGATCAGCTGGTCGGCGCTGGTGAAAACGTCGTCCGGGCGGCGCAGCCCGAGCGGAATCCGCAGCACGGTGGCGCGACGCTGCCGAGCGGCCTCATCGGTGGCGAGCCGGCGCGCGCGGCCGACGTGGCCGTTGCACACCGACGCGGCCCAGTTGGCGCGCTCGGGATCGATGCCGTCGCGGGAGATCAGCACCTGCGCGATCGCCTCGGCGGGCGGGGTGCGCAGCGGGACCAGCCGGCACCGCGAACGGATGGTGACCGAGACGTCCTCCGGGTGATCCGACGGCGCGCACAGCAGGAAAACAGTGCGTGCGGGAGGCTCTTCCACCGCCTTGAGCAGTGCGTTCGACGCCCCTTCGGTGAGCCGGTCGGCGTCCTCGATGATCACGACCTGCCATTCGCCGGTCGTCGGCCGACGCGCCGCCGCCTGCACCAGCGCGCGCATCTCGGCGACCGAAATGGACAGTCCTTCCGGGGCGACCAGCCGCACGTCGGCGTGAGTTCCGGCCATCGTCGTGTGACAGCCGGGGCACGCGCCACAGCCCGTTCCGGTGCTGCACTGCAGGGCCGCGGCAAACGTGCGCGCGGCGACCGAACGGCCCGAGCCCGGCGGTCCGGTGAGGAGCCAGGCGTGCGTCATCGCCGCTGGCGCGACCGCTTCTCCGGCAACGATCTTGGCCGCCGCGGCCGCTGCCGAGGAAAGCGTTTCCACGGCGGGTTCTTGGCCGACGAGCTCAGTCCAGACGCCGATCGGAGTCGTCACCGATCCTCCACTTTGGACACCACGGGCAACGCGTCCGCCCCGTTCTGCGCCGCTTCCGCTTCGGCGGCCACCGCCTCGGCGACATCCGCCGCGGCCGCGTTCGCCGGCTGCTCCACTGCCGGCTCCGCCGGGGCGAGCGCGGCGAGCGAGCCGACGAAGACCGACTGGACAGCGCTGCGGACCCGGTCCTCGACCTCGCCGTCCGAGCCCTCCGCGTCGACCACCACGTACCGGTCCGGGTCGGCGGCAGCCATCTCGGCAAGCAGCTTCTGCACCCACAGCTGTTCCCTCAGCGGCGGCTGCGGATCCTCCGGGTGCTCGGAGTCGAGGAGCACGGTGAGGTCCGGGCGGAGCCGTCCGGTGGCCCAGTCGACCAGCCCTTCCAGCTCGTCGCGGTCCAGCTCGCCCGCCGCGGACAGCGACGCGAGCGGGGAGTCGACAAAACGTTCCATGACGACCACGGACCCGGCGTCGAGCGCGGGCTGGATCTCGCGTTCCACCAGTTCGGCGCGCACGGCCGCGGCGACGAGCGCCTGCGCCCGCACCCCGGTGAGCGCGGCGTCCGAGACAAGCGTGCGGAAGCGCTGTTCGCCGAGCGCCGGGTCGGCGCTGAGCAGGACTGGACGGGTGCCGGTGCTGAGCCAGCGCGCGAGCCGGGCGGCCTGCTCGGCGGTGTTGACGGCAGTGGTGCCCTCGATGGCGATCAGGAAGCCGTTGACGCGGCGCGGGTTGCGGCGCAGCGCGTTGCGCAGGTCGCTGAAGATCTTCTCGGTGCGCCGCTCGTCCATCTGCCGGTAGGCGATGATCCCGAGCAGCACCGCGAGCAGTCCGCCGCCGAGGATGACCGGACGGGTGCCGTCGACGATGATCGGCGTGCCGAACAGGTCGACATTGCGCTGCCGGACCAGGCCGATCAGCACCGGCGTGACGACCGTCGCGCCGAACAGCACGATCTTGAGCATCGCCTGGTAGATCGCGTTGATCCGGCCGCGGATCGCGTCCTCGACCCGGGAGCCGATGATCGTGACGCCGGTGAGGAACGCGGTGCCGGCGCAGATGCCGACGAAGGCGACCGCGCCCACCGAGATCGCCAGGTGCGGCGACAGCGCGACGACGCCGAGCGCGAGCCCGGCGAGGACGATCGAAATGCCGAAGAGCCGGTCGTGCGGAAGCCGGTGCGCGAGTTTCGGAGCCAGCGCCATGCCGATGGCCAGGCCGAGGAAAACGGCCAGCATGAGCAGGTTGAACGCCGCGTCGCCACCGAGCAGCGAGGACGAGTACGGCTTGGCCGCGCCGATGACCGCGCCGCCCGCCGCGAAGGCGCCGAAGGCACCGATCAGCAGGCCGCGGACGATCGGCGTGCTGCGGACGAACTTGAGCCCGTCGCGCATCATCGCGCCGAAGCCGAACTTCTCCTCGTCGGCCCGCTTGACCTTCTGCTGCGGCGTCGAGTGGACGTCGCGCAGGGACAGCTCGGGGATGCGGGTGGCGACGAGGATGCCGCTGATCAGGTACAGCAGGCCGGTGATGACGACGACGACCTTGGCGATGTACAGGTCGACGCCGGGGCCCTGGAACAGGTGGAACGTGGAGTTCGCGCCCTGGATCAGCGCGTTGGCCCCGGCGGCGGTGATGACGGCGAGGCCGTAGGTCATCACCATGCCGAGCTGGTTGGCGGTCTCGACCTGCTCGGGGCGGCGCAGCAGGTTCGGCACCGCCGCGTCCTTGGACGGGATCCACATGATCGAACAGCAGCCGACCAGGAAGTTCGCCACGAACAGCCACCACGGCGCTCCGACGACCGCGATCGAGAGCAGGAAGCCGCAACGCAGCAGGTCGCAGACGACCATGATCTTGCGCCGGTCGAACCGGTCCGCGAGCAGTCCGCCGATCGGCGCGAAGAGCAGGCCGGGCAGCAGCGCGGTGACGACGACGCCGACGAACGCGTAGTTCTGCGCCGAGTAGTTGTCGAGGAGCTTGGTGCTCAGGCTGGTCAGGTTCAGCAGGTTCAGCCAGTCGGCGACACTGCACAGATACGTGACGCCCCACAGCCGACGGAATGGCTTGATCGCCAGCACCCGGCGGGCCCGGTGGATCGTGGACGTCCCGCCTGATCCGCCCGGGCCGGTGCCCGGCACCGACCGTACGCCCTCGCTGATACGCCCACCCCACTTGTCACGACGGCGTCAGGCGACCCCTGCGGATCCCCCGACCGTGTAGCCGCCAGGGTAGTCCCGCCGCGGACGCGGGTACGGCACGCCCCGTGATATGCGAGGTCAGGCGGGGTCAGCCAAACAGCCCCTTCACACTGCTCACCAGGCTAGCGATGAACTCGATCGCGACAATTCCGAACACGATGAGCAACACCACGGCGAGCACTACGCCGGCCGTGCTGCTGGAGGGACGCCCGAAACTGGGCATGCTGATCGAGGGCATCCCGCGCCGGCTCTGCCGTTCGGCGAGCTCCTCCTCGATGTCGTCGTCGGCGATCTCGGCGACCCGCTTCGGCCGCGGCCGGGGCACCCTCTTCAACAGCTGAGGAGCCTTGGTCGGCCACGTCCGCTGCCGGGGCAACAAGCCCAGCGGAACCAGATCCGGCCGGCCGGAAGGCGGAATCGGATTCGGCGTCTTGACGACGTCCTTCTTCTTGGCTTCCTCTTTCAGCGCGGCCTCGACCATCCGCTTGACCTCTTCAGGGTCATGCTGGACCGGCTTGGCAGTAGGCAACGGCCGGGGCGCGCGGCCGGACGCCATCTCGAACCCGGACAACGGATCGGAGAACCGCTCGCCCCCGACGTCGCCGGCCAACGTCCCGTCCCGGTCGGGCCCGGAGGCGGGAAAGAACGGAGTCCCGTCGCTCGTGCTCATGGTGACCACCTCACTACGGAATGTCCGCCGAGTCCAGTGTCGGCGAGAGTACCGGCTCCCGCATCCGCCCAATGGCCGCAGAACCACTAGTACCCGCGCCCGCGAGGAGGCACGCCACCCGGACCAGTGACCGCTGATGGACGGCGGTGTGGCGGGTGGTGGCTGGGTCGGTCTGGGGTCGGGTTCTGGGGGTGGGTTCTGGGGTGAGACAGGGTCGAGTTTGGGAAGGGGGCCGGGTTGACCGCGGTGGCGGCGTGGCCGGTTCGGCGGGCTCGCCGGAGCGACCTGGCTGGCCACGCCGACAGGCTCGCCGAAACAGCTGTGCTGGCCCAGCCGAGGGGTCGCCGAAGCAGCCGCGCTGGCCAAACCGACGAGCTCGCCGAAGCGACCGGCTGGACAGATCGGCGGGAGGGCCGGGCCAGCAAACTGGCCGGATTGACCAGCTTGCCTCACGGAAGCCGATCCTTGGCCTGACCAAACCGGGCGGCGATGGCCGCAACTCTGCCCAGCCGCGACCCGCGCGCGCACATCTCCCGGCTCCCGGCTCCCGGCTCCCGGCTCCCAGCTCCCAGCTCCCAGCTCCCAGCTCCCAGCTCCCAGCTCCCAGCTCCCAGCTCCCAGCTCCCAGCTCCCAGCTCCCAGCTCCGGACGAGCCGAACCGGTCTCACCCCTCCAGGTCAAGCATGACTGCGCACCGCCTCCACGATCCATGCCTCCGCGGTCCCCCGGGTAGCCGGAGACCACGTCACGACCCATCCGCCGCTGCCCCTGGGCGCGGCGCGGAACTGATACCTCCCCTGGTCGTTGTCCACCAGCCCGAACGCGCCGTGCGGGTACTCCGCCAGCACCGCGTCCCGCACCGCCAGGTCCACCAGGACCGTTCCCTGCCGGGGCCGGGCCACGGCTTGCCGGATGACGTCCAGGTCTCCCCACGCCTCCCGCGGGATCAGGCCGCTGTCGTCCGTCTCGATGCGCACCGAGGGACCCGGGCCGGGCGGACGGTCCGGCAATCCGTCGAACACCCACCCCGGCAGCGCGCTGAGCATTCCGGACCGCAGCCGCGCCCGGCGGCCCAGTTTGCTCATCACCGTGGTGAAGTCCTCGTCTCCGAAGAACCGCACCTCCCACGGTTCCTCGCTCGCCGGGAACACCCCGGTGACCACTCCCCGGATGAACCCGCCGCGCAGCACTCGGTACAGCTCGACCGCTTCGGCGGTCACCTCGCCGTCGGCGGCGAGCCCGAGCGCGGCCATTCCGGCGACGAATCGCGTGTACTGCTCCACCTCCTCGGCCAGCCCGGCGCCGAGCATCGGCCCGAACGACTGCCGGACCTCCTCGGCGAGGCTCAGTCCGGAAGCCGCTCCGGCGGGCTCCTCCTCGGCCAGCACGGGCGGCACCTCGAAATGCGGGTCGTAGAACTCCATCACCGAAGGCCGCTGCGGCATCTCGGCCCGCAGCGGTCCGATGACCTCGTCGATGACGTCGAAGACGACGGGTGCTGAACTGCTCACCCCGTCATTGAACACCCTGGTACCGACAATTTCTCGAACTTTTGTTCGAATGAACCCATCCGTGCGGCGAGCGGTCGGTCAACGCCGCGGCGCCCGCTCATCGACACGCATCGCAGGCGCGAGGAAACCGACCGTCACCACGAGAGCGCCGACCACGGCCAGCGTCCAGTGCAGGCCGATCCCGCTGCTCAGGCCGCTGACCAGCACCGGCCCGGCGAGAAACCCGAGGTACCCGCACGCCGCGACGGCCGCGATCGCCCGGCCCGGCGCGTCCGGCTGTTTGCGTCCGGCCGCGCTCCACGCGAGCGGCACCATCCCGGACACCCCGAGCCCGACCACGGCGAACCCGACCACCGAGACCACCGGCACCGGAACCGCGACCACCAGCAGAAACCCGGTGACCGTCACCGCGGTCGCGACTCGCATGAACAGCACCGGACCTACGCGCTCGACGACCCGGTCGGCGACCACACGCACGGCGATCATCGTGATCGAGAAGGCGAAGTAGCCCAGCGACGCGACGGCCGCGCTCGCCGTGGCGACGTCCCGGAGGTACACCGCGCTCCAGTCGTTCACCGTGCCTTCCGCGACGAAACCGCAGAACGCGATCACCCCCAACGGGATCAATGCCTTGCTGGGCAAGGCAAACGCTGCCTCGCCCTGTCCGCGATCGGCACCCGGCAGGAACTGCGAAGCCGCGAAACCCGCGAGCACCAGCAGCACCACGCCAGCGACGGTGAAGTGCACTTCGATCGGAACGCCCCAGACCTCCATCAGCGCCGCGGCACCCGATCCCGCCAGTCCGCCGATGTTCCAGAATGCGTGGAATCCAGCGAAAATCGGCCGCCCGTAAGCCTCTTCGACGCGCGCGGCGTGCGCGTTCATCGAGACATCGAGCAGGCTGTTGCCCACTCCGAGCACGACGAGCGCGGCAACGAACAACGGCACGTCCGGCGCGAAGGCGACGAGCGGCAGCCCTCCGCACAGCACCGCGGCCCCGCAAAGAACCCCGCGCCGGCTGCCGATCTTGGTGATCAACGGCCCCGCGGCCAGCAGGGCGACGACCGAACCGGCGGCGAGCCCGAACAACCCGATCCCGAGTTCTCCGGCACTGAGGCCGAGTTTCGCTTGTACCGCAGGCACTCGAGCCGCCCACGACGCGAATGCCGCACCGCAAACCGCGAAGACTACGGAAACCGCGGCGCGAGCACGCTGTGTCTCCCCCATCCGTCCCCCTGACACGAGAAAGGGCCACCCGGAGTGTTCCAGGTGGCCCTTTCTCGGATCCTCGTTACTTCGACTTCGTCGCGGTGCTGCTGCGCTTAGCCGGTGCCTTCTTCGCGGTAGTCGACTTCGCCGCCGCGGACTTGGTCGCGGTCGACTTGCTAGCGGTGGACTTCGCCGGTGCCTTGCGCGTTGTGGTCCGCTTCTTCGGAGCCGGGCCCTTCGCGCGCTTCTCCGCCAGCAGCTCAGCCGCACGCTCCGCGGTGAGTTCCTCGATGCTGTCGGACTTTCGCAGCGTCGCGTTGTACTCGCCGTCGGTCACGTACGGGCCGAAGCGGCCGTCCTTGACCACCATCGGCTTGCCCGACACCGGGTCGTCGCCGAGTTCCTTCAGCGGCGGCTTCGCGGTCGCGGACCGGCCGCGCTGCTTCGGCTCCGAATAGATCTTCAGCGCCTCTTCCAGCGTGATCGAGAACAGCTGTTCCTCAGTCTGGATCGACCGCGAGTCCGTGCCCTTCTTCAGGTACGGCCCGTAGCGCCCGTTCTGCGCGGTGATCTCCTCGCCCGACTCCGGGTCCTTGCCCACGACGCGCGGCAGCGACAGCAGCTTCAGCGCGTCGTCGAGCGTGATCGTCTCGATCGACATCGACTTGAACAGCGAGCCCGTACGCGGCTTCGGCTGCTTCGCCTTCGCGGCCTTCTTCTGCGCCGCTGTGGCGTCCTCGGGCAGCTCCGGTTCCGGCAGCAGCTCGGTGACGTACGGGCCGAAGCGGCCTTCCTTCGCCACGATCTCGTGTCCGCTGACCGGGTCGGTGCCCAGCACGCGGCCTTCCTGCGGCGTCGCGAAGAGCTTCTCGGCGATCTCCGGCGACAGCTCGTCCGGCGGCAGGTCCTCGGGCAGGTTCGCCCGCTGCGACTCGCCGTTGACCTCGCGCTCCAGGTACGGCCCGTAGCGGCCGACGCGCACCACGACCTGGTGCCCTTCGGCGTCGCTGAACATCGGGATCGAGTTGATCTCGCGGGCGTCGATGCCTTCGACACTGCCGTCGACCAGCTTCTTCAGCCCGCCGAGGCGGCCGACCGAGCCCTCGACGCCGAAGTCGCCGCCGAAGTAGAACTTCGACAGCCATTCGACGCGGTGCTCGTCGCCGTTGGCGATGCGGTCCAGCTCGTCCTCGAGACCGGCGGTGAAGTTGTAGTCCACCAGCCGCTCGAAGTGCCGTTCCATCAGCCCGACCACGGCGAACGCGACCCACGAGGGCACCAGGGCGGAGCCCTTCTTCCACACGTAGCCGCGGTCCTGGATGGTCTTGATGATCGACGCGTACGTCGACGGGCGGCCGATGCCCAGCTCTTCCAGCTTGCTGACCAGGCTCGGCTCGGAGTAGCGCGCGGGCGGCGACGTGGAGTGGCCGTCCGCGGACAGCTCCGGCGCGGTCAGGCCCTGGTCCTTGACCAGCACCGGAAGCCGGCTCTGCTTGTCGTCGGCCTCGCCGCCGGCCTCGGTGTCGACTGCCTCGACGTACGCCTTCAAGAAGCCGGCGAAGGTGATCGTGCGACCCGACGCGGCGAAGGTGCATTCCTCACCGGTCGCCGCGGTGCCGACGATGCGCACCGACATCGTGGTGCCCTTCGCGTCCGCCATCTGCGACGCGATGGTGCGCTGCCAGATCATCTCGTAGAGCCGGAACTCGTCGGTGTCCAGCTCTTTCGCGACCTGGCCGGGCGTACGGAAGACCTCGCCCGACGGACGGATCGCCTCGTGCGCTTCCTGCGCGTTCTTCACCTTGCGCGTGTACTGGCGCGGCGACGGCGAGACGTACTCCTTGCCGTACAGCTGCGTCGCCTGGTTGCGGGCGGCAGTGATCGCCGACTCCGACAGCGTCGTGGAGTCGGTACGCATATAAGTGATGTAACCGTTCTCGTACAGCTTCTGCGCGATCCGCATCGTGCGCTCGGAAGTGAAGCGCAGCTTGCGGCCCGCCTCCTGCTGCAGCGTGGACGTCATGAACGGCGCGTAGGGCTTGCGCGTGTACGGCTTCTCTTCGACGCTCGCGACCTTGAAGTCACGCTCGTTCAACGCCTGGGCCAGCGCCCGCGCGTCGGACTCGCCGAGCACGCGGACGTCCGCGGCGTTGCCCTTGAGCTGACCGTTGGAGTCGAAGTCGCGACCCGTCGCGAGACGGGAGCCGTCGACCGCGACGAGGCGCGCGGGGAACGTACGCGGCGAAGCGTCGGCACCTGCGTCCATGGTCGCCGAGATGTCCCAGTACGACGCCGAGGTGAAGCGCATCCGCTCGCGCTCGCGCTCCACGACGATCCGCGTCGCCACGGACTGCACGCGGCCCGCCGAGAGCTTCGGCATGACCTTCTTCCACAGCACCGGCGAGACCTCGTAGCCGTAAAGCCGGTCGAGGATGCGGCGAGTCTCCTGCGCGTCGACGAGGTCGGCGTCCAGCTCGCGGGTGGCCGCGGCGGCGGCCTGGATGGCCTGCTCGGTGACCTCGTGGAAGACCATCCGGCGCACCGGGACCTTGGGCTTCAAGGTCTCCAGGAGGTGCCACGCGATGGCCTCGCCCTCGCGGTCGGGGTCCGTCGCGAGATAGAGCTCGTCGACGTCCTTCAGCAGCCCCTTCAGCTCGGTGACCTTGGACTTCTTGTCCGGGGTGACGATGTAGAGCGGCTTGAAGTCGTTGTCGATGTCGACGCCGAGCCGGGCCCACGACTCGCCCTTGTACTGCGCGGGGACGTCGGCGGCGCCGCGGGGCAGGTCCCGGATGTGCCCGACGGAGGACTCGACGACGTAGTTGCCGCCGAGATAGGGGGCGATCTTGCGGGCCTTGGTTGGCGACTCGACGATCACCAGTCGCCTTCGATCGGCACCGTTGCCCCCGGCACCGCTCTTTTTGGTCCGTGTTCCTGCCACGCTGCCCTGCTCTCCACTCATCTCCGCGCCGCCGCAGCGGCGCTCTCCCCCCTGCACCAGAGGGGTACTGCGCCCGCGTCTCGACCTGTCAGTGTGCACGTCCCCGGTGTCCGCGCAGCGTCGAGGTGCCCTGACGAGCCGCCGGGTACCTGCCCGTCGGATCGCCGCTGACCTCGGCGATGTTTCTCCTCCACACCTAGCACGTGATGTCGGACACGTGCCGTGCAGGGTAACCGGTCATACCACCAATACCCTCCGTTAGACGGTGGCGGGTCCCCGGACGGCAACGGTTCACTGATTCCTCCCCCCAGCCGAAAGGAACCCACCATGATCCGCCGACTGGTTGGCGCCACGATCGCCGTCACGGCGACATTCGCGCTGGTCACCGCCCCCGAAGCGAGCGCGGCGACCACCACGTTCACCGGTGCCGTGGCGCTGTCCAACTGCTCTGGTTCGGTCGTGAAACCGGCCGCCACGCCGATGGACGCGCCCGCGATGGTGTTGTCGAACGGCCATTGCCTCGAGGAAGGCATGCCCGAACCGGGTCAGGTGGTCGTCGGACAGGCCTCGAACCGCTCGTTCGACCTGCTGTCGCCGGACGGGCAGAGCTCGGTGGGCACCGTGACCGCGACCAAGGTCGTCTACGCGACGATGACCGACACCGACATCTCTCTCTACCAGCTGAGCGACACCTACGCCGACATCCAGCAGAAGTACCACGTCCCGCCGCTCGAACTGGTCAACAGCCACCCGCAGGCAGGCACGCCGATCGACGTGGTGTCCGGGTACTGGAAGCAGATCTACTCCTGCTCGATCGACGGTTTCGTGCACGAGCTGCACGAGAACAACTGGGTCTGGAAGGACTCGATCCGCTACGTGCCGGGCTGCGAGACCATCGGCGGCACGTCCGGTTCGCCGGTCGTCGACCGCAACACCGGCAAGGTCATCGGCGTGAACAACACGTCCAACGACAACGGCGAGCGTTGCACGCTGAACAACCCGTGCGAGGTCGACGAAGCGGGCAACGTGACAGTGCGGCCGAACTACAAGTACGGCGAGGAGACCTACGGAATTCCGGCCTGCCTGACCCCGGCCAACGAGATCGACCTCAACCAGCAGGGCTGCACCCTGCCGAAACCATAAGACGCTCCCGGGAAGGTCCCACGTCGCTTCGCTGCGCGACGGGGAACCTTTTCTCTGCGCGGCTACCCCACAGCCTCCAGTAAATACTGTGAAGAACTCTCCGCCGGGGTGCCGCGACGCGCCTCGCCGGGCGTCCGTTCGCGACGTTCCCCGGCCGGCGGCAGCTCCGGCCACGCCGCTTCCGCCCCGGCCGGAGGTTCGCCGATCAGCTCCAGGAGACCGGCCAGCTTCCGCCGCCCGCTGACGCGCACCGCGGGCTGCTCCGCCTTCGGTCCGAGCAGCCGCGCCTGGACGCCCAGCGGCGCGAGCACGGACAGCAGCTCCTCGTGCGTCTCCGGAGCCAGCGGATCGACGCCGAGCAGGTAGCCGCCGGGTTCGGGACGGCCGGCCGCCAGCGCCCACATCCGCAGCATCGCGCCGCTGAGGCGGAACCCGCCGGGCACCGCCTTGCCGGAGTCGTCCTCCGCCGGACCGGTGTGTCCCGGCCGGAGCCATTGTTCGGCGAGGCCGAGCAGATCGACCCGGAACGACGTGCGCACCTGCGGACGGCCGCATTCAGCCACCGCGACCTGCGCGTCCGCACCCCGCCTGCGGCATTCCCGAGCCAGCACGCGAGCCCGCCACGGCTCGTCGACCAGCACCGACAGCCGCGCCGCCGTGCGGCCGAACCCGGTGATCTGCCCTTGGCAGCACAACAGCCCGGCCAGGTCGGGCAGGCCCGGGCCGGTCGCCTCCGCCGAGAACAGCGAGATCGTCCGATCCACGTCGCGATGATAGAACACAAGTTCGATTGAAGGCGAGCGTCACGGCGAGATTTTTCCCGGACACCCAGCGTTATCGGCATAGTTATACCGGCAGTGTCGAACCTGGGGAGCGAGGATGTTCGAGATCGCCGAACGCGTCCAGATCCGGGACGAGCTCATCGCCGCCGCCCGCCAGGACGCCGACATCGCGGGTGCCGCAGTGGTCGGATCGGCCGCCCGCGGTGCCGAGGACCGCTGGTCGGACATCGACCTCGTCCTCCAGCTCGCGCCGGACGCGGACGAGCCCCCGGTCGTCGCACGCTGGACTCGCTCGATCGACGATAAGTACGGAGTCGCCGACACCCTCGACGTGGCCTCGCGTGAGGGGGTTCGCTACCGGGTCTTCCTCCTCGGCTCCTCGCTCCAGGTCGACTTGTCGTTCTGGCCCCACGAGCTTTTTCGCGCCACCGAGGACGGCTTTCAGCTCGTTTTCGGCAAGGCCAACGAGCCGACCAGCGCCGCGGAACCGGGCCGCGAGCAGGCGATCGGCATGGCGTGGCTGTACGCCTTGCACGCCCGCTCGGCCATCGCTCGCGGGCGGACGTGGCAAGCCGTTCTGATGCTCGACGACCTTCGCAACCAGATCATCACGTCGGAATGCCTGCGGCACGGCTTGAATCCTTGGCACGGACGCGAAGTCGACCGACTGCCTGCGCCGGTGCTGGAGAGGTTGCGAGACGGCCGGGCGGCGTCGGTCAGCTTGACGGAACTCGAGCGCTCTCGACTGGCGCTGCTTCAGCACTACCTGGCCGCCGTCGCACACCACGACGCGGAGCGGGCCATCGCCCTTCGGCGTGCGCTCGGTCCCGCTCAGCGTGGCGCGGGCGGGACCACCAACTGCTGACAGCCCGCCGCGCGCTTGCCCGCCGCGGACAGGGCTGGCGTCGCGTCCAGGCCCTTGAGGACGTCGAGCCGGGAAATCTGGTCGATCGCCGTTTTGGCGTCGTCCAGCGCCGCTTTCACCGCGTCAGGATTGTCGGCCGCGGCGAGTTTGCCGCGGACCTCGTCGGCCTTGTGCCGTACCGAAGTGAACTGGCCCAGCAAAGCCGTGCGCGCCGGTTCGCCGCCGGGCAGCGGTGCGGGGCCGACTCGGTGCAGCCCGGACACAGTCTGGTCGATCCCGGTGGCGACCGACGCCAGAAGATCGCTCGAAGTGCGGGTGGCCTTCTCGGACGAACTCGGGTCGATGGAAGGAAGATTCGCCAGCGCACGAACCAGATGCGTGACCGCTCCGCAGTATCCGTCTGCCCATTTCGCGGCCGGATCCGTTTGGCCCGCCGCCTCCGCGTGCCCGCCGGAGACGACCTGCTCAGCCGGCGGCGGAGCTTGCCCGCAGCCCGTGAGTCCCAAGCCGATTCCTGTTGCCAGCGCGGCTAAACCGGTCCACCGCGGCCGCACCCGCACCACTCCTGTCCGTCGGAACCCGTGTCCTGGCCACGGTACCGACCCGTCGACAGTCCGCAACTCGCCCCGGGTCGCGGACGCGAACGGGCCCGGCACGCACAAGGCGTGCCGGGCCCGAATGGAGCAACGCGTCAGGCTTTCGCCGCCGCCGGAGTCTCCGACATGACGCTGCCGCGCCGCTTGGACACGACAATCGCCGCGACGATCACCGCGACCGCGACGACCGCGATCACGATCCGCCACGTCGTGTCCGCGCCGCCGCCGAGCGTCAGCGTGACCACCGCGGGCGCGATCAGCACCGAGACCAGGTTCATGACCTTGATCAGCGGGTTGATCGCGGGACCGGCGGTGTCCTTGAACGGGTCGCCGACGGTGTCGCCGATGATCGTCGCCTCGTGCGCGTCGGAACCCTTGCCGCCGTGGTTGCCGTCCTCGACGAGCTTCTTGGCGTTGTCCCAGGCGCCGCCCGAGTTGGCGAGGAAGATCGCCATCAGCGTGCCGGTCGCGATCGCGCCCGCGAGATACCCGGCAAGCGCGCCGGTGCCGAGACCGAAACCGACCGCGATCGGCGCGAAAACGGCCAGCAGGCCGGGAGTCGCCAGTTCCCGCAGCGAATCGCGAGTGACGATGTCGACGACCTTGCCGTACTCGGGCCGCGTGGTGCCCTCCATGATCCCCGGGATGTCGCGGAACTGGCGGCGCACCTCGTACACCACCGCGCCGGCGGCACGTGAAACCGCGTTGACCGCGAGACCGGAGAAGAGGAACACCACCGCCGCGCCGACGATGACGCCGACCAGCGTGTTCGGGCTCACCACCTGGTTCACGAACGAGCTCACCGCGGTGACCGCACCCTCGCCGCGTTCGGCGACGGTCTTCGCGATCGCGTCCGAATAGGACCCGAACAGCGCCGTCGCCGCCAGCACCGCGGTAGCGATCGCGATGCCCTTGGTGATGGCCTTGGTGGTGTTGCCGACCGCGTCCAGTTCGGTGAGGATCTGCGCGGCCTTCTCGTCGACGTCGCCGGACATCTCGGCGATGCCCTGCGCGTTGTCCGAGACCGGGCCGAAGGTGTCCATCGCCACGATGACGCCGACGGTGGTCAGCAGGCCGGTGCCGGCCAGCGCCACCGCGAACAGCGCGACGCCGCCGCCGAGCAGGTAAGCGCCGAACACGGCCGCGCCGATCACCAGCGCGGTGTACACGGCGGACTCGAAACCGACCGAGATGCCGGACAGGATCACCGTCGCCGCACCGGTTTCCGACGTCTTGCCGACGTCCTGCACCGGCTTGTGCTCGGTGCCGGTGTAGTAGCCGGTGATGCGCAGGATCAGCGCGGCGAGCACGATGCCGATGATCACCGAGACCGTCGCGATCACCGCCGGGTTGCCGGTGTTGTGCGCGTAGCCCTCGCCGAATTCGGCGAAGCTGTTCGGCAGGTACACGAACGCGGCGATCGCCGACAGCACCGCGGAAATGACCGCGGAGATGTAGAACGAGCGGTTGATCGTGACCAGGCCGCCCTCGCCCGCGCGCGCCTTAGTGATGTAGACGCCGATCACCGCGGTGATCACGCCGATGGCGGGCACGATCAGCGGGAAGATCAGGCCGGACGCGCCGAACGCGGAGCTGCCGAGGATCAGCGCGGCGACGAGCATCACCGCGTAGGACTCGAAGAGGTCCGCGGCCATGCCCGCGCAGTCGCCCACGTTGTCGCCGACGTTGTCGGCGATCGTCGCGGCGTTGCGCGGGTCGTCCTCGGGGATGCCCTGTTCCACCTTGCCGACCAGGTCAGCCCCGACGTCGGCGGCCTTCGTGAAGATGCCGCCGCCGACACGCATGAACATGGCGATCAGCGCCGCGCCGAAACCGAAGCCCTCCAACACCTTCGGTGCCTGGCCGGTGTAGACGAGCACCACGATCGCCGCGCCGAGAAGGCCGAGCCCGACGGTGATCATGCCGACCACGCCGCCGGTGCGGAACGCCACGCGCATCGCCTTCTCGCGGCCGCCTTCCTCCCGCGACGCGGCGGCGACGCGCAGGTTCGCCTGCGTGGCCAGCCACATGCCGAGGTAGCCGATGGTGAACGAGAACGCCGCCCCGACGAGGAAGAAGATCGACCGGCCGATCCGTTCGCTCCAGTCGTCCGCGGGAAGCGCGAACAGGAGCAGGAACACGATCACGCCGAAGATGGCGAGGGTGTTGCGCTGCCGCTTCAGGTATGCGGCCGCACCTTCCTGCACTGCCTTGGCGATGTCCTGCATCTTGGCGGTGCCCTGGCCCGCGGCCAGTACCTCCTTGAGCAGGACGTAACCGATGGCCAGCGCGACAAGGGCGACCACGGCGACCACACCGACGATGGTGTAGCCACCCCCGGAGAGCGTGATACCGCCCTCCGCGAGGAACTGCCGGGACATTCGTCCTCCTGGGAACGCCGTCTGGCCAGCGCGGGCCCGTCGTACCCGGCGCGCCTGCACTGGCGGGGATCTGTGCCGAAGGACACGCTAGCCGTGCCAGCAATGCACGTCTCACATGACTCTCGCCACAGTGGGTGTGGATCGAGGGAGTGTATTGGTAGTGATCCGACCGTCCGCAATGCGTCCCGGTCAGAGTACGTTCGGTGACCTTGTGTGATTGGTCACTGGATCGATCTCGGCCCGGTTTTGTCGGTGCCCTGTGCGAAGCTTCGGCACGTGGTGGGAGAGCGAGGACGGAGGCTGCTGGACCGGGTCACGGCGGGGATCCCGGCGCACGAAAACCCGGTCACGCACGTGTCACGGCTGCCGGAACGCGCGGCCCGGTACGAGCCGTGGCCGGAGTGGGCGGAGCCGTCGGTCGTGGCCGCGTTCCGCGCGTCCGGAGTTGAAAAACCGTGGCGGCACCAGGTCGAGGCGGCTTCGCTGGCTCATGCCGGCACGCACGTCGTCGTGTCCACCGGCACGGCGTCGGGAAAGTCGCTGGCGTATCAGCTGCCGGTGCTCAGCGCACTGGCCACGGACGCGCGGGCGACCGCGCTGTACCTCTCGCCGACGAAGGCGCTCGGCGCGGATCAGCTGCGCGCGGTGTCCTCTTTGGACGTCGCGGGAGTGCGCGCGGCGGCGTTCGACGGGGACACCCCGATGACAGAGCGCGACTGGGTCCGCGCGCACGCGAACTGGGTGTTCAGCAACCCGGACATGCTCCACCGCGGCATCCTTTCGGCGCACTCCCGATGGACGCAGTTCTTCCGGCGGTTGCGGTACGTCGTGGTCGACGAATGCCACAGCTATCGCGGCGTCTTCGGCTCGCACGTCGCGCTGTTGCTGCGTCGCCTGCGCCGGGTGGCGGAACATTACGGTGCGTCCCCGGTATTCGTGCTGGCTTCGGCGACCACTGCTTCGCCCGCCTCTTTCGCTACTCGGCTCACCGGCGTGGAGTGCGCTGCGATCACCGATGACGCGTCACCGCGCGGGGCACGGACGGTCGCACTGTGGGAGCCGCCGCTGCTGGATGAACTGACTGGCGAGAACGGCGCGCCCGTCCGCCGTCCGGCCGGCGTCGAGACCGCGCGGATTCTCACCGAACTCGTCGTCGAAGGGGCTCGGTCGCTGGCTTTCGTTCGCTCTCGCCGCGGTGCCGAGCTGACCGCCCTGGGAGCCCGCCGCCTTTTGTCCGAAGTGGACCCTCGGTTGGCGGATACCGTTGCCGCGTACCGATCCGGCTATCTCCCTGAGGAGCGGCGCGCCCTAGAACAAGCGCTGCTCTCGGGTCGGCTGCTAGGTGTCGCGACCACGAACGCCTTGGAGCTGGGCGTCGACATCGCCGGCCTGGACGCGGTGGTTCTGGCGGGCTATCCCGGGACCCTCGCTTCGTTCTGGCAGCAATCCGGCCGCGCCGGGCGTTCGGGCGATGAAGCGCTGGTGGTGTTCGTCGCGCGGGACGATCCGCTCGACACCTACCTGGTGCACCATCCGGCCGCGTTGCTGGAACGCCCGGTGGAGACGGCGGTGCTGGACCCGACGAACCCGTACGTGCTGGGCCCGCAGCTCGCGTGCGCCGTCGCGGAGTTGCCGCTCACCGAACCGGAACTGGAAACCTTCGGCGGCGACGCGGCCCGCGCGGTGCTGGCGGATCTGGCCGAGGAGAAGCTGCTGCGCCGCCGGTCGAGTGGCTGGTACTGGACCTCGCGCGACCGTCCGCACGGAGAGGTAGGCATCCGCGGCTCGGGCGGCGATCAGATCGCGGTAGTGGAAGCAGACTCGGGCCGGATGCTGGGCACCGTCGATCCTGGCTCGGCTTGCTACTCCGTACATCCCGGCGCGGTGTATTTGCACCAGGGGTCCTCGTATGTCGTCGATGAGCTGGACCTGGAGACGGGTCTGGCGCTGGTGCACGCGGAGGACCCGGACTGGACGACTTCGCCGCGCGAGATCGTGGATATTTCGGTGCTGTCGACGGAAGAACACTGCCGCCACGGCGGGGTAACGGTGTGCCTGGGCGAGGTCGCGGTCACGTCGCAGGTGGTGGGATACCTCCGGCGGCGGCCCTCGGGTGAGGTGCTGGACCATACGCCGCTTGACCTGCCGGAACAGAGCCTCCGCACGAGAGCGGTGTGGTACACGATTTCGGGCGAACTGCTGGAGTCTCCGGCTGGGGGCCGGGGTTCGGTGGCAGCCGCGCGGGTCGCGGGGGAGGTCGGCGGAGTCACTGCGGGGCATGCCGGACCGGTGGGGCCAGAGGGCACATCGCCCGCCGCAGGAATTTCCGGGCGGACGGGTGCGGGGTCGGCGAGCAGCCAGTCGGGTGGAGGACTCGCAGCGAGTGCGTCGCGCACTGCCGGGGGAACCGGCCGGGCCGATGCGCAATCGACGGCCAGTCGTGGGGAGCGAGAATCGACGGGGGCCGGAAGCGCGTCCCCAGCCGCCGGAGGAATCGGCGGGGCCGGGGCGGGATCGGCGGCCAGCTGTGCGGCCGGGGAACCGGGGGAGACCGGAAGCGCGTCTCCGGGCACCGGGGGAAGTGGCGAGGGCCCTGCGGGGTCGGCGAGCAGCCAGTCGGCTGGAGAACCAGCAGGGAGTGCGTCCCCAGCCGCCGGGGGAATTGGCGGGGCCGGGGCGGGGTCGGCGGCCAGATGTACGGCTGGGGAACCGGTGGGGGCCGGGGGCGCCTCGTCGGTTGTCGGGGTAACCGGCGAAGTTTCGGGCGATCCGGCGGCTGGGCGGGGGCCCGGGGCCGGGGTCGAGATCGGTGTTGCGGTGGGGCCGGTGGGGACCGGGGGTGCTGGCAGGGCACCGGGGGGCGCCGGTTTGGTTCCGGCGCGCGTCCCCGGTGCCCTGCATGCCGCCGAGCACGCGGCGATCGGCCTGCTACCGCTGTTCGCTACGTGCGACCGCTGGGACATCGGCGGGGTGTCTACCGCGTGGCACGAGGACACCGGGGAGGCGACGGTGTTCGTGCACGATGGGCATCCCGGGGGTGCGGGATTTGCCGACCGCGGTTATGCCGCGATTGTCCCGTGGCTGGCCGCTACGCGGGAGGCGATCATCTCCTGCGAGTGCCCGACGGGCTGCCCGTCCTGCGTCCAGTCGCCGAAGTGCGGGAACGGCAACGATCCGCTGGACAAGGCAGGGGCGGTGGCCGTACTGGGAGCCGTGCTCGGGGCGTTGCGTCAGCACGGGGAACAGTGCGGCCACGGTGGAACGTAAAACTGATTCGGTTGTCGCGTGCTGCCTGCCGGGATAGGACCGGATCAGGCGGCGGTGCTCTCGACCAGCATCGGGGCGTGCTCGTCGGCGAGGGCGCGGACCAGCACGTCCTGCACCTCGGCGGCGGGCGGCAGCTGCCAGCCGCACACCTCCGGCTTCACCCGCCAGTGCACGACGCCGTGCTGGAACGGCGACGGCGGCAGCGGGATGTAGCTGCCCTTTCCGTGCCACTGCACGGAAATCTGCTCGGCGAGTTCGGCCGGCAGATGCTCGGAGGGCCGGGTGAGGAACAGCCACCGGCCGTTCGGCATCGCGACGATCGGGGCCGGGTGCCCGATCGACCGCAGCAGCCGCGCGGCGCGCTTGCCCAGTTCCTGGTCCACCTCGACCGCGTCGAGCACGGTGCCGGTCGCGACGAGCAGGCTGTGCGTGCGGTCGCTGAACCAGCTGGCGACCTCGTGGGCGTGCGAACCGACCCGCTCACGCCAGTCGTCGTGCACGGGCACCGGTCGGCGCCAGGTCAGGTCGTCCCCCTCCGCGGTGATCTGTTCCGGGGTCGCCCCCGGAAGCACCGGCCAGCCGCGCCAAGCGAGGCCGATCGCCTCCGCACGCAGTTCGATGCGGAAGGCGTTCCGCCAGCTGTCCGGCCAATTCGCGTCCAACATTGCTTTCCTGCCTTCGAGGTCCGGTTTTCGCGCCGTCCGGGTCGGGGCCGTGGTGGCGCATGTCTCACTAAACGGCAAGTTGCACATTGCGGGGAAGACTCCACGCGACAACCGGCCGTTACCGAGCGATGAACGCCCAGTAGCCCACTGTCCGGCCGATAACGACGCGCCGATCACCGGCCGCTGACCCCACCATCCATCCCGCGAGAACGGGCTCACCACGGGATTCGACACTTTCCGGCCCTTCCGCACACGTCCTGACGCATACCACTGAGCAGCTCGCTGACCTGGGTATTTGACCGTTCAGCGTGCGTCAGCGACCGCTGCTCGTGGCGTTCGCCACTCATCGCCAGTGCCGGAAAAGTCCGGGCGGGCGAGGGTTCCGGCGACTGGTCACCGGTCCGGCTCGTCGCCGATGAACGGTTCCGGCGGGTGATCGGAACACCGTTGACGGCTGCGCACGGTGACAGAGCGGGAGGGTTGTCGGGGACGGTTGGCAGGCTGCAACTCCCTTCGAATGCGACGAGCGGTGGTGGTTCGCGCGAACCTGCGGCTGGCCTCCGTGCCAAGTCGCGTACTGGTCAGATGCGAGCAAATCGGACCGGAGCGGGTGGAGTTCGGCTCCCACGTGGGACACCAGGCCTGGCTCGTGCTCGAATCGCGGGCCCCGGCCGAACCGACGGTCACGACCCTCAGGTCCAGCCCGAGATCCGCACCGGCTTTCGCGGCGGCGTCCCGCCATGCGCCGCCGGATCGCAGCGGCCAGCAGCGACATCAGCAGCACGGGACGGCGAACGGCGAGCAACCAGCTCGGCGAGACTCGCGTGCGGCCGCCGGTCAGGGAGGCAGATCAACCGGACCGGCGCGGGCTTTCGCGGTTGGCGCGGGCAGGCCGGGAATCGGGGCGGCAATGGCGCGGACCTCGATGAAAGCGTCGCGGTTGTGCCAGCGGCAGCTGGTCATCGTGGTGCGTTCGTGGTCGGCGACCTCCTTGGCTCGGGCGCAGGCGATGGTCGGTCCGGCGGCGGCGTGGGCTGCCGCGGCCAGCGCGCCCAGGTCGGCGGCGGCTTCAGTGCGGTGGCGGGCGGTGATGGCCGCGGCTAACCACCACACCAGGACCGTCACGGCGATCAGGGTGGTCGCGGCTAGGGCCGTCCAGATCGTGGCTACGCCAGCGTCGGCTGGTTGTTCTTGGTTCATGAGGCTGGGCCTGGTTCGACGATGGCGTAGGCGGTTGCGCTCAGATGGAGAGCAGACAGGGCGTCGGTGGTTACTTCGGCGGTGATGCCGTCGCCGGCGCGATGGATGGCGAGGTGAGCGCCGCGCGGAGCAATGGTTTGGACCACTGCGTCGGCGGCTCCCGACTGTCCGGCCGCGGTCAGGCGGGCGGCTTCGCGGGCGGCGTCCAGGCATCGGAGGTGTCCGGCGATCGCACTGGTGCCCGCGAGCAGGATCGCCAGCACGGCGGTCAGCGCGCCCAGCGAAAGAGCGGCTTCCACCGTGACGAATCCGCCGTCCCGGCGACGGCTCGCCATCAGGTCGCCACCGTCAGGGCTTTGTGCACCAAGCCGGCCAACGTCGCGGAGACCGAGTCCCCGCTGAGCAACACGTAGAGCGCCACGGCGAACGCCGCCGCGGCTACCGTGCCGATGGCGTATTCGGCGGTGGTGGTGCCCTCGTCTCCGGGCAAGAACCACATGGTCGGTTTCCCTTTCTGTCGTGGACGGGTTCACAGCAGGCCGCCGATCCGCCCGGCCAGGCCGAGCACGACCGGCAGCACGCCGAGGGCGAAGAACGCGGGCAGGAAGCACAGACCTACTGGCAAGGCCAGCGCGACTCCGGCACGTTCGGCGCGTTCTTCGGCCTCGACGCCCAGTCCGTCGCGGATGCGGCGGGCGAGGTCGTCGGCAGTCGAGGCGAGGGCTGCCCCGGACCGCGCGGTTCGGGTGGCTGCGACTGCCAGCTCGGCGAAGCCAGGCCGGCCTCGGATAGGGGCCCAGGCCGGAGTCGAGTCGGCGCCTAGAGCGAGCAGGTTCGCGGTTGCGTGCAGGGCGTTTCCGGTGTCGGGTGGTGCGCCGGGCGCTACGGCTTCCAGGGCCGTTGGAACTGGCATTCCGGCGCGCAGGCAGGCAGCGAGCATGTCCAGGACCGACGCGCAACGGAGTCGTTCCGCGATGTCGTCTGGGTTGCGAGGCTGTCGGGATCGTCGCAAGAGCCACCAGGCGCCCGCGCCAGCGGCTAGTCCTACCGGGATTCCGGTGAGGACGGTTGCGGACAGGCCTGCGACGAGCGCGGTGGCGGGGTGCCAGATCTCTGGGCGCAGGGTGCGGTGTGGTCGTTTCGTTCGGGCCAGATGTCGGGGCGGGGCGGTGTTTGGCCAGAGCAGTAGTGCGGTGGCAGCGAGGCCGAGGCTGAGTGCGGTCACGGGGCGACCTTGCGGTTGGTCAGGGCTCTGGACCAAGCGGTGCCTGCCCAAAGCAGCGCCGCGCCTGCGACGAGGAATGCTTGGCCGATAAGGGTTTCGGTGAGGACTGCCAGCGGGTTGGCACCGATGAGCTGACCCATCGCCAGGCAGCCGACGGGCAGCACGGTCAGGACTATGGCGCTCATGCGCGGGCCAGCCATCTTGGCGCGCAGACGGCGCGTGAAGGCGACTTCGGCGTCGACGTCTCGGCGGGCGGCTTCGAGAGCGTCGGCGATGGGCAGGCCGTGGCGACGGGCGAGGTTCCAGGATTGGGCGACGGCGGGGAGCACAGCCGATTCCAGGGTTCCGTCCAGACGGGCGGCGGCGGAGAGGTTGTGCAGTTCCGCGGCGAGTTCGGGGACGGCGTCCGCGGCCGCTTCGGCGGCGGTTACCGGGTGGGCGCCGGCGCGGAGTTCGGAGACCATCGTGCGGAGAACAGTCGAGGTGCGCTCGCCGCGGGTCAGGGTTTCGCTGGTTTCCCTTCTGCTGCGCCATTCCTGACGGACGGCGAGGGTGAGTAGGGCGGTGGCTATCGCCGCACCGATTCCGCCCAGCGGCAGGGCGACGACCGCTGGAGCCAGCCAGAGGACCCGGCGGGGCGGGATGAGCACGCGGAGCTGGAGACGGGGCGTCGGGAGCAGGCGGTTGGGAACGGTTGGCCAGCACAGGATTCCGGTGCCTGCGCAGAGGAACGGCCACGCGGAGATCAACGGGGTCACCTCGATGCTGGGCGGTTGGGCGATGGTGGGGTGCGGTTCTTGCGGCGAGGAGTTGTCGTACGAGGGAGGTGCGCGCGTTCCGAGGCTGGGACGAGGTCTGGCGCGAGCGAACGCGCATGCAGGAGACGGCGCGCACTGGGGCGGTCAGGGAGGGCTAGTCGCGAGCCGGTTCGGGAGTAGTCAGGGCGGTAAAGAGGGAGCGACGGCTCGTCCAGTGGCCGTCGCGCCAGACGGGGTGGATTTTTACTTCTCCGTGGTAGCGCTGGAGTACTGCGACTTCCGTCAGACGGCGGCCGGAGGTTGTTCGGCGCATGTGGAGGATCACCCGGACTGCTGCGGCCAACTGGCTGTGCAGGGCGTCTCGCGGAAGGCCGCCCAGGGCTGCCAAGGCTTCCAGGCGGGCAGGTGCTTCTGCGGGCGAGTTCGCGTGCAGGGTGCAGGCACCGCCGTCGTGGCCGGTGTTCATGGCATTCAGCAGGGAGCACACTTCTGCTCCCCGAACCTCGCCGACGACCAGACGGTCTGGGCGCATCCGCAAGGCTTGGCGGACCAGCTCCGGGAGTTCTACGGCACCAGCGCCTTCCACGTTCGCGGGGCGGGCGACGAGGCTTACGAACTGCGGGTGGGTCGGACGTAGTTCTCCGGCGTCTTCGACACAGACGATTCGTTCGATGGGAGCTACCGCACCCAACAGGGCGCTCAGGAGCGTCGTCTTTCCGGCACCGGTGCCGCCGGTGATCAGGAAGGCTAGACGGTGCTTGAGGATTGTGCGGAGGATGCCCAGAGCGGTTAGGTCGAGGGAACCTTGTGCGTGGAGCGCGGCTAGGTCGTGGGTCACCGGGCGCAGGACCCGCAGCGACAGGCAGGTGCCGTTGGCTGCGATAGGCGGCAGTACGGCATGGACGCGAATCCGGCCTTGGCGGGCGGGGAGCCAACCGTCGACATAGGGCTGGGCGTCGTCCAGGCGACGGCCTGCGGCTAGGGCCAGGCGTTGCGCTAGGCGGCGGACGGCGTCCTCGTTCGGGAAGCGGATCGTCGTGTGGGCAAGGCCAGCGGGGCCGTCGGTCCATACCTGGTCGGGCGCGGTGACCAGGACGTCGGTGACGGTGTCGTCCTCCAGCAACGGAGCTAGCGGGCCTGCGCCAACGAACTCGTCTCGGGCTTCACGAACGGCGGCCAGTACCGCGTCGTGGCTCAGTGCGCCGCCGGCTTCGGCGCGAACGGCTTCGGCTAGGGCGATCGGGTCGGTGCCTCGGCTTTCGCCGGCCAGGCGGTGGCGGACTCGTTCGACGAGATCGGTCGTCATCTACGCCGCCTGTGCAGTCGCGAGAGGACGCAGGTTGGCCAGTACGGCGCGCGCGGCAGTCGCGAGTGCGCCCTTCGGGGGCAGGTCGAACTCGCCGGATTCCAAAGTGGTGGCCACTCGACGTTCCGGAGCCACAGCGGCGACCAAGGGCGGGCCCAGCATGCCCGCGGTCTGCGAGGCCGGGACACCGTCGATCCGCTGTCCACTTGCGACGACCGCGAACCGCTCGGTGTGCGGGCGGAGGTAGTTCAGGACCTGCTTCGCCGCCATGCAGGCTCGGAATTCGACGGGAACGACGAGCACCACCAAGTCGGCGACCGACGCGACGGCAACGGTGCCATCGTCGAAATGCCGGGGTAAATCGCAGACGACCGTCCGGCCAGCGCGGCTGCCCGCGGCGACCACAGCGGACAAGGCGCGCGGAGTCGGGCCGTCGCCGGAGCGACCGCAGGACAGCACGGGGAGCTCGCCACGGCTGGGGAGCGACGCGATCAGCGACGGCACAGAGACTCGGCCGGACAGCCGGACTTCGGGCCACCGCAGGCCTTTCGTGTGTTCCAGGCCTAACGGGAGATCCAATCCTCCGCCGAGCGGGTCGCAGTCGACTAAGAGCGCGGGCCCGGTGCGGGCGGCTTCGACAGCGACCGCCGCGGCCAGCACAGAGGTGCCGGAACCGCCTCGGCCGCCGACGAAAGCGATGACTGGGCCCGGAGATTCGGCTGGTGCGTCGGTGACATCGGCGAACGCGCCGGTCAAGCCCGCTTCGTCGTCGGGCAGGCTGAAGACTCGGCGGGCGCCGAGCGCGGCTGCGCGCCGCCAGGTCTCCAGACCGGGCGCGCCTTTGCAGACGAGCACGACACTGTCGCGCGCTGGCATCGGCGGACTGCCGCCAGTGATGTCCTCGTCCAGCACCACGAGCGGAGCTCGGGTCCATCGTCCTCGTGCGGCGGCCAAGTCTGGCGCGTGGTCGAACTCGCAACCGACTACGGCGGCGATGCGGCGGATCTCTTCGAACACGGTTCCCTCGCCGGAGACGACGAGCGGTTGTGCGGTGGCCATGTGCCCCTCCCCTGGGTCTCGTGGGCCGGACTTCCACCGTCGCCCGCCGCCGGAGCCCGCGGCAATGCCCGTTTTTCCGTCATGTGGATAACCCGGGTGTTGTGGACAACTCGGCGGACGAAATCGATCCAGTACCGCCTGAGTGTCCGCCCGCACCAGACAATGCACGGCTGCGCGCATTCGATCGAGAAAACGATTGCCGCGGAGAAACTCCGGAAAATCAAGTGGAAAGAAGTAAATTTGCCGCACCGAGAGGAGTAACCGACACCACAGCCGGAGAAAACACCGGAAAGGTAAGCGTGCGGTTAATTGATCTTGCTTCTGCGGCGCGCGTCGAGCGACCACGACCGCCCAGGTCAGCACGGGGAACACCGGTCGCGCAAAGACTTCCGGGCAGACCTGAAAATTGTTCGCCAATGCGGGAAAACGAGGGAGAATAGAAGGCGGCCCTCGCCAGGGGGGAGGGACGAGGGCCGCCAGGGGTTCAGCCCCGGGGGGTCGGACTGAACCGGCCCGGTTCACGACCGGGTCTGCTCACTGTAACTCCATTAGCTAAGAGTTGGCTGTGTGAGTGACACATACGATTCGATAACGGCACTCGAGACCGCGAGCGAGGCGATGTCATCGATTTTCCGGCCGTCGCCACGACCGGTGTGCTGCCAACAACGGCGCGCGGTACGCCTATCCTGATCACGTGGCCGAACCCCGCAGCGAAGAAGCACCCCGGCGCGTAGCCGCCTTCTTCGATCTCGACAAGACGATCATCGCGTCGTCCAGCGCGCTCGCGTTCAGCAAGCCGTTGCTGCGCGAGGGACTGATCAACCGTCGCGCGGCGCTGCGAAGTGCTTACGCGCAACTGGTTTTCTCTCTCGCCGGCGCGGACGCGGACAAGACCGAGCGGATGCGCGCCGAGGTTTCCGCGTTGTGCGCGGGCTGGGATGTGGCGCAGGTTTCGGCGATCGTGCGCGAAACCTTGCACGACGTGGTCGATCCGCTCGTGTACGTCGAAGCGACCGACCTCATCGCACAGCACCTCGCCGACGGACACGACGTGATCGTGCTGTCCGCGACCGGCGAGGAGGTCGCCGCGCCGGTCGCCGAGATGCTCGGCGCGACCCGCTGCGTCGCCACTCGCATGGAGATCGTCGACGGCCGCTACTCCGGCGAGGTCGATTTCTATTGCTACGGCGAGAACAAGGCCGTCGCCGCGAAGCAGCAAGCCGCCACGCACGGCTACGACCTCGCGGACTGCTTCGCCTACACCGATTCCAGCACCGACATCCCCCTGCTGGAGGTGGTGGGTCACCCGCACGCGGTGAACCCGGACAAACTGCTGCGCCGCACCGCGGAGGAACACGGCTGGCCGGTCCTCACGTTCGAGCGGCCGATGTCCTTGCGCACCCGGATCCCGGCGAAGTCGGCGGGGATGGTCGCGCTCGGCGTGGGCGCGGTCGCGGCGGGCGCTACCTGGTACAGCCTCAGCCGTCGCCGCCGGTCTCGCGGCACCGAAAACTGAGCACCCGCGTGGCGGTACCCATCCTCCGGTTTCCGCAGCTAGGCCCGTTGCTGAGGGTGTTGTCGTCACCGGATCGAGCCTCTGTACCGGTGCACCCGTACGCGCACTTGAAGTGACCGGGCTCACGGCGTAGAAAGTAGGTGCGGACGTTGATTCGGCCAGGACAGAGGTAGAAGAGAAGCCTCTGTCACCCCGGGCAACCTCCGTGCGCGGACTCCGGGTACCCACGCGCAGCACGCCGCGGGAGGCTCGTCGTCTAGGGACTGCGTACCGGGACGCCGGACGCCGAGTCCATGAAGGTACGACCAGAGTTGCACGCTTGGTCGCCCGAGATGTCCGCGCTGACTGGCGGTGCCCGTTGGCCCCTGGCTTACGGGTGCCGCCAGTGTTATGTCCGCACCCACGCGCAGCGGACCGAGCCGGTCTCGAAGAAATCCGCGCGCACCCGGACCCCGTCCTCCCAGGTGAACCCTCTCGTTCCTGCGCTCGGCCGATGGACAACCCCGTGTCGCGGTGAGTAGCTTCCCGATACCGGTGCTGCCCGGTGGACGCTTCACGACTCGCGTCCGCACCCGCGGCGGCACGCGACACTGGGAGGCAATTCGTGACGAACCGACTCGCGCGCACGCGGAGGATGCAGGTGTTCGCCGTTCCCCTTGCGGGGGTGCTCGCCGTCGGGGGGTTGAGTTCCTCGGCGTTCGCCGCGCCGAAACCGCCGCAGCAGACACCGCAGCAGGCGACCGCCCAGCTCGACGCCGCGGCCACGCGGGCGCTGCGCGGCATGAGCCTCGAAGAAAAAGTGGGGCAGCTGTTCGTCACGTGGGTGAACGGCAAGTCCGCGGACGAGGTCAACCCGAAGAACCAAACCGACTTCGGCGTCGACACTCCCGCGCAGGCCGTGCAGAAGTACCACCTCGGCGGCGTCATCTACTTCAACAACACCAGCCGCGACAACTTCGACGACCCGGCCCAGGTCGCGAAGCTGTCCAACGGCCTGCAGCGCGCGGCGATCTCGAGCGGCGCGCACATCCCGCTGCAGATCGGCACCGACCAGGAGGGCGGCACGGTCACGCGGATGGGCGCGCCGGCCACCGAGTTCCCCAACTCGATGGCGATCGCCGCAGGCCGCGATACCGGCGACGCGACCAAGGCCGCCACGATCCTGGGCCACGAGCTGCGCGCGGTCGGCATCAACCAGGACTACGCACCGGACGCGGACGTCAACTCCAACCCGGCCAACCCGGTCATCGGCGTCCGGTCGTTCTCCGGACGGCCCGACCTGGCCAGCAGTTTCGTCACCGCGGAGGTCAAGGGCTACCAGGATTCCGGTCCGGCGAACCAGACCGTCTCGTCCACCGCGAAGCATTTCCCCGGCCACGGCGACGCGGCCACCGACAGCCACACCGGACTGCCGAAGATCAACCGCACCGAGGAACAGTGGCGGGCGATCGACGTGCCGCCGTTCAAGGCCGCGATCGCCGCCGGCATCGACTCGATCATGAGCGCGCACATCCAGTTCCCGAGCCTCGACCCGTCCGGTGAGCCGGCGACGCTGTCGAAGCCGATCATCACCGGCAAGCTGCGCGGCGAACTCGGCTACAACGGGGTCGTGATCACCGACTCGCTCGAGATGCAGGGCGTGCGGGAGCTGCACAGCGACGCGGAAATCCCGGTCCTCGCCTTGAAAGCCGGAGTGGACCAGCTGCTCATGCCGGTGCATCTGGACGTCGCGATCAACTCTGTGCTCGCCGCGGTGAAGTCCGGCGACCTGCCGATGCAGCGGATCGACCAGAGCGTGCTGCGGGTGCTGAAGCTCAAGCTGAAGCGCGGAATCCTGTACTCGCCGTTCACCAACCCGGCGCAGGTCATGAAGAAGGTCGGCACGCCGGAGCACCTGGCCACCGCGCAGGGCATCGCCGACCGGTCGGTCACCGCGATCGCCAACGACGCCGGGGTGCTGCCGCTCAAGCAGAAGCCGTCGAGCGTGCTGGTCACCGGGTGGGGCGTGACCACGACTCAAACGCTTGCCGACCGCTTCACCGCGCACGGTACGAAGGCGACCGCGCTGGCCACCGGCCAGACGCCGACCGACGCGCAGATCGCCGAAGCCGCCTCAGCCGCGAAGCAGAACGACGTCGTCGTGGTGCTGACCAACAATCTCGGCGGTTTCCCCTTGCAGGGCAAGCTTCTTCAGGCACTGATGGACACCGGCAAGCCGGTGGTGGCGGTCGCCGCGCAGATCCCGTACGACGCCGGGTACGCGAACCCGGTGCCGACCTGGCTCGCCACCTACGGCTACATCACGCCGTCGCTCGAAGCGCTGGCCAAGGTCGTGCTCGGCGAGACGAAGCCCAGCGGGAAGCTGCCGGTCGACGTCCCGGCCGGGGCGGACGTGCACACCGTCAAATACCCCTTCGGACACGGACTGACCTGGTGACTCTCAACCGCAGGAATTTCCTGGCCGTTCCGGCTCTCGCTGTCCCAGTACTGGCGAGCGGCTCAGCAGCGGCACAGGCATCCGAGCCGCAGCCGGAGCAAAACCCGCTGGAACACCGGGTACTCACCGGTGCTGAACAGCTCGCCGCGCAGGGCTGGAGTCCGCTCGCCGGACGCAAGCTAGGCGTGCTGTCCAATCCGACGGGCGTGCTCGCCAACGGCGATCACATTGTCGACTCGATGGTCGCGGCGGGCGTACGTCCCGTCGCGGCCTTCGGGCCCGAGCACGGCTTTCGCGGCAGCGCGCAAGCCGGTGGCTCCCAAGGCGACTACACCGACCCGCGCGCCGGTATCCCGGTGTATGACGCGTACGGCGCTAACCCGACGAAACTCGCTTCGCTGTTCCAGAAGGCCGGACTAGACACTGTCGTCTTCGACATCGCTGACGTCGGCGCGCGCTTCTACACCTACATCTGGTCGCTGTACACGGCGATGGTCGCTGCCGCGAAGGTCAACGCGACCTTCGTCGTTCTAGATCGGCCAAACCCCATCGGCGGACGACTGTCCGGCCCAGTGCTGGACCCGAAATTCTCGTCCGGCGTCGGGCTGAAGCCGATCGCGCAGCAGCACGGCATGACCGTCGGCGAGCTGGCGCGGTTCTTCGCCGCTGAGTTCCTTCCCGGCGAAGGCGTGAAGCTGGCGAAGCTCGAAGTCGTCCAGGTACGCGGCTGGCGACGCGACAGCTTCTTCGCCGACACCGGTCTTCGTTGGGTCCTGCCGAGCCCCAACATGCCGACGCCGGACACCGCCCTCGTGTACCCGGGCACAGGCATGTTCGAGGGCACGGTGTTCTCCGAAGGACGCGGGACAACGCGGCCGTTCGAGATCATCGGCGCGCCCGGTCTCGACTGGCGTTGGCGCGAGGAACTCGAGAAGCTCCGCCTGCCGGGCGCGGCGTTCCGCGAGATCTACTTCGTGCCCACCTTCGGCAAGTTCGTGAACGAGCCTTGCGGCGGCGTACAAGTCACCGTCACCGATCCGCGGGCCTTCGACGCGATCAGCACCACCGTCTCGATGTTCGTGACGGCGAAGCGCATCGCACCCGACAAGTTCGGCTGGCGGCCGGACCACATGATCGACAAGCTGTCCGGATCCGCGCGGCTGCGCACCATGGTCGACGCCGGCGCCGGGGTCGACGAGATCACCGGCGCGTGGCGCGCCGAACTCGCCGACTTCGCCCGCAGACGCCGCCCCTACCTGATCTATCGCTGAGGAGAGCGGCCATGCGTGCTAGGAAAGTGCTCGTCGCGACGTTGGCCGTCCTGGTCGCGGCCACGACGACCGCGGGAGCAGCCACTATCGACAACCGACACGGCGGCTTCGCCGGGCGCTTCGACCGTCCGCAGCACGGGTTCGCCCCGGCGAGCACGACGCTGCGGGACGGCAGCCCGGGCGAGGTCAACCTCGATCCACAGCCGATTCGCGACGCCGAGCAGTTCCTGAAGAGCTGGACGCAGCCGGACGCCAGCGGGCATCCGCATTTCTCCGGCGCGGTCGGCCTGCTCGCGCACGACGGCGTGATCGTGGATCGCTACGCCACCGGCGGCGCGCTCCGGTACGCCGACGCCAAGGGCACCGAACTGCCGCCGGACCAGCAGGTGCCGATGCGCGACGACACCATCTTCGACATGGCGTCGATCTCGAAGCTTTTCACCTCGATCGCCGCGCTGCAGCTGACCGAACAGGGCAAGCTGGACGTCAACGCCCCGGTCGTGCGCTATCTGCCGGAGTTCGGCGCCAACGGCAAGCAGGACGTCACCGTGCTGCAGCTACTCACGCACACCTCCGGCTTCGACGCCGACCCGTCACCGCCGCTCTGGCAGGGTTATCCGGATATCCCGTCGCGGCGGAAGGCGGTGCTCGACAGCCCGCTCAAGAACGCGCCGGGCAGCACGTATCTGTACTCCGACCTCAACATGCTGACGCTCGGCTTCCTGATCGAGAAGCTGTCCGGCAAGCCGCTGGACCAGGTGGTGCACGACCGCATCACCGCGCCGCTCGGCATGGTCGACACGGGCTACAACCCGCCCGCGTCGAAGCTCCCCCGGATCGCCGCGACCGAGTACGAGACAACCCCGCCGCGCGGACTCGTGCGCGGACAGGTGCACGACGAGAACGCCTGGTCGCTCGGCGGCGTCGCCGGGCACGCGGGCGTGTTTTCCACGGCGAGCGACATGGCTGTGCTCTCGCAGACCATCCTCAACGGCGGCAGCTACCGCGGGCACCGGATCCTGCGGCCGGACACCGTCACGAAGATGCTCACGAACTACAACCAGCGCTTCCCGGGCGACGAGCACGGGCTCGGCTTCGAGCTGGACCAGCCTTGGTACATGGGCGCGCTGGCGTCTCCGGTCAGCGCGGGCCACACCGGCTTCACCGGCACCACTCTGGTCATCGATCCCGAATCGCGGTCGTTCGCGCTGCTGCTCACCAACCGGGTGCACCCCACGCGCACCTGGGGTTCTATCAACACCGCACGCCAGGTCTGGGCAACCTCGCTCGCGAAGGCGATGGCCGTCCGGCCGGTCGAAGGCCCCGACGCTTGGTACGCGGGCCTCGGAAACAACAGCGTCGCTACGCTCAGTACCCAACCGCTTCCAGCGGGTGCGCCACTGCGCGTGTCCTTCGCCGCTTTCGTCGACACTGAGGGCCCAAGCGACCCATTGCAGCTCGAATCGAGCACCGACGGGGTTAATTGGCAACCTGTTCCGCTCCAGGCCCGTGGCCCAGGTGCACCCGACGACGAGACGACCGCACTCGGCGGACACGGGCACCGGTCCTGGTGGCGGGTGTCCGCGGAGGTGCCCGCGTCCGCCGCTACCACGCTCCGGTGGCGTTACAGCACCGACCCGAATTACACGGGACGGGGAGTCTCCCTCGATAGTGTGAAAGTCACCCAACGCGGCCAGGTCGTTCTCGATGGTGAGCGAAACCCCTCGGAACTGACCTCCGCGGGCTGGAAACTGAGCGCTCGGTAGCGGTCCGGCCGCGCGTTGCGACCTGCGCGGCCCCACTCAGTGGAACAACACTCCTTCGCTAGACACACTTAGTTGCCAAGTCGTTAGCTTGAGCTCGTTAACACGGTGGACCCGGTTGGCGACTTTCTTGACAACGATTAATCGCAAACCGAAGTCCGCAGACACGGACGGGTTGTGGTTCTGCCGAAGGATGTGGGTAGCCTTGTCGCAAATGCCAACGGTTAGTAACTTTCCGACGGCGGATGATACCGATTCCGTAGTCAGCAGCGCACCCTCTGAGCACTTCGCAGGTCAGGCGGCGGTGCGCGACGCGGATGCGAGCCCGTTGGTTCGCATCCGCTCCCTGCTGCCCGGACTCGCCCGTGCCGAGCAGCGCGTCGCGAAGGTTGTCCTGGAAGACCCGGCCGCGGTCGCGCGCCGCAGCATCACCGAGGTCGCGCTCGCCGCGAACACCTCCGAGACCACCGTTACGCGCTTCTGCAAGGCCGTCGGGGTCGGCGGCTACCCGCAGCTGCGCATCGCGCTCGCCGCGGACACGGCCCGCACTGAGGCGCGCACCTCGCGCAACCTCGGCGGCGAGATCGGCCCCGGCGACGACCTGGCGTCCGTCATCGGCAAGGTCAGCTTCGCCGACGCGCGCGCCGTCGAAGAGACCGCGGACCAGCTCGACGTCGCCTCCCTGCAGAGCGTGATCGACCTCGTCGCCGAAGCCGGCCGAGTCGACGTGTACGGCGTGGGCGCAAGCGCTTTCGTCGCCGCTGACCTGCAGCAGAAGCTGCACCGGATCGGCCGCGTCAGCTTCTCCTGGTCGGACACGCACATCATGCTGACCTCGGCCGCGGTGCTGAAGCCAGGCGACGTCGCGATCGGCGTCTCGCACACCGGCGCGACCACCGACACCGTCGAGGCGCTGCGAGTCGCGCGCGAACACGGCGCGGTGACGGTCGCGGTCACGAACTTCCCGCGTTCGCCGATCACCGAGGTCGCCGACCACGTGCTCACCACGGCGGCCCGCGAAACCACGTTCCGGTCCGGCGCGACGGCAAGCCGGATCGCCCAGCTGACCGTGATCGACTGCCTCTTCATCGGCGTCGCGCAGCGCCACATGGAGGCGTCGGTCAGCGCGTTGGACGCCACGAGGGACGCGGTCGGCTCGCACCGGCTCGGGGTCAGACCCGACGGTCGTCGTCGTCCGCGGGAAACCGGCAAGTGAACCCAGAAGCGAGGATCTGATGTCCGTCCCCTGCCAGACGGTGCACGTCGATTCGCCCACCGAACAACGAAACCCGCGCACGGTGGACATCGATCTGATGTCCACCATGGGGATCCTCGGCGCGATCAACGCCGAGGACCGCCGGGTGCCGGACGCGGTGGCCGCGGTGCTGCCGCAGCTGGCCCGCGCGGTCGACTACGCCGTCGAGGCGCTGCGCGGCGGGGGGCGCGTGCACTACGTCGGCGCGGGCACCTCAGGCCGCCTGGCGACGCTCGACGCGGCCGAGCTGGTGCCGACCTTCAACGTGCCCGGCGACTGGTTCATCGCCCACCACGCGGGCGGCGAGAAGGCGCTGCGGCAGGCCGTCGAGAACGCCGAGGACGACGCGGACGCCGGTGCGGCGGAAATCGCGCATTCGGTGCAGCCGGGCGACTTCGTGCTCGGTCTCGCCGCCTCCGGGCGCACGCCGTACGTGCTCGGCGCGCTCGTCGAGGCCAGCCGGATCGGTGCGCACACCGGTCTCGTCTCGGCGAACCCGCGCGCCGCGAAACCGGCCGGCGTGGACGTGCTGATCGCCGTCGCCACCGGTCCCGAGGCCATCGCGGGCTCGACCCGGATGAAGGCCGGCACGGCGCAGAAACTCATCCTCACCGCGTTCTCCAGCGCGACGATGATCAAGCTGGGCAAGACGTACTCGAACCTGATGGTCAGCATGCGCGCGACGAACGCGAAGCTGCGCGGCCGCACCATCCGGATCCTGCAGGAAGCCACCGGCATGGCGATGGCCGACTGCTCCGACGCGCTCACCGAAGCCGGCGGCGACCTCAAGGTGGCGCTCGTGCACCTGCTGTCCGGCAGCGACGTCACCAGCTCCGCCGAGGCGCTGTCCGCGGCTGGCGGGCACGTGCGCAAGGCGCTCGACTCGCTGCACCTGCGCGCTGGCTGAGCTGTACCGGATTGTCCGTGAAGGGCTCCTTGAAGGAATCTGATTCCTTCAAGGAGCCCTTCACGGCTTTTCGCCGCCGCCCCGGCAGTGCCCCCAGTACCCCCGGGTACGCCTCAGAACGAACCGACCGGCTGACGGATCGCGGCGTTGAGCCGGTTCCACACGTTGATCCCGGCGATGGACAGCAGCAGCGACGAAAGCTCCTTCTCGTCGTAGATGTCCGCGGCGGCGTCCCAGACCTCGTCCGGGACCGGGTCCGATCGGTCGGCCAGCCGGGTCACATGTTCGGCCAGGTCGAGCGCGGCGCGCTCGGCGTCGGTGAAGTACGGCGATTCGCGCCACGCACCGACGGCCCAGATCCGCTCGTCCTTCTCGCCGGCCTCCTTCATCTCCCGCGAGTGCATGTCGACGCACACGCTGCAGCCGTTGATCTGGCTCACCCGCACGTGGATCAGGTGGTGCGTGGTCGCGGGCACGGTGCTGTCGTTGGCGGCCTTGCTCAGCGCCATCAGTGCCTTCATCGCGTCCGGCTGCACCTGGATCGGGTGGGTCATCCGAGCCTGCATGGCGATCTCCTCCTGTCACGTCCGCCGCGTTCGGCGGGTCTTGCCGGTATGACCCGGGCCGAGGAGAAGATGTGACAGTGCGGGACGAAAAACAGGACGAGAATTTCTGGGCGGCTCAGTTCGAGGAGCATCGGCCCAGGTTGCGGGCGGTGGCGTACCGGATGCTCGGTTCGTTCGCCGAGGCCGACGACGCGATCCAGGAGACCTGGCTGCGGGTGACGCGATCGTCGGGCGAGGAGATCCGCAACACCGGCAGCTGGCTGACGACGATCGTGTCGCGGCAATGCCTCAACATGCTGCGCTCGCGCGCGACCCGCCGCGAGGACCCGCTGGACGTCCGGGTGCCGGACCCGGTCGTGGAGACCGGGGACGGCGTCGATCCGGCGGAGCAGGAGGTCCTCGCGGACTCGGTGGGGCTCGCGCTGCTGGTGGTGCTGGAGGCGCTCGACCCGGCGGAACGGCTCGCATTCGTCCTGCACGACATGTTCGCCGTGCCGTTCGACGAGATCGCGACGATGCTCGACAAGAACACCGCCGCGGTACGGCAGCTGGCGAGCCGGGCGCGCCGCCGCGTGCAGGGCGTGACGCCGGCCGGTCCGGCGGATCGAACCCAGCAGCGCAAGATCGCGGACGCCTGGCTCACCGCCGCCCGGGGCGGCAACTTCGAGGGGCTCGTCGCGCTCTTGCACCCGGACGCTTTGCTGCGCGTCGACACCGGCGGGCCCGGCTCGAAGGTCGTGCGCGGCGCGGCGGAGGTCGCGGGCAACGCGTCGCAGTTCCGCCCGGTCGGCCTGGTTTCGGAGTACGCGACCGTCAACGGCGGGCCGGGCATCATCGCCCGGCGCGACGGGAAGGCGGTTTCGGTGCTGTCGTTCACCGTGGCCGACGGGTTGATCACGGAGATCAACATCCTCGCCGACGCCGATCGGGTCGCCGCGCTGAACTTCTGAGGTCAGCCGAGCCGGTCCAGGGCAGCTACCGCTTCGGCGGGCAGCTGCACCTGGCCGGCGGCGAGGTTCTCGGCGAGGTGCGCCGGAGTCGCCGTGCCCGCGATCAGCAGCGTGCCCTCGTAGCGCTGCAACAGCCAGGCCAGCGCGAGCTGCGCCGGGGTACAGCCGAGTTCGGCCGCGATGCCAGTCACGACCGGATTCCCGGTCACGTCCTGGCCCAGTTCGAAAGCGGAGCCCAGCGGGAAATACGGCACCCAGGCGATTCCGTGTTCCCGGCACAGCTCCAGCACGGGTTCGGTGTCGCGAGCGAGCACGTTGTAGGAGTTCTGCACGCAGACGATCCCGACTCCGAGCGCGTGCCGGAGCTGGTCGGCGGACACGTTGCTGAGCCCGAGCGAGCCGATCTTTCCGGCGTCGCGCAGGGAAATCAGCTCGGCGAGCTGGTCGTCGATGTCGACGCGCTGGTCGCCTTCCGCGATCAGGCCGGGTCCGGCGTCCGCGCGGCGCAGGTTGACCACGTCGAGCTGTTCGACGCCGAGTGAGGCGAGATTGGCCTCGACCTGCTCCCGAAGCTGCGCCGGCCGCTGCGCGAGCCGGAGCCCTTCCGGTGCTTCCTCGGCACCGACCTTGGTCACCACGACCAGGTCGTCCGGATAGGGCGAGAACGCTTCGCGGATCAGGTCGTTGCACCGGCCGTCGCTGTAGAACTGGGCGGTGTCCAGGTGATTCACGCCCGCGTTCGCCGCGGAGCGCAGCAGTTCTACCTGGTCAGCGCGGTCGGTGCCGGGGCGGCCGAGCTGCATCACGCCGTAGCCGATGCGCGCGACCTCGTGGCCGGCGAGCTTCGCGGTGCCGCCTGGAGCTGGGGTTGCCGTCATGAGGAAAGACTCCTGCCGTGGCATAGTAGTCGGTGATGCGGAGGTGCCTCCGTATCACCACCGTAGCCGAACCGGAGGACCCTCCGCTTTGCCGAGCCCGAAGAAACCGCGCGCGGACGCCGAACGCAACCGTCTTCGCCTGCTCGCTGCTGCCCGCAAGGCGTTCGGCGAAGGCGACGAGCCCGTCACGCTGGAGCGCGTCGCGCGCGAAGCGGGTGTCGGCATCGGCACGCTCTACCGCCACTTCCCTACCCGCGAAGCGCTCGTCGAAGCGCTGTACCGGGACGAGTTGGCACAGGTCGTCGCGAGCGCGCCGAAACTGCTCGAGACCGAGAAGCCGCTTCGCGCGCTGCGTCGATGGATGGACCGCTTCGCCGAGTACGCGAGCACGAAGCACGACATGGCTGACACGCTGCGCGCGATCATCGAGGCGGGCACGGTCGACATGACGCAGGTCCGCGCGGAGCTGACCGAGGCCGTCCAGCTGATCATGGACGCGGGCGTGGCGGACGGCACGCTCCGGGCGGACGTCCGCGCGCAAGACGTTGTCGTGACAGTGGTCGGTGCCTGCAGCATGCGGACGCTGCCGGACGGACCGGAACAACTGGGCCGGATGCTCGACCTGGTCCACGCCGGAGTCCGTCAACCGCCGAGCTGATGCACCCGCAGCGCGAGCTGGATCTCCAAGGAGCGTTCGGGTTCGCGCCAATCCTCGCCCAGCAATGCCGCGAGGCGCTCCATCCGCTGCGCGACCGTGTTGACGTGGACGTGCAGGGCTTCCTTTGCCCGCGCCAAATTCCCGCCTGCCGCGTAGTACGCGCGCAGCGTGCCGATGAGGTCGGTGCCGCGGCGGGCGTCGTAGTCGAGGACCGGGCCGAGCGTCGCCCGGACGTAGCCGGACAGATCGGAATGCCTGCCGAGCAGGACGCCGAGAAACCCGAGGTCGGCCATCGCCGCGCCGTCGCCTTCGCGACCGAGGGCCAGCAGAGTGTTAACGCACCGAACAGCTTCCGTGTACGCCTGCGCCAACGCTTCCGGCCCACTCGCCGGGCCAGCCGCGCCGACAGTCACCGGACAATCCACAACGGACTTAAGCTCCGCGGCGATCCGTGCTGCGACAGGCTGATCCGGCGCGAGGGCGACCACTTGCTCCGCATGGACTGCGACCAAATCACCGTACCGCGCGCAGGCCGCGGCGAGCCCACGTCGCGAAATGCCGGACGCGTGCGCAACCAAAACCACGTGCGGTGCCGACAAATCGACACCCAACCGACGCGCCCGCGCGACCAATGCGCCGGGGTTGCGGGTCGGCGCGGTGAGCAGGTCGGTCAGCAACTCGCCACGCACCTGGTCCTCGGCTTGTGCCACGGAACGGCGCAGCAGCAACAGCAATGCCGTGACGACAGCCGCTCGCTCGAACAGCCGACGGTCGTCTCCCGCCAGCTCCGGTCGTCCGGACAGTGTCAGACTGCCGAGCAATTCACGGCCCGCCCGCACCGCGCAGACCCATACGTCCTTTGTAGACACTGCCCGGCCGTTGGCGTGTGACGAAGCCACCGCGGCAGCGTCGAAAGCCATTTCGGCACCCGCCAGCAGCCCGCCTTCCTCGTCGTGCACGGCGATTGAGCCGCGCAACACCCCGGCCACTTCCGCGGCCACCGCGGGCAAATCCGCACCGCCGAGCACGAGATCCATCAAGCGGTCGTGCGCTTCGTCTGCCCGGCGCATCGTCGCGTTGGCCGCATTCAGTTCCGCAGCCGCCGAACGCGTCTCTTCCAGGAGATGCGCCGTGTCCAACGCGATCGCGGCGTGCGCGGCCAGCGACGAAAGCAGCGCGACCTCCGCCGTCGAGAACGTCCGCGACGACCGGTCGGACGCGTACAGCACGCCCAGCACCTTGCCGCCGATCGCCAACGGCACGCCGAGGATCGCCTTCAACCCTTCCTCGCGGACGCCCGCGTCGATCGGCTTCGTGTGCCGGAACCGCTCGTCCTCGAAGTAGTCCGCGGTCGCGTAGGGACGCGCGGTCTGCGCCACGAGCCCGCCGAGGCCCTCGCCCATCCCGAGCACAATCTGTTGGAACAGCGCGGAAACCGACCCGTCGGTGACGCGGATGTACGTCTGGCCGTTCGCCTCGTCGTTGAGGCTGAGGTACGAAACGTCCACGCCCAGCAGCGTCCGCGCACGCCGGACGATCGACCGCAGCACCGCGTCCGGATCGCGCAGCCGGGCGAGGTCGCTCGCGGTGTCGAACAACGCGGTCAGCTCGGCTTCCCGCCGCCGGTGCTCGCTGAGCGTCTCGCGGATCCGCAGCGCCAGCTCGGTCGCCGAACCGATCGCGGCCGCCTGTTCCGCGGACAGTCCCCGGGCCGCGACGTGCGCCAGCTGCTCGCTGCTCGCTCCGGCGGCGAGCAGTTCGAGCAGCCGGCGATACGCCTCAGCGGTGGGATCCACACCCGTCATGCTGTCATTGAAGCCTGCCGTTCGGCCGCCGTCTCGTGCAGCGACGCGCCGCGCGTCTCCCGCGCACCGAGCAGCGCGACCAGCGACAACAGGCACATCGCGACCACGTAGACCGAAACCGGCACCGTGGAGTGGTACGCCTCGAAGAGCGCTACCGCGATCAACGGCGCGATCGCACCGGCCGCGATGGACGACAGCTGGCCGCCGACCGAAAGTCCCGTGTAGCGCACCCGCGTCGGGAATTGCTCCGCGAAGAACGCCGCCTGCGGCCCGTACATCGCACCGTGCACGACGAGCCCGATCACCGCCGCGCCGATCACCGAACCCGTCGTGCGCAGGTCGAGCAGCCAGAAGAACCCGAACGACCACGCGGCCATCCCGACCACGCCGAACAGGTACACCGGCTTCCGGCCGATCTTGTCGGACAGCAGTCCCCACAAGGGAATCGTCACGAAGTGCACCGCCGACGCGACGAGCACCGCGGTCAGCCCGGTCGCCTTCGGCAGACCGAGACCGCTGGTCACGTACACGAGAATGAACGCGGTGATCACGTAGTAGGACACGTTCTCCGCGATGCGCGCGCCGAACGTCACCGCCAGCGCGCGGAAGTGTCCGCGGAAGACGTCGACGATCGGCGCCTGCTCACGCTCGTCCGCGGCCGCCTTCGCCGCGATGAACACCGGCGATTCCGAAACTGCCAGCCGAATCCACAGGCCGAGCACGACCAGCACGCCGGACAGCAGGAACGGGATCCGCCAGCCCCAAGCCTGGAAAGTCGCGTCCGACTGCGCCGACGCCAGGATCGTGAGCACCGCCGTGGCCAGCAGGTTTCCGGCCGGAACACCGGTCTGCGGCCAGGACGCCCAGAACCCGCGCCGGCGGTCGTCGCCGTGCTCGGACACCAGCAGCACCGCGCCGCCCCACTCGCCGCCGAGGGCGAAGCCCTGGATCAGCCGCAGCAGCGTCAGCAGGATCGGCGCGAGCGCGCCGACCGCGCTGTACGTGGGCAGCAATCCCATCGCGAACGTCGAGCCGCCCATCATCAACAGGCTCACGACCAGCAGTTTCTTGCGCCCGATCCGGTCGCCGAAGTGGCCGAACACGAGTCCGCCGATCGGCCGGGCGAGGAACCCGACCGCGTAGGTGAGCAACGCCAGCAGGGTGCCGGTGAGCGGGTCGGCGGTCGGGAAGAACAGCTTGTTGAAGACCAGCGCGGCGGCCGACGTGTAAAGGAAGAAGTCGTACCACTCGATGGTGGTTCCGATCAGCCCGGCGCCGACGACGCGCAGCAGCTTTTTGTCCATAATGGACTCCACTCCGTTGTGGGGAAAGGGGATTTCAGCCAGCGGTCCAGCCGCCGTCAACGGGAAGCGACGCACCGGTGACGTGCCCGGCGGACTCGCCGCACAGCCACACCACGAGATCGGCGACGTCCTCGGGTTCGATCAGCCGCTTGATCGCGGCCCGGCGCAGCAAAACCTGTTCCAGAACTTCTTCCGGCGGCACACCGTGTTCGGCCGCCTGCGCTTCGAGCTGACCGGTGACGAGCGGCGTACGGACGTAGCCGGGATTCACGCAATTGCTCGTGACCCCGTGCTCGGCGCCTTCGAGAGCGGCCACTTTGGACAGTCCCTCGAGCGCGTGTTTCGCCGTGACGTAAGCAGCTTTGTACGGACTCGCCCGCACGCCGTGCACGCTCGACATGTTCACGATCCGTCCCCAGCCGCGCGCGTACATCGCGGGCAGGCACCGGCGGATCAACAGGAACGGCGCGGTCACCATCAACGACTGGATGAAGGCGAATCGCTCCGGCGGGAATTCCGGCAGCGGCGCGACGTGCTGCACGCCCGCGTTGTTGACGAGCACGTCGACGTCCGCGGGCAGTGTCTCCAGCGCCGCCGGGTCGGTCAGGTCCACGACGTGCGCCTGCCCGCCGACCTCCGCAGCCGCCGCCTCCGCCCCGGCGACGTCCGCCACGTGCACCTTGGCCCCAGCCGCGCCGAACGCCCGCACGCAGGCCAGCCCGATGCCGCTGCCGCCGCCGGTCACCAGCGCGGTGCGCCCGGCGAGGGAACTGTCACTGGTCATGGCCGGAAACAGTAAGTCGCTCCGACCAGGGCGACCATGGCTCAATCCACTACAGAATGCCGTCCGGTGATGTGGTCAGGCCACATCTGTCAGCCAGCGGCCGACGAGATGCTCCGCGCCTCGCTCGCCCCGGTTTCGAAGGCCTCGCAGCAGAAGAGCAGCCACTCGCGCACGCCGTCTGCCGTCCCGCCGGCAAACCCCTGCGCCAGCTCGACATACCGCGGAACCCGGCGGAAGTAGGCAACCTCCGGCACCGTCAAGGCCTTCGGATCAAGCCCGGTCGCGATCATCGACAGCCGGGCCGCCGCCCGGGCGACCACCCCGTCCGCGGAACCAAACGGGGCGAGCGCCAGCAGTTCGCCGTGCACCACCGCGGTCAGCACCGGCCCCGGCACCGAAGTCGCACCGGTGACGAGCTGGGCCAGCAACTCCAGCCGCTCCCCGCCGCGCCGCGGACGGCCGAGCTGATCCGGATCGGACACGACGTCCGACGCGGCCAGCAAATGCAGCCGGGCCAACGCCTGCAACGGAGCCCGCCGCCACGTCGGCAGCAACGACTCCAGCTTCTCCGCGACCCGCAGCGCGCCGGCGAGCAGCGGATCCGTCACCGAGCCGTCTTCCGGCAACTCGGGATTAGCCCCGTCGATCCCCGCCGAAGCCCGTGCCGCGCGGACCGAAGCCTCAGCCGCGGTCTCCGCCCCGCCACGCAGATTCGCGGGCAGCCGGTGCACGGCGAAAACGGCATCCTGCGCGGCCTTGGCAGCCGCGGCGACGCCGTCCAGCTCCAGCAACGGCTTCAGCGGATCGCTCATGCCGTCGCCTCCACAAGGAGTTGCACGCCGGTCGACCGGGAGGCGACGGCATGAATATCGATGATTCGCTCGCGAGCAGCGCTCATGCTTCAAGCACCTGCCCAGCACGCTCCACGACGGGCGGCAGAACCGACCACGGGAAGTTGATCCACCGGTCGGTCCGCTTCCACACGTACTCGCACTTGACCGTCGAAGCGGGCTTCTCGTAAACCACCGCACAACGCACGTCCGCGACGTGGTCGGCACAGAAGTCGCGGACCAGCTTGAGCGTCGCCCCGGTGTCCGCGACGTCGTCGGCGACCAGCACCTTCTTGTGTGTGAGATCAACCACGTTGGGCACCGGCGGCAGCATGACCGGAAGGTCCAGCCGCTGGTCGACGCCGGTGTAGAACTCGACGTTCATCACGTGCAGGTTCTTCACGTCGAGCGCGTACCCGAGCGCGCCGGCGACGAACAGCCCGCCGCGCGCGATGGAAAGGATGAGGTCGGGCATGAACCCGTCCGCGGCCACCTCCCGCGCCAGCTCCCGGCTCGCCGAACCGAACAACTCCCAGGTGAGGTTTTCTCGCTCCTCGGCCATGCGCGCTCTCTTTCTCGGGTGGTCCGCCGAGCATAAGCGGCCGGAAAGTGGACTGCCGAAAGGACCAGGAAATGGCACTTCGGGACAGCCACATGCGGCCGTAGCGTGAGTCCGTGACCTGGAGCGAGCACCCCATTCTGTCCGGCCGCCACGTCCGGCTCGAACCGCTGTCCCTCGACCACGCCCCCGGACTGCTCGAGGCGGGAGCCGACCCGGGCATCTGGGCCTGGCTGAGCGTCCGGCAGCCCGCCGACCTCGGCGAAGCCGAGACGATGGTGAAGAACGCGCTCGCCGACCCGGACCGCCGCCCGTGGGCGCAGATCGACCTCGCGTCCGGCCGCGTCGCCGGAACCACTTCTTATTACCAGGTAGTAGCGAAACACCGGATCCTCTCGATCGGGCACACCTGGATCGGGGCCGAATTCCAGCGCACCGCGCTCAACACCGAGGCCAAATTCCTCCTGCTGCGCAATGCCTTCGAGGACTGGGGAGCCCAGCGCGTCGCGTGGGAAACCGACAACCGCAACCTCCGCTCGCAACGCGCCATCGAACGGCTTGGCGCGCTGCGCGAAGGGGTGCTGCGGGCGCACCGGATCCGTCCGGACGGCACGACCCGCGACACGGTGCTCTACTCGATGACGGACGCCGAGTGGCCGGGCGCCCGTGCCCGGCTGCTCGCCCGCCTCGGCTGAGCCTCGCCGCGGATCGCTTCGAGCCGTACGCGCAACGTGGCTGCAACCTTGTCGTAGGCGGACTAACGTCGCTAGCGTTCCCTGAGCCGCGGGTTCGCACTACAGGAGGCTTTGCACCATGACCGAGCAGTCCCCAGCGTTGGACAACCTGCTCACGGAGAGCCGCACGTTTCCTCCCAGCGACGAGTTCGCTGGTCAGGCGAACGCGAAGGCCGATTTGTATGCGACGGCGGACGCTGACCGGGAGCAGTTCTGGGCAGGCCAGGCGGAGCGGCTGTCGTGGGACACGAAGTGGTCCCAGGTATTGGACTGGACCAATGCTCCGTTCGCGAAGTGGTTCGTGGGCGGGAAACTGAACGTCGCGTACAACTGCGTGGACCGGCACGTCGAGTCGGGCCACGGGGACCAGGTCGCGATCCACTGGGTCGGCGAGCCGGGCGACACGCGCGACATCACCTACGCGCAACTGAAGGACGAGGTCTCGAAGGCCGCGAACGCGCTGTCGTCGCTCGGCGTCGTGGCCGGGGACGTCGTCGCGATCCAGCTGCAGATGGTGCCCGAAGCGATTTTCGCGATGCTGGCGTGCGCGCGGATCGGCGCCCTGCACAGCGTGGTGTTCGGCGGCTTCTCGCCGACGGCGCTGCGCGCGCGGGTGGACGACGCGTCGGCGAAGATCGTGATCACGTCGGACGGCCAGTACCGCCGCGGCAAGGCGGCGCCGATGAAGGCGAACGTCGACGAAGCCTTGCAGGGCGCGGAAACCGTGCAGAAGGTCATCGTCGTCCGGCGCACCGGCAGCGACCTCGAGGGCGAGACGCCGTGGACCGAGGGCCGCGACCTGTGGTGGCACGAACTGGTCGACGGACAGTCCACTGAGCACAAGCCGGAAGCGTTCGATTCCGAGCACCCGCTGTTCATCCTGTACACCTCGGGCACCACGGGCAAGCCGAAGGGCATTCTGCACACTTCGGGCGGGTACCTGACCCAGACCGCGTACACCCACAACGTCGTGTTCGACCACAAGCCGGGCGAAGACGTCTATTGGTGCACCGCCGACATCGGCTGGATCACCGGACACTCCTACATCGTCTACGGCCCGCTGGCGAACCGCGTGACCCAGGTCGTCTACGAGGGCACGCCGAACACCCCGCACGAGGGCCGGCACTGGGAAATCATCCAGAAGTACAAAGTCTCGATCTACTACACCGCGCCGACGCTGATCCGCACCTTCATGAAGTGGGGCGACGACATCCCGGCGAAGTACGACCTGTCCTCGCTGCGGGTTCTCGGAAGCGTGGGCGAGCCGATCAACCCCGAGGCCTGGATCTGGTACCGCGACACGATCGGCGCGAGCAAGACGCCGGTCGTCGACACGTGGTGGCAGACCGAAACCGGCGCGATCATGATCTCGCCGCTGCCCGGCGTCACCGCCGCCAAACCGGGTTCCGCACAGCGCGCGCTGCCGGGCATCTCGGCGAAGGTCGTCGACGACACCGGCACCGAGGTCCCGCACGGCGGCGGCGGATACCTGGTGCTCGACAAGCCGTGGCCGTCGATGCTGCGCGGCGTGTGGGGCGACGACGAGCGCTTCCGCGAGACCTACTGGTCCCGTTTCTCCGAGCAGGGCTACTACTTCGCGGGCGACGGCGCGAAGTACGACGAGGACGGCGACATCTGGCTGCTCGGCCGCGTGGACGACGTGATGAACGTGTCCGGGCACCGGATCTCCACCACCGAGGTCGAGTCCGCGCTCGTGTCGCACCCGACAGTCGCCGAGGCCGCCGTCGTCGGCGCGACCGACCCGACCACCGGACAGGGCATCGTCGCGTTCGTGATCCTGCGCGGCAACGCGGCAGAATCAATCAAAGCAGGCGGCGGCAGTGCTGGTGAAGCTGCAGTGCAGGAGCTGCGCAACCACGTCGCGAAGGAGATCGGGCCGATCGCGAAGCCGCGCCAGATCATGGTCGTGGCCGAGCTGCCGAAGACCCGCTCCGGCAAGATCATGCGCCGGCTGCTGCGCGACGTCGCGGAGAACCGCCAGATCGGCGACGTCACCACGCTCGCCGACTCGTCGGTCATGGACCTCATCTCCTCCGGGCTGAAGTCCGGCAAGGAGGAGTAAGTTCTTCACCGTCAGGAAGGGGCTCTCCCGGCTGGGAGGGTCCCTTCCTGCATTGCTCCCCTGAAAGTGCGGACATCGAACGCATGTTCTACGATGCCCGCGTACCCAACCCAGATCCGGGCAAGGAGACGACACGAATGTCCGTGGAAGCCTTGACGCACGACGAGGACACTGCGGCCGGACCGGCGGCGGCGTCATCGCCGCAGGCCGCCGGCACCCCGGAGGCCCCGGAAGTCGCCGAGCCCACTGCTGCTGCCGAGGAAAAGGCTTCGGACTCCGCCCCGGCAGACGCCGCCAAGCCAGCGTCGGAGTCTTCGGAGTCTTCGGATTCTTCGGAGGCCCCGGCCGCGGAATCGCCGAAGCCGAAGCGCGGCCGCGCGAAGGCCGCGGCGTCGACGGCGAAGAAGACCCGCACCGTGGAGCTGACGCTGACCGTCACCGGCACGGCGGACGGCGAATGGCAGGCCGAGCTGAAGAACGGTGCCAAGTGGGTGGCGAAGGGCCTGGCAGTCCCGGCCGCGGCGGTGTCGCGTGCGGCGAAGGAACTGCACCAGGACCTGTCCGGCCCGATCGACGAGGTCATCAACGCCGCCCGCGAGGCGCAGGCCGCGAAGGTCGCGCAGCTGGAGGCCGAGCTGGAAGCCGCGAAGGCGGCGCTGGCCGAACTCGACAACTGAGCTAGCCCCGTTCGCCCGGGTCCGGCGTCCACAGTGGCGCCGGCCCCGGGCTTTCGTCGTTTCAGCCCACCGGCGGCCGTCCGGGCAGCGGGGCTTTGAACTCGATCCACCGGCTGTCGGCGATCGCTTCGACGTGGTGCCGCACGCCGCGCGGATGCACCACCACGTCACCCGGTCCGAGCTCGGACCAGACGCCGTCGACCGTGCCGCGCAGCCGCCCTTCCAGCACGTGCACGATGCTGTCGTGGTCGTGGCTGTGCTCGGCCGACGCGACGCCCGCCGGATAACGGATTTCGTACGCCAGGCCGTGTTCCGCGCGCGCCCGTTCCCGGATCAGCCCGGTGCCGCCGCGCAACGGCTGGCCCTCCACCACCGACAACGTCCGCCACTCCTGCTCCATCCCGCCAGCCTATTCGCCGGGTCAGGCAAGGCACAATTCATTGAGGATTGCCTTTCTTAACCGAATTCGTGTGACCGGGAAAATGTCGCGCGGAAACAATTTCCGTGATTCACTGAAGACGTGACCGAAACGATGGGCGACGCGGTGCACGCGCACGAACCGCACCGGGACGTCGGCGGCAAGCTGAACTGGCTGCGCGCCGGGGTTCTCGGTGCGAACGACGGGATCGTGTCCGTCGCGGGCATAGTCGTGGGCGTCGCCGGAGCCACCACGGACAGCACCGCGATCCTCACCGCCGGAATCGCCGGGCTCGTCGCGGGCGCGTTTTCCATGGCGGGCGGGGAATACGTGAGCGTGAGCACCCAGCGCGACACCGAACGCGCGCTGCTGCGGCTCGAGAAGCACGAACTGAAAACGATGCCGGAGGCCGAGGAACGCGAACTCGCGGAGATCTACGAGGACAAGGGCCTCTCGCCGGAGCTGGCGAAGCAGGTCGCGCGGGAGCTGACCGAAAAGGATCCGCTGCAGGCGCACGCGGAAGCCGAGCTCGGCATCGACCCGGACAACCTGACCAGCCCGTGGCAGGCGGCGTGGGCGTCGCTGGTGGCGTTCTCCGTCGGCGCGCTGCTGCCGCTGCTGGCGATCGCCTGGACGTCGGTCAGCGTCCGGGTCTGGGCGTGCGCGCTCGCGGTGATCGTCGGCCTCACGCTCACCGGTTTCGTGAGCGCGCGGCTCGGGAACGCGCAGGTGGGGCGCGCGATCGCGCGCAACGTCGGCGTCGGCGCCCTCACCATGCTCGTCACTTACTTCGTCGGGGTGCTTTTCGGCACCACCGTCGGCTAGTGCACCCCGCGCATCAAACGCCGGATCACCGGGATCAGCGCGAACAGCAGCAACCCGATCGCGACCGCGACGCCGCCGATGATGCTGAAGTACGGCACCTCGTCGTGCGGGTCGTAGGACTGCGCGAGCTTGCCCGACAACGCGGTGCCCAGTGACACCGACAGGAAGTTCAGCGCCACCATCTGCGTCCGGAACGCCTCCGGCGCGAGCTTCGTCGAAAGTGAAAGCCCGACCGGCGACAGCATCAGCTCGGCGATCGTGAACACGAGCAGGATGCCGGCCAGCGCGAGCAGCGGGCTGCCGTTCTGGCCGGTGTGCGCCATCGGCAGGAACAGCAGGAACGCCAAGCCCATGAGCACCGTGCCGAGCACGAACTTCATCGGCGTCGACGGCTGCTTCGGGCCGAGTTTCGTCCAGATCGCCGCGATGATCGGGGCGAGCACGATGATGAACACCGGGTTGATCGAGTTGACCCAGGACACCGGCATCGTCCAGCCGAACAGGTCGCGGTCGAGCCGCTGGTCGCTGTAGACCGAGACGACCGTCGACTGCTGCTGGTACAGCGAGAAGAACGCCGCGCTCGCGATGTACATCGGGATGAACGACAGCACCCGGCTGCGCTCGTCGGAGGTGATCTTCTTGCTGGTCAAGATCGCGAGGAAGTACACCACCGAGATCGCGACGACCACGTAGACCACGACGTCGGCGAGGTTGTCCGGGGTGACCACGCCGGACATGATCAGCGCGACGACCGCGGCGATGATCACCACGGCGACGCCGATCACGAGCGGGCGCTGCGAGGACGGCAGCGGGTTCGGCACCTCGGACGCCTTCGCGCCCAGATTCTTCCGCCCGATCGTGTACTGAATCAGCCCGAGCGCCATGCCGATCGCGGCGAGGCCGAAGCCGAAGTGGAACCCGAGGTTCTGCTGGGCGAGGCCGGTCAGCAGCGGGCCGATGAACCCGCCGAGGTTGACGCCCATGTAGAAGATCGTGAACCCGGCGTCGCGTCGCTCGTCGCCCTCGGCGTACAGCGTGCCGACCACCGAGGTCGCGTTGCCCTTGAGGCCGCCGGACCCGAGCGCGACGCACGCGAGGCCGACCCCGACGCCGGTCAGGCCGGGCAGGACCGCCAGCGCGATGTGCCCGATCATCACCACGACGGCGCTGTAGAACAGCGTGCGTTCAGAGCCGAGCAGCCGGTCGGCGATCCACGCGCCGATGACCGTGGCGAGGTAGACCGTGCCGCCGTACGCGCCGACGATGCCGAGCGCGGCGCTCTGGTCGATCCCGAGGCCGCCCTTGCTGGCCTGGTAGTAGAGGTAGATGGCGAGGATGCCCTGCATCCCGTAGAAGGAGAAGCGCTCCCACATCTCCACGCCGAAGAGGTTCGCCAACCCCCTCGGGTGCCCGAAGAATCTGGTGTCGGCCTGGGCGTCGATCGAGGTGCTCACTACTGCCTCGTCCCTGTATTCAACCTCGTTGTCGTTTTCTCCTCGCATGCTAGAAGGCGAACAAGTGAACGAAAAACCGGCGTCGGTATGGACTAGACAACTTGCCGTCGCGACGGTCTGACCTGCGGTTGCGCGCAGCCACCGGTGATGCGAGCGTCAGCGGGCAGGCGCGGATTGCCGTTCGTCACAACGGCCGGTAATCGGCGACTGCGGACGGTAAACTGGATATCGGTGTGCCGGGAAGTCTGGTCGGCGGCAAAGTCGCCGTCCCCAGAAGGAGTCGTTCGTGTCCCCAGCCCGCGCCGTCGCCGAATTCGCCCGCTTCCTCCGCACCGAAACCACCGGCGGACTGATCCTGCTCGCCGCCACCGCGGTCGCCCTGGTCTGGGCCAACTCGCCGCTCGCGCCGGCTTACGAGGCGCTCCGCGATTTCCGGCTCGGCCCGGAGTTCCTGCACCTCAACCTCACCCTTGGCGACTGGGCGAAGGACGGCCTGCTCGCGCTGTTCTTCTTCGTCGCCGGGCTCGAACTCAAACGCGAACTGGTGGTCGGCGAGCTGTCCCGGTGGCGGCAGGCGGTGCTGCCGGTGATCGCCGCGATCGGCGGCATGGTCGTGCCCGCGGTGCTCGCGCTCTCGATCGCCTGGGGAACTCCGGAGGTCGACAGCGCGTGGGCGATCCCGGTGGCCACGGACATCGCGTTCGCCCTCGGCGTGCTCGCGCTGACCGCCTCGAACCTGCCCAGCAGCGCGCGGGTGTTCCTGCTTTCCCTTGCCGTGGTGGACGACCTGGGCGCGATTCTCGTCATCGCGATCCTCTTCACCAGCATTTTCAACCTGATCGCGGCGGCGGTCGCGGCGGTCGCGCTCGGGCTTTACGCCTTCCTGCAGCACAAACGCGTCCGCACGCCCTGGCTGTACGTGCCGCTCGCGCTGATCACCTGGGTCGCGGTGCACTCGGCGGGCATCCACGCGACGATCGCCGGCGTCGCGCTCGGGCTGCTTACTCGCGTCCGCGAGGACGAGGGCGAAGAAGAATCGCCCGCCGTCCGGCTCGAACACCGCCTTCAGCCGTGGTCAGCGGCGGTGGCGGTGCCGGTGTTCGCCTTGTTCGCCGCGGGGATTTCGGTGAACGGCGACGCGCTGTCGACGGTTTTCACCACCGCGCTGCCGCTGGCTGTCCTCATCGGACTGGTCGCCGGGAAGTTCGTCGGCATCTTCGGCGCGAGCCTGCTGGCGGTGAAGCTGCGCGTGGCGGAAAAGCCCAGCGGAATGAGCTGGCGAGACGTGGCGGCGCTGTCCGTGCTCGGCGGCGTCGGGTTCACCGTCAGCCTGCTGATCGCCGAACTCGCGCTGCCCGGCGAGGCGGCTGAAGTGGCCAAGGCGGCGGTCTTGATCGCGTCGGCGATCGCCTCGCTGACGGCGGCCGTGCTGCTCTTGCGGCGCAGCCGGGTACACGCGAAGGCGGCTTGATCCCGACACTCCCGCCGGTCCGTCGCGCCCGGGGAACGGCCACGTGGCACGATGACCCGGTGAGCAGCCCCAAACACGAGCGCACCAGCCCCGACGGCGTGGGGGCCGTGCCGTACCTGCCCCTGTCCAGCGACGAGGAAGCCGCGGCGAGCGAGCAGTCCATCGGCAAGCTCGTCGGCGACGCCACCCAGCACCTGTCGACGCTGGTCCGCGCCGAAATCGAGCTGGCGAAAGCCGAGCTGGCGCAGGAAGCGAAGAAGGCGCTCAAGGGGACGGTCTTCTTCCTGATCGCCCTCACCGTCTTTCTGTACAGCACCTTCTTCCTGTTCCTGCTGATCGCCGAGGGTCTGTCGGACTGGTGGGGCATCCGCTGGCCCGCGTTCGCGACGGTGTTCGGCCTGATGCTGATCACCGTGGGCGCGACCGCGTTCCTCGGCTGGCGCAAGGTGAAGAAGCTGCGCGCGCCGGAACGCACCATCAGCAGCGTCAAGGAGACGGCTGAGGCGTTCAAGCGCAAGCCCGCCGAAGACGACGACCTGCCCTCGAAGCAGGGCTGACGCCAGCCCTCGCGCGGTGGTGGAGCTGACGCCGGACCCGTCGAGCGTGCGGGTCGACGGGCCGTGGACGCATCGCGACGTCTCGGCCAACGGCATCCGCCTGCACGTCGCCGAATGCGGCGAGGGACCGTTAGTGCTGCTCCTGCACGGGTTCGCCGGGTTCTGGTGGACCTGGCGGCACCAGCTGCCCGCACTGGCCGACGCCGGTTTCCGCGCGGTGGCGGTAGATCTGCGCGGCTACGGCGACTCGGACAAACCCCCGCGCGGCTACGACGCGTGGACGCTGGCGGGCGACGTCGGCGGCCTGATCAAGGCACTGGGCGCCCGCCGGGCACATCTGGTCGGACACGCGTGGGGCGGCATGCTCGCCTGGACTGTCGCCGCGCTGCACCCCCGCCTCGTGTCATCGGTGACCGCGATCGGCGCCGCACACCCGCTCGCGTTCAAGTCCGCCGTGAAGCGCGCGAGCAGCCAGATCCGCGCCGTCGGTCACCTTTTCCGCTTCCAGGTGCCGATGGCCCCGGAGAAATGGCTGGTCCGCGACAACGCGGCGGCAGTGGAAGAACTGTTCTCCAAATGGTCCGGCGAGTCCTGGCGGTCCTCTTCGGACTTCACCGAGACGATGCCGCCGTTCCGCCAAGCGATGCTGGTCCCCGGCGTCGCACACTCCGCACTGGAGTACTACCGCTGGGCCTTCCGCGCACAATTCCGCGGCGAAGGCAGGCGCTTCACCGACGCCGTCAACGGCCGCGTCACCGCCCCGGTACTCCAACTGCACGGCGCGGACGACACCTGCATCCTCCCGGAAACCGCACTGGCGTCAGTGCACTGGGCAGACCCGCACCGCGAACCCCGCATCTGGCCCGGCATCGGCCACTTCCCCCACCTGGAAGACCCAGACCGAGTAACAAAGTCCGTTGTGGACTTCGTTCGCTAACCCGCACCGCACCGACGCACCCAACAGTCGGTGCACCCACACCACCCCCGCACCCCGATACGAAGCCTCCCTGCGGTCTGGGGGTGCTTGTCAAGGCATCTTTCCCGCCTTGACAAGCACCCCCAGACCGTCAGCACACTCGGGCTTCGGGGTGCCCCCCAACGAGGACAAGGCGCAATGTCGCCGCCAGGCGACGAGCCGTCCGACAAACCGCCAGACGAGCCGTCAACTGGCACAAGCCCCAGTCCCGACCCGATCAGTCTGCGACGGAGCAGCGTCAACCTCAGCCCGCACCTGATCCGCCGTCAACGTGAACCCGGTATCCGGATCCTCCACCGCAGCCCCGAACACCACCCCGATGACATCCCCGTCAGGCGTGATCATCGGCCCGCCAGAGTTCCCGCTCCGCACCGTCCCCCGAACGGTGAACACGTCCCGCTGCACAGTATTGGCGTCGTAAATATCCGGCCCGCGCAAATTGATCCGCGTCCGAACCCGCGCCGGAGTAGCCGTATACGGCCCATCCAACGGATACCCCAGCACCACCGCGTTGTCCCCGGCCTTCGCAGCCTGCGGAGCAAACGGCAACACCGGCGCCCGCAATCCAGGAACCGCCAGCACGGCGATATCGACCTCCGGGTTGAAATACACCACCCGAGCCCGGTAATCCCCCGAAGTCGACTCGATGCCGACCTCGTCAGTCCCCGCGACCACGTGCGCGTTCGTCATCACCCGCTGCGGCGCGATCACGAAACCGCTGCCCTCGAGCGACCGAGAACAAGAAGGCGCGTTCCCCCGAATCTTCACCACGCTGGGATGCACCCGCTTGGCCACCGCGGACACATTGAGCGAAGTATCCGGCGGCGGCGTATCCGCCGAAGGTGCCTTCTCAAACGGCGACAACGCCGAAGGAAACCCGGACGCGTCAAGCAGTTTCCGCAAATCGCTGGGAAGCCCCTGCGCCTCAGCAGGCATCAGGTCGTTGACCTCGCCGAGCACCACCGAGGAATTGATCGACTTCGCCAGCCCCGGAATCGCCGACACCGTCGTCAGCGGATTCGCGACCAGCCACGCGACCACGAACACCGCGGCCGCCTGCACGATCGCGCCGAGCGTTTTGTCGATGCCGGAAAGCTTGTCCGGTTTGATCTTCTGCCGCAGCTTCCGCCCGATCCACACGCCGAGCGTCTCGCCGAGCACGATCAGGAACACGACCACCGCAAACGCGAAAGCGACCTTCGCGACCGGACTTTGGAAGAAGCTGATCACGAACGGAGCCAGCTTCACCCCTGCCACCGCGCCCAGCGCGACGCCCACGAGCGCGGGCAACGCAACGATCACACCCTGGAACGCGCCGGAAACCGCTGCCATGACCGCGAGCAGCAGGACGACGACATCGACCCAGTTCACCGCGCCGTCACTCCTCGATAGTGCCGTCCCGGGCCGCCATCCGGCCCTGATGTTCGGCCCACGCTACGTCAAGCTCGCGCACATCGCCGGTGTCCCACTCCCGTTCCCAGCCGCCGAGCGAAAGCAGCACGGACAGCAGACCGGCGGTGAAACCCCATACGAACAGGCCGTCGACGGGGAAGGCCGGTCCCCGCCACGACGCGTCGCCGCGGCGCACGGTGAACCGGTTGGCCGGGTCGGCGAGGTCGGCCAGCGAAACCCGCGCGACCGCCGCCGTCTCGGCCGGATCGACCGCGCGCACCGGCGACGGAGTGTGCCAATGCGCCAGCACCGGCGTGACCGCGAACCGCGACACCGGCACGAACAGCTCCGGCAGCACCGCGACCGGCAGGATCCCCGACGGGTCGACGCCGGTCTCCTCCTCGGCCTCGCGCAGCGCCGTGCCGACCGGACCGTCGTCGCCGTCCTCCGCGCCGCCGCCGGGGAACGAAACCTGCCCGGCGTGCGAGCCGAGCGTGTCCGCCCGCCGCTGCAGCAGGACGTCCGGGCCGCGGTCCGGCCGTTCGCCGAACAGGATGAGCACCGCGGCGGCGCGGGTGAGCAGGTCGTCCGGCGGGCTGAACCGGGTGAACGTGCGACTGTCGACCTCACCGGACACCTTCACCAGCGGCCGCAGCCATTCCGGCACGGCTTCGGGTTCGACGAGCGGTCCCGTGGTCATGAGTAGTCCTTCACAGCAGCGCGCACCTGGTCAGTGTTGTCGAACAACCGCGGGTTCGCGATGAACCGGACCTGGCCGTCCGCGGTGACCAGGTACGACGCGGGCAACGACGAGGGCGCCTTGAGCGCGGTGCGGATGGGACCGGTCTGGCCGTCGCCGTCGTACAGCGACGGCAGGTGCACGCCGAGCCGCTCGAACAAGCCCAGCCCGTCCGCGGCCGGGCTCGCGACCTGCACGCCCACCACGCGCACCGCGCCCGGCTCGGCGGCGTACCGCTGCAGCACCGGCAATTCGGTGCGGCATGGCTGGCACCACGACGCCCAGACGTTGACCAGCACCGGACCGCCGCCGAGGACCTTGCCGACGTCCACCCGGGACCCGTCGCCGAGACAGTCCGCCTCGATCCCGGACAGCTGGCCGACCTCCTTCGCCGCCGGGGGCGGGCAAGCCTGGAGCTTCGCCGACGCGCGCGCGGCGGCGAGGTCGCCGGACGCGGGCGGCGCGGAGGTCGCGTCGCCGCCGCGCAGCGTCAGGACCGCGACCAACGCGGCCACCGCCAGCACCGCGGCCCCGAGCGCCCATTTGGTGACGGCAGTCACCCTCGCGCCGCCAGCTCGAGGATGTGGTCCTTCTCCGGCCCCTTGACCAGCTTCGCGGCCACTTCGAACTCCGTGGGCCCGGTGCCGAACGACGGGCAGTCCTTGCGCAGCGGACACGCGCCGCAGGCCGGTTTCCGTGCGTGGCACACGCGGCGGCCGTGGAAAATCACGCGGTGGGACAGCGACGTCCACTCTTTCCGCGGGATCAGCTCGCCGACCGCGTGCTCGACCTTGACCGGGTCCTCTTCCGCGGTCCAACCCCAGCGCCGCACGAGGCGGCCGAAGTGAGTGTCCACTGTGATTCCCGGCACGTCGAAAGCGTTGCCGAGCACGACATTCGCCGTCTTGCGGCCGACGCCGGGCAGCGTGACGAGGTCATCCAGTTTCTTCGGCACCTCGCCGCCGTAACGCTCCACGAGCGCCGCGCCAAGACCCATCAGCGCGTTCGCCTTGGCCCGGAAAAATCCGGTCGTGCGCAGGTACTCCTCGAGTTCGGCGCGGTCGGCCCCGGCGTAATCGGCGGCGGTGCGGTACTTCGCGAACAACGCGGGCGTGACGAGGTTCACCCGCACGTCCGTGGTCTGCGCCGACAACACCACCGCGACCAGCAGTTCCAGCGGATTCGTGAAGTCCAGCTCGGCCTTCGCGTCCGGGTAGATCTCGTCGAGGCAACGTTTCATCCGCCGGGCGCGTCTCACGAGGGCGAGCCGGCTTTCTTCGCGGTCCGCGCGGGGCCCGTTCGGGACAACAGGGGGCACCCCGATAGCCTACGGGCGAGTCGGACGAGCCGGTCGGGAGCATCCGCCGGTGGACGGCCGAGCCGCCAGAGCACCACCTCTGCGGGCCGCGCGTCCGCCCTGAGCGAGGATCTGGAGATCCATGACCGAGTGCGTCACCGACAACAGCGGAGCCGTGGCATGACCGTGTGGTTCGTGATCTTGGTCCCGCTGGTGATCATGTTCTTCGCGTTGTTCATGGAGCGGGTCGAGAGCCGGCTCAAGCACGTAGCGGTGCAGGAGAACGAGGTCGAGGAGTTCCTGGAGCAGGCCCAGCCCAACGAGGTCAGGGCGCTGTACGGGCACGGGATCGGCCGCGCGCTCGAGCTGTTCCGGCTCCGCAGGCTCGGCGGACGGGCAGCCAGGCTACGCGCGCGCAAGGTGCGGAGTTAGGCTGCTCAGTCGGACGTGATCGTTCCAGGCAGCCGCGCCGGGCGCGGCGAGCCGACGAGCGATCCGCCCGACACGCCCTAGACTGACGCGAAAGTGATCGGCGACACTGCCCTTCGACCTGCGAAGGCAGTGATCGTTTCTCGACGAGGAGGCACCCGAGGTGGACGAAACCCTGGCCCGTGCGGGCATTTTCCAGGGTGTGGAGCCGGCAGCGGCGGAGGCGCTGGCCCAGACCTTGGAATCCGTGGAGTTCCCCCGCGGCCATGTCATCTTCAACGAGGGCGAGCCGGGCGACCGGCTGTACATCATCCAGTCCGGCAAGGTGAAGATCGGCCGCAAGTCCCCGGACGGCCGCGAGAACCTGCTCTGGATCGCCGGTCCGTCCGACATGTTCGGCGAACTGTCCATCTTCGACCCCGGCCCGCGCACGTCCGGCGCCACGACGGTCACCGAGGTCCGCGCGGTCACCATGGACCGCCCGGCGCTGCGGCAGTGGATCGCCACCCGCCCGGAGATCGCCGAGCAGCTGCTCCGCGTCGTCGCGCGCCGCCTGCGCCGCACCAACAACATGGTCGCGGAACTGATCTTCACCGACGTCCCCGGCCGCGTGGCCCGTGCGCTGCTGCAGCTGGCGCAGCGCTTCGGCAGCCAGGAGGCGGGCCTGCTGCGGGTCACGCACGACCTGACGCAGGAAGAGATCGCCCAGTACGTCGGCGCGTCCCGCGAGACCGTCAACAAGGCACTGGCCGACTTCGCCCACCGCGGCTGGCTGCGGCTCGAGGGCAAGAGCGTGCTGATCCTCGACCCGGAGCGGCTCGCTCGCCGCGCCCGCTGATCTTCCCCCGAGTGGGTTAATCCGCGCGGGTTTTTCGAAGGCCACCTCCTACTGGGGGTGGCCTTCGTGCGTGCGGACCGGACCGTCCCCCACAAGAGCGGCATTCCCCTCGCCGCCCCGTGTCGTCACCGGTTGCGGCCCGCCGGCCAGGAAAATGACAAGGAGCCGGGCGCCACCCCCGACGTGGCGCACCGGCTCCTCGCCTGCGCACGGATCATCCCCCGACGACCCGCGCTCCCCGCCCTCCGGACCAGGCCCCGACCCATATGCCGGAGGGAGCTGGGTGCTGCAGTGCTGTCCAGCCTGAACGGCTGTCTTCCCACCATCATGGCCACTACCCACGAATTCAAGGCCATTCACCCTCAAGGACGCTAGGACCGCGTCTTCGTTGCACGAGTTCACGAAGAATCCAGCTGGTGTTACCGAATCGAGACCACGAGGTCGTGCAACCGGCCAACTACCGCCGCCGGGGCGGGCTGCTCGGCGATGCGGGCGGCGAAGGCCTCGGCGGAGTCCCGGTAAGCCCGGTCCGCGAGCACCGCCCGGACCGCGTCGAGGATTCCGTCGCCGGAGCCGACCGCGATTCCGGCTTCCGCCGCCTGGACCTGCGCGGCGACTTCGAAATGATCAGTCGCCAACGGCAAAACCACCACCGGCACGCCGTGCGCGAGCGCGCCGAGGACGGTCGCCGAACCGCCATGACAGACCACCGCGTCGACGGCGGGCAGCAGGTGCGTCTGCGGCACGAACTGCTCGATCCGCATGTGGTCCGGCTGCTCGCCGAACCGGTCGACGTCACCGTCCTGACCGATCGTCGCTACGACGTTCACCGGTTCGTCGCGCAGCGCGGCCACCATTCCTTCCAGCACGCCGGGCCGCGCGTTGTGGGTCGTGCCGAGGGTGACGTAGACGGTTCGGTCATAGGGCAGCCCGTCGAGCACCGCCGGACGCGGGCCAGGCGTCGGCACTACGCCAGCGGGCTGGAGCGGCCAGCGCGTCGGGTACTCCCAGACGACGACGTCCGCCGGGCTTAGTCCCTCCGGCCAGAAGTCCAGGTACGGCACTGTGTCGCGCGGCGGCAACTCGTCGAGGCCGCGCTGGCGGACCAGGCCGTTAGCGACCTCCCAGGCCCGTTCCATCGTCGCGGCGGACTTCGGCGGGCCGATCGCGTGCATCGCGTACGGCACGCCGACCAGGCACGCAGCCATCACGGCCGCGCGTTCGGCGAGGTTGGAGACGACGAGATCCGGTTGCCACTCGCGGACGAAGCCGACCATGTCGTCGAGCCGCGAAGCCGCGCCGAGGCCGACCATGTACTCCGCGACCAGGTGAGAGAGCCGCTCGTCCGCAGTCATCCCGGCCATCTCCTCGCGGGCCCGCTGCCACCTCGAGGCCGCGGCGGCGGGATCGCTCGGCTGTCCCACCGACACCGCTCGCAGACCGGTGTTTTCCACATACCGCAGGGCTTCCGGCCCGGTGACGAACGCGACGTCGTCCCCCGCGGCGCGTGCTGCCTGGGCGAGCGGCAGCATCGGCGCGAGATGGCTGTACCCGGCTCCGGAGGAGAACATCAGCCGCATCGCGCGAGCGTACGCACTGACCCGATCGAGCGTGACCAAGATGACCGGAAAATAACTGGTACCTCCGTACCAATTTCGCCATACTAGTACGCGTGTCCCAGTCTGCCCATTCCGAAGGCCGCACCACGCTCGCCGACTACCGCGCCGCGCTGACCGCCCCTGGCTCGCGCGGCCCGGTGATCGCGTCGATCCTCGCCCGGCTCCCGATCGCGATGATCGGCATTTCCGCGCTGCTGTACGTGCAGCGCGAAACCGGCTCGTTCGCCGCGGCCGGGCTGGTCTCGGCGAGTTCGCTCGCCGGGGTCTCGGTGGGCGCGGTCGTGCAGGGAAGGCTGATCGACCGGTTCGGACCGAGCCGTCCGCTGCTCGTCGTGGCCGCGGTGTTCGCGCTGTCGATGGCGTCGCTCGCGGTGGCGATCGAGGCGCATCTGCCGACGTTCGCGCTGATCCCGCTGGCCGCCGCGACCGGACTCTCGGAGCCGATGGTCGGCTCGGCGTCGCGGGCGCTGTGGACGAAAATCCTGCCGGAAGGACCGGCGCGCAACGCCGCGTTCTCCTATGAGGCGATCAGCATGGAGGTCTTCTTCATTCTCGGCCCCGGCATCGCGGGCCTGCTGATCACCGCGCCGTGGGCGGGCACCGGCATGATCGCCGGCTCGATCACGATGGTCACCGGCGCGGTGCTGTTCGCGCTGAACCCGACCGTGCGCGCGTGGGGTCCGGCCCCGAAGGCCAAGGCGCCGCTGCTCGGCGCGCTGGCCAGCCCCGGGATGCGGACGCTCGCGGTGGCAGCGCTCGGTTTCGGCATGGTGATCGGGTTCGTGGAGGTCGCCGTGCCCGCCGCGGCGACGGAATCCGGGCACCCTTCGCTCAGCGGTCTGCTGCTGTCCGCGTGGTCGTTGAGTTCGGTGGCGTTCGGCCTGGCTTACAGCTTGCACCCGTGGCCGCGACGGCTCGGCCTGCGCCTGCCGGTCCTGCTGGGCGGTTTCGGCGCTCTCGTCGCCCTGCTTGCCCTTCCGTCGAGCCTGTGGGCGTTGGCGCTGCTGATGCTGCTGGCCGGCGCGATGATCACTCCTCAGTCGACGACCCACTCCGCGGCCATCGAGGTCGTCGCTCCGCGCGGCACGGCGGCCGAGGCGTTCGGCTGGGTCCTCACGGCGGTCACGCTGGGCCTGGCGGCTGGCCAGTCGGTGAGCGGGTACCTGGTCGAGCATTCCGGCGCTGCCGCGGCTTTCCTTGCCGCTGGCGTGGCTGGCGTCGCGCTGGCGGTGGTGGTGTGGCTGCTGCGGGGAACCGTGCGGGCCGCTTCGCCGGTGCCTGCTGACAACGCACTTGTCGGCGCTGCCGGATAGCGTGTTCCAGTTGCTGTCTGTGTCCTAGCGGCCAAGTTCGTCAAGAGGTTTCCGCAGCTCAGCGGCTTTGGCCTCCGTTTTTGTCGGTGGTCGCCGTTACGTTGCGTGGCATGGATCTCACCTCCTTCGTACGGCCGCTGGCAGCGGTCGTCACCGCCGCGGCCCGACTCCTGTCGAGGCAAGCCCGCCTGCGATTGCGGGCGAACGCCGACGGTCTCGTCGTGTCCGGCAACGACCGCGACCTGGCCATCCGGTTCTCGTGCCCAGCGACCACGCATCTCGACGGCGAAGTCGTGGTGCCGGCCGCGCCATTCGCCGAAACGGTGCGCATGCTGGATGTGGACCAGGTCCGGCTGGCCGTCGAAGGCTCCCGGCTCGCGATCCGAACGGACCACGCCCGCTTCGCCCTGCCCTTGCTGGACCGCGACCTGCTCCACGATCCGGCTCCGCCGCCCCTGCTGTCCAAAGTAGACGGAGCAGCCCTCGGCGCGGCCTTGCGCACCGTCGCTGGCACGGCCGCGAAGGACGATCCGCTCCCGGTATTCACCGGCGTGCGCGTGCAGTCGATTGGCGGCGAGCTGTGCCTGACAGCGTCGGACCGCTACCGGATGGCCGTAGCCCGCCTGCCGCTGCGGGAAGTCCGGCGGCCCATCGACGTCCTCGTCCCAGCCACGTTGCTGACCGAAGCCGCCCGCCACAGCACCGGTGCGATGGGGCTGCACGCCGACCACAGCCACTTTGCTCTGAGCTGGCCTGGCGGCACCGTCACCACGGCGGTCCTGGACGCGGGCTTCCTGTCCGCGGACTCCATCCCGTCCGACGCTGTCGACACGGAAGTCGAAGTGGGAGCCGACGAACTGGCCGCAGCCATCCGCCGAGTCGGCGTCTACTCCGAGGACCGCCGCGTCCTGACCCTGGAAGTCGGCGACGCACACCTCCGCCTAGCCAGTGCACGGCAGGACACCGGCGAGGCAGAGGAACTCCTGAAGGCAAACGTTTGCGGCGGCCGGACATCGCCGTCCTTCCAGGCCCGGTACCTGCTGGACGCCCTCGCTCCGTTCTCCGGAGAACGGGTGCGCCTGGCGATCCAGCCGGGGCTGCGGGCGTGCGTCCTGACACCGGCGGACGAGGACGGACGGGAGGTGGGATTGAAGTACTACTTGATGCCGATGCTGCCTCGGTGACCGGCGGAGGCTGGTCCACAGTGGACGGCTACTTCGCGCTGGGCGGAGGGCGATCCGGAGTCGTCGCCGAGTGGGCCGAGCGGTGCCGGTACAGGACCTGAGCCGACCTGAGTCGACCTGAGCTGGCCTGGGCGACGTTGGGCGAGGTACCCGGCCTTGCGGAGTCGTGCTGAACGGGCTGCGCCGGAGTCGACACGGCAGGAAGGGTGCCGTTGCCAGGTTCGCGGCGGTTCTGGCTGCTGTAGCCGGGAAGACGGCACGAGTGCGCTGCGACGGGTTGGCCGCCGCCCTCCCGCCTGCGGAGTCCTCCGGGCCTGTGCGGAGTCCTCCGGGCCTGTGCGGTGCGCCCGCGGCCTGTGCGGTGCGCCCCAAAGCCTGTGGGCGTGCCCGCGGCAAGCCTGCATGGGGTTGCCCGCGGCAAGCTTGTGGGTGTGCCCGCAGCCTGTGCGGTACGCCCCAAACCCTGCGGGCGTGCCCGCGACAAGCCTGCGGGTGTGCCCGCAGCAAGCCTGCGCGGGTTGCCCGCGGCAAGCCCGGAGGAACGTCCTGAGCGGTCCTCAGGCAGCCGTTTCCGCGGCCACCGCGGCTTTGACCTCGTCGAAGGTCGGGTTCACCAGCGCGGTCGATCCCACGATCACCGTGGGCACCGTCTCGTTGCCGTTCGCTACCTCGCGGACTCGCTCGGCCGCTCCCGGCTCCTCCCAGATGTTGATTTCCCGGACCGGCAGGCCGCTCTCCATCAGCGGCCGGCGCAAAGCCGAGCAGAAACCGCAGCCTGGTCGCCAGTAGAACTCGACCTCGACGTCACTCATTGTCCGTCCTCCGAAGATGCCCGTAGGTAGTCCAGTTGTGCGCGCACGCTCGCTTCGGCCGGTGCCCAGAGCGCGCGGTCGACGTCGGCGTAGACGACTTCGACCACCTGCCGCGGCGTTGCGTCTTCGCCGAGCGTTCGCAAGGCGGAACGCACCTGATCGAGGCGCTGTTCCCGGTGCGCCAGATACTCCCGCGCGGTCGCGGGCAGATCCGGCAGCTCCGGGCCGTGTCCGGGCAGGCCCGGGGTGCCGTCCGGGAGGGCGATCAGTTTGCGCAGCGAGCGCAGGTAGTCGCCAAGGTCGTGCAGGACCGTCGTGCCTCGGCCGAGGATCGTGTCTCCGGTCAGGAGCTGGCCCGCGACCAGCAGCGAGACCGAATCGTCGGTGTGGCCGGGAGTGTGCAGAACGCTGAAGTCCAGGCCGCCTGCCGTGAAGGAGTCGCCGTCGGCGAAGGGGGGCGCGTCGATGCAGAGGGAGGCGTCAAAGGCTCGTACCGGGGCACCCGTTTTTGACGCGAACCAGGGCGCGCCTTCGGCGTGATCCGGGTGGTGGTGCGTCAGCAGGATCAGCTCCACCGGACCGACGGCGGCGAGCTTCTCCAGGTGGTCCAGGTCGTGGTAGCCGGGGTCGACGACCACCGCGGCCTCGGCGTCGGGGGCGCGCAGCACCCAGGTGTTGGTGCCCTCCAAGGTCATCGTCGACGGGTTGTTCTCCAGCAACACCGACGCGGTTTCGGAAACACGGCGCAGCACGCCATAAGCGGGAGCGATCACTCAGGACTCCGGATTATCGAGGACAACGCGGATGTTCTCGCCGTCCCGGACCAGGGTCGGCACGGTCTTCACGATCTCGCGCGGCTCCGCGAGCACCGCGTCGGCCTGAGAAAACTCGGCGAGTTCGATGAGGGTCAGCCAGGTCGGCGGCATCAGCGCGCGACGGCCTTCGCGTGCGTCCGCGACTGCCTCGGCGGGCGGCTGCCAACCGGCGGCGGCCGCTTCGGAGGTCGCGCCGTCGGCGCGCTGGCCTTCGGGCAGCTTCGCGACGAAGAAACGGGTGTCGTATCGACGCTGTTCCTGCGGCGGCGTGACCCAGTGCGCGTACGGGTGCAGCAGGTCGGCGCGCAGCGTGAGCCCGGCGTCGGCGAGGAACCCGGCGAGCGAGATTTCCCGTGATTCCAAGGCTTTCCGGGCTTCGTGATACGGCGTGACATCGGCGACCACCGAGTCCCCGGTCCCGGCCAGCAGCACGCCGGACTCCTCGAAGGTCTCCCGCACCGCAGCACACACGAGCGCGCGGGCGAGGCTTTCGTCGCACGTGAACTGCTCGGCCCACCACGACGGCGGCGGCCCGGCCCAAGCCACGGAAGCGTCAGCGTCGCGCGGATCCACCCCGCCGCCAGGGAACACAGTCATCCCGCCGGCGAACGCCATGCCCATCACGCGGTGCTGGAGGAAGACCTCCACACCCTCCGAAGCGTCCCTCAGCAGGATCACCGTGGCGGCGTCCTTCGGGGTCGCCGGCGGGCCATCCGCGTTGTCCCGGATCGCGATGCCGGGACGGGCGGGGATGTCAAAGACGAATTCACGCGGCCGTTCCACCCGGGCAACATACCTCGCAATCCGTACGCGTCGCGGATTACTTGTGTCACCTCGCGACAGGCCCGCGAGGGGCCCTTCACGGACGCAGAGGCCAGTGCCAGGGGCTTTAAGGCGGCACGATGGCACGCCGACTCCAGGTCGAAGGACCTCGCCGTCTCGGACTGGCTGCTGGCGCGCCAGCCCGGCGGCGGGGCGGACAACAAGAACCAGTCGCATAGCGACCAATCCGGCATTTCGCGGAGCTTGGCGTCCTTTGTGGACGCCCGGTAGCCGGTGGAGCGCGCCGCTTAAGTCCCTGACCTGGGGATCAGAGTCCGTGAAGGCGGCGCGCCCGACGAAGCCCGAAGCAGCGAAAGGACCCCTCGCAGGAATCGCGAGGGGCCCTTTCACGGAACAACCAGGGACTTCAGGACCAGTGCTGGTCCCCGCCGGAACGGGACGCGCCGTTGAGCCGCAACCGGGCGGCCTCGGCACGCTCGCGCTCAGCCAGTTCTTCGTGCAGCTCGCGCAGCAGCGCGCGGTCGCGTTCGGACAGGCTCGGATCGTCCAGATCCAGCGCGGGCAGCTCGACCACCTCGTGCATGCTCGGCTTGCCCGCGGCGATCTCGCGGCCCTTCTCCGGGTCCTCGGCCAGCGCGCGCCGCAGCTGCGCCACCTCGGACGGCGTCAGGTCCGACGTGCGCTCGGCACGCGTCTCCGACCCGGCCGTGCGCGGACGCTCCGAAGACCCGGCGGGCTCGGCCGCCGGCTCCGGCATCGAGACCGGCTGCGCGGGCACGGACTGCACGATCGGCACCACGGGCGCGACCGGCACCACCGGCTCGGCCGCGGCGACCGGTTCCGGTTCGGGCTGACGGTGCCCGTGCCGGCTCGGCGTCTCGGAGACCGGTTCGGGCACCGGAGCCGAAGCGGGCGCCGGGGCGCTGCGCTGCGGAGCCGGGTCCGGCCGGTAGTCCGGAGCCGAATGCGTGCTGCCGGTGACCCACACCGGGCTCGCGACGGCACCCGCGGCCTGGTGGTAGTCGGACTGCGGGATCCCCGGGCCGCTCACCTCGACCACCGAGCGGATGCCCGCCCGGCGCAGCGCGGTGTCGACGCGGAACGCGACCGCGGGCGGGTTGCCCTCGGGACCCAGCTCGACCAGCACGACCCGCTGCGGCAGCGCGCCCGGCACGCTGCCCGCCGGGGTGTTGCGCCACACCGCGTGCACGGAACGCACGTCGGGCAGCACCTGCAGGGTGCGGTCGAGCGCCTCGGCGAGGCCGAACTCGGGCTGGTTGTCGCCGGTGAACCGGTGCGTCTGCATCGGCTCGTGGTCGGCGACCAGCAGGTCGTTGGCGAGCGTCGCGTCCGACCGGCTCATCTCGAGCACCAGCGCCAGCTCGCGCTGTTCGGCCTCGCTCACCGGGATCCGGCCCGCGATCAACGTGCCGGTGGTGAGTTCCACCGCCTCGTCGATGTGGGCCCGGGCGATCAGTTCCCGCGCTTCGGTGAGCGCGCTGTCGTCGATGCGGCCCGCCAGGGCCAGCAACAAGTTATGCAGGCGCAGGGGCACCGAGAACCCGTCCATCGGGCCGTCGTGAACCTCCACCATGGCTCTGCTCCTCCCAGCTCGCCTGGCGGCAACGAGCGTTAAGCGGCGACAAGTCGATGACCGGCGCCCGCGGCGCCTACGCAGACCAGCTCGGACTCGGCGAGCGCGGCCCGGTGGTACCCGGGAAGGTCGAAGCGCGGCGGGATGACCTCGACGCTGGGTTCCTCGTCGCCCATGACCCGCAGCACCCGCTGCAGTTCACCGGTGAGCCGGGGCTGCCCCGCGGTCGCCGTCACCAGCAGGACTCGCTTCGCCCCGCCCTCGCCGGAAGCGCCGCCGAGGCGCCGCCAGCTCTGCCTTACTTCCCCCACGTCCGCGCGTCCCCGCAACGTTGCGTGGAGCAAGACGGACACAGAGTCGACGGAGTTCACCCATTCGGGCGCACTCTGCGTGAATGTGTACCTGGTCTCGGTGACGTCGTCTACCCCCAGGGTCGAACTCACCTGGTGCCAGTCGGCGCCGTGCGGGATCAGACCGGCCACGAGCAGGCGGTACTCCGCCTGGTCCAGATCGATCCTGTGCTTGAGCAAAGACCTCGGCAGGGTCCGCGCGAGCGTCCCCATCGCGCCTTCGCCGAGCCAGTCGCGGAACCGCCACAACAGCTGGTCCGGCGTGCGGCCGGCGAGCCGCAGCAGCAGTTCGTGCAGGGACTGTTCGATGTCGGGGTCCATCACTCCACCTCCACGATCAGTTCGACTTCCACCGGCGACGCGATCGGAAGCTCCGCGACGCCGACGGCCGACCGGGCGTGCACCCCGGCGTCGCCGAAGATCTCGCCGAGCAGCTCGGACGCCCCGTTCACGACCGCGGGCTGGCCGGTGAAGCCCTCCGCGGAGGCGACGAAACCGACCACCTTGACAATCCGGACAACAGAATCGATGCCGACGAGGGCGTGCACCGCGGCGAGCGCGTTCAGCGTCGCCGTGCGGGCGTGGCCCTTGGCTTCCTCCGGGCTGATCTCGCCGCCCACCTTGCCGGTGGCGGCGAGCTTGCCGTCGACGAACGGCAGCTGGCCGGAGGTGTAGACGTGCGAGCCGGTGCGCACGGCCGGCACGTACGCGGCCAGCGGTGCGGCGACTCCGGGCAGTTCGATGCCGAGCTCGGCGAGCCGGTCGCTCCAGGTCAACGCCGCCCCCTCAGCTCTTCGGCCGCTTCAGGTACGCGACGTGCTGTTCGCCGCTCGGGTTGGGCAGCACGGTCACCAGCTCCCAGCCGTCCTCGCCCCACTGGTCGAGAATCTGCTTCGTAGCGTGGATCAGCAGCGGGACGGTGGCGTACTCCCATTTGGTCGCACTCATGACTCGGGAGCGTAACCAAGCGGGCAAGGCCCCTCCGGACCGCCGCCGCCGAAAGCCCGTCACCCGTCCAGGGGTACGTCCGGCTAGGCCGGGTGAGTGTGGGTCACTTCACATCCGATCGTCGCTCGCTAGCGTGAGCGCGTGGAGACCTGGCGGATCGTCGCGACCGTGCTGCTCGCCGTGGCCGGGGTCCCGCTCGTGCTGGCGGTGATGGCCAAGACCCGGGACCGGGTGAACGATTCGGGCCAGGTGGCGATCGCCGGCGCGGTCACCCTCACCGGGCTGATCGTCGTGGCCGTGCTCACGCTGACCGTGCTGCCCGGCCTGGTGACCTGGATCGTCGTCGCGGTGGTCGCCGCTGCGGTCAGCGTCATGATGCTGGCCAGCTGAGCGCCGGTTTAGTGTTGGGGACGTGACCACACCCTCCGCCGGCTGGACCGACGAGCTCGCCAGGGCCCGGCTGCATTTCGTCACCGGCAAGGGCGGAACCGGCAAGACCACGCTCGCCGCGGCGCTGGGTCTCGCGCTCGCCTCGGGCGGCCGCCGGGTGCTCTTGATCGAGGTCGAGGGCCGCCAGGGCATCGCCCAGCTTTTCGACACCGAACCGCTGCCGTACGCGGAGCAGCGGATCGCGGCGGTCCCCGGCGGCGGCGAACTGCGCGCGCTGCACATCGACGTCGAAGCCGCGCTGCTCGAATACTTCGAGATGTTCTACAACCTCGGTTTCGCCGGGCGGACGCTGCGCCGGATGGGGGCGATCGAGTTCGCCACCACGCTCGCGCCGGGCCTTCGCGACGTCCTGCTCACCGGCAAGATCAAGGAATGCGTCGGGCGCACGGAATCCGACGGCCGCCACACCTACGACGCGGTCGTGGTCGACGCGCCGCCGACCGGGCGCGTGGTGAAGTTCCTCGACGTCACCAAGGCCCTCACCGACCTCGCCAAGACCGGCCCGATCCGCGGCCAGGCCGACGGCGTCGTCCGGCTGCTGCATTCCGGCGAGACCGCCGTGCACCTCACCACGCTGCTGGAGGAGATGCCGGTACGCGAGACCGTCGAGGCGGTGGCCGAACTGGACGGAGCCGACCTGCGTCCGGGCGCGGTGCTGGTGAACCGGGTCCGTCCGCCGCGGCTGCCCGCGCGGTCGGTGACCGCGGCCGCCGACGGCCGGGTGGACGCCGACCGGGTGCGCTCCGGCCTCGCCTCGGCCGGGCTGAACCTGCCGGAGGCGACGCTCGACGCGCTCGTGGAGGAAACCGTCGAGCACGCCGTCCGCGTCGCCGCCGAACAGCGGGCCCGCGAACAGCTCGCCGAGGCCGATCTGCCGACGCTGGAGCTGCCGGACCTCACCGACGGCGTCGACGTCGCCGCGCTCTACGAACTCGCCGAAACGCTGCAGGAACAGGGGGTGCGCTGATGCCCGCCGACACGACGCTCGACGTGGACGCCCTCCTCGACGACCCGGACAGCCGCGTGATCGTGTGCTGCGGTTCCGGCGGCGTCGGCAAGACCACCACTGCGGCCGCGCTCGCGTTACGGGCCGCCGAACGCGGCAGGCAGACCGTGGTGCTCACGATCGACCCGGCGCGCCGGCTCGCGCAGGCGCTCGGGCTGCGCGAACTGGGCAATCAGCCGAGGCAGGTGCAGGTCGAGGGTTTCGAGCCCAAGGGCGAGCTGTGGGCGATGATGCTCGACATGCGCCGCACGTTCGACGACATGGTGCGCGTGCACGCCGGGCCCGAACGGGCCGAGCAGCTGCTGCAGAACCCCTTCTACCAGACCATTTCCACGTCGTTCTCCGGCACGCAGGAGTACATGGCGATGGAGAAGCTGGGCCAGCTCGCGGCGACCGACGAATGGGATCTGATCATCGTCGACACGCCGCCGAGCCGGTCCGCGCTCGACTTCCTGGACGCGCCGACCCGGCTGTCCACCGCGCTCGACGGCCGGATGATCCGGCTGCTCACCGGCCCGGCGAAGGCCGGCGGCTGGGGTCTGCGCAAGGTGGTCAGCGCCGGGTTCTCGATGTTCGCGAAGGCCGTGTCGACGATCATCGGCGGCCAGCTGCTCGCCGACGCGTCCGCGTTCATGCAGGCCTTCGACAGCATGTTCGGCGGCTTCCGCGAACGCGCGCGCAAAACCGCCGAGCTGCTGCGCTCGTCGGGCACCTCGTTCCTCGTGGTGGCCGCGCCGGAGCCGGACGCGCTGCGCGAGGCGTCTTACTTCGTGGAGCGGCTCGCCGGAGAGTCGATGCCGCTGGCTGGCCTGGTCGCCAACCGCACGCACCCGGTGCTCGCGCCGCTGTCCGCGACCGAAGCGCTGACCGCCGCGGAGTCGGTGCAGAACGCGCCGCTCGCCGAGGCCGTGCTGCGGCTGCACGCCGACCGCGTCGCCCTGGCCGAGCGTGAAAACCGGCTGCTGGCGCGCTTCACCCGCGCGCATCCCGAAGTGCCGCTGACCCGGGTGCCCGCGCTCGCCGGTGACGTGCACGACCTCGAAGGCCTGCGCGACATCGGAGTGAAACTGACGTCGTGAGTGGCTACGCCGGTGAGCACCGGCGTAGCCACTCACGAGAAAAATCAGCCCGCCGCTGCGGCCAGCGCGTCCCGCTTGGCCGCTTCGAGCAGGTCGGTCCAGCTGGCCACGTCCGGGCGACGGCGCAGCAGGGCGCGCCGCTCCCGTTCCGTCATCCCGCCCCAGACCCCGAAATTGATCCGGCCGTCGAGTGCCTCGGCGAGGCATTCGGTGCGGACCGGGCACCCCATGCACACGGCTT
>NZ_JACJHR010000005.1 GCF_014174495.1 Amycolatopsis echigonensis
TAGCCGCCCGCGAGCAGCCCCGCACCGCCCGCGGCAGCGGCCGCGATCACGAGCCGCGGGGTGGTCGGGCCGCCCGCCATGGGAGCGGCTACGACCGGGGCCGCAAGCCCCAGAGCCGAAATCACCTCGGCCACCAGTCCTCCTGGATCGTTGAAGTCGGTCATCGCCCACCCCGTTAACCGAAGGCGGCGCGGGGAAATTCCGCGTGAGACCGGGTTGTCAGCGTCCAGTCGAAGCGCGGCCTTCGTGTCGAGACTGCGCGCCCTCTCGATCTCGGTGGCCTAGCCGGCGAACAAGAACCGCCAATGCTGTTTGGCCGCCACGGGTTTGCCGGACGCCTGCCAGCTGCTCAGATGTTGTTGCGGCACAGTGGAGAAATCGACACCAGCACACACTTTTCCGGCACGCCAACGATTCGGCCAAAACCAATCACCAGCGCACCACAAAGCCCGATGCCGCAACCCCGTCGTCGGCTCGCCCGCACCCAGAGGCCGCCGGGGACGCGTCAGGACGGGCGGCCGTCGATCGCCCGGCGGAAGAGCGCCTCGATCTCGTCGCGGGTGGGACGCGGATCTGCCAGGGCCGCCTGCATGAGCAATCCGCAGAACAATCCGGCCAGGAGGCGGCCGGTTAGCGGATCGGTGCGCAAACCGTACAACTCGGTCAATGCCTCGTCCCAGGCGGCGCTTGCCTTGCGCAGCCGAGGGCGGTGCAAGGCGGCGACGTAGAGGTCGTACTCCACCACCGTCGCCCGGTACTGCTCGTTCACGTACCCCATGACCAGATCGGCGAGCGCCGCGGCGAAGTCGGCGTCGGGAGGAAGAGCGGCTTCCCATTCCTTCAGCGCCTGCACGTTCTTCTCCGCGGCCTCGTGCAGAGCGACTTCCAGCAGGTCGTCCAGCGTCGCGAAGTGGTAGGTCGTCGAACCGAGCGGCACGCCCGCGGCGGTCGCCACCGCCCGGTGGGTCAGCCCATCGATGCCGCGCTGGGCGACCACCTCGATCGCCGCCTTGGCGATCCGCGCCCGCCGTTCCGGATCGTTCGGGCCGCGGCGCCGGGTCGCGGTGGGTTCGCTCTTCGCCATCGAATCTCCTTGTGGACATCCGTACACACTTCGCGTACAAATGTACGCACTCTTGACGCGCAGCCGCCACTACCTATCCGGGGAGGGGCCGCATGAAAGACCTCTACATCGACGGCATCTGGCTGGACGCCTCCGCCGGGACACGCTCTGAGGTGCTGAATCCCGCCACCGGCGAGGTTCTCGCCACCGTCGCCGAAGCCGGGCCCGAAGAGGTCGGCGCCGCGGTCGAAGCCGCGAGACGGGCGTTCGACGACGGCCCGTGGCGTCGCACGACAGCGGCCGAGCGCGGCCAGCTCCTGCGCAAAACGGCCGATCTGCTGGTCCGCGACCGCGAGGAGCTCGCCCGCACCGAATGCCTCGACACCGGCAAGACGCTGGGCGAAGGCCGCATCGACGTCGACGACGTGACTAACGTGTTCCGGTACTACGCCGATCTCGCCGACAAGAACGCCGGCCGGATGGTCGACGCCGGCAGCGCGACCGTGGTCAGCCGGATCGTGCACGAACCGGTCGGCGTCTGCGCCCTGATCGCGCCGTGGAACTATCCGCTGCTCCAAATGTCCTGGAAGATCGCGCCCGCGCTGGCCGCGGGCAACACCGCGGTGCTCAAGCCCAGCGAGGTCACCCCGCTGACCACGATCAAGCTGGTCGCGCTCCTCGCCGAGGCGGGCGTGCCCGACGGCGTGGTGAACCTGCTGCTCGGCGACGGCCGGGTCGGCGCGGCGATGGTCGAGCACCCGGGCGTCGACCTCGTCTCGTTCACCGGCGGCTACGCCACCGGCGAGAAGATCATGACCGCGGCCGCGAAGGGCGTCCGGCGCGTCGCTCTCGAGCTGGGCGGCAAGAACCCGAACGTGGTTTTCGCCGACGCCGACTACGAAACCGCGCTCGACTACGCGCTGACCGCCGCGTTCGTCCATTCCGGACAGGTGTGCTCGGCGGGCGCGCGGCTGATCGTCCAGGACGGGATCCACGACCGGTTCGTCGCGGATCTCGCCGCGCGCGCCGACCGGATCCGGGTCGGCGACGGCCTCGACCCGGCCACCGAAACCGGTCCGCTCGTCTCGGCCCGGCACCGGGAGAAGGTCGAGGCGTACATCCGCGGCGCCGTCGAAGCGGGCGCCACGCTGCGCGCCGGCGGACGACGCCCCGAGGAACCCGCGCTGCGCAACGGGTTCTTCCTGCGGCCGACCGTGTTTTCCGGCTGCACCAGGGACATGGCGATCGTCCGGGAGGAGGTCTTCGGACCGGTCGTCACCGTCGAGCGGTTCGCCGAAGAGGCCGACGCGATCGCGTTGGCCAACGACACCGAATACGGGCTCGCCGGTGCCGTGTGGACGTCGGACGCGTCCCGCGCCCAGCGAGTCGCCGCGGCCCTGCGCCACGGCACCGTGTGGATCAACGATTACCACCCCTACCTGCCGCAGGCGGAGTGGGGCGGATTCGGCCGGTCCGGCATCGGCCGCGAGCTCGGACCGTCCGGGCTCGCGGAGTACCAGGAAAGCAAACACGTCTACCAGAACATCGATCCCGCTCCGCAGCACTGGTTCAAGGGCTGATTTCCCTTGTCCCCCACCACGTGAGGACGCACCCGATGACCCTAGACTCCCAACCGGCGGGCGGGGGGCCCGCCGCCGACGACAGCACCGAGCTCGCCAAGTTCGGCTACCGCCAGGAGCTCGAGCGCTCGCTCGGCTCGTTCTCCAGCTTCGCCGCCGGGTTCAGCTACATCTCCATCCTGACCGGCGTGTTCCAGCTGTTCTTCTTCGGCTTCGCCTCCGGAGGCCCGGCCTTCATCTGGACCTGGCCGCTGGTCTTCCTCGGCCAGCTCGCCGTCGCCCTGTGCTTCGCCGAACTGGCGGGCCAGTTCCCGCTCGCCGGCTCGGTGTACCAGTGGGCCAAGCAGATCGCGAAACCCGCGACCTCGTGGCTGGCCGGCTGGATCATGATCATCGGCGCGATCGTGACGGCGGCCGCGGTCGCGGTGGCCTACCAGATCATCCTGCCGCAGGTCACGACCGCGTTCGAGATCGTCGGCAGCGACTCCGACGCCGGCCAGACCTCGACGCCGGGCGGCGCGGAGAACGCGATCATCCTGGCGCTGGTGCTGGTCGTGTTCGCCACCATCGTGAACATCATCGGCGTCAAGCTGATGGCGAAGATCAACAACTTCGGCGTCGCGGTGGAACTCGGCGCGAGCCTGCTGCTCGTGATCGCGCTCGTCGTCCACCTCAAGCGCGGCCCCGGCCTCGTCTTCGACACGCACGGCACCGAGAGCGGGCATTCGTGGGGCTACTTCGGGGCATTCCTCGTGGCGTCCCTGATGAGCGCATACGTCTTCTACGGCTTCGACACCGCTGGGTCGCTGGCCGAGGAGACGACGCAGCCGCGGCGGCACGCGCCGCGGGCGATCCTGCGGGCGCTCACCGCGGCCTTCATCGTCGGCGGGCTGATCATGCTGTTCGGCATGATGGCGGTCGGCAATCTGAACGCGCAGGAGCTGACCACCTCGGGCATGCCGTACCTGCTGAAGAGCACCCTCGGCGAAGGGCTCGGCGATGCTTTCCTGATCTGCTCCGCGATCGCGATCACCGTGTGCTGCCTGGCCGTGCAGACCGCGGCCATCCGGATGAGCTGGGCGATGGCCCGCGACGGCCGGCTGCCGTTCAGCCGCGCGATGGCGAAGGTGTCGCCGCGGTCGAAGACGCCGGTGCTGCCCGCGCTGCTCACCGGCGGCCTCACGGTCGTGGTGCTGCTGATCAACCTGGGCAACCAGCGGGCGTTCTTCATCCTCACCTCGACCGCGATCGTCCTGTTCTACATCCCGTACCTGATGGTCACCGGCCCGATGCTGGTGCGCCGCCTGCGCGGGCACTGGCCGACGCCCGAGCACGGCCCGTACTTCAAGCTCGGCCGCTGGGGCACCGTGGTGAACCTGGTGGCGGTGCTCTACGGCGCCGCGATGACCGTCAACCTCATCTGGCCGCGGCCGGAGGTCTACGGCAGCGACCACTGGTACTTCCAGTGGGGCGCGGTAATCGTCACCGGGCTGATCGTCGTCATCGGCGCGATCATGCTCTACGTCCGGCGCCGCACCTGGGGTTCCGCGCACACCAGTCCCGAGCACCTGCCCGCAGACACCCCGGACACGCTGCCCGGCTGAGGAGGACGCATGAGTTCCGAAACCTACGACTTCGTCATCGTCGGCGGCGGCTCCGCGGGCTGCGCGCTCGCGAACCGGCTGTCCGCCGACCCCGGCAACAAGGTGCTGGTCCTGGAGGCCGGGCGGGCGGACTACCCGTGGGACGTCTTCATCCACATGCCGGCCGCCCTGACGTTCCCGATCGGGTCGAAGTTCTACGACTGGGGCTACCGCAGCGAACCGGAGCCGCACCTGAACCGCCGCCGCGTCTACCACGCGCGCGGCAAGGTGCTCGGCGGATCCTCCAGCATCAACGGGATGATCTTCCAGCGCGGCAATCCGATGGACTACGAACGCTGGGCCGCCGATCCCGGAATGTCCACTTGGGACTACGCGCACTGCCTGCCGTACTTCCAGCGCATGGAAAACTGTCTCGCCGACCCGCCGGACGGGAAGTGGCGCGGCCACGACGGCCCGCTGGAGCTGGAGCGCGGACCGGCGACGAACCCGTTGTTCTCCGCCTTCTTCGACGCCGCCGAGCAAGCGGGCTACCCGCGCACCGACGACGTCAACGGCTACCGGCAGGAAGGCTTCGCGCCCTTCGACCGGAACGTCCGAAAAGGACGGAGGCTGTCCGCCGCACGGGCTTACCTGCACCCGGTGGAGAACCGGCCCAACCTCACGGTGAAGACGCACGCGTTCGTGTCGCAGATCCTCTTCGACGGCAACCGCGCGATCGGCGTCGAGTACGCGCAGGGCCGCGGCGTGCCGGGCGAGGTGTACGGCAAGGAGATCATCCTGTGCGGCGGCGCGATCAACACGCCGCAACTGCTGCAGCTCTCCGGCGTCGGAAACGCGGCGGAGCTGGAGAAACTCGGCATCGACGTCGTGCGGGACCTGCCCGGCGTCGGCGAGAACCTGCAGGACCACTTGGAGGTGTACATCCAGTACGCCTGCAAGCAGCCGGTGTCGATGCAGCCGTCGCTGGCCAAGTGGAAGCGTCCCTACATCGGCGCGCAATGGCTGTTCCTGCGGTCCGGTCCCGCCGCGACCAACCACTTCGAGGGCGGCGGCTTCGTCCGCTCGAACGACGAAGTGGCGTACCCGAACCTGATGTTCCACTTCCTGCCGGTGGCGATCCGCTACGACGGTTCGGCGCCCACCGAAGGGCACGGCTACCAGGTGCACGTCGGACCGATGTACGCCGACACCCGCGGGTCGGTGAAGATCACCTCCACCGACCCGCGGCAGCACCCGGCGATCAAGTTCAACTACCTGTCCACGGAAAACGATCGGCGCGAATGGGTCGAGGCGGTGCGGGTGGCCCGGAAGATCCTCAACCAGCCCGCGCTGGACCCGTACAACGGCGGGGAGATCTCCCCCGGTCCGTCGGTCGAGACGGACGAGGAGATCCTGGACTGGGTCGCCAAGGACGCCGAAACCGCCCTGCACCCCTCGTGCACGGCCAAGATGGGCGTGGACGAGAAGTCCGTGGTCGACCCGCAGACCATGCGGGTGCACGGCACCGAAGGCCTGCGCGTGGTCGACGCGTCGGTCATGCCCTACATCACCAACGGCAACATCTACGCCCCGGTGATGATGACCGCCGAGAAGGCCGCCGACCTGATCCTCGGCAACACGCCGCTGGCTCCGATCAAGCTGCCGTTCTACCGGCACGGGGACAAGGCCGCGAAGTAGCTCCGGAAGCCGAAGGCCCGTGCAGCCATTCCCGGCACGGGCCTTCGGCGCGTCCCGGGCCCGCAATGCGATCAACCGCGCGGGCGCGCGTCGGCGAGGTTCGCGAAAGCGTGGGGCGGACGCGCGGTTATGGATCACCGAGGCCGCAGTCGCTGACGCGGTTGGTCGGGCTCGGGGCCGCCAGCTTGCCGGAAGTCCTGCTCGTTGTCCGATTCGGACTCTCGTAATTCCGGCCTCTCGGTGTTCGTCACCGCGAACTGGGCCGCGTTCTCAGGCAGTTGCACCGAGCACCGATGAGTTTCGCGCCGCCATCTCCTCTGTATTGGCAGGAGGTGGTCATCATGGCCGAACCGGTCTTTGTCCGGGACCAAGCGCGCGACGATCAGGCAGGCGGGCGCGAGCAAGCGTTGATCGATGAGGGGGCATCGAAGCAGCGGCTGACCACGGCGGTGGTCACGGGCGCCAGCCGCGGTTTCGGGTCGGCGATCGCGGCCGCGCTCGTCGACCAAGGGCATCGGGTCGTCGGCGTCGCGCGCACCGGCGAGGCCTTGGCGGACCTGCGCCGGGAATTGGGCGCCAGGTTCGTCCCCGTGGTCGCCGACGCGACCGACGCGGAGACCGCCCGCACCGTGATCGCGCAACACCGACCCGCGCTGCTCGTGCTCAACGCCGGAGCCACGCCCGCCACCGGTCCGGTGCACGAACAATCGTGGGAGTCGTTCAGCCGCAACTGGAACGTCGACACTCAACACGCTTTCCACTGGATCCGAGCGGCGCTGCGGCTCCCCCTGGCTCCGGACAGTCTGGTGGTGGCGATGTCCAGCGGCGCCGCGCTGCGCGGATCGCCGCTGAGCGGCGGATACGCGGGTGCGAAGGCGATGATCCGATTCCTCGTCTCCTACGCCGCGGATGAATCCCGCCGCGCCGCGCTCGGCATCCGCTTCGCCACCGTTCTGCCACAGCTCACGCCCGCCACCGATCTCGGCGCGGCCGGCGTCGCGGCCTACGCCGAGCGGCAGGGAATCGACCCGGCCACGTTCTCGTCGGCCCTCGAGCCACTGCTCACGCCCGCCGTCGTCGGCGCCGAGATCGCACGGTTGTGCGGTGATGCCGGCAACCGGGACGAACTGCGGGAATACCAGCTCACTGGCCACGGACTTCGCGCGCTCGCGTGAACAACCAGGAAGAGAAGAATATGTTGCTGGAGAACAAGGTTGTCGTCGTCTACGGCGCGGGCGGATCGGTCGGCGGAGCGGTCGCCCGCGCATTCGCCCATGAAGGCGCCAGGGTCTTCATGACCGGGCGGAATGCCGACAACGTCAACGCTGTCGCCAAGGAAATCGCCGCCGAGGGCGGGGCCGTCGAGACCGCCGTGGTCGACGCACTGGACGAGAAATCCGTCACCGGCCATCTCGATGCCGTGGTCGCGGACGCCGGCGGTATCGACGTGTCGTTCAACGCCACCGGGATCTCACCGGCGGGACTGCAGGGAATTCTGTTCACCGACCTGCCGGTCGACAGTTTCCTTCTTCCGATCACGACCTACGCACGGTCTCACTTCGTGACCGCGAAATCCGCTGCACGGCACATGATTCCCCGGGGTTCGGGGGTGATCATGATGAACACTCCCGAGCCCGCCCGCATCGGCGCGCCCCTGGTCGGCGGCATGAGCGTCGGCTGGGCGGCGATGGAGGGCCTCAACCGCGCGCTGTCGGCCGAATGGGCTCAGTACGGTGTCCGCTCGATCTGCCTGCGCACCACGGGCATGCTCGAGACACCGATCGTCCACACCGTGTACGGGCTGCACGCCGACGCGCTCGGCATGGACAAAGACCAACTGACCGCAGGCGCCGCCCAGATGACCCATCGCAAACAGCTCACCGGGCTCGCCGAACTCGCGTCGGCCGCGGTACTGCTCGCGTCCGACCGGGCGTCCGCGATGACCGGAACCGTAGCCAACCTCACCGGCGGAGTCATCGTCGACTGACCCACGACCGCCCCCCGGCCACCACACATCGAAGGGCGGCCGGGGCAACCGAATACAGGAGCCGAGCAGTGAACGATCTACTCGCGACCGCGGTCGCCGCGCACGGCGGTGCGGCCCGGTGGAACAGCATCCGGGCGATCACCGTCGACGCCACCATCGGCGGGGCCTTCTGGCAGATCAAAGGACAAGACATGGGGGACGTCCGCTTCGAGGTCGACACCACCCGCCAGCGGCTGACGATGGACTTTCTCGGCCGGGACCGGCGCTCGCTGTTCGAGCCCAACCGGGTCGTCCTCCAGCACGCCGACGGCACGATCGCCGACGTGCGCGACGACCCGGAGCGGTCGTTCGCCGGCCACGAGTTCCAGACGCCGTGGGACGACCTGCATCTGGCGTACTTCACCGGGGAAGCCTTGTGGACGTACCTCAACGCCCCGTTCCTGTTCACGTGGCCGGGGTTCGTCTGCGAAGAGATCGCGCCCGTCAAGGCCGACGGCGAAACCTGGCGGCGGTTGAACGTGAAGTTTCCCGACCACATCAAGAGCCACACCCGCGAGCAGGTGTTCTGCTTCGGCCCGGACGGCCTGCTGCGCCGCCACGACTTCACCATCGACATCGTCGACCCGGCCACCGAGTCGCACCTTTACGCCGCCGACTACCGCGACATCGACGGCATCGTCATCCCGGCCGCCCGGCGGGCCTACACCACCGCGGGCGACGACCAGCTCGTCTTGGTCTCCATCGACATGGCTGACATCGCCGTGTCGCGATGAACAACACCCGCCGAGCCCCGGCCGTCTCGCCAGCGGAATGGGAGGCCGCGCGCTTGCGGCTGTTGGCGCGCGACACCACGCACCGCGATACTCGCGGCTGAACCGACACGATGAATACGGGCCGGCCGAGGGCGGCCGGCGACCCGGTCGCCGTCCACCCGAAGCGCGCCCGACTCCAGGATCGGCGGATCATGCACTCCATGACTGAGGCCAAGCCCGGCGGCGAGGATTTCGGACGGTTGAGCGAACCGTTCCGGCGCGAGCTGCTCGCCTACTGCTACCGCATGCTCGGTTCGGTCGACGACGCCGAAGAGGTGGTACAAGAGGTCTACCTCGAAGCTTGGCGGGCATACGGCGGGTTCGAGGGCCGGTCGTCGTTGCGCACGTGGCTGTACCGCATCGCGACCCGGGCGTGTTTCAAAGCGCTGGAAAAAAGCCGACGGAGGCCGCTGCCCGCCGATCTGAGCGCCCCCGAGACGAACCTGGACACCAGGCTGGCCGCGCGCGCTCCGGAGATCCCGTGGCTCCAGCCGATCCCCGATTTCCTGTTCACCACCGCACCGGCCGACCCGGCGGCCGTCGTGGTGCAACGTCAGACCATGCGGCTCGCCCTGATGGGGGCACTTCAGCAGCTTCCGCCGCGACAACGAGCCGTGCTGATCCTGCGCGAAGTGCTGCAATGGCACAGCACCGAAGTCGCGGAACTGCTGGAGATGACGACCGCGGCCGTCAACAGCGCACTGCAGCGCGCGCGAGCCCAGGTTCCGTTCAGCCAAGACGCACTGACCGAACCCGCCGAACCACGGCAGCGAGCCCTGCTCGACCGGTACGTCACCGCATTCGAAACCGCGGACGTCGATCAACTCGTCGCGGTACTGACCGAAGACGCCCGATGGGAAATGCCGCCCATCGCGACCTGGTTCGAAGGCCGCGACACCATCCTCGCGTTCCTGGCCGGACAGATGCGGACGATCGGTCCAGCCGAGCTGGTCGCCACCTCCGCCAACGGACAGCCCGCCTTCGCGGTGTACGCCCGCGCCCACGACGGCACGCGCCAGCCGCATGCACTGCACGTGCTGACGACCACGGCCGAGGGCGTCAGCAGCATCGTCGCGTTTCACGGCTCCGCGCTGTTTCCGCTGTTCGGACTCTGACCAGGCAACCGCATGTCCGAGCAGGAAAACATCGCCGCACTGCGCGCAGAACTGCGGCTGTTCTGCCAACTCATGCTCGCTTCGGACGACGCTGCCGACCGCATGATGCAGCAGATCGACCGTCGTGCACTCGGCTGCCACGACGAGCAAGAGAGTTGGCCAGCGCGACGTGTCCGACTGTTCCGCATCGCAGCCGACGTCTGCGGGGCGGGCCCGGAGGGTCACACCAGACCTTGCTCCGGGCCGGGCGACGGGATCGGCGATGAATAGCCGGACCCAGGAACACGCCCGGCCCGAGCCGCAGAGACTACGCTTCGTGGCTATGACGGCAGACCCGCCTCTCGCCGCGGTCCGCGCCGCGGTCCGCGCCGAACTCAACCCGAATTCCGCCAATTCGCCATCGGAACCGGCGACGTGCTCACTGCCGCGGAACACCTCACCGCGCACAGATCCGGCACCGGTCCCGTGACCGCGTCGGACACCTGCGTGCTGTTCACGCGGAGCCTGTCGCGTCAGGGTCGTGAACGCGACACCGGCGTTTCGCGTGCCTCGCCACCCAGCGCAGTCAGGTCATCACCGCACGCCACGACCCGCTGAGTCTCGCGGCGATCCGACCAGGTATTCGCCAGTACCTTGCTCCCCGCCCTCGGCTGGACCGCCAACGACCGGTTGAGCATCAGCGGACCGCCCCGAGGGAGTCCCGCGGCAGGAGTTCAAGGAACAGTTCGAATCCTGGTGCGTACTTAAATTCTTCCAGAAATAGAAGAGGACCATGGACTACCGGAAACTGTTCGCCGAGATCCACCGGCGCCCGGAGCTTTACGGACTGGACGGCAGTTACCACGACTACTGCACGTTTCTCCTCGGGGTCGACGCGGGCAACGACCGGCAGCTGCTCACCGGTTTCAGGGAGTCGCTCGTCCCCCAGGTCGGCACCGGCGACAACCTCGTCTGGCCGTCGCTGGTGCTGCACCTCGCCTTCCCGGGCCGCACCGCCGGCTGGCACGACGAGGTCGCCGGGGCGGGGCGGCAGGTCGCGAACGACCTGCTCTTCTCCTTGCTGGACGAGTTCTTCCGGAAGCGGGAGGAGCGTAGCGGAACCGCAGCGATCTTCGACGAATACCTGACCTGGCTCAAAGCACAGTCATGGCATCGCCCGTGAACGCTGGAGCGCGCCTTCCGGCCCTGCCTGCCATCCGACGTTCATCTGCCTCGACGCCGACTCCAGCGGGACGGGTGGCAGGAAGGCGAGGCGCAGTGAAGTTTGTCTTCCCACAAGGACAGGCTTTTCGGGCCCTCGCAGGTCCGGGCCCGGCCCAGGTGCACCCGTGCCGGTAGCGGTACTTGGCACGACCATTCGTCCAACGCGTGTCGTCCGACGCGCTCCCTCCGATCCACTCAGCTTGCGTGCCGAGGAAGCGCCGCTCACTCAGAAAGCTGGAGGCGAAAGCGCGGCCGGAGACGCGACCACACAGCTCCCTGCCCGTGTACCGCGGATCCCGAACGATCTCCAGAACCGTGCGCTGCGACCATGCCCGCTGCGCAACGCCCCACTCGTTCAACTCGCGAACGATACCCGCCGCACTCCGGCACGCAGGCCGTTCCGCGGAGATCGACTCGCCGCGCGGTGCCGTCACCCGGCACGGATCCAACCGTGTTAGCCGACGCACCCACACCGCAAGCGCGGTTCGGATGCGGACCCGCATCTACCAGACCGGCACCCTGAGACCCCTGACGAGAGCGGCCTACGCTCCCGGCAAGACACGCCGACTGGGGAATTTCAGAGAGCCAGGACTGGCCCAATTCGAAGGTCACCATGATCGTCCGCTGCCATACAGCCGCGCCGAGGCCACTGGCTCGATACGCTTCGAGGATGTTCGTGACGGTACAACTCCCAGTCGTTGACGTGCGCCCGCTCGTTGCCGGGAACACCTACCGTGACGCCCGCCCGAACTGGCCTGTACCGGCTCACCGGTTCAGCCGCCGTTCCCGGGACCACTACCGCAGCGACTACGTCCGTGGGCTTGGCGCGGTCCGCCCGAGACTGCGTGGCGGAGTGGCACCGTGGCTGAGCGAATCTACCTACGTCGACGTACGCAACCGCGTGCGGGTCGGTACGCCCGAGCGGTTCGCCCCGGACCAGGCGTCCGCAAAGGTGGCGTACCGAAACTTCTACACCGATGGCATCGTCGGACGTCTGGAAGTGTGCTTCGCCTTCAAGGGCTGGGACGACCGCCGCACTGGCCTGATGTCGCGCTACGCGACGCAGGCACCGACGTGGTTGCGCGGCCTCCGGGACCACGCTGTCCCGCTCGTCGACTTCGGCCCACGCTTCGCCGATCATCTGCTCGCCGCGACGACGGTCGGCGATCCCATGTCCACCGGCTCCCTGCTCGGTGAGGAACTGCTGGTGTGGTGGGAAATGCGGGAGTGGGTGGTGCGCGCCGGGGAGCCCGCGGTGATCGCGGAGACTCCCGGGACGGCTGAGGGCGCGTCTCTGGCTCAGACGTGGCGGATCACCAAGGGCACGCGGTTGGCGTCCTGGACTCTCAACCGAGGTGGTGCCGACCCCGAGGAGATGCGCAGGCTGAAGACCCACGTGTCCCGCCTGCACGCCGGTTTCCTCGCCGCGGAGACGGTGCTCGGCCTGTGCGTCAACGGAAAGCTCGACCCTGACCACCCACCGGTGGAGCGCTTCCTCGCCTCGACACTCGACGCGCTGCTGCGCCCGAGACGGCACGGTTTCGGCAACGCCCAACTGCTAGGTATGGTCATCGGCCATGCGCGTGACGTCTATTGGGACACCATCGGTACATTGCAGGATGCGCTAGGACTGCTCGACAACGACCGCATTCAGTCTCGCGTCGCCGAGTATCACGACCTCGTCTCAGGCGCGATCGCCCCGTCCCGCCGCGAAATCACCATCGACGTCAAGGAGCTCGTGATGACCAAGTACGAGAGCAAGATCAGCGGCGGCGAGTTCCATGGCCCCGTCAACACTGGTTCGGGCGGCGCACACCAGCACAACACGGGAACCGACGCCACGACTCTTAGCGAGGCGTTGGAACAACTCCGGACGGCTGTCGCCTCGATGTCGGCGACGTTACCGCCCGAGGACGCTGTCACCGCGGAGGACGCGTCTGCCGGCCTGGAGCGCGAGGCCAACCTGCCCGAGGATCAGCGCCGCCGCCCTGGAGTCCTTGCGCGGTTGTCGTCGCTCACCGAGGTAGCCACCCGGGCAGGCGCGGCAGGAACCGCCCTTGGCGCGGCGGTCGCAGCGGTGCGTGCGGCGTTCGGTCTGTAGGTGGCCCGCGCTCAACGCGAGCCACCTACGCCCGGAACGCACGCGATCCGCGCTTGCCACGACGGCCCTGCAACAGCTCTTATACGTGGTCTTACCGACCGGCCTTCCCCAGCGACCTGCGGCCCCGGGGCGGTCACCGACATGATATCCGAACTTGAACTGGATGCTGAGTCGCCGACCCGGGGGCGGGCTGTACGTGGCATTGGCGGTTCAAGTCCGATTTCCGCTAAGCACCGCCCCCATCCGTACGCGACATCATCGTTCGCCTGAGCCTCCTGGCGGGAACGAACGTCCGGAGATGAGCCAGACGGCTGGCCAATCATCTCCGGCCCTGCGACCTTGGGGGCACCGCGGACCGAGGCACGCTCCGGGGGGCTCGACGCTCAGCTGACCTAATCTGGCGCCGCGATCCGCTCGGCGATCCGCAAGGCGTTCGCGGCGATCGTCAGCGCCGGGTTCACCGCCGCTGAGGAGGGGAAGAACGAGGAATCCGCGAGCGACAGGTTTCCGACGTCGTGGCTGCGGCACGAGGCGTCCAGCACGCTCGTCGCCGGATCGGTGCCGGCGACCGACGTGCCGCACATGTGCGAGTTGGTCTCGATGCCCATGCGCTGCGTGAAAATCAGCGGATACCCGGCTTTGCGCACGAGCCGCCGGATGCGGGAGACGAGTTCGTGGTGCGGCGCGAGGTTGTCGTAGGCCGTTTTCATCTGCCGGGAGAACAGGGCCGGGATCTCGAGCAGCCGTCCCGTCGCCGGCGGGCCGGCCTCCACCAGCGCGACCCGGACGTGCCGGAAGACCTGTCGGTGATCGGGTTCGACGACGCGCCCGAGGCGGAACGCTGGTCCCTCACGACAGTGCGGCAACCGATGCGTGAGAAGGGCCGGTTGGCGGCCGAAATGCTGCACGACTTGTTGAACGGGCAGGCGCCGGCGGGAATTGTCGAACTTCCGGCGGAACTGGTGGTCCGGGGGACGACGGGTCCGCCGGGCTAGGAACGGCTGGCTCGCCAGTCCGGGAACGCACTCGCGTCCACAGTGGACACCGGGCAACCCGGCTAAGGCCACCGTCGCGCCTGCTCTCCGCGCGGCCGCGACCTCTTCTCCCACGACCCGCGCCGCGCTTCCGTAAGGCTGCCAAGCCGTTCGAGCGACACGGACCGCTGATTACCTTGTCATGGACCATGTTCGCGGCAGCGGTGGGTGGTCGGCTCGCCTATGGGCCGGGGGCGCGCAGCGTCACCGTGAGCGACAGCGGCGAGGTGACCCAGTGATACCCGCCTTGGGCCGCGGTGTGCAGTCGGTCTATGACGCCGTCGACCTCTTCGCTCGTCGCGACGCCGCTCGCGATGATCTGTGCGCGGACGGCGACAGTCGTCGCGGCGTGGAGGCCGAAACCGGTGGCCGGGTCAGCGGGCTGGAAGCTGCCGCCGAGGCGCACCACGTCGAAACCGGCTTCGCGCGCGGTGGCGGGAAGGTCGTCGATCGCCGTGGGAGACGCGCCGCCCCGCTCGATGGCGCGATGCAGAAGTTCCCAGGCCACGCGCAGGTCGTCGTGGGGCGGGAAGCTGAACGGCGGCGGATTCGGCAACGGCTCCATCGCCACGAACCATCCACCCGGACGCAGGGCATCGCGGATGCGGGTCAGCGTGCGCAGCGGGTCGCGCTGATGCAGCAAGAAGCATCGGCTGAAGACGAGGTCGTACGAATCGCCGATGCTGGACGCGGGGTCGTTGATGTCCGCGACCCGAACCTCGACGTTGCGCAGGCCCAATTCAGTCACGACCGAACGGGCCCGCGCCACGGTCGGCGCCGCGAAGTCGGCACCGACTACCTGTCCGGACGGTCCGACCAAATCGGACAGGATCGGCATCGCGCCCAGCGGACCGCAGCCGCATTCCAGCACGCGCCATCCGGGGCGGATGTCCACAGTGGCCAAAGCGGTTCGCGTCATGGCGTCGAGCAAGGCCGAGATTTTGAGCAGCCGCCGCAAGTCCTCGTCGCTGCCGTCGAGCACATATCGCGCGGCCGCGGAGTCTGTAGCCATGGAGGGCTCCCTTCCGGCACCGAGAGGGACCGGATCCGGGTGTTCTGGCTCGTTTCGTCATTGCCGCCAGGTCGCCGCGGAGCGGGGACGCCGGGGCGTGTTCGCGGGCGGGCCGGTGATCGACGCTCGGAGTCGACGGCCCGCAGCGTCCGCTGCCGCCTGTGTCAGCCGTGCTGTTCCTCGGTATAGAAGCGTACTCGCAGGCCGTCGGGTGCGTCGGCGCTCAGCAGCCAGCCGAGGGTCGCCCGGATGATCGGCCCGTGCTTGATCCCGCGTTCGTCGAGGCACGCGACGACGGTGTCCAGATCGGCTCGGGTCGGCACGGCAAGTGCGAGAGGGTCCCAGCCGGCGAGTGCGGCCGCGCGCGGCGGGTCTTCGCGCAGCGCGATGCGCAGTCCGCCGAGTGGCAGGTAAGCCACACCGCGGACTGTGCCGTCGTCGTCGCGGAATTCGATCTCGGCGCGCAGGCCGAGCAGCGACTCGAACCATTCGCGCGAGCGGCCGAGATCGGCGACCGGGATCTTCGCGTGATGCAGCCCGGGACGGGCAGGACGGCAGTCATCGCGGTCCGCCGGCGCGCGGGGCCAGTTCTCCGGTGGGCAGCAGCGGCGGCCCGGCCAGTTCCCAGTCATGCCGCCGGGCGATCGCGATGATCTCTTCAGGCGCGAGCGCGCGGCCGGCCTCGGCTTCGGCGGCATGCACGTCGCGGTGCATCTGCTCGAAGCCGCCCGGCGTGTGAATGACGACGAACCGGGCCGCGCGGCCGGTTCCCGTCGCGAAGGTGTGCACCGTCCCGCGCGGGACGAACATCGAGCCGCCCGCCTCGACGGTGTGCGTCTTGCCCTGGACGTGCAGCAGCAGGGCCCCTTCGAGCACGACGAACGTCTCGTCGGATCCGGGGTGCACGTGCAGCGGTGGGCCCGGCTCCGCCGGAGGCGCCTCGCACAGGAGCACCGAGAGGGCCCCACCGGTCGCGGCGCTGTCGTGCAGCAGCCGCATGCCTCTGCCTCCGGCGCGGTCGAGATTTTCGGCCGCGTCCGGCGCGGTCACCGTGACAGTCATGGCCTGCTCCTCATTTCACTTGATAGAGCATCAATTGATTTGTACGTGATACAACTGAACTGTGGAACCTGTCAAGCGCGGCTATCACGCACCGCTACGCGAGCGACAGGCGGCGCAAACGCGCGCGCGCATCGCTGAAGCCGCGGCAGAGGAGTTCTCCGAGCACGGCTGGGCGGGCACCACTGTTGCCGCGATCGCCGCGCGAGCCGGGGTGACCCCGCAGGCGGTCTACCAGGCCGTGGGGACGAAGGCAGCGTTGCTCATCCGCGCAGTGGAGACCGCGGTCGCCGGCTCCGGCGACGACGTCATGCTCGCCGACCGCCCGTCCTTCGCGGCGGTGTACGAACCCGGGCTGAGCCAGAAGCAACGCATCCGCGCGTACGCCGCGGCCACCGCCGACGCCTACCACCGCGCGGCGGCGCTGTTCCTCGTGCTGCAGGACGCCGCGCGCAGCGACCCCAGCGCCGCGGAGATGGCGACGGCGGGCGCAGACCGGCGGCTCGAGGAAAACCGGCGCCTGGCAAGCCTGCTGCGGCCCGGCTCCGACGAATCGGCGCTTGCCGTGCTCGCTGACACGATCTGGGTGCTCACCGGGCCCGGCGTCTACGCCGACCTGGTGCACCGGCGAGGCTGGACGGCCCAGCGTTACCGAGCGTTCCTGGAAACCATGCTGGACACCGCGATCCACAGCATCGACGCGTGAGGGCGGCTGGCATTCGGCAGCGGGTGCCCTGTCCCCACGGGGATCGGAGCGACGCTTCGTCCCCTCCGGCCGGACGACCGCGAGAATCCGTGCGCACCAGGATCACATCGCACGCGCCGACGGCGGCGTCCGTGTGTCCGACCCATGCGTGGCGACGCGGCAGGCTGCCCAAAGCCGCAGCCACCTCACCTCGGCGAAGTGCACCGCGCCGGAGCTCCCTTGTGCCATCGATCGTGCTGCCCGGCCGGGACATGTCCGAGGGGAACGTGCTCGGGTTGCGGCAGCGCATCTCATCCGGACGGGCCCGGATGGTGGCGGCGTCGCGCTTGGCCTTACGCGCGGAACTTCCGTACGTCGATCCCGTACTGCGCCAGCTTCCGGTAAACCGTGGCCCGGGCCATGCCGAGCTGCTCGGCAGCCTGCACCACCGTCATCCCCGGCTGGGCGAGGCAGCGGACGATCTCGTCCCGCTCGAGTGCCTGCATGCGGTTGAGCCGGTGCCCGGCGTTCGCGAAGACCTCCGCCGGCAGGTGCTGGACGCCGACAGTTTCCGACCAGGCAGCCGCCTTCTGGATCACCCGGCGCAGCTGCTTGACGTTCTCCGGCCAGTCATAGGCGGTCAGCGCCCGTGCCGCGGCGGGCGTGAACTCGACCGCTCGGCCGCGTGCCCGGTGCGCGAAGTGACGGGCCAGGGGAAGCACATCGTCCGGGCGGAACCGCATCGCGGGCACCTCGACCACGGTGTCGACGACCGGCGTCAGCTCGGCCGGAATCGCTTCCGAGGCCGCGGTGAGGACGAACGGCGCGACGCCGTCGCCGCGGAGTGCGGCGAACCGGTCCGCCAGCTCGCTCGCCGCCCACGCTGGCAACGTGTCCACGCCGGACACCACGACGCAGGTCTCGTCTTTGCCCAGTTCGGGCTCCCACACTCGCAGCCACTGGCGCACCTCGTCCGGCGCGGGCGGACGGGCGTTCAGCAGGCGCTCGCGCGGGCGCAGTTCCCGCCGCGCGAGTGCGGCCAGCGCGGTTTTGCCCGCGCCGGGCTCGCCGGTCACCAGGACCGTCCGGCCCTGCCGCATGGCCTCGAACGCCTCGACCAGCGGGTGCTGCCAGGCTGCCGACAACCGCGGCGGGTCGAGGCGTTCGGAGTACATCCGGAAGACCTCGCCGCGCGGGGCCGGGCGCGAATGCCGGCCGGACGCGCGGGCGAGCATCAGCGCGCTCGTGTGCCCGGCCGCCGTCTGCGCGAGGGCGAGCAACAGGTCCGACGACTGTTCCGACCACGTGGTGAGGTTGACGCTGCCCGCGAGCGCGCCGCTCAGCGGATCGAGAACCGGCACCGCGGCGCAGGTGTAGCCGCGCAAGCTGGTGCAGTAGTGCTCCCCCGCGCGCACCAGCGACGGCGTGCGGTCGGCGAGGGCGAGCCCGAGACCGTTCGTTCCGGCGTTGCTCTCGGCGAAATAGAAACCCGGTGCCAGGTGCACGCGGTCCAGCGACTTGGTGATGCCGGCGTCCCCGCACATCCGGCTGAGCACCAGGCCCTCGCTGTCGGTGAGCATCAGGCTGATCGGTTCGTTCGCCAGCGTCGCCTGCAAGCCCTGCAGCACCTCGCGACCGCATTCGTACAACAGCGACTCCGTGTCGACCGAGCCGCTGAACACCGGGTTCACCTCGTCCTCGGGCACCCCGTAATGCTCGCTGCGCTGCCACGACGCGCGCAGCCGCGGCGCGTTCGCACCCGGCGCCGAAGGCGGTCCGGACTTGTGCGAAGTGTGCGGCACATCGACCTCCCGGGAGACGCGGCACTGCGTCCGACCTGGCTCAGGCTAGTCCCGCGAGCGTAGCTCGCGGGCCCGCTCGGTGTCTCAAACTGAGACACCGAGGTCCTCCCCCGCCCGCCCCGGCGTCTCTACCGTCCGAGTCCGGACGTGCCGACGCGGTCACGACGCGGAGAGGAAACCCATGTACACCAAGGACGGCGAGAACTACTACATCCTGGACGCACACGTGGCGCTGTGGGACGCCCGCCCGGAAAACCAGCGCAACATCCACGGCAAGCAGTTCATCGACTGCTTCTACGACTACCACCGCAACCTCAGCCCGGAATCCGAGGTGTGGCCGTACGAGGACTACCTCTACCAAGGCGGCGACCGGCTGATGAAGGACCTGTTCGCCGACGGGTACGTGGACCACGCGATCTTTCAGCCGGCCGCGCTGCCCGCCTTCTACACCAACGGTTTCGGCCAGACCGAGGAAGCGTTCGCGCTCGCGCAGCGGCATCCGGACAAGCTCACCTACAACCACTGCTGGGACCCGCGCTTCGGCGAAGACGGGCTGAAGCAGCTGCGAGAAGACGCGAAACGGTTCAATTTGAAGGGCGTCAAGCTCTACACCGCCGAGTGGTTCGGCGACTCGCGCGGCTGGAAGCTCGACGACAAGTGGAGCTACCGGTACCTGGAAGCGGCGCAGGAACTGGGCATCCGCAACATCCACATCCACAAGGGCCCCACCATCCGGCCGCTGGACCGCGACGCGTTCGACGTCGCCGACGTGGACAAGGTCGCCACCGACTTCACCGAACTCAACTTCGTCATCGAGCACTGCGGCCTGCCCCGGCTGGAGGACTTCTGCTGGATCGCCACGCAGGAGCCGAACGTGCACGCCGGACTCGCCGTCGCGATGCCGTTCATCCACACTCGTCCCCGCTACTTCGCGCAGGTCATCGGCGAACTGCTGTACTGGCTCGACGAAAACCGGATCCAGTTCTCCAGCGACTACGCGATCTGGACGCCGAAATGGCTCGTGGAGAAGTTCGTCGACTTCCAGATTCCCGAGGACATGACGGAATACCCGCCGCTCACCACCGAAGTCAAGAAGAAGATCCTCGGACTCAACGCCGCGGCGATGTACGACATCGAGGTCCCGGCCGAGCTGCGCGTGGCCGACGCCCCGGCCGACGCGACGCCGGAGGCGGTGTCGGTCGCGTGACGCCCGATTTGGAAGAGCGCGCCCGCAGCGCCCTGGACACCGTCTTCGACCCCGAACTCGACGAGCCGATCACCGACCTGGGCTTCGTGCGGTCCCTCGAGGCCCGGGACGGAACGCTGACCGTGCACCTGCGGCTGCCGACTTCGTTCTGTTCGCCCAATTTCGCGTACTTGATGGCATCGGACGCGAAGGACGTGCTGACCGGGTTGCCCGGCGCGGCGCGGGTCGAGGTGCGGTTGGACGACCATCACGATTCGGACCTGATCAATCGGGGACTGGCCGCGGACGCGGGCTACCGCGGCACGTTCGGCAGCGAGGCGGAGAAAGATCTCGACGAGCTGCGCCTGACCTTCCGGCGCAAAGCGCACACCGCGGCGATGGAGCGAGTCCTGACCGCATTGCTTCGCGCAGACCGCGATCTGACCGAGGAAGCGCTGCACGACGTCACGCTCGGGGATCTGCCCGACGACCGCGCCACGAGCGCCCTCCTGCGCCGCCGCGCCGCGCTCGGCCTCGCCACCGCGCCGGACCAGCCGGTGCTCGTCGACGACCGCGGACAGCCGTATCCGAGGGACGAAGTGCCGCTGCGGTTGCGATTCGCACGGTCGGTCCGCATCTCGATGGACGGCAACGCGCATTTCTGCCGAGGCCTGCTCCTCACCCGCTACCCCGAATCCGCGGCCGACCAGACGCCGCGCGAGCACGCAACCGCCAAGGAGGCGTCGTGAAAGCAGTACAGGTCGTCGGATACGACCAGAGTCCCCGGCTCGCGGACGTCCCCGAACCGGACGTCACCGGCCCCCACGACGTGATCGTGCGGATCGGCGGCGCCGGCGTCTGCCGCACCGACCTGCACATCCTCGAGGGGCAATGGGCCGAGAAGTCCGGCGTCGCGCTGCCCTACACGATCGGCCACGAGAACGCGGGCTGGGTGCACGCTGTCGGCGACGCGGTCACGAACGTGGCCGAGGGCGACAAGGTGATCGTGCATCCGCTGATCACCTGTGGTCTGTGCCGCGCCTGCCGCAGCGGCGACGACGTGCATTGCGCGGCAAGCCAATTCCCCGGAATCGACACCGCCGGCGGATACGCCGAGTACCTCAAGACCTCGGCGCGCAGCGTCGTGAAACTCGACGACGCCCTGGAACCGGCCGATGTCGCCGCGCTGGCCGACGCCGGGCTCACCGCCTACCACGCGGCCGCCAAGGCAGCGCGGCGGCTGCGGCCGGGCGACCGCTGCGTGGTGATCGGCGCGGGCGGGCTCGGGCACATCGGCATCCAGGTGCTCAAGGCGCTCACCGCGGCCGAGCTGATCGTCGTGGACCACCACCCGGAGGCAGTCAAGCTGGCCGAATCGATCGGAGCCGACCACGGCGTCGTCGCGGACGGCGGACACGTCGCCGCCGTCCAGGACCTCACCGGCGGTGCGGGAGCGGAAACCGTCATCGACTTCGTCGGCGAGGGCGGCGCGACCCGCGACGGCATCGCCATGCTGCGCCGCGCGGGCGACTACCACGTCGTCGGCTACGGCGAGAACATCGACGTCCCGACCATCGACGTCATCTCCGCCGAAATCAACTTCATCGGCAACCTCGTCGGGTCCTACACCGACCTCTGCGAGCTCATGGTGCTCGCCGCGCAGGACCGCGTGCGGCTGCACACCGTGCGCTACCCGCTCGAAAAATTCCAAACCGCCCTGGACGACCTCGCCGCCGGACGCATCCGCGGCCGGGCGATCCTCGTCCCCTGACCCGTCGAAGGAAATGGGATGATCTTCATTACCGCGAAATTCCGCGTGAAGCCCGAACACGCCGAGAACTGGCCGGAGATCTCGCGCGCGTTCACCGATGCGACCCGCGCCGAACCAGGCTGTCTCTGGTACGAATGGTCCCGCAGCCTCGCCGAGCCCACCGAATACGTCCTCGTCGAAGCCTTCCGCGACGACGACGCGGGCGCCGCGCACGTCGGCTCGGACCACTTCAAAGCCGCACAACGGGAACTGCCTCCGTACCTGGCCGAAACACCGCGCATCGTCAACGCGAAGGTCGACCAGAACGACTGGTCCGAGCTGGGCGAACTCGCGGTCCGCAGCTGATTGCGGCACGAGCGAGGGGCCTCGGCCGGTATCCGCGCCGAGGCCCCTCGACTCGCTCACTCACGGCCTGACGTCGCTTTTCCGGTGCGCCGGACTTGGCGACCGTGAGCGTCGGCGACGTTATCGGGGCGCAGGTGCCTGACAGGCGAATTGCATTGCGCGGTAGGGCCAGTTGCGGCCCGTATGCCACTGGCTGACGATCAGGTGCAGATTGTCCATTGTGGATCCGGGCACGACGTAGCCGCCGTAGAGTTGGGCGACCCGGCCGTCGGCGTGGTCTTCGTCGTCCCATCCGCTGCCCCGCAAGACGGTGTCGCGGGGCGCTTCGTACAGATTCGCGGTCGGCACGTCGAGGTTCAGCACGTCGATCCGGTAGTTCCCGGCGTCGAACAGCGAAAGCAACCACCGGCCGTCGACCGGGCGCAGGCTCAGTTCCCCGTAGGCGCCGGTGAGCGCCACGGTCGGCGGATTTCCCCACGCCCACTGGTCGTCGCGGAAACCCCAGCCTTCCCAGGCGGACGGGTCGGTCAGCCGGCCGGCTGGAACGCGGTGCAGCAGCAAGCCCGCGTCCCGGCGGAACCCGGTGGAGAACGCGTAGACGTAGCCGTCGTCCCCCGGCGCCCAGGTGAGCATCTGAAACAACCCGCCGTGCAGATCGCCCGGCCACCGCGCGCCGGTGTGTTCCCAGGTCTCGCCGTTGTCCAGCGACCGGTACACCTCCGTCCAGTGCACCTCGCCGAGCCGCCGGCACACCATCACGTGCAGATACAAGGCATCGCCCACGGCGATGACATCGGTAGGGAGGATCGTGCTGACCCGCCGCCAGCGGATGAGCGAGTCGTGCTGGTACCGCACTGCCTGCGCGGCGTAGTCGCCCGGCCCGGCGGAGCCGGTCCACTCGATCCCGCTGCGGGCCGTCGCCGGGTCGCCGAAAAGCACGACCGGCGAGCGCCAGCCCGGACCGCCGACGCCGGCCTGTTCGAACGTGTCCCCGAACACCGACACCAGCCGCCCGTCCGGGGCGACCGTGGTGGCGCCGAGGTCGGTGCCTCCGACGCCGAACCGATCGGTCACTCCCGGCCCGGTCAAATCCTTGACCTTACGCCCCATTCATCATCCTTCGCGCTGATCGCTGCGTCCGCGCCAGGCGAGCCCGGCACGAGGGCTGCCTCCCGACTGTAGGGGCCACGACCTGCCACGGCCGTGCGCGGGGCCGCCGGGCGGGAGCTGCCAAACGAAGGGCGTGATTTTCCGGGGCCGTACCCGGTTTCCGGGCCGCGCCGCGGGTGCGGGTGCCATTCGAATGCCTCGGCGTTGTCGCGCCTTCGCCACCGAGGAAGCCGAACGCCGCTACGCCAGCGCCTCCACGTCGGTCAGCGCCCGGGACCGGACCTGGAACCGGACGCCTTCCGGAGCTTCCAGGGAAAACCCGTCTCCCCGGCCCGGGACCACGTCGACAGTCAAGCGGGTGTGCCGCCAGTACTCGTACTGGTCGGCGCTCATCCAGAACTGGGTGTCGCCGGCGAGTTCGCCGACCAGGACGTCCGAACGGCCCACCCGGAGTTCGCTGTGCGGGTAGCACAACGGCTCGGTTCCGGTCTGCTGGACCATCAGCGGCCCGTGCCGCAGGCGCAGCCGGAGAAGCACGTCCTCGGCGGCCGGGGTGAGCCCGACCCGGACGAAAACCCCGCTCTCTCCTCCCACTTCGTCCCCTTCCCTCGCTCGACGATGAGCCGTGACGCGGCTCACTGTCCCGGGGAAAGGTTGCGGCGGGGTTGGCGCGCGGCCGGGTCACTCCCGGCGCGCGACGGCGAGCCGTCCGGCCGCGACGGCCCGGCGGGCATCGCCGGGGGCCAGCGCGGCGAGCGCGTGCTCGTGGATTTCCGCGTCGTACAGGGCGCGCTCGCCGTAGGCCAACGCGTGTTCCGGCGCGTCGCTGGCCAGCACCGCCGAACGCATGGCCACCTCCAGGTGGTCGCGCCACTGCACGATTCCGGGCGCTTCCGACTGCGGCAGCAACGGACCGCGGTACAGCCGCACGGCGGTCGCGAGGTCGCGGCGTTCCAACGCACGCAGCACGTCCACCGCGTCGCAGCCGATCGGCACCGTCGACGCGTACCGCCGGGGACTCACCACGCCGCCGAGCGCGTTGCGCAGGTGCGAGGCCTCCGCGCGCACCGTCGTCGACGTCACCGGACGGTCGCCGTAGAGCGCCTCGCGCAGCGCGTCCAGCGAGAACCCGTCCGGTTGCAACGCCAGCAAGGTCAGGATTTCCAGCTGCCGCGGACGCAGGTTCAGCGGGACCCCGTCGCGGGTCGCCGCGGCGACTCCTAGCGACGAGACCCGCAGCCCGGCCGGCGAGACCGCAGGCAGGCCGGATTCGATGGCCGACACGAGCGACCGGACCGTCGACATCGCCAGCGGATGCGACCGGTCCCAGGTGCTCGACAGGTCGAGCACGCCCAGCACGCGGCCGCGCGCGTCCCGGATCGGGGCGCAGTAGCAGACCCAGCCGTGCAGAGCCGCGACCAGGTGCTCGGCGGAGAACACCGCACTCGGCCGCCCGGTGCGCAGCGCGAGCGACAGCGCGTTCGTCCCCATCGCGGGTTCGTCCCAGCACCCGCCGGGGGCGAAGTTGACCCGCTCGGCCCGCCGGCGCATCACCCGTCCGCCGCAGGTCCACAGAATCGTGCCGGTTTCGTCGGTGACCGCCGCGATGAATCCCGCGTCGTCGGCGATCGTCCGCAGTTCGTCGGCCACGCGCAGCACCGGCGCGCGCAGCGGCGACTCGCTCCAGCGCGGCCGCACGACGCCGCCGTCCGAGACCGGCGCCCGGTCGGTGGCGGGATCGACTGTCGGCAGCGACCGCATCCACGATTCGGCGACCTCGTGCCGCAGCGGAACGTCGCCCGGCAGGCGCGCGGGATCCCGCAGCCGCGGGACCACCTCCGCCCACTGCTGCTCGAGATCGAGCCTGCGCCGTCGAAGCGAACCGAGTCCGTGCATTGACATCCCGACGTCGTCGTCCTCCGTGCCGGTCGTCGATCCTCCCAAGCCGCTCCCCCGTTCGCACCTGCCCGATCGGACAGGTTCCCCGGCCGCGAAGGAGGGGGCGGCCCCGCCGGCGGGCGCCTATGCTGGAGAGCCGTCCGTCCGACGGCGGGCGGGGTTACCCTCGAGCCGGCATGAAGGTTCCTCACCAGCACGGGAGGTCCCGGTGCTCCGACTGGCGGAAGGCCGTGCGATCACCATGGAACACGGGACGGGCGAGGGCCGGTGCTCCGGCGCGGCCCCGGCTGAGCTGACCGGCCCGCAGGTCGTCGACGCGCACTCGCCGCGCGAGCCGGCGCGGGTGGCGAAATTCCACGCGCCCGAAATCGTCTTCGGCCCGGGTTCGCTGGCCGAGCTCGGGCACTGCACGCTGCGGGTCGGGGCGCGCCGGCCGTTCCTGGTCACCGACCCCGGGCTGATCGAGGCGGGCTGGGTCGACGAGGCCGTCGGGCACCTGCGGATGGCCGGGCTGCACCCGGTGATCTGGCACGACGTCACCCCGAACCCCAAGGACCACGAGATCCAGCGCGCGTTCGAGCGCTACCTGGAAAGCGGCAGCGACGTGATCGTCGGCCTTGGCGGCGGGTCCTGCATCGACGCGGCGAAGGGCGTGGCGATCCTGTCCGGCAACGGCGGCCGGATCCTCGGCTACGAGGGCGTCGACAAGGTCGTGCACCCGATCCCGCCCACCGTCATGGTCCCGTCCACTTCGGGCACCGGCGCGGACGTGTCCCAGTTCGCCGTCGTCACCGACACCAGCCAGCACATCAAGATCACCATCATCAGCCGGACGCTGGTGCCGGAGATCTCGGTGATCGACCCGCGGCTGCTCACCACGATGCCGGACCTGCTCAACGCGGCGACCGGCCTCGACGCGCTGACCCACGGCATCGAGGCGTTCGTCTCCAAGGCGCACAACCCGCTGACCGACAACCACGCGCTGCAGGCGGTCGGCCTGATCACCCGCAACCTCCTGCGCACCCAGCTCAAACCGCGCGAGGCGGAGGCGCGGATGGCGATGGCGCAGGGCTCGCTGGAGGCCGGGATGGCCTTCACCAACGCGATCCTCGGCGCCACGCACGCGATGAGCCACCAGGTCGGCGGGCTGCTCGACGCGCCGCACGGGGTGGTCAACGGGGTGCTGCTGCCGCACGTCATCCGGTTCAACGCCGCCGAGGAGCCGCACCGGTTCGTCCCGCTCGCCGCGGCCGCGGGCATCGACACCGCCGGGTTGTCCGCGCTGGAGGCCGCGCACCGGCTCGCGGACCGCGCCCGCGAACTCGCCGACCAGGTCGGCGTACCGCGCGGCCTGGCCGGGCTCGGCGTCACCGAGGACAAGGTCGCCACGCTCGCGCGCACCACGATGAAGGACGCGTGCCTCGCGACCAATCCGCGACAGGCGCGGGCGGAAGACATCGAGGCGCTGTTCCGGGCGGCGCTGTGAGCGAACCGGGTCCCGACCGCACCGACGCCGACCTGGGCGTGCTCACCGGCGTGCGCTCCGGCAAGCGGTCGTTCTACCCCGAATACATCCGCTCGACCGAGCGGGTCTCCCGGGCGGTCGAGGCGCTCGACGGCATCTCCCGCGCGCTGGTGCGCACCGCGGAAGGGCCGCGCGCGCTCGTCGAGGCCGTGCTCCGCGCGGCGTCGGAGCATCTGCAGGCGGACTGGCTGCTGCTGGCGGTCGCGGACGGGGCGTTGCGCGCCGCGCGCCCGAGGTTCGTGCTGAACGTCGGCGGGAGGATCGTCGACGACCGGGCCGACGTGCCGGGCGAGGTTCTCGAACACCTCGACGTCCTGCGCACCCGGCCGTGGGAACTCGACGCCTGGCCGCATCGCGACGGTTTGGTGCGCGCGACGATGACGCTGGACGACGAGCCGGTCGGCGGGATCGTGGCGAAGCCCGCGCCCGGGCTGGAGGTCGCCTCCACCGACCTCGCCATCCTGCGCGTGCTGGGCAATCAGGCGGCGGTCGCGCTGCACAACTCGTTCCTCTTCCACGCGGCCGCCCAGTTGCGCGGACGCACCGAGCGGCTGTCCGAGGCCGCCGAGCGCCAGGCCCGCGACCTCGCCGCGCGCAGCGCCGAACTGGCGCAGACCCAGGAACGTCTCGTCGAGGTGATGCAGCGGCAGGTCCTCGACGACGAACGGCACCGGATCGCCCGCGAACTGCACGACAGCGTGGCGCAGTCCGTGCTCGGCGCGGGGATGACCATCGAGCTGTGCCGGGCCGAACTCGCCGCGATGGGCGGCCCGGCCGCGCGGATCGCGGACCAGCTCGCCCCGGCCAAAGACCTGACCAGACAGGCGATCGAACGGCTGCGCGCGTCGATCTACGCGCTGCACCACTCGTCCGCCGAAACACCCGGCCCGTTGCCGGTCCTGCTCGAGCGTCTGTCCACTGTGCACGGTCTGGGCGACCTGTCGGTCCAGGTGCGGGTCGCGGGCAGCCCGGTGGCGCTGCCGCCGCAGGCGGAACAGTCCATCGTGCGGATGGCGGGCGAGGCGCTGTTCAACGCGGCCGCCCACGGGAAAGCACGGCGCGCCTTGGTGCGCCTACAGTACCGGCCGGACGGCTCGGCCGTGGTGATCAGCGTGTCGGACGACGGCGACGGCGATCCCGCGCAGATCCGCCGCGCGCTGCGGCTGACGAAGGCGGCAGACCTGTCCGGCCGCCATCGCGGCCTGGCGAACATGCTGGCCAGGGCGGAGGAACTCGCCGGGGAGCTGACCATCCGCCGGTCCCGGATGGGCGGGATCCGCCTGCAGGTCCGGATTCCGCTCCCGGTGCCGGCCGAATGGGAGGCATCCGATGACGGCTGAGCGCCACGCACCCGCCGCGGTCCGCATCGTGCTCGTGGACGACCACGCCATCGTCCGCCAGGGCTTGCGTTCCCTGCTGGAACGCGAGACCGATCTGCAGGTCGTCGGCGAGGCGGGGTCGGCGGACGAGGCGCTCGCCGTGATCGAGGCCGCCCGGCCGTCGATCGTCCTGCTGGACCTCAAGCTGTCGACCGGCGCGGACACCGAGGGGCTGGACCTGTGCGCCCGGCTCACCGAGCGCTACCCGGACCTGGGCGTGCTCGTGCTGACCACCTTCCTCGACGACGCTCTGGTAGTCGACGTGATCCATCACGGCGCACGCGGGTACGTGGTCAAGGACGTCGACACCACCGAGCTGTTGCGCTCGATCCGCGCGGTCGCGCGCAACGAAAGCGCGTTCGATTCGCGGTCCGCGGCGGCGATGGTCCGCTCGATGCGGGTCGCGCGGGAACGTCCGTCGTTCACCGAGCGGGAGCTGAATGTGCTGCGGTTGCTCGCGAACGGGCTGAGCAACCGGGTCATCGGCGGGAAGCTGTACATCTCGGAGACGACCGTGAAGTTCCACGTCCGCAACATCATGCGCAAGCTGGACGCCAGCAGCCGGGCCGAAGCAGTCTACGAGGCCAGCAAAGCCGGCGTGATCTGAAACGGCCGGTCCGCCGCGGACGGTGTCCACGCGACGGACCGGCCAGACCGGGTTCAGCCGACCAGCGGGCGGCCCAGCGGGAGCCCCTTTCCTCCGGTGGCCAGCGAGGCGACGTGGAAGAACAGGTAGACGCCGACCGCGACGAACGCGAACACCCCGATGCCGCCCGCCGTCTGCAGCGCCGCGGAGCCCTGTGCCGTCGCCGTCAGGACCAGGGCGAGCGCGACATCGACGAGCGCGAACAGCGCGGTGAACGCCAGCGGCAACCGCAGCGTGGCGAGCGTGAGCAGGACGATGGTGACCAGCCACGAGATCAGGAAAAGCTCCTGGGTCGGCACCGCGTCGGCGGCCGGGACCGCGAACCAGTCGTGCAGCAAGCCGAACACCAGCACCGCGTAGCTGAGCCAGAACCCGGAGAAGACGCCGAAGATGCACGCGACGGCGTTCTGCCCGAGCGCCGCCGCCCACACCGCGGACACCAGCTGGCCGATCCCGGTGGCGACGAGGATGATCGCCAGCGGCGCGCCGACCGCGGCGGCCGGGACGAAACCGACCAGGGCGAGCCCCAGCGCGATCGACCCGACAAGGAAGGTCGGCACGCCGATCAGGGCGGGATCGCCGCCGAGCGGGCCGGACGCCGGGTCCGGTTCCGGCGCCGCGTGCGAGACGGGAACGTCGATTTCCGCTGCAGTCATCACTTCCTCCTTCGGTCGCCGCGCACCGCCTGCGCGGCAGTCAGCGGGGATGCAGGACCAGCCATCCGCCGTGGTGTTCGTGCACGGTGAACCGGCGGCCCGACCGCGCGCCGAGCCGGCGCAGCGCGGGCAGGTCGAACACCCGCACATGGCCGTACGCCTCGGCGGGCTCGTCCTCGAACGGGACCGCGATCACGACTGGACCGCGTGCCAGCCGCGTCGCCTCGCGCACCACTTCCTCCCCCGCGTCGGCGTCGAGGTGTTCCAGCAGGTGCAGCAGCGTCACGGTGTCGACCGACGAATCCGGCAACGGCATCCGGGCGGCGTCGCACACGAAGGTCTCGAGCGGATGCCCCCGATGCGCCGCGACCGCGTCCAGCAGCTGCATCGCGCCGGCGGACACATCCGACGCGACGACCTCGTTGCCGCCGCGCTCGGTCAGCAAAAGCGCGAAGAACCCGAAGCAGGACCCCAGATCCAGCACTCGTCCGGGCGGGGTGAGGCGCAGCGCGTGCTCGTACACCGGGGCGAATCCCGCGATGACCGAACGCGCGGGGAGGTCGGCCGCTCCCCCGCGCAGGCAGTGCCGGATCCGGCCGAGCGTGTTGTCGTAAAAGCACAGCCAGGCTCGCATCGGATCGTCCACAGTGGACTTCACGAGACCGGTGAAGGCGTGCTCGAAGACCTCGGCCCCGGAAAGCCAGCCGGGCGTGAACAGCTCGTCGGCCAGCAGTCCGGCCAGGTCGTTGTCGAGCTGGTCCGGCCGCAGCCGGTGCCGCAGCTCCACGCGGCGGCCGGCCTTGTGCAGGCTGAAATGCCGGGTCCGCACGAACGGCTCGGAGTCGTCCGCGCCGGCGGCTTCGCGGACGACGGCGAGGAGGCGGGCGAAGTACGCGCCGGCCGGGGCGGGCGCCAAGGGGTCGAGGTACCGCGGTGCGGCGACCGGCGCGGTGCTCGTCATGCCAGCACGTCCTCGGCCAGCCGGAAGGCGGCCCGGTCCAGCCCGGCCAAGTCCGCCACGACCTGCACGTGATCGCAGAACTCCGCGTACGCGGGCAGATCGCAGCCGCCGAGCCGCCACGAGTAGCGGGGTTCCGGCGTCAGCCAAAGGGTCCGGCGCACCCGGCGCGTGATCTCCTCGAACACTTCGAGCTTCGGATCGTTGCCGTTGCCGCGGCCGTCGCCGAGGACCAGCAGCGTCGTGCGCCGGTTCAGCGCCGCGCCGTGCTCTTCCGCCAGCTGCTCGAACGCCCGTCCGTAGTCGGAGTTCGCGTCGACGTCGAGCAGACCGCCCGCGGGCAGGCCGTCGAAGACCAGCCCGAGCGCGCGCTCCAGCGGATGTTCCTGGAACAGCTCGGTGATCTCGCTCGGCTCGTCGACGAACGCGAACGTGCGGACCTGGCCGAACAACGACTGCAGGCCGTGCACCAGATGCAGGGTGAACCGGGCGGTCGCGCGCACCGACAGCGAGACGTCCGCCAGCACGACCAGCCGCGGCTTGTCCTCGGCCCGCGTGACCGTCACCGGGCGGAACGGCACGCCGTCGTAGCGCATGTTCCGGCGCATCGTGCGGGCCGGGTGCACACGACCGCGCAAAGTGTTGCGCTTGCGGCTGGTCAACGCGCCACGCAGGGTATGTGCCAAGCGCCGCAACGACTCCTCCAGTTGCGCGCGCTCACGCTCGTCGACCCGCTCGGCCCGGGCCGCCTCCGCCACGCGGGTCTCCACCGCGGTCTCGGCGAGTTCGGCCAGCTTCTCCAAATGCCGCCGCAGCAGTTCCGGCAGGTTCTCCAGGACGCCGGCCAGTGCCGGCGGCAGCTGCTCGCCGTCGTCCTCGTTGTAGTTCAGCCAGCCGAGAAGCGCGCTCTCCTGTGCCACGGTCAGCTCGACGTCGAGCCGGCGCCCCGTCGAGGGCGCGAGCTGGCCGGGCACCCCGGCGTTGTGCAGCGAGGACGTCTCCAGCTGCACGCTCGGCGCAGCCGTCCCGCCGGTCGCGCTGTCCTTCGACAGCACGATCTCGTCGGTCATCGCTGCCAGGTCGATCTTGTTGGCTTCCTGGTGCAGGTTGTACTGCTGAGCCAGGTCCTGCTGGTCGAAATAGTCGCGGATGTCGGCCGGTTTGCCGTGGCTGTGCCCCTGTTCGGGCGTTTCGGACGGCTCCGGCGAGACGGTGAAGGTCTCGAGTTCACCGGTGTCGGCCAGGTCGTCGTGGCCGTGCCCGTGCCCCGTTTCCTCGCGCAGCCGCTCGATCTCGCGCAACGAGAAGTAGGCGTCGAAGGCCTCTTCGAACAGCTCGTCGTCGCGCTGGTCCTTGACCAGCGTCATGCGCAACGCTTCCCGCAGCGTGCCGCGTTCGTCGAGCACGCCGTCCTGTGCCGCCGCGCGCATCGCGTCCGTCGCTTCCGAGACGGACATGCGCAGGCCGAACAAGCGAAGCAGGCGCACGAACCGGTGCAGACTGGTCTCCATCGCCGCCGCCTCAGACCGGACGGCGGCGGGTGAACGCCTCGAACGCCCGGCCGCCTTGCCCGGAGCCGGTGCGCCGCGCCGGCCCGGAACCCGGCGCACCGTAGTAGTTCTCGTCGTGCCTGCCGGGCAGGTCCTTGGCCTGCCGCGCCGCGCGTCCGCCGTCGTCGTCGTCCTCGTGGTGCGCGTCATGCTCGTGGCTGTGGTCATGCCCGTGCCCGTGCCCATGGCCGTGGCCGTGCGGGAGCTCGGCGGGCAGTTCGCGGTTCGGGTCGACGAGATCCGGCAGCACCCGCAGCGCCCGGCCGAGGTCGCGTTCGTACTTCAGCACCACGTTCGCGGTCTCGGCGAGGATCTGCGGCGACAGCTCCTCGGCGCCGAGGACGGCGAGCGTGCGCGCCCAGTCGATGGTCTCGGAAATGCTCGGGCTCTTGCGCAGCCGCAGCTCCCGCAGCTTCCGCACCACGTCGACGAGCGTGCGCGCGGCCGCGTCGGGCAGTCCGGTCTTCTTCGACCGCAGGATCTCCAGCTCGCGTCCGGCATCCGGATAGTCGAGGAACAGGTGCAGGCAGCGCCGCTTCAACGCGGCGGAAAGGTCGCGCGTGTTGTTCGACGTGAGCACCACGAGCGGCGGGACTTTCGCGGTGTACGTGCCGATCTCCGGCACCGAAACCTGGTACTCCGCAAGACATTCCAGCAGCACCGCTTCGAGCGCTTCGTCCGCCCGGTCCACCTCGTCGATCAGCAGCACCGCGGGTTCTTCCCCGCGCACGGCGTCCAGCAGCGGTCGCGGAGCGAGGAAGTGGTCGGAGAAGAACACGCTGTCCTGAGCGTCGATCCGGGCGACCGCGCTGGCCAGGTCCGGCGCGTCGGCGATCACGTCGCCGATTTTTTCGCGCAGCATCTGGATGTAGAGCAGCTGCTTGCCGTAGTCCCACTCGTACAGGGCCTTCGTCTCGTCCTGCCCCTCGTAGCACTGCAGGCGCAGCAGCCGGCGGCCGGTGACCTCGGCCAGCGTCTTGGCCAGCTCGGTCTTGCCGACCCCGGCCGGACCCTCCAGCAGCACCGGTTTGTCCAAAGTGCACATGAGATAGACCGTGGTCGCGAGACGGCGGCCGGCGATGTAGCCGGCGCCGGCGAAGCGGTCGACGACCTCGTCGATCGAGCCGAACGGAGCGTGGTCGGGGAATGCGGTGGACACGTCGCCTCCGGTAGGTCGGTGCCGGGAAGCGCGGCGGGGCCGGCCCAGGGCCCCGCCGCGCGGGATCAGCCGAGCAGGTCGTCGAGGTCGCCGTTGAGGCAGTGGTCGACGACCGGGCGGACCGTGTCGAACGTGCACTCCTTGGCGTTGCCCGGAGTGCAGGCGTCGCCGAGGACGTGGTTGGTGATGCGGTCGACGTCCGCGTCGTCGCCCTTGATCGTCTTCGCCCGCTCGTAGTACTTGGTCGGGCCCTGGCCGAGCCGGTTCTTCGAGTAGGAATCAGCGGTGACGTCGGTGAACTTCTCCGGAATGCCGACGTCGCGCAGCAGCCGGATCGCCGCGGCCAGTGCCGCGTCCGCCGCCTGCACGTCGGTCTTCCCGTAGGTGTCGACACCGAGCGCCTCGGCGATGTCCGCGAACCGCTTGTACGCCGCGGGCATGTTGAACGCCCACACGCGAGGCAGCGCGATCGCGTTGTTGAGGCCGTGGTGGGTGTCGTAGAACGCGCTCACCGCGTGCGAGATCGAGTGGATGATGCCGAGGCCGCCGGAGTTGAACGCCTGCGCGGCGATGTACTGGGCGTACATCATGCCCTCGCGCCCGGCCAGGTCCTGGCCGTTCCACACCGCGGCGCGCAGGTTCTGCCCGGTCAGCTTGATCGCGTGCAGCGCGTTGCCCAGCGACGGCTCGAAGTTCAGCCGGGACACGTACGGCTCGGAGGCGTGCGCCAGCACGTCGAAACCGCACTGCGCGGTGTAGTCGATCGGGCAGTCGTAGTAGAGCACCGGGTCGTCGATCGCCAGCGTGGTCACCGAGGCGTCGTCGAAAGCCACGTACTTGTGCGGGTTCTCCGGGTCGGTGGTGGTGTCGGTGATGACGTACGCCCACGACGTCTCGGAGCCGGTGCCCGCGGTGGTGGAAACCGCGATGTGCGGCGGGTTCTTCGGGTTCTCGGATTTGTTGAAGCCCTCGAACTCGTTGACGTTGCGGCCGTCGTGCGCCACCGAGATGCGCGCGCCCTTGCAGGCGTCGTGCGAGGACCCGCCGCCGATCGAGACGAACGAATCGCACTTGTTCTCCTGGTACAGCGTCACGGCGTCCATGACGTTGTAGTCCTTGGGATTCGACTCCACCTGGTCGTACACGACGACCTCGAGACCGTGGTACTTCATCGACTCCACGATCTTGTGCACGATGTCCGTCCCGAGCAGGCCGGACGTCATGACCAGCACCTTGGAAAAGCCCATCTTCTTCGCTTCCGGCCCGATCAGCTCGTGCGAGCCGGGGCCGAGGAGCGCGCGCGGGAACGGGTGGAACTCCTTGATGGGGAACGGTTTCAACAGCTCGTCGACCTGCATGGCGGTCCTGGTCCTCTCCGCACGCCCGAGACGTGCGTGCTGCGGCGGCTGCTCCGGGACCGGCGGCGGAAGCGGCCGGCGGAGCACGGACAACCGGAAAGCTAGGCGCGGCCGCCGGTTCCGGGAACCCGGTGCGGCCCGATCCCGGCCGACCGGCGCCCCGGCTCCGCACGATCGGACGGGACGGACCTGCCCGATCGGTCAGGCCGCGCGGACCTCCGGCGCGTAATCCGCGGCCGCCGTCCCGCGCACCGAAGCGTCGCGCCCAGCGCATACCGCGGGCACGCGGCGGCCGCACCTGTCCACCCGGGCAGGTACGGCGCGACCGGTCGCACGGCGAACGGCGCGCCGCTCGGACTTAGGGTCGGGACGAACTGCTACGGTCCGGCACCGCGCAGTCGTCGCCGTCGCCAACCCCTGATCGAGGTGATCACCGATGAGCCCGGCCCATCGTCCGCGGTTGTCGCGTCGCGAGTGGACACACGTCGGCGGGATGGCCGCTTTCATCGCCCTGCTGCACCTCGTGGGGTGGGGGGTGCTTCTGCTGGTCGTGGTCCCCGGCCATTACCGGCTCGGCGCGGGCGTGTTCGGCGTCGGCACCGGCGTGACCGCCTACCTGCTCGGGCTGCGGCACGCGTTCGACGCCGACCACATCGCCGCGATCGACAACACCACCCGCAAGCTGATCGCGGAAGGCCGGCGTCCGCTGTCGGTGGGGTTCTGGTTCTCGCTCGGGCACTCCACGGTGGTGGTCGTCCTGACGCTGCTGCTCGCCTCCGGGGTCCGGGCGCTGGGCGTCGAGCTGACCGACGGCGATTCCCCGCTGCGGCAGTACGGCGGACTGGTCGGGACCCTGGTCTCCGGCGGGTTCCTGTGGCTGCTCGGCATCGTCAACCTGGTCGTGCTGGCCGGCATCGTGCGGGTGTTCCGCCGGATGCGCCGCGGCGAGTACGACGAGCACGCGCTGGACACCCACCTCGAAAACCGCGGCTTCCTCAACCGGATCCTCCGCCGGGCGATGCGCGCCGTTTCCCGGCCCTGGCAGATCTACCCGATCGGCGTGCTGTTCGGGCTGGGTTTCGACACCGTCAGCGAGATCGCCCTGCTCGTGCTCGCCGGCACGAGCGTCGGGGCGGGCCTCCCCTGGTACGCGGTCATGTGCCTGCCGGTCCTGTTCGCCGCGGGCATGTCGCTGCTCGACACGATCGACGGGTCGTTCATGAACCTCGCGTACGGGTGGGCGCTGTCCCAGCCGCTGCGGAAGGTCTACTACAACCTCACGCTGACCGGCCTGTCCGTGGCCGCGGCCTTGCTCATCGGCACCGTCGAGCTTCTCTCCGTCCTCGCCGACAAACTGGGCTTCACCGGCGGGCTGTGGGACTGGGTGACCGGACTCGACGTCAACCGGCTGGGATTCGGCATCGCTGGCCTGTTCGCGCTCGGCTGGCTGTGCGCGATCGGAGTGTGGAAACTCGGCCGCCTCGAGGACAAATGGCAGCGAGCCCCGGAGGCCGGCCGCGGACCGGTCCCGGCCGGGCAAGCCGCGCCGGCCGAAGCCGCCGTCACTTGCCGAAACCGGCGGTGAGGCCGGTGACGAGGTAGCGGCGGCCGAGGATGTACAGCGCGAGGACCGGCAGGGTGGACAGGACGACCGCGGCGAGCACCGCGGGGATGTTGACCTGGAACTGGCCTTGGAAAGCCCACAGCGCCATGGGAAGCACGCGCTGGTCGGAGCTTTGGGTGAGGATGAGCGGGAAGAGGAATCCGTTCCACACGTTGAGGCCGTCGTACACCGCGACAGTCACCATCGCGGGCTTCACCATCGGCAGCACCAGGCTGCCCAGCATCCGCCAATGCCCGGCGCCGTCCACGCGCATCGATTCGAACAGTTCGTTGGGCACGTCGCGCAGGAAATTGGCCAGGATGACCACGGAGAGCGGGATCGCGAAGGCGACCGACGGCAGCACGATCGCCAGCAAGGTGTCGTAGAGGTGCGCACGCGTGATCAGGTAGTAGATCGGGATGATCGTCGCCTGCAGCGGGATCGCCAGGCCCAGCAGGAAGATCTTGTAGGTGGTCGCGGAAAACCTGGTGCGCCCGCGCACGACGTAGTACGCCGCGAGGAGCGACACCGCGAGGGTGACGACCACGGTGCCGGCCGTGACGATCGCGCTGTTGACCAGGTACCGCAGGAATCCGTTGTCGAGGACCAGCCGGTAGTTCTCGAAAGTGGGATCGCCGGGCAGCGACAGCGGATTGGCCGCGAAGAACCCGCTCTGGCGGCGCAGGCTCGTCACGACGATGTAGTACACGGGCACGAGAACGACGAGCAGCCAGGCGAATCCGGCGAGACCGCCGAGCACGTTGGGCCGGTTCCGGGCCATCACGCACCGTCCTGCTGGCTGCCGCGGGAGAAGCGGGCGAACCGGGCCAGGCCGAGCGACAGCGCCAGTCCGGCGACGACGAGCAGCACGGCCAGCGTGCTCGCCCGGCCCATGTCGTTGTTGGAGAACCCGTTGAGGTACATGTCCAGCGGCAGGAACCGGGTCGCGTTGCCCGGGCCGCCGCCGGTGAGCACGAAGACCAGGTCGAAATAGGTCAGCGAGCCCACCAGCATCAGCGTCGACGAGGTGACGATCGTATAGCGCAGCTGCGGCAGCGTGATGTGGAAGAACTGCCGCACCGGGCCCGCGCCGTCGATCTGCGCGGCTTCGTAGAGCTGTGCCGGGATCTGCCGCACGCCCGCCTGGTACAGCAGCGTGTGGAAGGGCATGAACTGCCAGCCGATCACGAAGATCACCACGTACAGCGCCAGCGTCGGATCGCCCAGCCAGTCCTGGGCGAGCCAGGACGCGCCGAACGCGCGGCTCATCCCGAAGTTCGGGTCGAGCAAGGCCTTGAACGCGATGGCGATCGCGGCCGACGACAGCAGCAGCGGCAGGAAATACAGCACGCCGAGCACCGCGCGGTACCGGCCGCGGCCCGCCGTGAGCACCCCGAGCAGAAGCGAGACCGGCGTCTGGAACAACCAGCTGGCCGCCATCACCTGCACGCTGAGCCAGAGCGCGTGATAGGTCGCCGGATCGCCCAGCGCCGCCGCCCAGTTCCCCAGCCCGGTCCAGGCGGGATCGGCGATCCCGTCCCACTTCATCAGGCTGAGCACCGCGACTCCGCCGAGCGGCAGCAGCGCGAAGACCGAGAAGAACGCCAGTGCGGGCGCGGCCATCAGCGGATGCGGTCCGGCGCGGCCGGGCGCCGCGACGGAGCGCGTCCGCTTTCCGGCCCGAGGCCGCGCGAGAGCGGGAGCGGACACGGTCACTTTCCGATCGTCGCGTTCATGTTCGCCGAGAACTGCTCGGGCGTGATCTGCTTGAGGAACAGCTGGTCCAGGTTGTTCAGCAGGGCGTCCGCCTGTCCGGGGGAAACGGCCTGGTCCCAGGAGAGCTGGAAGTTCGGGGCGTTCCGCGCCAGTCCGTACACATAGGACAGATACGCCGGGTCCGGAGCCTTGGCCAGTTTGGCCTCGATCCCGTTGACCGGCGGCACCGCGCCCCCGGCGAGCAGCCCGTCGACGTAGGTGTCGTTCATGACGCCCTCGCGCAGGTATTTCACCGCGGCCTGTTTCTGCGCGTCGGAGGCGTGCGCGGACACCGACCAGAAGTTCGCCGGGTTGCCCACGATGTCGGCCGGATCGCCCTTCCCGCCCGATACGACCGGGAAACCGGTGTAGCCGAGTTTGCCCGCGGCGAAACCTGGGTCGGCCTGCTTGATCGTGGGGAAGGCCCACGAGCCCATCAGGTACATCGCCGCCTTGCCGGTGTAGAGCAGGGCGAGGTCGGCGTTGCTGTCGGTGCTGATCGAATTGAACCCCTTGGCGAATCCGCCCGCGTCCACCAGCTGCTGGATCTTGCGGTTCGCGTCCAGAACCGCGGGATCGGACCAGGCTCCCGGCTTGTTCGCGGCGATCGCGGCGAAGACGCCCGGCCCGCCGATCCGGTCGACCAGGTACTCCTCCCACATCAGCTGCGGCCATTTGCTTTGCCCGCCGAGGGAGAACGGCGCGATCCCGGCCGCGGAGAACTTCGGCACGAGCGCCATCAGCTCGTCCCACGTCTTCGGCGGCTCGGCCCCCACCCGGGCGAAGAGGTCCTTGTTGTAGAACAGGAAAACCGGCTGCATGCTGTTGTTCGGCACGGCGTAGGTCTTCCCGTCCAGCACTCCGGTCTTCGCCACCGAGGGCAGGTACCGGCCGGTCAGCGCGGGGTCCTTCCGCACTTCCGGGGTCAGGTCCATGATCTTGCCCGCGGCGACCCAGGATTTCAGCATGCCGCCGTTGCCCCAGCTGAACACCAGGGTGGGCGCCTGGTCCGCGCCGACGGCCGAGCGGATCTTCTGCTTGTACGCGTCGTTGCCGAAGAACTGCCCCTCGACGCCGCCGCTGGCGAACGAGGTGCGGAACACCTGCTCGTCGCCGCCGGTCAACGCCCAGGCCGTCGCTTTCCCGCCGGCGGCGGACGTCGGCCCGCTCGTGCCGCACGCCGCGGCGAAGGCCAGCAGGACCGCGAGCCCGGGCGCCGCGAGCGTCGTGCGGATCGTCCGGCGAGTACCCAGTTTCATGATGCACCTTCCGCTCCGAAGGTTCGAAAAGTTTCGAAAACTTCTCGAGGGCTGGCCGAAATCTAGGGTAGTGATTCGGGCCCGTCAAGTGCTAAATTCCCTGCCGGAACCTCAAAATCACGGTTCGAAATCTTTCGATAAGGAGAGCCGATGCCGCCCCGCAACGGCGCGACGCTCGCCGCGGTCGCCGAAGCCGCCGGCGTCTCGCTGCCGACTGTCTCGAAGGTGCTCAACGGGCGGTCCGACGTGGCCGCGCGCACCCGCGCCCGAGTGGAACAGGCACTGCGGGACGCCGGGTACGTGCCGCGGACCGGGAGCCGGAGCGCGTCCGCGACCCGGATCGTCGACGTCGTGTTCGACGATCTGGTCAGCCCCTATGCGCTGGAGGTGCTGCGCGGGGTGACCGCCGCGGGCGCCGAACTCGGCACCGACGTGGTGGTGAGCCGGATGCCGGCGGCGGCCCCCGGCGGCCCGCTCAGCCCCGAGGACCACTGGACGCAGCGGCTCAAGGGCGACGGCCGGGCCGGCCTGATCGTCGTGACCTCCGAACTTTCGCTCGCCCAGGTCGAGAGCTTCGAGCGCGCCGAGCTGCCCCTGGTGGTCATCGACCCGATCAACCTGCCGAGGGCGGAGGTCGCCAGCGTCGGCGCGACGAACTGGTCCGGCGGGATCGCGGCCGCGGAGCACCTGCTGAGCCTCGGGCACCGGCGCATCGCGTTCGCCGGGGGGCCGGTCGGGGCGTCCTGCAGCCAGGCGAGGCTGCACGGATACCGCGCCGCGCTCGAGAACGCGGGCGTCGCGTTCGACCCGGAACTGGTGCGCCACGGCGACTTCGGCCACCCGGCGGGGCTGGAGATCGGAAACCTCTTGCTGGCCATGGAAAATCCGCCGACCGCGGTGTTCGCCGCGAGCGACGCCACCGCGCTCGGGGTACTGGAAGCCGCGCGGCAGCGGGGTTTGCGGGTGCCGCAGGAGCTGAGCGTCGTCGGCTTCGACGACACCATGCTCGCCGGCCTCGCCACCCCGCCGCTGACCGTGATCCGGCAGCCGCTGCACGACATGGGCCGGGTCGCGCTGCGCACCCTGCTCAAGCTGATTTCCGGGCAGACGCTCGATTCCCACCACGTCGAACTCGCGACCCATCTCGTCGTGCGCGATTCGACCGCCCCCGCACCCGACCGAGGAGCGCGATGACCCGCTGGCACGACCGGAGCCTGTCCCCCGCCGAACGCGCCGGAGCGCTGCTGGCCGAGATGACCCTCGAGGAGAAGATCGCCCAGCTGGGCAGCGCGTGGCCCGGCAACCAGGACATCAGCGGGAACGTCGCCCCGATGCAGGACGTCTTCGCCCGCGGCGGGGCTTCGTTCGACCAGGTCCGCGCGGACGGGATCGGGCACCTCACCCGGCCGTTCGGCACGGCTCCGGTGAGTGCGGCCGAGGGCGTCGCCCGGGTCACCGCGCTGCAGCGCGACATCGTCTCCGAGACCCGGCTCGGCATCCCGGCGATCGTGCACGAAGAGTGCCTCACCGGCTTCACCACCCTCGGCGCCACGGTCTACCCCACCGCGCTGGCGTGGGCGGCGACCTTCGATCCGGGTCTCGTCGAGCGCATGGCCGCCGCGATCGCGGAAGACCTGCGCGCGGTCGGCGTGCACCAAGGGCTCTCGCCCGTGCTCGACGTCGTGCGCGACTATCGCTGGGGCCGCACCGAAGAAACCCTCGGCGAAGATCCGTATCTGGTCAGCATGCTGGGAACCGCTTATGTCCGCGGGCTGGAGAAGACCGGGATCATCGCGACGCTGAAGCATTTCGCGGGATACAGCGCGTCCCGGGCGGCCCGCAACCACGCGCCGGTGTCGATCGGGCCGCGCGAGCTGCGCGACGTCATCCTGCCGCCGTTCGAGATGGCGCTCCGCGAAGGCGGGGCCCGGTCGGTCATGAACTCCTACACCGACCTCGACGGCGTGCCCGCCGCGGCCAGCAAGGCGCTGCTCACCGCGATTCTGCGCGACGAATGGGGTTTCGACGGAGTCGTGGTCTCCGACTACTGGGCCATCGCGTTCCTCAAGAGCATGCACCGGGTCGCCGGCAGCGCGGGCGAGGCGGGCGCGCTCGCGCTGGCCGCCGGGATCGACGTCGAACTGCCGGACCGCCAGTGCTACGGCAAGGAACTGGCCGAACTGGTCCGGTCCGGGGAAGTCCCGGAGGAACTGGTCGACCGGTCCGCGCTCCGCCTGCTGCGGCAGAAGGCCGAACTGGGCCTGCTCGACGCGGACTGGGTTCCGCGGGCCGCGCCGGTCGACCTGGATTCGCCGCGCAACCGGGCCATCGCCCGGGAAATCGCCGAGAAGTCCGTCGTGCTGCTCGCGAACAACGGCACGCTTCCGTTGTCCGGCAGGAAATCCGCCGGGAAAATCGCTGTCGTCGGGCCCTGCGCCGACGACCCGCTGGTTTTCCTGGGCTGCTACTCCTATCCCAACCACGTCCTGCCGCGCCATCCCGAATTCGGCCTCGGCGTGCCCGTTCCGTCGCTGGCCGACGCGCTGCGGCTCGAACTGCCCGAGGCCCGGATCTCGCTGCACGAAGGCTGTCCGATCCTCGAGGAAGACAGCTCCGGCATCGCGGCCGCCGCAGCCGCCGCGGAAGCCGCCGACGTGTGCGTCGCCGTCGTCGGCGACCGAGCGGGCATGTTCGGCAGCGGCACCTCCGGCGAAGGCTGCGACGCCCCCGACCTGAGCCTCCCCGGCGTCCAGGACGAACTCCTCGACGCGCTCCTGGCGACCGGGACGCCGGTCGTCGTCGTGGCGGTCTCGGGCCGTCCGTACGCCCTCGGCCGCCACGCCGGCCGCGCCGCCGCTCTGGTCCAGGCTTTCCTGCCGGGAGAGGAAGGCGGCGGCGCCGTCGCCGGGATCCTGTCCGGCCGGATCGCCCCGTCCGGGAAACTGCCGGTGCAGGTGCCGCGCACGCCCGGCGGCTCGCCCGGCACCTACCTGGCCCCGCCGCTGGGCCGCGACAGCGAAGGCATCAGCAACCTCGACCCGACGCCGCTGTTCCCGTTCGGGCACGGCCTGTCCTACACCACGTTCGGCTACTCGGACCTGCGGCTGAGCGCGACCGAAATCCCCACCGACGGCGAACTGTCCATTTCGGTCACCGTGCGCAACACCGGCGAGCGCGCGGCGGACGAAATCGTGCAGCTGTACCTGAACGACGTGCAGGCCCAGGTCACCCGCCCCGTCCGGCAGCTCGCCGGATTCGCCCGAGTGCCGCTCGAAGCGGGCCGCGCCGCTCGTGTCACCTTCGCGGTGCACGCCGACCGCACCAGCTTCACCGGGCTCGACCTGCGCCGGATCGTCGAACCCGGAACAATCGAGGTCCTGGTCGGGCCGTCCGCGGGCGAACTGCCCTGCACCGCGTCGTTCGAACTCACCGGCCCGGTCCGCGAAACCGGGCCCGACCGGGTCCTGTCCACCCCGGTCTCGATCTCTCCGCTCGAGTGAGCAAGGGATCGCCAGTTCCCCGGTTGCGGCCGGAGAAATCCCTTAAGCGGTCTAGGCCAAGTCGGACAGGTCCAGCACAAACCGGTAGCGGACGTCGTTTCGCTCCAACCGGCTGAGGGCTTCGTTCACCCGCGACGAGGGCACGAGCTCGATGTCGGCGGCGACGTTGTGCTGGGCGCAGAACTCCAGCATCGCGGCGGTCGCCGGCCGGCCGCCGCTGCCGGCCGAGCTGAGCTTCTTGCGTCCGACGAGCAAGTCCATGGTCTCCACAGTGACGGGCGCGAGCTGCCCGAGCTGGCTGAGCGTCCCGTCCATGGCGACGAGCCCTAGGTAGGGGCCGAGCTCATGCGGAACGGCGATGGTGTCGATCAGGACGTCGAACCGGTTGCGGGCAGCGGCCATCTGTCGTTGGTCGGAGGAGACGATCAGGTCGTGGGCACCCAGTCGGCGCGCGTCGTCAGCCTTGTCCGCTGACCGGCTGATGACCGTGGTGTCGGCGCCGAGCGCGACGGCGAGTTTGACCGCGAGGTGCCCGAGGCCGCCGAGACCGGCTACTGCGACGCGGGTCCCCGGCCCGACGCCGAGAGCGCGCAGCGGCTCCCAGACGGTGATTCCGGCGCACAGCAGCGGAGCCGCGGCCGCGGGATCGAGCCCGGCCGGCAGCGGGTAGGCGAACAGGTCGCGGACGACGTACTCGCGGGAGTAGGCCCCGAGCGTGGTCGATCCGTCGCGGCGGTCGGTGCCGCCGTAGGTCAGCGTCGGGAATTCGGCGCAGAAATTCTCCTGGCCCGCCCGGCACATCGCGCACCCGCCGCACGAATCGACGATGTTGCCGACCGCTACCGCGTCGCCTACCGAGAACCGCGTGACCTCAGGCCCGATCGCGGTCACCACCCCGGTGAATTCATGGCCCGGCACCAACCGCGCGTCCCCGGTCTCGGCAAGAGCGCCGATGGCGTGCAGATCGGTGTGGCAGACGCCGCAGTAGTCCACGCGGACCGCGACGTCGTCGGCACGCAGGTCCCGGCGCTCGAACGACACCCGGCGCAGCGCGGCCCCCGGCCGGTCGGCTTGCCAGCCCACGGTGGTCCTCATGGCCGCCCCTCAAAGCAAACAGACTGTTCGGTCTATTGCAGAGTAGCCACACTCCGCCGACCAGGCAAACCGACTGGTCTGTTGTTATCCTGCCGGGCATGGCCGACAAGCCCCTGACCGCGCGTGGCGCCGCCACCCGGCAGCGCATCCTCGACGTGGCCACCCAGGAATTCGCCGAGCACGGCATCGCCGGGGCCCGCGTCGAACGCATCGTGGCCGCGGCGCGCACGAACAAGGCTCAGCTCTACGGGTATTTCGGCAGCAAGGAAGGCTTGTTCGACGCGATCTTCTTCGGCTCGCTGGAACGGATCATGACCGTCGTCCCGATCGACGCGACCGACCTGGCGGACTGGGCGGTCCGCCTCTACGACGAGTACCTCCGCCGCCCCGACCTGATCCGGCTGGCCACCTGGGCGCGCCTGGAACGACGTCCGGCCGGCCATCTCGTCGCCGACGCCGACCGCGTCGACGACGCCAAACTGCGGGCCATTTCCGACGCGCAGGCCGCCGGGCTCGTCCGGTCCGGCGAACCGTTCGACCTCATGGCCATGGTCATCGCGATGTCCATGGCATGGTCGCCGGTGAGCAACGTCTACGCCGCGACCGCCGAGGAACCCGCGGACGTCCACGAACAACGCCGCATCCTGCTCCGCGACAGCGTGCGACGCGTAGTCGCACCCGACGGTCCAGCCGCGCAGTGATCCTTCCCGGCGCGTGGGCATACCGACCGCCCCGGCACAGGCCTGGCAGTCGACGGCAACACCCAACTTCCGATACTCCGGGCGGACAAACCTCCGCTCTGATCAGTCAGCCGTCGCCCGCACTACCGCACCGCGCAGCACTACCGCTGCCACCCGGGCGAGCGCGGCCGGTTCGCGGGCGAGATCGCCGTCGACCAGGAGCAGGTCGGCATCGGAACCCGCCCGGAGGCGTCCCTTCGCGGAACCGAACCCGCACGTGTCCGCGGCGGCCGACGTCGCGGTCGCCAGCGCCGGCTCCAGCGGAACCCCCGCCGACACGAGCGCGAGCACCGACCAGGGGAGCACCCCGTGCGGTTTGCCCTCGGCGATGCCCGAGTCCCCGCCCGACACCAGCGCCACCCCCGCACCGGCCAGCGTCGCCGCGTCCCTGGCCCGGCTGTCCGGCGACAGCCCGAACCGCTCCAGCTGCGCCCGGACCGGCCCAGACGGCACCGCGCCAGGCGCGATCCCGACCGTCGGACACACCCGGACACCCGCCGCGGCCAGCCGCTCCAGCACGTCTCCGGTCAGCCGGACGCCAGCCGGGGTGAGGCAGGTGCAGTGCTCGATCCCGTCCGCCCCGGCGGCGATGGCCTGCTCGACCGCGGGCAACGCGTGGGCGTGCACCGTGACCGGCAGATTCGCGGCATGAGCGAGTTCGACCACCAGCCGCAGGTCCGCGTCGCCGAACTGGCAGCCGAACACGTCGGTCCCCGCGGTGTTGAGCCCGCCGCTCCCCATGATCTTCACGACGTCCACGCCGCGCTCGACCCGTTCCGCGATCGCCGCACGCAACTGCTCGGCTCCCGCCACAGCACCGCCCATGTTCCAGCAATGCCCGCCCGGCACCGTGATCGGCGGTCCGGCCGACGCCACCGCCGGCAACCCCGGCCGCAGCCGCCACGCGAGCGTCGCATAGTGCCGGTCGCCGAGATCGCGCACGGCCGTGACACCCGCCGCGAGCTGCCGCCGCAAACCCGTCTCGATCACCTCGGCTTGCTTCGCGTCGCTGTGGCCGGCCAGCCTTTCCAGCGCGCCGTTGCGGCTGTCGCAGCACAAGTGCACGTGCGCATCGATCAGACCGGGCAACAGCGTCCCGCCCGGAACCTCCAGCAGCGGCCAGCCCGCGGGCACCACCGCCGAGGCCGACTCGACCGCGACGATCCGGCCGTCCTCGATCAGCACGAGAGCGCCCCGCGGCATCAGCCGCACACCGTCGAACGCCTGCTCCGCGCGAACCGCCAGCCTGCTGTCCATCGCCCACCTCTCCCCCAGCAGTCGCTCGACGGAGCAGTTTCGTTCCACCGGCGCTTCGCGGCCGAGGCTATGGCGCGGATCCGAACCCGGTCCACAGTGGACCCGAGCCGACCTCGCCCGCGACGCGCGTCCGCCCGGCCCGGCGTGCTTCGCTTCCCAAGCGGGCGTCCGCGCGAGAGGGCCCACCACCCGTTGGCGCCGGGATCAGTGCGAGAAACCTCGAGTCCGCTGCGGGTGCCTTCTCTAGAGTGGCCACATGATTGATCCGGAGGAGCTGGCCCGCGGGCTGCGGTCCACGGCCAGGAATGCCGCGACCACCGCCCTGCGCAAGGGACTCGAAGAGATCGAAGAGCGCCACGGCCAGCACGTCGCCGACGAGGTCGCCGGACGGGTCGACGTCGACGGCGTGTTCGCGGGGCTGCGCGAAACCAAGAGCTCGCCGCGCGGCGGCAACGACGACGAGCCGTGGGAGCTCAAGCCGACGACCTCGGCCTGAACACGGCTCACTTCTCCCAGGTGTAGCTGAGGGCCGGCGGAGTGTCGGTCGTCTTGGCGACGGTCAGGTGCTGGTCCGGGTGCGCGGCGGCCCACCGGGTCATCTCCTGGTACAGCTGGTCGCGCATACCGGTGTCCCGCACCTCGATCGTGGCGCGCTGGGCGAGCTGGCTCGGGTCGACGTGCGGGTCGGTGCGGATCGCCAGGTTCCAGAAATGCTTTTTGTCGCTGCCGTCGGCGCCCTGGCCGTCGTTGGTGAAGTAGACCTCGCCGGTCGCCTTGTCGTAGATCGTCTGGGTCACCTTGATCTGGTCGTCGCCCTGGGCGGCGTGGAAGTAACCGGAGGGGTCCGAGGAGCCCGGTTCGCGGGTGTAGAACCCGACTTCGCCGCCGAACGCGCCGCCGAACCCGTAGCCGCCCTTCCACAGTTCGAGCCGGTACTGCTTGCCGCTCTTCGGGTCGGTGAACTCCATGTTGTCGCCGTCCTCGCCGGTCGCGTCGAGGTTCGCGCCGATGAGCTTTTCCAGCTTGTCGTAGAAGTCGTGCCAGCCGAGGAAACTCTGCACCGAGTGCTCGCCGGTCGTGTAGTAGTCGCCGTCCGCGACGTACTTGAAGCCGAGGTAGTCGTAGATCTTCTGCGCGATCTCGCGGTTGCGCAGAAGCAGTTCCCAGTTGCCGGTCAGCAGGGCGGTCTTGAGCCTCGGGTCCTTCGCCACCAGTTCGGCGAAGCCCGGGATCTCGCGCAGCATGATCGCGGCGATCTCGGCGGGGTTCCGCTTTTCCGAGCCCGCGAGCTCCCACACCTGGCCCGTCTTGTTCCGGAGCTTGAGGCCCTCGGCGAGCAGGACCGCGTCGTAGCCGACGACAATCCGCTCCAGGTCGGCGAGCACGACGAGAGCCCGTGCCTTGATCGCCTTGTCCTCTGCCCAGGCGAAGACGATGTTGCCTTTGCCGTGCGAGAGATCGTCCCAGGCGCCGTCCAGCTTCTTCTCCAGCGCGTCGGCGTCCGCGCGGCGGCTGCGGGCGTCGCCTTGTGCCTTGGCCAACGCGTCGCGGACCACCTCGAAGGACTTCGCCGACTCCTCGAGATCATGGGCCTGGTCGTCGCGGTTCTTCGCGAAGTCCGAGAGCGAGGCGAGCGCGGACTCGCCGGCCCCGCCGTGCCAGGCTTCGGCCAGCTGGACGCGGACGGCCTCGACCAGCGCCTTTGCGTCCAGGACGGCTTCTTTCGTTGCCCGGCAAGCTCGGGCCCGGGCGTCCAGGTCGTCCGTGCTGCCCTTGTCCACCTGATCGGCGAGGTGACGGATCTTGTCGAAGACCGAGCTCACCGGTCGATCCCTTCGAAGCCGCGGTCCAGCGCCTTCAGGAAGGTCTCGCGCGCGGCGGAATCGGTGCTGTCGTAACTCGTCGCGGCGGCCTGGATGGTTTTCACCAGGCTGGCGACCTGCTGCTGCGCGGCCTCCAAATCCTCTTGCCGGGTGAGCAGCCAGACGTCGTAGTCCCCCGCGTAGCCGGCAGCCCGCCCGGCGGAGCCGACATTCGGCGGACCGCCGGCGGCGAGCGCCGGCCGTTTCCCGGCGGCGAGCTTGCCCGCCGCGTTCTTGATGTCCGCGACATCGACCTCGAAACCCACAGCACACCCTCCCCGCCCGAGTGACATCCCAGGCGGGCAATGTAACACCCGAATCCTGCGCAGACGTCCGCTTCGACGCTTTCGGGCGCACAGAAAAGTCCGCCGCCCGCTCACCGAGCTTTCGCACCCGGCGGCCTGGCGATCCGGATCAGCTCGAGCATGCTGGCGGTGCTGCCCCAGGCTCCTCTCCGAGCCGACAACCGCCTTTCTCTATTCGGCGGCCACCGCGATCCCCGCGCCCTCGATCGCCGGGGAGGCCAAGGCGCGCATGCGGCGGAGGAGCCTGGTCGTCACCGGGCGGACCAGCGGATGGACGCCGCCGTTCTCCGCGGCGGCGTGCTGCCACTTCGCGACCCGCGCCTCGCGGACGGCCGGATCGTCCAGTTCGGCGCACTCGAGGGTGTCGGTGTCGAGGTCGACGGTGATCGTGTCGCCGTCCTCGATGAGGGCGATCGGGCCGCCGAGCGCGGCCTCCGGGCCGACGTGACCGATGACCAGCCCGACTGATCCGCCGGAGAACCGCGCGTCGGTCATGAGCCCGACGGAGATGCCCTTCCGCCGGCAGAGCGCGGTGATGCGGGAAGTGGGGTCCAGCATCTCGGGCATGCCGGGAGCGCCCCTCGGACCCTCGTAGCGGATCACGACCATGTCCCGGTCGGCGAACCCGTCGGGAGCCTCGATGAGCGCGTGCAGCAGGGCCTGCTCGCTGTCGAAGACACGCGCCCGCCCGACGAACCGGTTGTCGACGATGCCGGTCTCGACTCCGGCCAGCTTGATCACGGCGCCGCCGTCGGGCGCGAGGTTGCCGGAGAGCAGCCGCAAGCCGCCGGTGGGCTTGAACGGGGCGGAGACGGTGAAGACGACCTTGCCGTCGGGCTCGGGCGGGTCGAGCCTCTCGACCTGCTCGCCGAGCGTTTCGCCGGTGCAGGTCAGGGCGGAGCCGTCGAGCATCCCGTGCCGGAGCAGCTCCCGGACCACGACCTGCAGGCCGCCGACCGCGTCGATGTCCACCATGCTGTACTGCCCGAACGGGCGCGCGTTGACCAGCACCGGGACGTTCCGGGACAGCTGGTTGAACTCCTTCTGCGTCATGACCTCGGACCAGAAGTCGAGCCCGGCCGCGCGGGCGATCTCCGGCGCGTGCAGGACGACGTTCGTCGAGCCGCCGAGCGCGATGGCCACGACGGTGGCATTGCGCAACGCGACCGGTGTCGCCAGCTCGCGCGGCGTCAGGCCCCGCTCGGTCATGACCTGCAGGCAGTCCACGATCTGCTCGGGGAACTCCTCGACCCGCCGCGGATCCTCGGACGCGGGCGACACCATGTGCAGCGGCTCCAGGCCCAGCACGGCGATGAACGACTGCATCGTGTTGTAGGTGAAGATCCCGCCGCAGCTGCCGTGTCCGGGACACGCGTGGCGCGCCCACCGTTCGCGCTTGGCGACGTCCGGGTCGCCGGCCACCTGGAAACAGCTGACCAGGTCGATCGTTTCCCCGGTCTCGGGGTCCGTGCCCGGCCGGATGGACCCGTCGGAGACCACCACCGCCGGCACGTTCCGTTCCAAGATCGCCGCCGTGGCGCCGACGGGAGGCTTGTCGCACGCCACCACCGCGGCGACGGCCTCGATCTCGCTGCCTTCGAAGTGCAGCGACAACCCGTCGTTCGTCGTCTCGCGGCCGATCAGCGAGTACCGCATCTGCGGCGTGCCGTTGCGCTGGCCGTCGGAGATCCCGCCCGAGTAGTTCGGCGCCAGCAGCCTGACCGGCAGGTCACGATCGCTGATCCGGCGCGCCAGTGCGTCGTGGATCGCCGTGACTTTGTCCGTGACGCCGACGTAGCAGACGCTGTCCCCCAGGGTGCCCACGACGCCCCACGCGGCCCCGTGGACCTTCTCCACGTCCTGTCCCAGCGCCCGGGCCGTGGCCACCGCCTGGCAGTCCTGCCCCGGATGCCACACCTCGTGGCGGCTCGACTCGTCCATCGGTCCTCTTCCGTCGGCGACGCGGTCCTCCCCATCGTCGCAGATCCCGCGTGCCGCGCAGCTCGGACGAGCCGGCAAAGTGCTTGTCGACGGGATTGGCGCCTCGCCGGTTCGCCGCCGTGAGTCCACTGTGGACGCCGGAGAACGGCCGCTGTCCACTCCAGACTCTCAACCCACTGCGCCCCGCACGACAGAACGAACGTCCGCGGCCAAACTGTCGGTGTCGCGTGCGAAGCTGGCGGCGTGGAAGTGCACTTCGACGCTGAGCTGTGGATCTGGGACGCGCGGCGGACCGACACCTGGACCTTCGTCAGCCTGCCCGGAGACATCTCGGACGAGATCCGCGAACTGGGCGGGCCACGCCGCGGGTTCGGATCGATGCGAGTACAGGTCCGAGTCGGCGGCACCGCCTGGCGAACGTCGATCTTCCCGGACAGCGAGCGCGGCTATGTGCTGCCAGTCAAACGGGCGGTGCGCCAGGCGGAAAACCTCGAACCCGGCGACGTCGCCCGGATGACCGTGACGGTCCTCGACCTCTGACCTCGCCGAAGCCGATCCAACCTGACCGCCACGGCTAGGAGGCGCTGCGGAAGTTCGCGAAGACCACGCCAACTCGATCAAGACGACGGACGTCGGCCGCTATCGCGGAAAGCCCGCGATCCTGACCTACAACGAGAACGCCCGCGCCTGCGAGCTGCTGAGACCCGAGGGAACATACTGGACGGGTTGGGGAGGTGAAAATGAGCATTTCCGAAGCGAACGAGCGCGACGCGGCGGACTACGGCGAACTGATCGAACGGTTCGTCGACCGCGCTGTCAGCGCCGCGCAGTTCGAGCAGCAATACGTCGATCTGATGAAGAACGACGAGGCCCTGCACCCCGACGACGTGTTCGCTGTCCTCGACGAACTGTTCTCCGAGGTCGACGAGTACTTCTCATCGCCGGAGGCTTCGGCGGCAGAGCGCCGCGAACTGGACGAAGCGTTGCGCCAACATGCCGCTGCTGCGCTGGCACGCCTGCAGCAGCTCGGCGTACTCGGATAGTGCCAGCACCGCTGGCACAGCCGCCGACTCCGGTTTCAGCCGATCCACGATCGGCCACAGCCGGGACCGGATGCTCGCTCCGGTACGAGAACTCCGTCGTCATGGGGCCGAATGCACGTGTGTGATCAGTGTGCAACTCCTCGACACGCGAGCGGTACCGGCCTCGTGCCGCCTCAGTCGAGGCGAGCCTCGCGATCGTGGAAGTCAGCATCGGAGAGCTGATCACGAATGCAGTCCGCTGGGTTCCACCTTCCGCGGAAAACGCGAGGTATCGACCGCTTCCCCTTTCGGCGATGACCGCGCGGACGAACTCGGCGAAACAAAGCCGGTAGATCTCGCAGAAGAGGTCGTCGGGAAAGCTCCAGCCCGCAGAGTGGCAGATGTCCGTACCGACGCGGTTCCTCGGCGCGCTCGTCCGCTAGCTCCTGTAAGGTGCCCTCTCCTTTAGTTGCCTCCGCGTCCTAGTCGGACTCCGGCAAGCCGGCATACCGGGCGGCGAATTCGTTGACCGGGGCTTCGGCCACTTCGGCGTAGAGCTGAGGCTCGACGCCCGTCTCGGTAGGCAGACCCGCGCGGCGTGCGCGGCCAGTACCTCGGTGACGAGCGCGGCCGCTCTCGGACGGCGCGTTCAGCGTCATGGACCGAACCACCACGACACCAAACACCCCTACTCGTCCCCCCGCTCCATCTCCCGCAGCTCGCCCTCGACGACAAGCGCCGCCTGACGAAGCTGATGGTCCGCGGCGACAATCTCCTCCCGGCCGAGCACCGACCCCAGCGTGTCGCTGATCCGGAGCACCTCCGCGCCCATCTCCTTGAGCGCCGCATGACCGGCCGCGGTCACTTCCAGGGACAGGGCCCGTTCGCTTTCCGGGTGGGCGCTGCGAGCGACGAACCCGCGTTTCTCCATCTGGGTCACGATGCGCGTCATCGTCTGCGGACGCGCGTAGCAACGCCGGGACAGCTGGGCGAGCGTGAGATGCGGCTGGTTGGCCAGGATCCGCAGCGCGGTGTAGCTCGAGAGCGTCATGTTCCACGGCCGCAGCCGCGCGTTCCCGATCCGCGAGACCGCGCGCTCGAAGCGGAACACGGCGTCGATCAGGGAGGACGCCTCGTCCATGCCGGTCGCCGCGCGCGCGGGCGAACGGCCGTCGTCGAACGGGTCGATGTAGGGCAAGGGATCGGTCACCCCCGCAGCCTAGAGCGCCGCCGGCGGAGGCGCATAAGCATGCTTGCATTCGTATCCGCACGCTTATATAGTCTAAGCATGCTTACATCAACCCGGTTCCGCTCCGCGCTGGGGCATTTCCCCAGCGGCGTCGTGGCCATCACCGGGCGGGACGCGGACGGGCGGCCCGCGGGCATGGCCGTTTCGTCGTTCACGTCGGTCTCGCTCGATCCGCCGCTGGTCGCGTTCCTGCCCGGCAAAACGTCCTCGACGTTCCCTTCGCTCGCCCGGCGCGGCACCTTCTGCGCCAACGTCCTCGCCGCTGGGCAGGAGGACCTCTGCCGCGCGCTTTCGGTCTCCGGCGGGGACAAGTTCGCCGGCGTGGACTGGCGTCCCGGACCGCACGGCGATCCCGTGCTCGACGGGGCCGTCGCCTGGATCGCCTGCACGATCGAGGCCGTGCACGACGCCGGCGACCACCACCTCGTCCTCGGCCGCGTCGACGATCTGGCCGCCGACGCCACGGCGGAGCCGCTGCTGTTCTTCCGCAGCCAGTACCACCACCTCGCGGCCTGAGCCGCGCCCCGCGGTCGGCCCAGACCTCAACGGAGAGGCACGTCATGACCACCTCGGCAGAAGTGAGACGGACGACGCTCGCGGCGTCGGTCGGCAACACCGTGGAGACCTACGACTACGCCGTCTACGGGTTCCTCTCCACCGTGCTGGCGAAGGTTTTCTTCCCGGCCGCGAGCACCGGGGCCGGACTGCTGTCGTCGTTCGCGGTGTTCGGTTCGGCGTTCCTGGCGCGGCCCGCCGGAGCCCTGGTGTTCGGGCCGATCGCGGACCGGCTGGGCCGGCGGCCCGCGCTCGTCGCGTCGCTGCTGCTGATGGCAGGCGGCAGCACGCTGATCGGCCTGCTGCCCTCGACCGGGACGATCGGCGCCGCGCCGATCCTGCTGGTGCTGTTGCGGTTCACGCAGGGGCTGGCCGGCGGCGGAGAGTTCACCACCGCGATCATCTACGTCGCCGAGTTCGCCCCGCCGCACCGCCGCGGCGCGCTGTCGAGCCGGGTGCAGGTCGGCAGCCTCGCCGGGTTCCTGCTGGGCGCGGTCGTCGTGCTGTCGCTGAACGCCGCGCTGGCGCCCGCGCAAATGCTCGCGTGGGGATGGCGGGTGCCGTTCCTGCTGGCGCTTCCCGTCGGCGGGATCGGTCTCTACCTGCGCAGCCGATTCGGGGAAACCCCGGAGTTCCTCGATGCCCGCGCCCGTCCGTCCACATCAGACCAGGCGGCGGAGCGGCAATGGTCCTCGGTGCTGCTGCTCGTCGGCGTGTCCGTGCTGCACATCGTCGGCATCTACATGGTCTACACCTACGTGCAGAGCTACCTCATCCAGCTGCGCCTGTCCGCCGTCGCGGCGACCGCGGTGATCGCGTTCGCACTGCTGGCCGGGATCTTTCTCGTGCTCGCCGGCGGCCGCGCCTCGGACTGGCGAGGACGTCCGAAAGTCCTGCTGGCGTCCTCTCTCGCCGTCCTCGTGGTGAGCTACCCGCTGTTCGCCGTGTTGGCCAGCGCTCCTCCCCTGTGGTTGATCATCGTGTGCACCGTGGCGCTGTCGGCCGGTCCGGCGTTCTACTCCGGCGTCGCTCCGATCACCTACGTCCAGCTCTTTCCCGTGCGCCGGCGCGGCAGTCTCATCGGCATCTCCTACAACGTCACCGTCGGCATCCTCGGCGGTTCGGCGGTGTTCATCTGCCAGGCATTGGTCGAGCTGACCGGCGACCGCCGCTCCCCCGCCTACCTGCTGCTGGCCGCGGCCGCCGCCAGCGCGCTCGCCGCGTTCGCGCTCACCCGCCGCGCGGCCCGAGCCCCCGAACCTTCCCCGTCCGCCCTTCCCCTGACCGCGGAGTCCGGCTCATGACCACTTTGCCCCTGACCGACGCTCACGGCCTCGTCCTGGCCGCCATGACCCGGGCCGGGCAGACCCCGGACGGGGCCGCCGTCATCGCCGACCACCTGCTCGACTGCGAACTGCGCGGGCTTACCTTCGGCGGGCTGGCGCGCGCACTGTCCATTGTGGAGCGAATCCGCGCCGCGGACAGCGCGCCGCAGCCGATCCGGGTCGTCGCGGAGACGCCGGTGTCGGCGACCCTCGACGGCGGCGACCAGGTCGGCTACCTCGTCGGTATGCGGGCGCTCGACCTGGCGACGGAGAAGGCTCGAGCGCAGGGAATGGCCGTCGTCGGCGCCCGCAACACCTGGTACACCGGCATGTTCTCCTACTACCTGGAGAAGGCCGCCGCGGCCGGGCTCGCCGGGATGATCGCGGGCAGCGGGCCCGCGGTCGTCGCCCCCGAGGGCGGCACGGAGGGACGGTTCGGCACGAACCCGATCGCGTTCGGCTTCCCGGCCGCGCCGACGCCGGTCATCTGGGACATCGGCACCTCCGCGGTGATGTACGGCGACGTAGTGCTGAAGGCGCGGCTCGGGGAGAAACTCGAGGAGGGCCAGGCGTTCGACGCCGCCGGGGCACCCACGCTCGACCCGGCAGCGGCGCTGGGCGGCGCGTTCGGCGTGTGGGGCGGGCACAAGGGCTCCGGGCTGGCCATGGCGGTGCAGCTGCTCGGCATGATGAGCGGCGCGTCCGCCGCCCCGCCGGGAATCTCCGACTGCGGGTTCTTCGTGCTGCTGGTCGATCCGGCCGCGCTCACCGACCCGGACGACTACCGCCAGCGCGTCAGCGAGTACGCCGCGTCGATCCGGGCGACCCGGCCGGTCGAAGGGGGTCCCGCCGTCCGCGTGCCGTTCGACCGGTCCGTCGCCTCCCGCGAGGAAGCGTTGCGGCGCGGGACGATCGACGTGCCGGATGCGGTGGTCGCCGCCCTGCGGAAGACCGCCGATGACTGACCGCGCGGACGACTTCCGCATCGGCCCGTCGCCGTCGGGACGGCTGCTGTGCGGCGGCTGCGCCCCGGCCGACCGCTGCCGTCTCGGCGTCGAGATCGCACGCGCCGACGAGGGTGCGATCACGTTCGACGTCGTCTGCCCGCGCCACTGGCACGGCGGCCCCGGCGTTGCACACGGCGGCTGGACCGCGGCGGTGTTCGACGACGTGCTCACCATCGTCGCTCTGCGCCATGAGTCCCGCCTGGTCACGAAATCACTGCACATCTCCTACCGCCGCCCGGTTCCCGTCGAACGGCCGCTCGAGGTCACGGCGCGAATCGACCACCACGCGGACCGGCGCTGGGAAGTTTCCGCGCGGATGACCCTCGCCGGCGACACGCTCGCCGCCGCCAGCGCGGAACTCCGCACCCGGCGGCCCGACCACTTCGCCAGGCACCAGGCCTGGCTGGCACACGAATGAGGAGGACCCGATGATCGAATTCTTCACTGGGCTGCAGCCGCTCGAAGCGGGCGAGACCGGCCCGGACGCGATGACCGCGCGAGTCCGGGAGCTGGACCGCTCGGAGGTGATCGACCGCGTCCTGGTCGGGTATTCCTCGACCTGGCCGCACAACCACGCGACCGCGCCCTTCGCTCTCGCGCTCACCGAGAAGTTCTCGCCGATCGTCGCGCACCGCCCCGGCGTCATGCCGCCGGCGGCCGCCGCGCGCTACTTCGCCACGCTCGACGTGCTGGCCCGCGGACGGCTCGCCATCAACGTGGTCGTCGGCGGATCGGACAAGGACCTGCGCCGCGAATCCGACGACCTGCCCAAGGCCGAGCGCTACCGGCGCGCGGTCGAATACCTCGACGTGGTCCGGCGCACCTGGACCTCCCCCGAGCCGTTCGACCACCACGGCGAGTACTACACCGCCGACGCGGTGAAGATCCTGACCAAGCCCGTCCAGGGGCAGGTGCCGATCTTCATGGGCGGCGAAAGCGACGACGCGGTCGACTTCGGCGCCCGCCACGCCGACCTGTACATGCTGTGGGGCGAGCCGTTCGCGGGGACGAAGGAACGCATCGACCGCGTCCGCGCCGCCGCCGAGGGATACGACCGGAAGATGCGGTTCTCCTTGAGCCTGCGCCTGTTCCTCGGCGACACCGACGACGACGCCTGGGCTCAGGCTCGCGCGGCGGAACGGCAGATCGCCGAAGCGTCCGGGAAGTTCCTGCGCTCGTCGTCCACCGACACCTCGGTCGGGAGGCAGCGGGCGCTCGCGCTGACCGACGAAGAACTGCACGACGACTGCTTCTGGACCGGGCTGACGAAGCTGCTGGGCGGTTTCGCCAATTCGCAGGCGCTGGTCGGCACCGAAGAGCGCATCCTGAACACGTTTGGCACCTACCGTGATCTCGGAATCGACGCGTTCCTGGTGACCACCGGCGCCGAAGCGGCATGGGACCCGGCGTTGGAGGGATTCCTCGCCCGGGTGAAGAAGGAGCTGGCATGACCCGAACCGGCACGCGATCCGAAGACCTCGCGACGGAGACCGTCAGCGGGCTGATCGCCGAGCGGGCACGGCAGCACCCGGAAAAACCCGCGCTCGTGGTCGACGGCGCCGAGCTGACCTATGGCGAGCTGGACGTCGCGGTGTCCGAGGTCGCGCGCGGTCTGCTCGCCACGGGTGCCGCGCCGGGCGACTCCGTCGGCCTCCTCCTGCCCAACCGCGTCGAATACCTGCTCGCCTGGTTCGGCGCCGCCCGCGCCGGGCTCGTCGAGGTCCCGGTCAACACCGCCTACAAAGGACAGTTCCTCGACCACGCGCTGCGCAGCACCGGGGTGCGGATTCTCGTCACCGAGCCCGGGTTGCTCGGCCTCGTCGCCGACCTGCCCGCCTTGCCCCACACGCTGACCACCGTCGTCGTGCTCGACGACGCCGCGCCCGCCCGCACTCCTCCGGGCGTGCGGGTGCTGGGCTGGCCCGAACTGCTCGCCTCCGGCGACCCGGCCGGCGAGCTTCCCGAGGTCGGCCCCGCGGATCCGGTGGCCGTCATGCTGACCTCCGGCACCACCGGCCGCAGCAAGGGCGTCGTGTACCCGAACCGCATGCAGGTCGTCGCGGCCAAGGAATGCGCGCAGCAGATGGGCACCACCGCCGACGAGCGGCTGTACACGTGCCTGCCGCTGTTCCACGGCGCGGCCCAGGTCAACATCACCCTGCACGGCCTGTTCGCGGGGGCCGCCGTGGTGCTGGGCCGCCGGTTCTCCGCCAGCCGGTTCTGGGACGAGATCCGCGCCGGCGGGGTCACCCAGTTCAACGCGCTGGGCTCGATCCTGCCGGTCCTGCTGGCCCAGCCTCCGTCCGGACGGGACCGCGACCACCGGGTCGAGCGCGTGTTCGCCGCGCCCGCGCCGCCCCAGGTGCTGGAACCGTTCGAGGAGCGGTTCGGCGTGCACATCGTGGAGGGCTACGGGCTCACCGAAATCAAGAACGTCCTCTACAACCCCTTGGCCGCCCGCAAAATCGGCTCGATCGGCCTGCCCACGGAGTCGTCGATCCTTGAGGTCCACGACGAGTCCGGGAACCGCGCCGCGCCCGGCCAAGCCGGGGAGATCGTGTACCGGCCGCGCGAGGCGAACATCATGTTCTCCGGCTACCGCGGCGAGCCCGAAGCCACCCTCGCGACCATGAAAGACCTCTGGTGGCACACCGGAGACCTCGGCTACACCGACGAGGACGGGTACTTCTACTTCATCGACCGCAAGAAGGACGCTCTGCGGCGGCGCGGCGAGAACATCTCCTCGCACGAGGTCGAATCGGTCCTGCTCGCCTACTCCGGCGTGGTCGCGGCGGCGGCGGTCGCGACCCCGTCGGAGCTGGGCGAGGACGAGGTCCTCGCCGTGCTGCAGCTGGAATCCGGGCGGCAGCTGGATTTCGGCGACCTCTTCGCGCACTGCGACCGGGCCCTGCCGCATTTCATGGTCCCTCGCTACTACCGCGTGCTCGACCAGCTGCCGGTCACCCCGACCGGCAAGGTCCGCAAGACCGACCTGCGCGAACAGGGCCGGGGCGAGGCGTGGGACGCGCAGGCCGCCGGGCTGGCCCCGACCCGCCATGTCTGAACGGGAAGCGGTGCGCATCCGCGAAATCGCGCCGCGCCTGGCGTTCCAGGACCACATGGCGCCGACCGAGGTCAAGGTCGAACTCGTGCGGCGGCTGGTCGAGGCCGGGGTTCGCGCGTTCGAACTCTCCTCGTTCGTGCGGCCCGACCTGATCAAAGGACTCGCCGACGCCGAGGAAGTTTTCGCCGCAGTCCCCCGCGAACCAGGCCTCCATCTCGGCTGCTGTGTCGGCAACCTCCGCGGCCTGGCCCGCGCGATCGACGCCGGGGCGGACAGCGCCTCGTTCCTCCTGTCTGCGGACGAGGACTTCGCCCGCGCCAACATCGGACGCTCCACAATGGACTCCCTGGCGGAACTCGAACGCATGGCCGCTTACGCCGCCGACCACCGCATCCAGCTAGGCACGTACGTGATCTTCGCCTGGGGCGGCCCGACCGGACCTGCCCGCGGGCCCGACGACCTGGAGCCGCTGGCCCGGCGGCTGCTCGGCATCGGCGTGGACCGCTGGATCCTCGCCGACTCGTCCGGTTACGCCGCACCGCCGCAGATCCGTGAACTCGTCACCGCCGCGCTCGCCCACATTCCGGCGGAAAACCTCACCGTCCAGATCCACGACGCGCGCGGCATGGGCCTGGCCGCCCTGCTCCCCTTGCTCGACCTCGGCGTGCGGAACATCGACACCGCGCTCGCCGGGAGCGGCGGGCATCCGGCCATGCCTGGTGCCCAGGGCGGCGGGATCTGCACTGAGGACGCCGTCCAGCTGCTCGAACTGTCCGGTGTGGACACCGGCATCGACCTGCCGCGCCTGCTCGGCGCCGCGAACTGGCTGGCGGACGAACTCGGCGTGCCGGGCAAGGGTTTCGTCCGGCGCACCGGGCCGGTGCCGGACCGGCCCGGGCAACCGCTCGCCTTCCGCTGGTGAACCGGAATCTTCTCCCGCACCCGATCATCGCAGCCGGTCAAGGAGGACCAGTGCCGAACATTGTCGTCGCCGGAGCGGGCCTGACGGGGCTCGCCGCCGCGATTTCCGCCCGCGAAGCCGGAGCGGACGTCGTCCTGCTGGAGAAGGGCAGCCGTGCCGACGTCGGCGGGAACGCCGCCTTCTCGGGCGGGCTGTTCCTCTTCTGCTACGACGGACCGGACGATCTCACCTCGATCACCCAGGACTTCGAACCCGGCATGCACGCCGAAAAGATCGTCGCGCCGCCCTACACCCGCGAGGCTTACGCAGCCGAGCTGACGGCGATGAGCGACGGCCGCGCCGACCCGGAACTGGTGGAGGCGCTCGCAGAACGCTCGCTGGACACCGTCCGATGGCTCTCCGCGAAAGGAGTGCGGTTCACGTTCAACCGGACGGTCGGCGCGGGCGTGCGCGACGGCGTGCTGCACATCCCGCCCGGGCAGATCCTGACCAGCACGGGCGAAGGGATGTCGCGCGGGTTCGAGGTGATCAAGCCGTTGCTGCGGCACGCCGAGCGGATCGGCGTCGAGCTTCGGTGGTCCACCCCTCTCGTCGACGTCGTCCGCGACGGCGAGCGGGTCCTGGGCGCGCTGACCGGCGACGGCGTGCTTCCGGCCGACGCGGTGGTGATCGCCAGCGGCGGTTTCCAGGCGAGTCGCGAGCTGCGGCTCCGGCATCTGGGTCCGCACTGGGGGAACGTGAAACTGCGCGGCACCCGGCAGGCGACCGGCGACGGGATCGCGGCGGCGCTGCGGGCCGGGGCCGATTCAGCCGGGACCTGGTCGAGCTGTCATTCGGCCGCCGTGGATCCGACGATGCCCGCCCCGGAGCGCAGCGAGGCGTCGCCGCCGTTCCCGCTGCACGGGTTCTGGCTCGGGATACTCGTCGACCGGGAAGGCGAGCGCTTCGTCGACGAGGGACCCGGCCCGTGGGTGAAGAACTATTCGAAGATGGGCAAGGCGATCATGGGCCAGCCCGGCCGCGAGGCGTACGAGATCTTCGACCAGCGCACCGCGGCGCGCGTGGCCGACGAATTCGCCGGGGCCGCGGTCCCGGTCGCCGCACCGACTCTGCCCGAGCTCGCCGAGCAGATCGGAGTGCCGGTCGATGCGCTGGTGCGCACCGTCGAGGAATTCAACCGCGCCTGCCGGGACGACGGGAGCACCGACGGTGTCACCCCCGCCAAATCGCACTGGGCCACGCCGCTGGATCGGCCGCCGTTCGTCGCCTACCACGCGGTGGCCGGGCTGACGTTCACGTTCGGCGGCGTGCGAATCGACCCGGACGGGCGCGCATTGGCTTCCGACGGCACACCCGTGCCCGGTCTGTACGCGGCGGGCGAGGCCACCGGCGGCCTGTTCTACGGCGACTATCCCGGCGGCGCCGCCTTGATGCGGGCCGCGGTGTTCGGACGCTCGGCGGGTCGCACCGCGGTGACGGAGGCCCTTCAGCGCGGCTGAAGGGCGTGCAGCAGCCCGGTTGCGGACGATGTCCGGTCGAGGCGGTCAATGGACGCGAGGATCGCTTCGCTGCCGGCGCGGCCATAGACCGGGTCGGCAGCCCGGCGAAACCGCCGCACGATCTCGTCAGCGGTCATCGAGGGAAAGCTGTCCTGCTCGGCGGCGAGCACGCGTCCGTCGTCGAGCAGGACCCGCACGCGGGATCCGTTGCGGGCCGGAAACCGTGCCGACAGCTCCGGATCCGCGGCCAGCCGGGTCCGGGCAGCGAGCCGGTTCGTCCCGGCATCGGCCGGGTTTCGCCAGTTGCGGTCGAGGATTCCTCCGGCCACGAGCACGGAGGCCACGCTGAATTGGACGCTGAGCTGCGCGGCCACGACGTCGGCGATCGGGCCGCTGTTGTCGCAGCCGGGATACCGGACCGCATGCTCGGCGAGTTCGACGACAATGGAGTCGACGCGGGCCGGATCGGGACTGTGCCGCCGTACGATCTCCTCGGCGAGCTGGCAGGGACCCTGCACATAGATGCAGGCCGGTGCCGGCTTGTGCACGATGTCGCGGATCGCGAAGGGAGTTCTCCCGGCGAGCAGGCGGGCCCGGTCCCGTGCGCCGAATGCCGCGAGAAAACCCGCCTCGCCGTCGACCGCCCCGCCGGACGCGGTCAACCCGGCGGCCGCCAGCAGCGCCGATTCGACACCGGTCCGCGCAGCCATCGCCGAATGCAGCACATGCTCCTGCGTAGCGGCCCGCGCCCAGTGGTTGAGCCCGCAAGCCGCGTTGGCCGCCATGCCGAGCGCAGCCCGCGTCCCGGCCTCGTCGAGCGCGAGCAGGTGAGCGCACGCGGCAGCAGCCGCGACGGGGCCCAGCACGCCGGTCGGCCGGAAAACCGCGGCCACGTCGGGCGTGATCATCGCCGAGCCGAGCCGGCACATCACCTCATAGCCGACCACCGCCGCGGACAGCACTCGTCCGCCGGACGCCTGGGTTTGCTCCGCCAGCGCCAACAGCGCGGGGAACAGCACCATGCCGGGATGCGACGAACTCTCGACGTGCGTGTCGGTGCGCCCGGTCGCCGCCGCGGGAATGCTGGTGAGGTACGCCGCCGTCGGAGCCGCGGTCCAGAAGAGGGGCAGTGCGCCCAGGTCGGCACCGGGGTTCCCCAGCGCCCGCAACGCAATCCGGGCTTCGGCGGAGGGCGTCAGAGCCGCGGACAGGAAGTCCGTCAGGCACAGCTTGGCTTTGCCGACGACGTCTCGAGGCAGCCGCTCTGTGGTGGTTGCCACGCAGAAATCCGCCAGTTCGTCCATGAGGTCGTCGTTCATCGGGCTAGTATAAGCATGCTTGCTTTTAACACGCATGCTTACGGAGGCCCGCGATGCTGTACGAACTCGCCCATCTCGCACTGAAGCTGTACACGGTGCCCCGAGCACTCCCCGCCCTCGAGAACTACGTCGCGAACCCATCGGCGCGCGGCAGGCTGCTCGGCTGCTGGGAGACCGAACACGGAGAGATCGTCGGCCGCGTGCTGGTGCTCCGGGAGTTCGAGGACGCGGGCTCGCTCGCCGACGAACGGCAGCGGATCCTCGCCAGCTCCGATCCGTTCGGGGTCGGCGAGCACCTGGATTCGTTCACCGTCAGCAGCTACGCGCCGTTCCCGTTCCTCCCGCCTGTCCACACCGGACACTTCGGCGACGTCTACGAATTCCGCACCTACGACCTCAAAGTCGGCGGCCTGCGGCCCACCATGGCGGGCTGGGAAGCCGCGCTCCCGGAACGCACGAAGCTTTTTCCGCTCACCACAGCGATGTACGGGCTGGACGGGACCCCGCGCATCACGCACATCTGGCCGTTCCCCAGCCTCGACGAACGCCTCGCCATCCGCCGCGAGTCCTACGAGCGGCGAATCTGGCCGCCGGAGAACGGCCCGGAGAACATTGCCCGTGCCACGTCCAGCATCGCCATTCCGACTGCTTTCTCGCCGTTGCACTGAGCGGCGGTCCTCAGTCCCGGACGCCCGCGGTTCGCAGAGCAGTTTTCCCTGAGAATTCCGCCGCAATCGCCTTACCGCTTCGCCGCCGCCGCGTTGCGGATCCAGCTGCGGAACTCGATCGCCAGGTGTTCGCAGTGGCCTTCGATCATCGAATCCGGTGCCGCGGCGGGATAAACGACGCGCACGACCACGTCCGCGCCGGTCTCGGTATCCCGTGCCTGGTGCAGGCAATACGCGAACGGCGTGCCGTCGTCGAGGGTCAACTCCGCGTTCATCAGTGTCACCGGGTACGCCGGATCGAGGTACGCCGCGACCGGCGCGGGCAGCTCCCCCGCTACTGAGACGCGGAACCGCGTCAGGTGCCCGCCGATCGTCTCCACCATGCCGCCCGGATACTGCGGCGGCTCGACGTAGTGCTCGGGGTGCGCGTTCAGCAGCAGCGCCTTGTCCTGGAACCGGCCGGTGGCGGCCTGTCCCTGGAACCATTCCGCCAGCTCCGTTCCGCCTAGCCCACGCACGGCGAAGGCGGTGCGCGATTCGCGGTAGCCGCCGCCCGACGCCGCGATGAGATCGTGGTGGAACCGGTCCCCGGCCTCGATCTGGTCGGCCAGCAGGTCCATCATCACCTGCCCGCCCGCTACCGCCTTGAGGTTCCGCATCGCCCGGCGCGCAGCCTTGAGTTCCCATTGGTCCACAACGGATTCGTCCGCCGTGCGGCCCATCGTCCGCACCTCGACCGTCACCGGGTTCCGTGCGTTCATCGCAGTACTCCTCCCTGGAGCGAGGCCGCGCTGTCAGCGTCGGCCTCTCTCCACTATAAGATGCATTTGTGCATCTTATTAGGAAGGTGAGGCACCTCTCAGCATTCGGCCGAGATAACCGAGTCCACTGTGGACCGGACCCGCGCCGCGGCGGCCGCGGTCACCGAGCGGACTTGGCCCCCGGCCGTTTCCGGGCGATCAGCGGAAGGTAGATGGTGTCCACCACTTCCCTGATCGCATCCGGGGACATCGGCTCCAGGTTCATCAGGGTTTCGTTGCGCAGCAGGTCGTACGGCAACCGCGCGATGCGCGGCGTAAGTTTCGCCGCGTCGATCTCGCGCCGCTCGACGGCCCGGCGCGTCACCGCGTCGATCACCGCCCACCGCTCGTCGATCAGCGACCCGCGCAGTTCGGCGACCGTCGTGCCGGTTTCCTCGAAGTAGGCGGCCAGCTGGGCGGTCATCGCCACGGCGAACATCGCGAACGCGCCGTTGAGCTGTTCGAGCAACGCGACGGTGTCCTCGCGCAGGGACCCGGTGTCCGGGTCCTCGAGCGGGAACCGCGCACTGGCGCGGACGATCGCGTCGCGGACGAGGTCCGCCTTGGCCGCCCAGTGGCGGTTGACGACCGGACGGCTGGTGCCGGCCCGATCCGCGACCCCGGCGAACGTCAGCGCGGCGTACCCGCCCTCCATCAGTTCCGCCCACGCGGCGTCGAGGAGCGCGGCCTCCAGCTCCGCGCCGCGTCGCCGGCGCCGGGGACCCGACTCGTCCGCAAGATGCATGGACGCACCCTACCTGGCGAACCCACTGGCCCCCGCCAAGCGGAAAACCAGCCCGCCGGGCGGGGCGAACGCCTTGGCTCAGACGGTCAGCAGAGCGGGCACGAGGCTCTCCAGCTCGTCGAGCGCGGCGGCGATCGCGGGATTGGCGCGGCCGCCGGGCCGGGTGACGGTGAGGATCTTGCGCCGCGGTTCGCCGAGGCAAGGCAGCCGGACCACGGCGGCGTTCTCCGGCGCCTGCGCGGTCCGGGGCACCAGTGCCACGCCGAGCCCGTGGGCGACCAGCGCGAAGGTGGCGTTCCAGTTCAGCGAGTCGTGGGCGACGTCCGGCGTGAATCCGGCCGCGCCGCAGGCGGAAAGGACGTGCGTGCGGCACGTGCACGTCGCGCTGGGCACGATCCACGGCTCCTCGGCCGCTTCCGCGAGATCCACCCGGTCGCGGCCGGCGAGCCGGTGGCCGGCGGGGACCACCAGGTCGAACGGGTCGTCCAGCAGCGGCCGCTGATCGAACCGGGCCCGGTCGCGCCGCGGCTCGTCCGGGGCGGCCTCGACGACGGCCAGGTCGACCTCGCCGTCGAAGAGCCGATCGAAACAGTCGGCGGCCTCGGCCTCGCTGATCCTCGGGACAAGCCGGGGATGGCGCGCGGCGAGCGCCGCGGCGGCCGGGGCGAGCAGCGCGGTCACCGCGACGGGAAAACCGGCCAGGCGCAACAGCCCGGCCGGCTCGTTGCCGTCGGCTCGCAGGTCCAGTTCGGCCAGTTCCCAGCGCGCCTGGATGTCGTCCGCGTGCGCCAGAAGCCGTTGCGCCGCGGGGGTGAGCCGCACCCGGCGGCCTTGCGGTTCGAGCAGCGCCACGCCGAGCTCCCGGCCCAGCTGGCGGATCTGCTGGGACGCCGCGGACGGGGTGAAATGCAGGGCCCGCGCCGCCGCGGTCACGGTGCCGTAATGGTCCACCGCGCGCAGCACGTGGAGCCGGCGCAGATCGATCATGTAGTCGATTCTTCACGGTGAGGTCCGGAAAGGCAACCTGGACCTGTCCGGTTTCGCGCACGACGCTGGAAGCGAGGTCAACCGGGAAGGGAGCCCCGATGAGCACGGTATGGCTGTCGTTGTCCGCCGAAGCCGTTGTCGCGACGGCTGTCGCGGCCGGACTGGCCCGCTGGTCCTCCCGCTGGCCAGGACCTGCCGCGCGAGCACGCCGCAGCGCCTCGGCTTGGACTCTCCTCGGCCTGGTGTTGCTGGCCGTCAACCTGCGGGCGGCCATCACGGGCGTTCCCCCGGTCCTGGGCGAACTCCAGGACGAGTTCGGGTTGAGCGGCTTCGGGGTCAGCGCGCTCACCGCGTTGCCGGAACTGTGCGTGGGCGTCTTCTCCGCGCTCGCCCCCGTCCTCGCGCGCCGGATCGGCACTGAGGCCGCGATCACGATGGCTCTCCTGGCGATCATGACCGGGTTGCTGTTGCGCGTGATTTCCGTTCAGGCAGCGCTGTTCGCCGGCACCGTGCTCGGCGGAGCCGGGATCGCCGCGGGCAACGTCTTGCTTCCGGCGGTCATCAAACGCTTCTTCCCTGACCGCGTCGGCCCGCTCACTGGTCTGTCGATGATGCTGTTGTCGGTCGGCGGCGCGGCCGGGGCGGGCCTGGCGGTACCGCTCGAAGACGTGGGCGGCTGGCGGCTGACGTTGGCCGCGTGGATAGTCCCGGCCGTGCTCGCGGCTCTCGTGTTGGGCCCGCTGGCTCTCCGCGGCCGACCGCCAGCGCGTCCGTCCGCGACGACGCCGGACCAAAGCGACGCCGGATCACTGCTGCGCTCGCCGCTGGCCTGGTGCGTGATGATCTTCATGGGCATGACGTCGCTGATGTTCTACACGCTGACGTCGTGGCTTCCCGAGATCATGCGAGGCCAGGGCTTCTCCCCCGCCACCGCCGGAACCATGAACTCGGTCGTCATCGTCATCGGCATCCCGCTCGGCTTCGTCGTGCCGGTGATCGCCGCTCGGCTGCGCGACCAGCGGCCGCTCGTCCTCGGAGCGGTCGCCCTGACGGCGGTCGGACTCGCCGGCCTGCTGCTGGCTCCGCGGGCCGGATGGGTGTGGATCGCAGTCTTCGGAGTCGCCACCGGCAGTGCGTTCCCCATCGCGCTGACGCTCCTCAACTTGCGCTCCGCCACGCACACTGTCACCGCGCGGCTCTCGGGCATGGCCCAGTGCGGCGGCTACCTCCTCGCCGCGTGCGGCCCGCTCGCCTTCGGAGTGCTGCACACGCTGACCGACGGCTGGGAAGCACCGCTCTGGTTGCTGGTTCTGTTGCTGGTTCCTGAACTCGCGTGCGGTCTGGTGGCCGCACGGCCCGGCTTCGTCCGGTTGAACGCCGCCCGTCCGGAGCACCGCCGGGAGCACTTCGCCGAGCCCGCCCGGTCCTCCGACCGTTCGCACTGAACAGGCCCGCGATTCCGGCCGCGCCGAGCCTACTTGCTTATGTCACATAATTATGTAGGATAACTTTCATGCGGGACGACGAGATCGAGCGTTTGCGCACCCAGGTCAAGCTGCTGCAGCGCCGGCTTCGTCAAGAGGCCATGCCGGTCACTGGTTTGACGCTCACGGCTTTCAGCGTCCTCGGTGCGATCGCCCGGTCGCCCGAGGACGCACAACCGCGCCGGCTGGCCGAGCAGCTGACGATGAGCAGCCCGAACGTGTCCGCGGCACTGCGCGAGCTGACCGCCGCGGACCTGATCGCCCGCACGAAGGACCCGGACGACGCTCGCAAGGTCCGCGTCGTCCTGACCGACCACGGCCGGGAAATCGTCGCCCGCAGCCAGCGCGAGCGCGATTCCTGGCTGGGCCGGGCCATCTCGGCACTGCTCGACGACGACGAGCAGAAAACGCTCCTCGCCGCGGGCGAACTGATGCAGCGGCTGGCCGAATACGACCAGCCGAATCCCTGATGACACAAGGAGACCGCTCATGCCCTTGACCACCGTCGACCCCGGCTGCGCCCTCATCGTCGTCGACCTCCAGAAGGGCCTCACCGGCCTCCCGCAGGTCAAGGAAATCCTCGACAACGCCGCCGCCCTCGCGGCCGAATTCCGCGCGCGCGACCTGCCGGTCGTCCTGGTCACCGTCGACGGCACCGCTCCCGGACGCACCGACGCCCAGCAGCGCGCCGCCGGGGCCCAGGAGTCACGTCCGGCCGATTGGGCCGAGCTCGCTCCCGAACTCGGTCGCCAGCCGGGGGACATCCACATCACCAAGCAACGGTGGGGCGCTTTCACCGGCACCGATCTGCACCAGCGACTGCAGGAACGCGGGGTCACCCAGACCGTGGTCACCGGGGTCGCCACCAGCATCGGCGTGGAGTCCACCGCACGCTCCGCCTACGAGCACGGCTACCACGTCGTGCTGGCCACCGACGCCATGGCCGACCTCGACCCCGAAGCACACCGGCACAGCATCGAGCGGATCTTCCCCCGGCTCGGCGAAACCGCTGCCACCGCTGACATCCTCGCCGCACTGCGCTCCTGACTGTCCTTTGGGGACTGGCACGGCCGACCTCGCACCGCAATGCCCTTGTCGAAGATCCGTTCGGCCCTTCGCAATTCACCCCGGAAGGCCGAGGGCATCGAGGCCGCGACGCCCTTCCGGCCAGGCGCTCGAGGCTGAGGGGGTGTTCGTCTGCCGGGTCGACGTGGCGGGGAAAAATCCTTGCGGTACGCGCCTTTTGGGAAGTCGAACGCACTATGCGGACGATGTGGCCTGCTTGACCCGCACCGGCTGACCGTTACGCCGGGGCGCGGACGAGGTCAGCGTTCGACTCCGCTTCGCCCACCAGTACAACGCGGGCACGATCCCCGCGAGCAAACCCACAGCGACCAGGCCGAGGCCGACCAGGAACAGCGCATAGCTGTCGCTCCGGTCCGAGTCCGCGGTTTCGTGGGCGAACCCCACCGCCCCCGCGCTCTGCACCACGGCCCCGGCGGAGATCAGCCCCACTGCGGCCGCGGTCAAGCGCCTGAGACGTTTTTGCCAAGCCGGCAGAGGGGCAGGACGCGGCTCGTGCTTCCGGGCTCGCAGCCAAGCCGCTGTCGCCCACACGCCGGCCACCAGGCCCATCCCGGTGCAGCCCAAACCGAAAAAGAAGGCACCACCGGCTCCGATGTTGGCACCGGTATCCGGCGGCTGGGTGATGATCATGACGAATCCCGCGCCCAGCAGCACGGCCCCGGCGACAAGGATCCAGATCGCGACGAACGTCAAGGTCCTGACGGTGCTTCTCATGGTTCCTTCCGGCTGAATGACACCCCTGCGCGGCAACCCGGCCGTCTGTCCCCAGCACCGCCTCCGCCTCGCAGCCCCTCCTGATCACCCGGTTACCAGATCGCGCCGTTCCGCGAGTGCGCACCTGCCACCGACAGAGTCCCGGCCGGGTGCTGTCGCGCGAATCCCGCTCAGCCGACGCGCGGGGCGGGAATCACGACCCCGTCCGCGGGCCGGTTGCCGCGGTAACGGGCCACGACGACCCGGACGCCGTTGCGGAACGCGTCCGGCATCGCGGCGAGCACGGTGCTGCGCGGCACCGGATGCGGAACGTCGAGCCCGGTCATCGGCCGGGCGAGGCCGATCCCCCGGACTGTCCACCGCAGCCGCCCGTCCTTGCCTCGATCGGTGAACTCCAGCGAAACCGGACGCAGCGCCGCGACGCGCACCAGCCCGCTGTCCGGCCCGGTCGGGATCAGCACGTCGCCCGCGTCGAGAAGAAGGCAGACACGCGGCACCGGCTTCAGCCCGTCGATCGCGACAATCCCGTGCCGGCCCCGTTCGGGTGAGCGGAGCAGCCGGACGCATTCGCGATGCGTCAGCTCCACGTCGTCCATCGCCCGGCTCCTCCCCTGCGCCCTGAAGAACCCAGGATCCCGATTCCGCCCCGCGGCGCGCAAGAACCGCCGCCGCCGGGCGTCATTTCCTCCTGAGCCCCCCTGCCTTCACCGCTCGGACCAGCACCTTTCCGGCTGCTGATCAACTATTCGCCGGAAAACCCGATCACGCCAGGGGTGTTCACCGGGAAGTGGGGCGAACGGCAGGCCGCACAGCACCGCTCCGGTGCCCAGCAGCAGCGTGCGAAGTCCGAGTTGCCGAGCAATTGACCGGCACCGTGCCATCGCGGTCATCAGCAACTCGCTGGCCGAACAGCACGCGGATTGGTCGGATGCGCTGCCAACGGAGGACGGACACCTGCCGTCGTCCACTCCGAGTATCAAGAGGGCGAACTCCGGCCGTAGCCCCCAGAACGCGACCGCCTGCGGTTTCGGCGATCCGGTCGCGCTGCGCAAGCATTTCTACGCCAACCTGGGCAAGTCGCCGCTGGCCTACCGCCGGGCCCATCACGCCCCGAAGTCGTTGCCAGCACAGTGAAACCCGGTCAGGGCAGGTCCGCGGTGAGCAGACGCAGGCCCTGCTCGAAGAGTGCGGTCAGGTCCGTTCCGGTCAGGTGGTCCTGAGCCTCGGCGAGATGCGGATAGTCGCCGTCCCGGATCGCTCGGCGCAGGTGGCCGATGTCGGCGGGCAAGTCCGGACCGGACTGGATCGCCGCTTGTTCTTCGAGGACGTGGCCGGTCGCGAAGTGCAGGACCAGGAGCGCGGTTTTCATCGCCCCCGCGGCGTCGAGCCCGGTCTCCCGCAGAGCGCCGTTCAGGGCTTCGGCGAAGCCTAGGGTGTTCGGCCCGGTGGCGTGCGTGCCCGCGTAGACCCGCGCACCGTCGCGATAGGACAAAAGCGCGGCGCGCAGGCTTCTCGCGAGAGCCAGCACCCGCTCCCGCGGGTCGGCGATTCCGTCGGCCGCGGCACGGCAGCCGTTCAGCATCGCCTCGGCCATCGCGGTCAGCAACGCCGATTTGGTCGGGAAGTAGCCGTAGAGCGTCCCCACCTGGACGCCGACCGCGGTGGCCAGTTTCCGCATGGTGAGGGCGTCAAGACCCGCTTCGTCGAGCAGCCGGAGCGCGGCGGCGGTGACGTGGGCCCGGTCGGCGGCGGGCGGGCGGCCTCGGGTTCGGGGCTGGTGCGCGGTCATGTCGAGCCGAGCCTACCAGCGTGTTTGACAGCTTCGCGCTTCCTCAGGACACTGGCGGCAGGTTTAAATGAACGCTGTTCGGAAAATAGTGGAGGCAACTGTGGACACCGATGTCGTGATCAGCGGAGCAGGCCCGACGGGGCTGTTGCTCGGCACCGAACTGGCGCTGGCCGGAGTGCGGGTCCGGATCCTCGAACGGCAGAAGAGACGGCACGGGCAGTCCCGCGCTCTCACGCTGCATCCGCGCAGCATCGAGATCCTCGAACTGCGCGGAATCGCCGACCGGTTTCTCGCCCAGGGCCGCACGGTCCCGAGCTGGCATTTCGCTGGGCTCTCCCGAGAACTCGACTTCTCCGTGCTCGACACCCGCCACGGCTACACCCTGTTCCTGGAGCAGGCGCGGACCGAGGAATTGCTCGAAGAACGCGCGCGGGAGCTGGGCGTCGAGATCTCCTATGGGCACGAAGTCGGGTCGCTGACCCAGGACGAGGACGGGGTTGAGGTCGCGGGGATCGGGCCGGACGGGGATTTCCGGCTTCGCGCGGCCTACCTCGTCGGCTGCGACGGCGGCCGGAGCAAGGTCCGGGAGTCCGCCGGCATCGGTTTCCCCGGCTCCGACGGCACGATGAGTTCCATGCTCGGCGACTTCGCCGTCGTCGACCGGGAGGAGATCGCCGCGGCCGGGCGAGTTCCCGTGCTGATCGCTCCGCTTTCCGGAGGGCTGACCCGTCTTGTGGTCACCAGTCCGGAGCGGATGCGCGTCCCGGCAACGGAACCGGTGACCTTCGACGAGTTCCGCGCGACGCTGGTGGAACTGGCGGGCACGTCCTTCGGGATCGCGGAGCCGCGCTGGCTGTCGCGGTTCGGAAACGCCACGCGGCTGGCCGAGAACTACCGGTCCGGCCGTGTTTTCCTCGCCGGCGACGCCGCACACGTGCATTTCCCGGCGGCGGGCCAGGGGCTCAACACCGGTCTGCAGGACGCGATGAACCTCGGCTGGAAACTCGCCGCCGAGATCAACGGCTGGGCGCCGCCGGGCATGCTCGACACCTACCACGCGGAGCGTTACCCGGTGGGGCGGCTGGTCACCGGCAACACCCAGGCCCAAACGCTGCTGCTGGAACTCACCCTCGTTCCCGACTACCAGCGCCCGGTGGCCGCGCTCCGCGGGCTGATGGACTCGCTGCTCGAAATACCCGAGGTCAACGCCCGGCTGGCCGGTCTGGTGTCGGCGCTGTCGACGTCCTATGCGGTGCCGGACGGCGACCCCCTCGTCGGCACCCGCGTGCCCGACCGGCCGCTCGGCCCGGGCGGCGGTCGAGTCTCGGATCTGGTGCACAGCGGCACCTTCGGCTACGTCGGTGACGATGCCGCGCAGATCGCCGAGGCTTGGAAAGGCCGGATCACGGTCGCCGACTCCCGGCTGGAGAACCTCAGCGAAGCTCTCATCCGGCCGGACGGGCACATCGCGTGGGTCCGCCGCGAAAACGATCCGCCGGACGCCGCGCTCCGCGAAGCCGCGATCACAGCTTGGGCCGGGGCCCCCGAGCGCGCGGCGGTGCGGCGATGACCGAATACCTGACCCCCGCCGGCCTCCACCGCATTCCCGGAGCCTTCACGCCGGTCGTGCGCGTCGCCGACCTCGTTTCCTCTCCGGGCAAGTCGCGTGGGACAAGCACGGGAACCTGTGCGGCGACGACCACGTGGCCCAGGTGCGGCAGATCGCGCAGAACCTCGACACCGCGCTCGCCGTCGTCGGTTGCGGACGCCAGGACATCGTCAAGGAAACCGTCTACGTGGTGGACTACCGCCCCGAACTGATCCCCAGGCTCTTCGGGCCGCTGCGCGAAGGGGCACCCGCGGCTCCGGCGAGCACCCTGGTCGGCGTCGCGGCGCTGTTCGCTCCCGGCGTGCTGGTCGAGGTCGACGTCATCGCGAAGATGCCCGGGCCATGAGCCACCACGTCCTGGTGCACGGCTCGTGATCCGGCGGCTGGGTATGGGACCGCGACCAGGGACACGCCGTTGCCGCGCCCCTGTTCACCAGTCCTGGCTTGCTGCGGCAACCGTCCACCGACGCGGCGATGTCGCATGATCCGTCGGGCAGGACAGTGCCGCCGTTCGGGCTGGACCGCTACCTGCTCTTCGGCGACCACGACCTTGAGGCGCGTCTTGGTCCTCGTCGCGGGCGCGGTCGATCTCGTACACGCGAGGTGAGCTTCCAGCGTCAACCCGCCCGAGGTGGCGGACACCATCGCCCATTCAGCTCAGCCGAGGGAAAAGCGCGCGGGCGTTACCGGAGTCGATCGCGCGGGATTGTTGCGCGGTCAGCCCGCTCTCCGTGTCCAGGATCTCGGTGAAGCGGGTGCCCACTTGCGGTGGGGCGTAAGGGAAGTCGCTGCCGTAGAGGATCCGCGCGGGGTCGGCGAACCGAGTGAGCGCGCCGAAGGCGTATTCTCCGGACGACAGTGCGGTGTCCCAGTAGAAGCTGCGGAATCGGGCCAGGAAGTCCTCGGCCGTGGGCCCGGCGGGGTTCAGCGCGGCCTGCAGCTGGCAGAACCGCAACGCCGCGAAGGGCACGAAACCGCCTGCGTGCGAAAGGATGATCCGGACGTTCGGGTACCGCTCGGTGATCCCGCGGGCGACCATGTGCACCGCGTTGCGGGTGGTGTCGAACGGATAGTCCACCAGCGGTCCCGGAACCTCGGGAAGCAGCGGGACGAGCGGGTGCGCGGGATGGATGAAGACCACCGCGCGATGCCGCTCCAGCGCCTCCCACAGCGGCGCGTAACGGTCGTCGCCCAGATAGACCCCGTCGTAGTTGGAGAGCAGCACCACGCCGTCGGCCCGCAATTCGTCGAGCGCGTAGCCGACTTCGGCGACCGCGCCTTCGACGTCCGGCAACGGGACGGTGGCGAACAACCCGAACCGGTCCGGTCGTTCCCGCACCAGCTCCGCGGTGTAGTCGTTCACGCGACGGGCCATCTCACGCCGCGCCGCGCCTGGCCAGCCCGCGACGCTCGGGGCGGTGAGCGACAGTACGCTCGTCTCGATGCCGTTGGCGTCCATGAATTTCAGGTGGTCGCCGGGCGTCCACGGCGGCAGCGTCCAGCCCGACGGGTCGCCGCCGTGCTGTGCGAGAGCCTCGCCCCAGAACGGAGGGACCAGGTGGGTGTGGACGTCGATGCGTGCGTGTTCGATCATGTCTCCACCGTCGCTCCCCGCGGCCGGGCGCGGGAGGGGAAGAATCCGATCCCCCTCCCCCGGGCACCGCGCTGATGGCGCGCGACCCTCGGCTCGCCCAGCTCGGCGCGTTCCTTCACGCGCGCCGCGACGAAACCCCGCCGCCCGCCTCCGCTGAATCGGAACGGCGGCAGGTGCCGGGTCTTCGGCGGGGCGAGGTCGCGGCGCTGGCGTTCGTCAGCACCGAGTACTACACGAGAATCGAGCAGGGCCGGGTCCTGCCGAGCACCGACGTGATCCGGCGCATCGCCGGCGCGCTCGGGCTCGACGCGGACCAGACGCGGTACGCGCTGGATCTCGTCGCCGTCGCCGACCCGCCTCCGGCGAACCCCGAGCCGAGCGATCCGCTGCGCCGCCTCGTCGAGCGGATGGGCGAGGTGCCGGCGATCCTCGTCGGACCGGCGACGTCAGTCCTGGCCTGGAACTCCGCCGCCGCACGGCTGCTGACCGATTTCGGCGCGGTGCCGCCGGAAGGCCGCCGGTACGTGCAGATGCTGTTCACCGATCCGGTGTTCCAGAGCCGGTTCGCGGACCTGGAAGCGATGCGGCGCACCGTGATCGGCATCGTGCGCGCGAGCACCCCGGCGGGTCCGCCGTCCGGGGACTGGATCGACGAGCTGCTCCGGACCGACCCCTGCTTCAAGGCTCTCTGGGAACGCAACGACGTCGTCCGGCCGCACACCCGTCTCCGGGTGCGGCTCCGGCTGCCGGGCGGGGTCGAGGAGACGTGGGACCAGGTGGTGCTGCAGGTGGTCGACGATGCCCATCAGCGGCTGATCGCGTTCGTCCCGGCCGGGTAGCGGCCTGGCGAGGGCGCGGGTCCTCAGAACAGCGTCGCGGGCTCCACCGGCTCCGGCTCGGGCAATGCCTCCAGGCTGGGCACCAATGCCCGTACCTCGGCATGGAACCGGCGGGCGAGCGCCGGGGCTTCGTCGTTGTCGGGCGTGTGCAGGAAGACCGTCGGCGAGCGGCCTTCGCGCAGCCAGCCGGCGACCACCTCGGTCCACGGCTGCCAGCCTTCGACCGTCTCCTCCACCGAGTCCCGGCCCAGGTAACGGACGACCGGCCGGTCGGTCAGCGCCCGCGTCCGGCGCGGCAGCCGCGGTTTCTTGGCCCAGGCGTCCTGCTCGGCCTCGCTGGTCGGCGGGCTCTGGAAAAAGACCGTGGTGTCGAACGGCACCCACTCGGCGTCCGCGGCGCCGAGCGTCCCCTCCAGCAGCGAGGTCGCGCTGGCGTCGGTGAAGAACTCGGGGTGCCGGACCTCCACGGCGCGCCGCAGGTTGGCCGGGAGGCGACGCAGGAAGCGGCCGAGGACGTCGACGTCCGAAGGGCCGAACGAGCCGGGCATCTGGGTCCACAGGACCGCCCGCTCGCCGAGGGGTTCGATCGCGTCCAGGAACGCCCGCATCTCGGTCTCGACCCCGGCGAACCGGCGCTCGTGCGTGACGGCCTTGGGCACCTTGACCACGAACCGGAAGCCGGGGCCGGTCTGCTGCGCCCAGGTCTCGACGGTGGTCCGGGCGGGAGTCGCGTAGAAGGTGGTGTTGCCTTCGACCGCGTTGCACCAGCCCGCATAGGCCCGCAGCCGTTCCTTCGGCGGCAGCGACTGCGGCAGGAACCGCCCTGGCCACGCCTTGTGCGTCCACATCGCGCAGCCGACATGAAGCCGTGCCACTGGTCGTCCGCTCCCCTCGCTCGCAAGGGGAAATTACTACTTTGTCGGGGGTTTCCGCGCACGGCCCTTCATCACCCGTGGGTCCGGGGCCGGTAGCCGCCGTACTGGTGCCGCCGGGCGGGTCCTCGCCGCCGGAGCAGGTGCGCGGGCACGTAGTGGCTGACCGGCCGCGACCACTGGTCGTCGGCGGTGACGAGCTGGTAGGTGACCCAGCCGAGCAGCCCGCCGTCCTCGCGGCGCGCCCATTCGAACAGCAGCCCAGGGTGCTCGGACTCGATCCGCAGCCCGGCCCGGTCGCGCGGCGCGAGGATCTCGGTGCCGAGCACGAGCAGCTTGCGCACGCCCACCCACACCGGAATCGGCGGATCCACTTTCCGCACCGTCGACGGCCACTCGTTCACCTCAGGTCACCTGCTCGCTTCCACGCTCCGGGCCGTCCGCGTTCCCGGCGGTCCGGAAGGGGAGTCGAACATGTGTTCGCATAAGGTGTCAACTCGGCCCAGGCAACAGTGGGTGACCAGGCAATTCCGGCATCCGCCGCCGGTGCTGGACAGCCCGGGTTTCGGCGGTGCCGCAGTGTGCGCGACGGCACACGCGCGGGTCCAGGGGAAGCGGCCGGGGCGGGTTTCCGCGTGGGCGGAGCGGGTAAACGGCCCGCATGCGGATCGTGATCACAGGCGCCAGCGGCAACGTCGGCACCGCGCTGCTGCGCGCCCTGGAACCCGGCCACGAGATCACCGGCATCGCCCGCCGGGTGCCGGATCGCGCCGCTGAGCCGTATTCGCGCGCGGAGTGGCATTCGGTGGACGTCGGAGCGCCGGGGGCCGACGAGGTGTTGACCGAACTCTTCGCCGGCGCGGACGCAGTCGTGCACCTGGCGTGGGCCATCTCCCCCGCGTGGGGCGACCCGCCGATGGCGCGCACCAACGAAGGCGGCACCGCGAACGTGCTGAAAGCCGTCAGCAACGCGGGCGTCGGGCACCTGGTATGCGCGTCGTCGGCGGCGGCCTACGCGCCCGAGCCGAACGACGAAAAAGTCACCGAGGACTGGCCGTGCCGCGGGATCGCGGCCAGCGCGTACAGCCGCGGCAAAGCGGACCTGGAGGAAGCGCTGGACCTGTTCACGTCCGCCCATCCCGACGTCGCCGTCGCGTGGATGCGTCCGTGCGCGATCCTGCAGCGGCGCGCGGCCGGGGAATTCACCCGGTGGCTCCTCCCGCCTGTACTGCCGCCCCGGCTGGTCGGCGGCCGGTTCTCTCCGGTCCCGTTGTGGCAGGGCTTGCGGTTGCAGGCCGTGCACACCGACGACGTCGCCGAAGCGTTCCGGCTGGCCCTCGAGCAGCGCGCGGTCGGCCCCTTCAACCTCGCCGCCGACGACGTGCTCGACGCGGCCGCGTTCGCGCACGCGGTAGGCGGCACCCGGGTCGCGGTGCCGAAGCCGGTCGCGCGGACGGCGGCTCGCGCGGCGTGGCTCGCCGGACTTCAGCCGTTGCATCCGGGCTGGCTCGAACTCGCCGACCGCGCCGCGCTGGTCGACGCCTCGCGGGCGCGGCTCGTGCTCGGCTGGAGGCCGCGGTACAGCTCGGCCGAAGCGGTCGAGGACCTGGTCGCCGGGATGCGCCGGAAAGAGGGCGCGCCGTCGGCCCCGCTCGCGTCGGCGCGGCCCGGCCTGCTCGACCGCGCGCGGGCGCTCGGCAGGGGCCGTCCGACCCGTCAGTCGCAGGCCTGAGCCCGTGCACACCGCCGACGCGATCGTCATCGGGGCCGGGCACAACGGCCTCGTCGCGGCGAATCTTCTCGCCGACGAAGGCTGGGACGTCGTTGTCCTGGAAGAACAACCGGTTCCGGGCGGGGCGTTGCGCACCGAGGAAATCACCGCGCCCGGTTTCCGCTCGGATCTGTGCGCCGCGTTTTTCCCGCTCGGCGCGGCGTCCCCCGTGCTGCGCGGCCTCGATCTGACCGCGCACGGCCTGCGCTGGCTCCGCGCACCGGACGCGCTCGCGCACGTCTTCCCGGACGACCGCTGTGCCGTTCTTTCCCGCGACCTCGACCGCACCGCGGAATCGGTCGCACAGTTCGCTCCCGGCGACGCCCGCGCATGGCGGGATCTTTTCTCGCAATGGCAAGGGTTCCGCGACGAATTCCTGGACGCGCTGTTCACGCCGTTCCCGCCGCTGCGGGCCGGTGCCCGGTTCCTGCGTCGCACCGGAACGGCCGAGCTGCTGCGGCTCGCGCGGATGCTGACGCTGCCCGCCCGCCGCTTCGCGCGTGAACGTTTCGACGGCGAGGGCGCTCGGCTGCTGTTGTCCGGAAACGCCGCGCACAGCGACCTTTCCGTCGACAATGCCGGGAGCGCGGTTTTCGGCTGGCTGCTGGGGATGCTGGCCCAGGACGTCGGATTCCCGGTGCCCGAGGGCGGCGCGAGCGAACTGGTGGCCGCGCTGACGCGCAGGCTCCGCTCCAAGGGCGGGTCTGTCCATTGCGGAGTCGCCGTGACGGAGGTGCTGGTGGCGCGCGGCAAGGCGGTCGGCGTGCGGTGCCCGGACGGCGAACCGATCCGGGCCCGCAAGGCAGTGCTGGCCGACGTCACGGCGGAGACGTTGTACGGCAAGCTCGTCGCGCCGGATCGGCTGCCCTCGCGGTTGCTGTCGGATCTCCGGGTGTTCGAATGGGACAGCGCGACGGTGAAGGTCGACTGGGCGTTGTCCGAGCCGATCCCGTGGACCGCGAAGGACGCACGTGGCGCGGGGACCGTCCATTTAGGCTGCGACGAGGACGGATTGTCCGCTTTCGGTGCGGAATTAGCGCGGGAGCGCGTGCCCGAGCAGCCGTTTCTGCTGCTGGGCCAGATGACGACGGCGGACCCGACGCGGTCCCCGGCCGGCACGGAATCCGTGTGGGCCTACACGCACGTCCCGCGCGGCAGCGACCAAAACACGGTGCGGCGGCAGGCCGAACGGATCGAGGCGACGGTCGAGCGCAACGCACCCGGATTCCGGGACTTGATCTCGGCCCGCCGCGTGCAGGGCCCGGCCGACCTGGCCGGCCACGACGCGAATCTCGTCGGCGGCGCGGTCAACGGCGGCACGACGGCGATCCACCAGCAGCTGTTCTTCCGCCCGGTGCCGGGTCTCGGCCGGGCCGACACGCCGATCGACCGGTTGTACCTCGCCAGCGCCGCGGCCCATCCGGGCGGGGCGGTCCACGGCGGGCCGGGCGCGAACGCAGCCCGCGCCGCCCTGGCCCGCAACCATCCGCTGGGCCCGGGATACGCCGCGGTGATCCGCGCGGCGAACCGGGCCGTCTATCGCTGACCCGGCTCCCCAGTCCCCCGCCAACGCCCGAGCGCCAACGCCGACAACCGCGCCAGCGACTCCCTGTTGCGAGGCCCGAGCACCACGGCCTGCAAGCTTTCCGGCACCAAGCTGCCCGCCCCGCTGGTCACCCGCTCGGCCATCCGGACCGTCGTGTCGCCCGCCCCGTTCGAGTCCAGCGACAGCTCGATCCTGGCCGTCCCGAGCGCGCCGCCCCGAGCCTCCAGCTCCAGGGAAACCCCGGGTTCGACCGCCAGCACCACCGTGGTGTCGTCCAGTTGCAGCGGCCACGCCCCGACGCTGTGGTGGATCCGCGCGCCCACCTGGGGCCAGCTCGCGTCGACATCGCGGATGTGGCAGCTGCCCACGACCCAGCCGGAGTAGGACCAGCCGTCCGCCAGTACCTCGAACACCGCTTCCGGCGGCGCTGGCACCGTCCGGCTCACCTCGACCATGTGTCTCCTCCTCGTCTCCCGCCGGATTCCCCCGGACGGGAGGGGCAAACTCCGGGGCTGCCCGCTCGGAAATCCGGGATGTCGGGCCGCGCGAGGGGGTACGACGGTGGACGGCCAGCACCGGCAGCCGCGTCGGCTGGGCGCGGAAGGTGCGCCTCGCCTGCGTGGAAACAACGGACCAGGTCGACGCGGAGATCCGGCGACCCGTGGGCGGCCGCGCTGAGACGGCGGGGCGGATTGAGCGGCGATCACGGATAGGCGTCCGGGTGTCCCGTATGCGCAGACCGCGAGTTTTGCCGGCCACCGCCGCAGATCGCTCCGAATTGATGAACCTCGGACCCTATCGCGGGCCGGAGCGGGAGCGCACCACAGAGCCTGGCACCGACCGGACGCATCCCCCAACCCGAGCGGGAACCAACAATGCCCCCTTCATGGCCGTACCCCCTGCCGAATTCGCGGGGTCCCAGCCCCGCCGACGTCGAGGCGGCGGTGGCCGCGGCGCTGCTCGCTCCGGGCGCCTCCGACGCCCCGCCCTGGCAGTGGCGCGTCGGCTACCGCACCCTTCACCTGTGCGCGGACCCGATCCGGTGGGGAGCTGCCGACGACCCCGCCGGGCGATGGCAGACGCTCAGCAGCGGCGCGGCCCTGCACCACCTCCGGATCGCCTTCGCCGGTCTCGGCTGGTCCTGCGCGGTGGACCGGTCGCCGTGCCCGGCGGAACCGGGCCGCCTGGCCGTCGTGACGCCGCAGCCGGGCGAACCGGCACCCGGGGAAGCCGCCCTGGCGACGTCGATCTCCCGGCGCCGCGAGGATTTGCGGCCGTGCGGCGGACGGCCCGTGCCGTCGGACTGCCTTGACCGGCTTTCGCAAGCAGCCGCCCGCGAAGGCGCGGTGTTGCACCCGGTGGAAGACCGCACAGTCCGCAGGTACCTCATGACTGCGATCGGCGCGCGGGTCCCCGCACAGATACGCCGCGAAGAGGCGTACGCGCGAAGCGCATCCCTCGCCGCTCCGCAGAGCGTTCTCGTCCGCGCTGCGACGGCGACAGCGGGAAGCCGGCTGCCGCTCTCGCGCGGTGAAGCGGAACCTCGAAGCGACGGGGCGTCGCTGGTGGTGCTCAGCACGCCCGGAGACGATCACATCTCGTGGCTGCGCGCGGGAGAGGCGCTGAGTTCGGTGCTGCTGACCGCGACCGTGCACGGACTCTCGTCGGGCAGGTTGACCCGAGCCAGCCGACGGCTGCGCGAGACTCTCGCCGAACGCGTCACGCTGGGTCGCGCGCCGCAGGCGGTGTTGTGGGTGGGACGGCCGTCGGTTGGCGTGAAACAGCTTCAGATGACGAGAGCGCAGACCAGCGTCGACGACGTGCTCGAACCTCTCCAGGCACCGGCGAAGCACAGCCGCTGACCACCTCGCCTGCGAGAGTCCCGGACACTGGCCGATGTCGCGCTGCCTCGAAGCAGCAGCACGTCGCCGGGAGTTGCACACTGTCTTCCAGAACCCGTCCGGCTCGCTGAGTCCACATCAGACGGTCGAGGACCGCCTGCTGGTCGCGCTAGACCGCGCCGAAAATCCCCTGCCCGGCTGCCCGTCGAAACTGTCCGGCCAGCGAGTCGCCTCCTACGAGGCCTCAGCGGCGCGGCGATAGCGGATGTGGGTGACCAGCGGCGAATGGAGCACCTCGACGGGCTCGAAGCCGAAGGATTCCACGCCGTCGAACATGCTCTCGCCCGACCCGAGCAGGACGGGTGCGATGTCGAGCGTGAACTCGTCGATCACCCCGGCGAGCAGAGCCTGCCGGACGACCGAAGCGCCCCCGGCGATGTCCACGCCCTTGTCCCCGGCGGCCTCGCACGCTGCCGCGTAGGCGGCGTCGAAGCCGTCGGTGACGAAATAGAACGTCGTCCCGCCCTCCATCTCGATCGGCTCGTGCCGGTGATGAGTCAAGACGAAAACCGGCGCGTGATACGGCGGTTCGGAGCCCCACCAGCCGGACCAGTCCTCGTCCCAGTCGCCGCGGATGGGGCCGAACATGTTCCGCCCCATCACATACGCGCCGCGAGGACGCATGAGCCACTCGCTCGCGGCCTTGTCGGCGTCGGTGGCCCGGGGATCGCCGAGGTGCCAGCGGTGCAACTCGAGCCCCCGCTTCCCGAGCGGCTCCTCCCGGCTCTGCCCCGGCCCGGCGACGAAACCGTCCAGCGACATCGACATGTGACAGGTGGTGTCCGGCACGGTGAGCCTCCCAAGTGATTGCGGTTTGCAAGCGGTTGAGAGGAACATAGCAGCACGGAGCCGGGAGCGCTACGCGTTGAGCGGGATCCGACGGCGCGGCTCAGCCGGCCAGCTTGCCCAGGAACGTGGTCGTGCGATGCCACGCGAAGTACGGTTCGGAGGCTTCCCGATAAGCCCCGCAGCGGCGGCCCGCCAGCTGGTGCATGCGCAGCGTCAGGCTCCCGGCGGGAAGTCCGTCCAGTTCGACGGTCCGGATGCAGCCGGTTTCGTCGACGGTGACCCAGCCCGCCTCGTACAGGACGTCGCAGCCGAAACTGCAGGCGAGCATGGCGATGTCGCGGAGTTTCCGTCGCTCGGCATCTGTGCAGGCTGCGCGTTTCTTGACGTGCGCCGCGACGAGGAACTGCACCGGGAATTCGTCGCCGCACAACGCGCAGGGCGCGGATTCGCGGCCGTTCGCGAGCAACCGGCGGAGCCGGCCCTGTTCGGTCCGGACTTTCACCTGAGCCTGCACGTCCAGCTCGCCGTAGTGGACGTCCGTCGCGTCGGGTTCGGCACCGGAGCTGTCCAGCGTCAGCGTCGCTGACGACGGGTCTCTGCTGACGTGCGGCAGATTGGCCAGCACCGCTCCGACGAAAGTGCTCCGGTGACCGAGCTCTTCGACCGAAACCTGGAGTGTGCCTCGCGAGGCGAGCACGTCCAGCCCGTGCTGGATGTCGTCGAGGGGTACGGGCTGCCCTTCCGGCGACCGGTCGGTCCCGACCAGCACTGCTCCGTCCCCGACCTTGAGGATCCGGTTCTCCTTGCCAGTCGGAGTCGAGATCGTCTCGCCGGTGAGCCCCCGGAGCAGTTCCTCCGCTCGCGGCAACGCCCCGGCCGAGTGAGGTGCCGCCAGCTCGGCCTCGAGCCGCTCCGCATCGTCCGGGCCGTAGCCCGGAACCTCCAGCCGCAGCTCGATCCGCTTCTGGTTGTTGCCTTCCTTCGCCGTGCCGTCTTTCAGGCCGACCTTCCCGGACGCCCGGGTGATCTGTTTCCGCACCTGCTCGATGTCGCGCTCGTCGGCCAAGTTGATCGGGACCCGGACAATGCTGCGCTCTTCCTCCGGCAGGCGTGCGGCCCGCGTTGAGGCCACGACGCCGGACACCACGACCGCCTGCCGGTCGCGAAGCCGGGCGAGCAACAGCTCCAAGGCAGAGTTGTATTGGTTGTTGCGCGGCTGGGGCCCGGCTCCCCGGCCTCCCGCGCTCTCCATGACCAAGCTCAGCCGCTCGCCGTCGGCCACCACGGAGAATTCCGCGTTCAGCTCATCACCATTGTCATCACGCGCAAACACGAGACCAGCCTGCCAGACCGACCCGGCCGCCGGTGACCGTTCACGGTCAGAACAGCGAGCCCACCCCGACCGCCGCGCAGACCGACAGGAACAGCCCGCCCACGCCGAAGCCCAGTGGTTTCTGCCGCCATGCCGTGTGGCGGTCCAGGGCGTACCAGCCCGGGCCGGTCAGCAGCAGGGCCAGCGCCATCGCGGCGAGCGTCAGTTCCAGTTCGAAGCCCGGGCCGCTGCTGCCGAACAGGCCGCCCGCCCATTTCACCCGGATCGCGCTGATCGCCACGCCCAGCAGTCCGGCCGCGGCCAGCGGGGTCAGCAGGCCCAGCACCAGCAGGACCGCGCCGCCGACCTCGGTGATCCCAGTCAGCCAGGTCAGGAATTCGATGTTGTGGCTGAACCCGTAGCCCTGCAACAGGTTCTCGAAGTGCGTCATGCCCGAGCCGCCGAACAGGCCGAAGACCTGCATGAGCCCGTGCGCCCCCATCGCGACCGACAGCATCAGCCGCAGCACCAGCAGACCGAAGTCCAAGCCGCCATTCTCATCCGACCAACGGGACATGTTCGCCACGCCGACACCCTAGCCATCCCGCCGGTCCGCCTAGGCGACCCGCCGGACGTGTCGCCGAAAGGGGCGGACGTCACGGTGCGGAGGCGGCGCTTTCCGGCAGAAAGCTGTCCCGGAAACCGAACGCGGTGGGCGAAGACCCCTTCTCCCGCAGCAGTTCCAGGCGTTCTACAGCCTCCTCGACAGTCGGGAGGTGCCCGGCGGGCACCCACCACAGCACCTGGAACGGGGACTTCGGCAGCTCGAACCATTCCGAACGGCGGCGCAACATGTCCAGGTGGCCGCTGCGGTAGACGTAGTCCCACAGCGCGTCGCGGTTCTCCCACACCGACATGTTCACCAGGACGTCGGCGCCGAGCGACGTCCGGATCGCGGTCGCGTCGTTGCCGCCGTCCTCGACCAGGCGCCAGACGAAGCCGGGCGCGTTGTCCGCGACCTCGTTCAGGGTGTCGAGCATCGAGGTGAAGCCGTGCATCCGGGGGTCTTCGAGGGGATGTCTCAGGATGCCCACGTTGAGCTGGGCCAGGTGATGTTCCGTCACGCCTTCACCTCACCATCGCCGGGCCTTCTATGTCAACTCTCATTATTTTTAGAACGCTCGACAACGACGCAGCACAGTCCGGGGCGCGGATCCATGCGGGCCCGCAGACCTTCGGCGTCTTCGAGCAGCCCTTCCAGCAGCGCCAGGTTCATGCCGCACACCAGCCCCGGATGCCGTTGCGACAGAACATGGAAGGGGCAGTTGACGAGGCGCAGGACGTCGTCGTCCAGGCGGGGCTCGTAGCCGCGGGCGGCCAGCAGCTCCTTCGCCGCGGCGAGATCTTCGAGCGGGCAAGCGGCAGCGCGCCCCTCCCGCCGGGCGGCGGCCTGCAGTTCGACGTCCAGCCGAGCGACTTCGGCGACCTCGGCCAGCAGATCGGCGGCCGCGCGGTAATCGCGTGCCGGAACGGAGAATTGCCGCTCGGCTTCGGATCGGCGGTACAGCTTCGCGGGGCGGCCGGCCCCCGGACCCGAGCGTCCGCTCAGCCGTTTGCTTTCCGTCTCCAGCAACCCCGCGTCCACGAGCTTGTCGAGGTGGAACGCGGCGAGCGTGCGCTGGATCCCGGCCCCCTCGGCCGCTTCGTTCCGGCTCACGTCGTGGTCCTGGGAAACGACGTAGTCGTACAGCCGCCGCCGGACCGGGTCCTGCAGGACGGCGATCGCCTCGATGTCTTCCACGCCGCCAGTCTAAGAACAACGAGGATATGCGTTAGAGAACCGGGTCAGGCACCGCTCTTCGCCGAGTTCCGCCCGGGGCTCCTCCGCGTCGCGACCGACCGCGGCGGCTCGGCGCGCATGTGGTCGCGAACGCGGGCCATGATGCCGCCCAGCGCGTCCAAGTCCGAAGTGGACAGTGGGGCGAACAGCAACCGGCGGACGGCCTCGATGTGCCCGGGAAGCACCTTCGCGACCAGCTCCCGGCCGGCGTCGGTAATGCCGACGACGGTGGCCCGCTGATCGTCCGCACTGGGACCGCGCGCGACCAGACCCGCCTTTTCGAGCAGCCCCGCCTGATGAGTCAGGCCGCTGCGGCTGTAGACGACGCCGTCGGCCAGCTCCGTCATCGTCAGCGGCCCGTCGGAATCGGCGAGCCGGGCCAGCAGCTCGAACTGCACATAGCTGAGGTCGCCCTCGGCCCGCAGCTGCTGGCTGACGGCGTGCTGCAGCAGGCTCACCGCCTCCATCAGCGCGAAGTAGGTGTTGAGCTGCTTGGGCTCCAGCGCGTCCGCCATGCGATCAGTCTAATTGCTTCGAAGTCGAATCACTGTGGCCGTCCTCACGTCTCCGCGACTTTGCTTCGACATCGAAGCATACTGGACCGCGGATTGCTTCAACTTCGAAGCACATTACGGAGGATGCCATGAAAGCAGTGCGCTACCACCGCTACGGCGGAAGCGAAGTCCTGACCCTCGAAGAGGCCGAATGTCCGGCGCCCGCCGACGGGCAGGTTCTGGTGAAGGTGGCCGCCACTTCGTTCAACCCGGTCGACCTCGGGATCCGCGCGGGCGGCCTGCAGGAGGTGTTTCCCCTGGCCTTCCCGCACGTGCCGGGCATCGAGGTCGCCGGGACGATCGCCGAACTCGGTCCCCGGGTCGACGGCCATCAGGTCGGCGACGAGGTCGTGGCCTTCCTGCCGATGAACGCCGACGGCGCGGCCGCCGAGTACGCCGTCGTTCCCGCCGACGCACTGGCCGCCGCCCCGCAGACAGTCGACCTGCCCGACGCCGCCGCACTGCCGGTCGGCGGGCTCACTGCCTGGCAGGCGCTCTTCGACGACGCTCGCCTGCACGCGGGCCAGACAGTTCTGATCAACGGCGCCGGCGGGGCGGTCGGCGGCTTTGCCGTTCAGCTCGCTCATCAGGCAGGTGCGACCGTCACCGCAACCTCGAGCCCTCGCACCGAAGAACGCCTCCGCGAGTACGGAGCCGACCAGGTCATCGGGCACCTCGATTTGACCTCCGGCGTGCCCGCTGCCGACGGCGGGCCGTTCGACGTCGTGGTCAATCTCGTGCCCACCACCCCGGAGGAAACCGCGGCGCTCGCCGGCCTGGTCGCCGACGGCGGGGCGCTGGTCAGCACCACTACTCCCCCGCCGGAAAATCCTGGGCGCGGGATCCGCACGGCTCGGGTGTTCGTCGTCAGCAATGCGGAGCAGCTGGCGGAGCTCGTCTCGCGCGTCGATGCGGGCACGTTGCGGATTACCGTCGCCGACCGGCGGCCGCTAGCGGATCTCCCTGCTGTGCATAACGAAGCGGCTGCGGGGCGGCTCGTCGGCAAGACCGTCCTCATTCCCTGAAAGCACCGGGAAGCTCGGCAGGTTCGGATGCCGAAGGGACCTCGGTGCTCGAACCGGGCGCGCCTGAAACGCTCTATCAACTGATTGAAACGGATGATAGAGTCCGCGCCATGGGCACCGAAGCCGCGCGGATCCCCGCCAGCCGCGGGTCGGCGACCGAGCAGCGCCTGATCGCCGCCGCGGAACGGCTTTTCGCCGAGCACGGCGTCGGAGCGGTGTCGTTGCGGACCGTCATGCAGGCAGCGCAGACCAACGTCGCGGCGATCCACTACCACTTCGGTTCCAAGGAAGGGTTGCTCGACGCGGTCCTGCGCAGCCGGCTGGGCCAGGTGACCGGCGAGCGGAACGCGGTGCTGCGGGAATTCCGCGGGAAAGACGTCACCGCCCGCGAATTGGCCCGCGCGTTCGTGCAGCCGGTGGTCGCGGTGCTGGAATCGGGCGGAGAATGCTGGATCCGGCTGGTCGGCCAGCTGCTCGCGACCGGCGGCGACGGACTGGACGCGGTCGCCGAGTCGTTCTTCGAGCGCAACGCCGCGTTCGTCGACCAGTTGGACCGGCTGAGCCCGGGCGTCCCCCGCCGGACGCTCGATTTCCGGCTGTCCCAGGCGATGACCGTGACGCTGAACGTCCTCGGCGACGTCGGCCGCACCCGCCGCCTGCACGGCGCGGACGCGGCGGACTGGACCACCGGCCAGATCGTCGACGACCTCGTCGACGTCGTGACCTCCGTACTCGCCGGCCCGCCCGGGGCCCGCCGCCGGAAGTGAGGAATCGATGGGAACCAACCAGCGAGCGCAGATCGAGATGACGCCGGAGGAGGTGTCGGCCTACCTCGCTTCCCAGCGCACCGCGACGCTGGTGTCGCTCGGCCCGGACGGGCATCCGCACGCGGTCGCGATGTGGTACGCGGTCATCGACGGCGTGCTGTGGTTCGAAACGAAAGCCAAGGCGCAGAAGGCGGTCAACCTCCGCCGCGACCCGCGCGTCACGGTGCTGATCGAGGACGGCCTGACCTACGACGTCCTGCGCGGCGCCTCGCTCGAAGGACGGGCCGAGGTCGTCGACGATCCGGAGGCGCTCTGGGCGGTCGGGGTCAACGTTTGGGAGCGGTACCACGGCGAGTACACCGACGAGGTGAAGCCGATGGTGGAATTCATGCTGCGCAAACGGGTCGCGGTCCGCGTCGACGTGGAACGGGTCCGTTCCTGGGACCACCGCAAGCTCGGGCTGGACCCGATGCCGCTCGCCGGATCGACCGCCGCGCACTGCCCGCAACCGCCTGCCCGCTGACGCGCTCGCCCCCGCCAGGAGGTCACGATGGGACGCTTTTCCCTGCCCGAACAGGCGCCGAAGGGCCTGGACTCGCCGGTGACGGCGGCACTCATGAAGTCCATGGCCAGAATCCAGGTCAAGGTCTTCACGCTGACCAACGGCCGGATCGGCCACAACTGGCGCGTCGGAGCGGGTTTCCGCAAGCCCGTGCCGACGCTGCTGCTGGAACACCGCGGCCGCAAGTCCGGGCGGCTGTTCACCACCCCGCTGCTGTACCTGCGTTCCGGCGACGACCTGGTCATCGTCGCCTCGCAGGGCGGCCTGCCCCAGCATCCGCAGTGGTACTTCAACCTGCGCGCCGAGCCGGAAACCCGCGTGCATCTCAAGGGACGCCGCGACCTGCCGGTCACAGCGCGGGTCGCGTCGGCGGAGGAGCGGCGCGAACTCTGGCCGCGGCTGGTCGAGCTGTACGCCGACTTCGCCAAGTATCAGGCGTGGACGGATCGCGAGATTCCGGTCGTGGTGCTGACTCCGCGCTGACCGACCGTGCTCGAACGCACCGACGCCGTCGGCAAAACCGTCGGACACTCACCCGACGCGGGACGTCGCTCGGCTGGTGAACCGGAACTCGATCTCGACCGGAATGTCGCTCAGCTCCAACGCTTCCTTGAGCCGGGGAAGACTCTCCTCGGTGACGCGCCCGCGGATCTCGCCGAGGTCCGCGTCCTGCTCGCACGTGACAATCAGCGCCAGTGACGGTTTCTCCCGGGTCCCGGCAAGCGACGCCCTCGCCTTGTGCACTCCGGAATACCCGCGCAGTTCCTCGACAAAGGGAGCCACCGCATCGTCGGCGTGCAGCTCGGTGCGGCCGTAGGCGGGATCGGTTTCGAACCGCCACACCCCCGTGCGCGGCCGGTGCGCGAGCTGGGCGAGCAGCCACCGCAACGCGAGCAGCCCCACCACGACCGCCGCCGCGGCGATCACGTAAAAAACCCAGGTGGGCGGCTCTCCCGTGCCCGGCACGAGCGGTGCCGCGGGATCGACGAGCCGCAGCACCCGGAAATGGGCGGCCAGACCGAATCCGCCCGCGGCGAGCAGCACGAGACCGATCACCGCGAGCAGAAAGCGATTGAGCGCGGCCGGACGGTTCACCCTGGTCATGACGTCTCCCTCGGGGCACGGACCCGCACCGAGACGGCGGGCCGCCGAGCCGGTGAGATGTGGTCCAGACGGGACTCGACGGCCGCACGGACCGCCTCGGCCAGCCCGTCCGTCCGCGTGCGCGCGGTTTTCACCCGCACCTTGACCTTGCGCAAGCCGGTCGACAGCCGGGCTCGTTCGACGCCGTCCACGTCCGCCGCGGCCGCGCGCAACGCGGCCTGGTAATCCGTGGCGTCGGCACCGGAATCCGGGTCTCCCGTCAGCGGGAGGATCCGGCGTTTGCCCGGCAGGAGCGCCGCCCACAGCAGCGCCAGCCCGATCACGGCGACCGCCGCCGAGATCAGCGCCGGGACGAGATCGGTCCACCGCGCGTGGTGGACCGTCGTGGCGACCGCGCGATAGTCCAGCCACGGCTGATGCCCGGTGAGCCGCTGGATCGCGGCGACCGCGGTCAGGACGCACGCGGCCAGCAGGACACCGGCGGTCAAGGTCGCCGGAAGCGACCGGCGGGTTCGGCGTTTCACTCGATCCTCCTTCGCCCAGGGGCTCCGGCGGGCGGGGCCGGCACCGGCTGCCGCCCAGCCGCGGCCAAGACGCCCGCCGCGGCACACCGGCGGATGCGGCGCCTCACTCGACCCGCCCCCGCCCGGCGGCCTCGGTATGCAGAGCCGTCACCGTGATGCCGACGCGGCGGACCGGCATCCCGGTCAATTCCTCGACGCGCTCGCGCAGATGGCCGCGCACCCGTTCGGTGGTCGCGCCGACCGGGGCCGGGTACTCCAGCGAGATCCGCACGTCCAGCTCCACCTCGCCGCCCGCGATCCGCGCGGACGCCTTCGCCGACCGGTCCAGCGCTTCGCCGCCGAGGCTGATCCCGAGCGTCCGCCCGGCGGCCCCGCCGACCCGGTCGACCTCGCTCGCCGCGCGGGCGGCCAGCCGCTCGAGCACGTGCTCGCCGATCGCGAGACTCCCCCGCTCCTCCGGCGCGAGCACGCCCGCGCGCTCCGCTGCGACAGCCACGGCTCACCCCCGGTCGCGGCCGGTGAGCTGCGAAAGGTCGAGCTTGCCGTCCAGCAGCCGCCCGACGAGCAGCCCCACCGCGCCCAGCACGAGGACCAGCACGAACGCGCCGAACCCGCCGATCGCGGCGGCAATGCCCAGCGCGAGGCCGGTGATCAGCCCCAATCCCGTTGCGTTCACGACACCGTCTCCTTCCGGTTTTCTGGCTCGGTTCCGGCCGAGGCCGGCACTTCGACGTCGGCGATGAGCACGTGCACCGGACGGCCGGGCGACGCGACGGCCGGGCGACGCGACGGCCGCGCGCACCGCGGCCGCCACGTCGCCCGCCGAGAACGGAGCCCGGACCGTCACGCCGACAGTCACGTCCTCCTCGGTCACCCGCACTCCGCTCACCCGACCGCTCGGCCCGAGGGTCGCGACCCGGCCGAACTGGCCGCTGTGCACGTCCGCGACCTCGGCCAACTCCCGCACCGCGGCGACGATCCGGGCGGCCTCCGCGAGCGGGTTCATCGCACCCGCCCGCGGTCGCCGGACACGGCCCCCTCGGTCACCCGGCGGCCCGCGAGCACGTTCACTGCACCCGGCCGCTGTCGCCGGACGCGTCCTCCTCGTCGTCGGACGGCAGGTGCAGGTCGCCGACGTTGATGTTGACCTCGACCACCTCCAGTCCGGTCATCCCCTCGACGGCGCTGATCACGTTCCGCCGGATCGAGCGCGCGACGTCCGCGATCGAGACGCCGTACTCGACGACGATCTGCAGGTCCACCGCGGCCTGCTTCTCCCCCACCTCGACCGAAACGCCCTGCCCGGCCGAAGCGGTCGCGCCCGGGATCCGCTCCCGCAGCGCCGAAAACGCCCGCGCCGCGCCGCCGCCCAGGTCGTACACGCCCGGGATCTCCCGCGTCGCCAGCCCGGCGATCTTCTGCACCACCACGTCCGCGACCGTGGTCGTCCCCTGCGAACTGGTCAGCGGACCGGCGTTGACCTTCTCCACGTCCTGGGACTTGGCCGCCGTGTCAGTCGTCGAAGCCATCGATTCTCCTCCAGTCGATTCCCGTTTGTTCGGTTCATCGGTTCGACTCCGCGGCGGCGCGAAACTCACTCCCCGAACGAGTGGCGACGATCACATCATCGAGTGAGTGACGATTCGGGATCCGCGTGGTCTTTCCCGGTGACGCATTCCCGCGTTCGTTGTTCGGCGATGAAGGAGGAAACCCATGTCGATGGGCGACAAGATCGGCGCCAAGGCAGACGACTTCGGCGGCAAGGCCAAGGAGGCCGCCGGTTCCCTGACCGGCGACGAAAAGCTGGAGAACGAGGGCATGGCCGACCAGGCGAAGGCCGGGATCAAAGAAGCCGCGGAAAACGTGAAGGACGCTCTCGGCGACGCCGCGGGCAAAGTGAAGAACGCGCTGAAAAAAGACTGACTTTCACCTCGAGAACGCGGGATCCCCTGCCGCAAGGGCGGGGTCCCGCGTTCGCTTTTCGGCCGGTCCGCGGTTCAAGACCTCTTCCGGCGTGAATCCCCGAGCGGAAGCGAAGGTTCGCCAGGCCTTTCTCCGCAGCCGGTTCGAAAGTGTTGGCACGGCCCTTCGGCGCGGCTGCCGCGCTTTATCGGCCCAGCGCAAAACGTTTCCGCGTCCTCGCTTCAGCCCGGGATGCCCGCCGCCGCGGCGATGCCCTGGTCGAGGCTCAGGCTGTAGTCCAGGTTGACATGGTCGGCGTCGTAGTAGACGCTGACCTTTCCGATCACCGCGTAGCAGCGTTGCCGGTCGCAGAAGTAGTCGGTCAAATCCACCAGCCGGACGTTCGCGTCGGTGCTCGCCTTGGCCGCCGCCGCCAGCGGGTCCGCGGGCTGCGCGACGGACCGGTCGACCGCGCATTGCCGAGGATCTTCCGGATTCAGCACGACACAGTCCGTCGCACGGACCAGTCCGTTGAGCGGAGGGTCGGCCAGCACGAATACCGTCGCACCGGCACCGGTCCACTGTGCCCAGTACGAGTTCAGCCCGTCCTGGTACTGCTCCGCTTGCGAGCGGCCGCTGTGGTCGTCGGCTCGCTCGTGCCTGCTGTAGAACGACGTGAACACGTACGTCGGCCGCGTTTTCGCGATCTCGCCCGCCATCGCCTTCGTCCACGCCATGCACCGCCGGTCGAGCGCGGTCCCGTGGTAGTTCAGGGCCTGGATCTCGGCGAACGGGCAACCGCCGAGGTAGCTGGTGTACACCAGCCAGTGGTTCTTGCGGGCGAGGCTCAGCAGCGGCCCCTGCCATTGCTGCGCGTGCGAGTCGCCGACCAGCCACACCACCGCGGGATTGGCCGCGCCCTGGCTGAAATCGCATTGGGTGGTCGTCTTCGTGCCATCGCTCGCCGCGTACTCCGACAACAGCGGAGGGCAGTCCGCCGGCGGCGTGTAATACCGGTTGGCCGGGCCCATCGCGACGCTTTTCGCCGGGCCGAACGGATCAGCGCACGCGTTGCCCGCCATCAGCGCCCTGGCACCGTGGCAGGGGCCGGTCGTCTCGGCTGCCAGGTCACGGGCCGCTTGGTCGACGTGCCGCTCGTACGTCCACGTCAAACCGCCGGCCGCGGCGCACACCACGAGCATTCCGGCCGCCATGCCGGCGAAGGTCACGCCGGCATGGCGGTTCAGCGGCTGCCAGGTCCGGACCGGATCCTCGACGAGCCGCTTCGACGCGTACGCGGCGGCCAGGGAGGCGACCACGATGCCCGCCTTGACCTGCCAGGTCAGCGCCCCGCCGACCAGCGCACCGGGGAAGGCGAAGGGAGCCAGCATGATCAGCGGCCAATGCCACAGGTACAGCGAATAGCTGACGTTCCCCAGCCACTGCACCGGCGGCGACGAGGACAGCGGCGTGTGCCATTGCCGTCCTTCGCGGGTGCCGCCGAAGATGACCAGCGCGGTGCCGGCCGCGGGCAGCAACGCGGCCGCGCCGGGGAATGCGGTCTGATCGTCGAACAGAATCGCGGCGACGGCGATAGCGGCGAAGCCGGCCACCGAGGCCACATTCGCCGCGATCTTCGGCAGAACGAGCTTCGCACCGCCGAACGCCAGCAACGCGCCGAGCGCGAACTCCCACACCCGCACCGGCGTCACGAAGTACGCCTGGCTCTTGGACACGCCGGTGAACCAGATGCTGAACCTCAGCGAGGCGGCCCCGACGATCGCGATGCCGGAGAGCCGCGCCCACCGCGACCGGATCTTGAACAGCAGCAGGAGAAGCAGCGGCCAGAACAGGTAGAACTGCTCCTCGACCGAGAGCGACCAGTAGTGCTGGGACAGGCTCGCCGACTGGGTGAAGTGCGAATAGTCGACCGAATTCGCGGCCAGCAGCCAGTTTTCCCAGTAGAGCGCGCTCGCGATGACTTCCTGCGCGTTGGATTCCCAGCGCGGGTAGGGCATCAGGAAGTACGCGGCGGCAATCGCGAAGGCCAGGACGAGAAACGCCGCGGGCAGAAGACGGCGCACGCGCCGGGCGTAGAACCTCGCGAGCCGGATCCGTCCGGTGCTCGCGGCCTCGCGGACCAGGTGCGAGGTGATCAGGAAGCCGGAATTGACGAAGAAGACGTCCACCCCGACGTAGCCGCCGGTCACCCGAGCGGGCCAGAGATGGTTCAGCACGACGAGACCGACCGCCACGGCGCGCAGCGCCTGGATGTCCGGCCGGAACGCCGGTCTTCGCTTCCCGTCCGCCGACTGCGAGGGCCGGACCGGCCCGCTCAACGTCCCCGTGCCCATTTTCCGCCCCTTTGTCCCCACCTCGGTGAAACCCAGTGATGCTAGCGGGACCGCTCGGAGGGCCCGGCACGGGCGTGCGTCATCGCCGGGGAAGCGGACGAGGGGGCGGCTGGAATCATCCGCCCCCTCGTCGTCGGGACGCGATCAGCGCCAGCCCAGTTCCGGGGCGACGTGGGTCAGGATGCTCTCCAGCACGTGGACGTTGTAGTCGACGCCGAGCTGGTTCGGCACGGTCAGCAGCAAGGTGTCCGCGGCCTGGACCGCTTCGTCCTCCTTCAGTTCCCGCACCAGCTCGTCCGGTTCCGCGGCGTACGAACGGCCGAAAATCGCCCGGGTGTTCTCGTCGATCATGCCGATCTGGTCGCGCGAGTTGCGGTCGCCGCCGAAGTAGGCGCGGTCCAGGTCGTTGGTCAGCGCGAAGATGCTGCGGCTGACCGACACCCTCGGCTCGCGCTCGTGGCCGGCTTCCTTCCACGCCTCGCGGTAGGCCTCGATCTGCTTGCGCTGCTGGACGTGCAGCGGTTCGCCCGTTTCGTCGTCCTTGAGCGTGGAGCTTTGCAGGTTCATGCCCAGCTTCGCCGCCCACGCGGCCGTCGCGTTCGAGCCCGAGCCCCACCAGATGCGGTCGCGCAGACCCTCGGAGTGCGGTTCGAGCCGGAGCAGGCCCGGCGGGTTGGCGAACATCGGACGCGGGTTCGGCTGCGCGAAGCCCTCGCCCTCGAGGAGCTTCAGGAAGACCTCGACGCGCTCGCGGGCCATGTCGGCGTCGGTCTCGCCCTCCGCCGGCGCGTAGCCGAAGTACCGCCAGCCGTCGATCACCTGCTCGGGGGACCCCCGGCTCACGCCGAGCTGGAGCCTGCCCCGCGAGATGAGGTCGGCCGCGCCGGCGTCCTCGACCATGTACAGCGGGTTCTCGTAGCGCATGTCGATCACGCCGGTGCCGATCTCGATCTTCGACGTCCGCGCGCCGATGGCCGCGAGCAGCGGGAACGGGCTGCCCGCCTGCCGCGCGAAGTGGTGCACGCGGAAGTACGCGCCGTCGACGCCCAGTTCCTCCGCCGCGACCGCGAGGTCGATCGACTGGTGCAGGAAGTCGGAGGCCGACCGGGTCTCGGAGTGCGGGCTCGGCGACCAGTGGCCGAACGACAGGAAGCCAATCTTCTTCACGCATCGTCAAACGTTCAACTACCCGGTCTCATTCCCGGCGGCCGCCGCCTGGTCAGGACCGCATCGGCGCGGAACGGCCGAGCAGGTTCCTCGGCAGCGGCGGGCAGCGCATGAGCTCAGCGGGCGAGGCGTTCCAGCAGGACCACCGTCACGGTGTCCCCCGCTTCCTTGCCGATCGCCTTCCGGAGCGAGGCGTTGACCGGGAGTTTGTGGGTGCCGTCGCCCAGCGCCATGAACGAGCTGCGGAACGGTTCGCCGTCGACGGTGCCGCGGACCTTCACCAGGCCGCGGGTGCCGAAGAACTCCGCCGAGCCGGGCCAGACCAGGTAGGTGTGGCCGCCCTTGGCCGGGCTCTTGCGCAGGGTCGCGGTGAATTCCTCGTTGAGTTCGCCGGTCATGATCGGGTTCTCCTTCTTCTCGGGTGGCCGCTCACCTCGAGGTACGAACCTGGCCGCGGAATTTCGACACGGTACCGCCCGCCGCCGGGACCGGTCCGCCGGTGATCGTGAACCGCGCCCCCGGCTCGCGGACGATGTCGCCGGCCGACGAGTTCGTGATCGTCGCGTTCGTCAGCGTCGCGCTTCCGCGGTTCGACGGGACCAGGTCGGCCTGGATCCCTTGCGGGAAGGGAACGGGCGCCCGCCGGGAAGAACCGGCGGGCGCCCGTGCGCTCAGGTGCGATTGATCGTGAACGTGGTCGTCGTGTTCCGGATGTCCTGGTCGTTGTCGCTCAAGGTGAGCCCGGTGAACGTCGCCGAGCCGACCGCCGGGCCCTGGCCGGGTTCCGGCATCTCGTTGGCCCAGATCCCGATCCCGGACTTGGCGTCGAACTCGTCGCCGCTGCGGTGCGCCCCGCTGATCGACACGTTCGTCAGCACCGTGTCCTGGACCGGGTTCTCCGGCTGGCTGCCGTCGTATTTGGTCTGGAACATGATGCCGCTGTAGGTCGGGCTCTGGATGTCCACATCGGACACCCGGATGCCGCGGAACTCCTTGGACGCGGAGAACATCCAGATCGCCGGGAACGTCTGCTTGCCCCAGAAATGGCCGCCGGTGCGGACGAGCGAGGCGTTCTCGACCGTCGTCGGCTGCGGCCCGAACCCGAGGAACGGATAGCCGAAGTCGAGCGAGCTGATCGTGATCCCGGAGTACGTCAGCGTGTCCGCGATGTAGAGGTTGCGGAAGGTGTTGTTGTACCCGCCGTACACCGCGATGCCCGCCGCGCGCCACGGGAGCAGCACGGTCAGGTTCTCGAACACGTTGTCGTACTGGTTGCCCTGGTTGATGTCCGTGGCGGCGAACAGCGCGAAGCTGTCGTCACCGGTGGACCGGGCCTCGTTGTTGGTGACGTGGTTGCCGGTGCTGCCGTTGGTGAAGTTGACGCCGTCGGCGAACGTGTCGCGGATGCGGGAGTTCTTCACCGTGGAGTTGTCCACATTGGTCGCCCAGAGCATGCACACCTGGTGCTCCACCCAGATGTTGTCGATGGTCATGTTGGTGACGCCGGTGAAATTGAAGACCTTGCCGGGTCCGTCGATGCGGGAGGTGTAGTTCCCGAACACGGCGAATCCGCTGAAGGTCGATCCGCTCGCGCTGGCCTGCGCGTCGAATCCGATGTCGGTGTTCTCCTGCCCGGCAGGCGCGGTGAACTTCGTGAACCACGGCCCGGCGCCGAGCAGCGTGACGGGCTTGCCGTACACGGTGACCTTGCCGGTCATCGAGTACTGCCCGGCGGGAAGGTAGACGCCGGTGAGGTTCGGGTCCTGGCGGACCTTGTCCAGCGCGGCCTGCACGTCCTGCTGGCCGAACCCGGCCGGGACCGCGTAGTGCGCCGGGTCCGGGTTCGCGATCGCAGTGGCCAGCTCGAAGTTCACGAAATCGATCGCGTAGGTCGAGCTGTTCGCCGCGTCCTTCTGCAGTTTGATCTTGTGCCCGGCGGGCACGGTCGTGCCGAGCAGCATGCTGGCCTCGTCGTAGATGTGCCGCGCCGGTCCGGCGCTCGGCGAGTTGCCCGGAGAGGTTTCGTCGCCGTAGAGCCACGCGTAATGCGAGGTCAGGTCGATGGCCTTGAGGAAAGTGCCGTCGACGTACACGTCCAGCGTCGAGTTCTGCCCGCCGCCCGGAGCGTCCGGTATCGAGAACCGCGTGACGAGCGTGTTGGTCGCCGCGCGGGTGGTGAACTCCACTGACGCGCCAGTCGCGTTCAATGTCACGGCCTTGCGGCCCGACGCCTCGCCCGCGAGGTCGCCGATCGTCCGGTTCGGACCGATCACGGACGCACCGCCCGCGACCACGCCGTCCTCGGCTTCGTACATGTCGTACGGCATGTTGGCGCCGCGGCCGACGAACAGCGATTGGGTGCTGGTGTTGTTGCCTTGCTTGACCGGCAGCTCGTTGGCGTCGTTCGCGACGACCGTTTTCACGGTGTACCGGCCATTCGCCGCGGTCCAGCTCCCGAGGTTCACCGGCGCGGTGGCTCCGGGCGCGAGCACCCCCGCAAAGGAACCGTTCAGCGTCTTGACGACCGTCCCGTTCTGGTCCGCGACAGTCGCCGTGACGTCGTGGGCGCCATCTGCCGAAGCGACCGTGCCCTGGTTGCGCAGGTTCGCGGTGAAGGTCACCGTGTTGCCCGCCGACGGGTTGTTCGGCGACCACGCCGTGGCCGCGACGAGGTCGGAACTCTGCACCGGGCTGACGACCAAGGGCGTCGAGCTGGTGTAGGAGTTGTTGTCCTCGTTCGTTTCGATGACGGCGTTGGCCTCGTCGACCTTGGCGGTCACGTCATAGCTGCCCGCGTCCCGGGTGCCGATGTTCGCCGACACCGTCGTGGACGCTCCGGCCGCGAGCGCACCGACCGCCGCCGTGCCGACCTTCGTCTTGCCCAGGTACAGGTTCACGTCGGTCGCACCGGAGGCTGCCGTCCCGATGTTGCGGACGGTCGCCGACACGGTGATCGCGTCGGTCTCCACCGGTTTCTGCGGCGACCAGGAAACGTCCGAGACTGTCAGATCCGGGTTCGGCGCGGGAACGCCGAAGACCTGGAATTCGGCCGCCTGACCGCCGCCCGCTCCGGAGTTGGCGGTGAAGCGCAGGCGGACGTCACTGGCCCGGCCGCTGACCGGGATGGTCACGGTGTTGCCGGTCGCGGGGTCGAAGCTGTAGCTCTGCGCGGGCGCCAGCGTGGTGAAATCGGTCGCGCCCTGGTCGCGGCCTTCGACGGCGATTGTCTGCGTCCGTGTGCTCCACGCCGGGTCCGGGTTGAGCTTCACGACGACCCGGTCGAGGTCGGCATGCGCGCCCAGCGCCACGGTGAGCAGGTGCGGGTACGCCCCGCTGCCTTCCCAATACGTCGTCACCGAGTCGTCGTTGGCATTGGCCGCGACGTAGGTCTGCTGGGTCGACGACGCCGTGATCGGCTTGTGCAGCGCGAGGTTCGTGCCGCTCTGCGTGCCGTTGCGGGTCACGGTGTTGCTGTTCGCCGACTGGTTGCCCGCTGCGTCGCGTGCGCGCACGTAGTAGGAGACGCTCGCGCTGGCCGGCTGATTGTCGGTATAGGTCAGCACATCCCCGGCAACGCTGCCGCGAAGCTGGCCGTTGGCGTAGACGTCGTAACCGACGACACCGGTGTTGTCTGTCGACGCCGACCAGGTCAGCCGGATCTGGCCGCTCACGGGTTCGGTGTAGGCGAGATTGCCGGGCGCGGACGGCGGCTGCGTGTCGCCGCCTGCCGGCCCGTGCACCTCGAACTCCGACAGCTGCGCGGCGGGCCAGCCGGTGTTGGCGGTGATGTTCAGCCGGACGTAGCGGGTGCTGCCGGTGACGTTCACCGTGACCGTATTGCCGGTGGCGGGGTCGAACCGGTAGCCGGCCGACGGCACGAGATCGCTGAAGCTCGCGCCGTTCGTGCTGCCCTGCACCGCGAAGGTTTCGGTGCGGGCTTCCCAGTTCGCGGGCAGTTTGAGCACGAGCTGGGCCACGGTGGCCGAGGTGCCGAGATCGGCCTGGATCCATTGGGGGAACTGGTTGTTCGTGCTTTCCCAGTAGGTGGCCTGGTTGCCGTCGCCGACGTTCGAGACGGGGTAGCCGGGGAGCTGACTGCTGGCGGTGTACGTCGCGGCGGCGGCTTGGGCGGCGGGCTGGACGGGCGCTGGGGCGGCGGGGCCGGCCGGCGCACCGCTCGCCGACCAGGCGGGCACTGCCACCAGCGTGGACAAGGCGGCGCAGATCGCGGCGCGCAGGAGAAGTCGCTTCGTTCTCATGGGTTTCCTCTGATCCAAGGAGGAGGGAGACGACTCGGACAGGAGCGCCCCGCGCGGCGCGGGACGGCAGGGACCAGGGAGCGGACCGGCGGGAGCACCGGCTGGGGGGCGCACGAGAACAGCGCGGAACAGTCGACATGGCACCTCTTCGTTGAGGCCGAGCCGGATCACCGGGACGGCTGTCGCGTTTGCCCGGGACGTCGTCAGATATTTTCACTGATTCGTTCAAGAATTACAGCCGACTATCGCCGGGAAGTCAACGCCGCTCATCGACAAGGTGCCCGCTCGACCAGCGGTTTCTTCGGGAGGGCAAGCCGCGTGCGCGTCCAGTCGGAAACTTGCGCTCCTTTGCGGTAAATTTCACCTATGACACGTCGTCTTGCCGAAGTCGCCCGCCAGGTCGGGGTCAGCGAAGCCACGGTCAGCCGGGTGCTCAACGGCAAGGCCGGGGTGTCCGCGAGCACCCGGGCCGCCGTGCTCACCGCGCTGGACGTGATGGGCTACGAGCGGCCCACGCAATTGCGCGGCGAACGGGCCCGGCTCGTCGGGCTGGTGCTGCCGGAGCTGCAGAACCCGATTTTCCCGGCATTGGCCGAGGTCATGGGCAACGCGCTGGCCCAGCAGGGCTTCACGCCGGTGCTGTGCACGCGGACCGCGGGCGGGGTGTCGGAGGCGGAGTACGTCGAGATGCTGCTGCAGCAGCAGGTGTCCGGCGTGGTGTTCGCCGGCGGGATGTACGCGCAGGCCGACGCCGTGCACACGCATTACCACCACCTCGCGGAACGCCGGCTGCCGACGGTGCTGATCAACGCCGCCGTCGACCATCTCGGCCTGCCGCAGGTCTCGTGCGACGACGCGGTGGCCGTCGAGCAGGCGGTCGGGCATCTGAGCTCCCTCGGCCACGAGAAGATCGGCCTGGTGCTCGGGCCCAGCGACCACGTGCCGTCGCGGCGCAAGCTCGAGGCGTTCCGGGAGCACGCCGCGAAACTCGGCCTCCCGGTGCTGGACGAACTGGTGGAGCACGGGATGTTCTCCATCGAAGGCGGCCACGCGGCCGCGGCGCGGCTGTACCCGCGGGGCGCGACGGCGGTGCTGTGCGCGAGCGATCCTCTGGCGCTGGGCGCGATTCGCGCGGCCCGCCGGCAGGGGTTGTCCGTGCCGGGCGACATTTCGGTGGTCGGCTACGACGACTCCGCGCTGATGAACTGCACCGACCCGCCGCTGACGACGACGCGCCAGCCGATCGAGGCGATGGGCCGGGCGGTGGTCGAACTGCTGGTGAAACGCATCAACGGCGGCGAGGTCGCGGTGGAGGAACTGCTGTTCGCGCCGGAGCTGGTGGTACGGGGGTCCACCGCCCGCCGGCCGGGCTAAAACCGTTGCCTCCCTGCTGTTCATAAGTTGCAGATTCTCGTCGAGTTCTTGCGGAGACGTGCTTCGCGGCTCTAGGGTGACCGCCATCACGTGTTGTGCTCCCCTGCGAGATGAGGCTTGAGATGAGCAGACCCTGGTCCCCCGCCGTTCCCCGCCGGACGTTCGCCTTGCTCGCCGCCGCGGGCCTGGTTCTGGGAACAACCGCCTGCGGGAGCGGCGGAGATCCGGGGAGTTCCGCCGGGGGCAAGGTCACGATCACCGTCACCGGCCAGCCGCCGACCAGCCAGCCGTTCGAACGCGGGGTGTTCGACGCCGACGTCAAGGAATTCGAGGCCACGCACCCGAACATCCGGATCGAACCCCACGAAGGGTTCATGGACCCGAAGACGTTCGGCGCGAAGCTGGCCGGCGGGCAGCTCGAAGACGTCTACTACGTCTACTTCACCGATCCCGCCCAGATCATCGCCCGGCACCAGGCCGCGGACATCACCGAGGCGGTCAGAAACGTCCCGCACGTCAACGACCTCAAACCGGAACTGCTCGACAACTTCCGCGGCCCGGGCGGCAAGCTCTACGGCCTGCCGACGATGAACTACACGATGGGCCTGCTCTACAGCCGCCCGCTGTTCCAGAAAGCCGGGCTCGACCCGGACAAGCCGCCGAAGACGTGGGACGAGGTGCGCGCGGCGGCCAGGAAGATTTCCGCGCTGGGCAACGGAATCGTCGGGTACGCCGACTACAGCAAGAACAACCAGGGCGGCTGGCACCTGACCGCCTGGCTCGCCTCGATGGGCGGCTCCGTCGCGCGCAAGGACGGCAGCAAGTGGGTCGCCGATTTCGACAACGAGAAGGGCAAGGCCGCCCTGAACACCCTGCACGATCTGCGCTGGACCGACGATTCCATGGGCAGCAAGCAATTGCTCGAGGCCCAGGACGCGCAGCGGATGATGGGCGCGGGCCAGCTCGGCATGTACCTTGCCGCCCCGGACAACGTGCCGGTGCTCGTCAAGCAGTTCAACGGCAAGTACGAGGACTACGGCATCGCCGGGATGCCCGACGGCAAGGGCACGCTGCTCGGCGGCGAGGGCTACATGATCAACCCGAAGGCGACGCCGGAGAAGATCAAGGCGGGCCTCGAGTGGATCCAGTGGAAGTACCTCAACCCGGACCGCTTCGAGAAGCACATCAAGCAGTACGTCGACGGCAAGCAGCCGGTCGGCCTGCCCGCCGAGCCGACTCCCGACGTCTGGCAGGGCGCGGTGCGCGACCAGCAGATGGCGCTGAAAGCCAAGTACGCCAACGTTCCCGCGCGGAACTACCAGTCCTATGTGGACACCACGAGCAAAATCAAGGGCAGCGTCGAACCGCCGAACGCCCAGCAGGTCTACGCGATCCTGGACAGCGTGATGCAGGCGGTGCTCACCGACCGGAACGCCAACATCGACCAGCTGCTCTCCTCGGCCGCCTCGAAGGTCACCAGTGTCCTCGCCCAGGTCAAGTAGCCTGCTCGCCTGGCCCGCGACGTCCTCGTCGCCGGCCAGGCGCCACGCCGCCTCCCCGTCCGCGCGCCGCCGGGCCCGGCTTCGCCGCAAGATCAAGGAAAATCTGACCGCGTACGGCCTGCTCTGCGCCGCGCTGGTCGTGTTCGCGATGTTCTCGTGGTACCCGATCGTGCGCGGGGTGCTGCTCAGCTTCCAGCAGGTCGACTTCGTCAACCCGCCGACCTGGGTCGGCCTCGACAACTTCGCCCGGTTGTTCGCCGACCCGCTGTTCGGCGTCGCCTGGCGGAACACGCTGCTGTTCACCGGGCTCGCGCTCGTTTTCGGCTTCGCGGTGCCGTTCCTGACCGCGGTGCTGCTCAACGAACTGCGCCACGCCAAAGCGTTCTTCCGGCTCGCGGTCTATCTGCCGGTGATGCTTCCGCCGGTGGTGACCGCGCTGATGTGGAAGTGGTTCTACGACCCGGGATCCGGCCTGTTCAACTCCGCGCTCGGCGCGGTGGGCCTGTCCGGTCCGCAGTGGCTGGACTCGAGCGGCACCGCGACGCTCTCGCTGGTGTTCGTCTCGACGTGGGCGAACATGGGCAGCACCACGCTGATCTACCTGGCCGCGCTCGGCACGATCCCGGGCGAGCTGTACGAGGCCGCCGAACTCGACGGGGCCGGGATGTGGAAGCGGCTGCGCCACGTGACGTTCCCGCAGACCCGGTTCGTCCTGCTGATGCTCCTGCTGCTGCAGGTCGTCGCGACCATGCAGGTGTTCACCGAACCGTACGTGATGACCGGCGGCGGCCCGGACGATTCGACGGTGACCGTGCTCCTGCTGCTCTACCGCTACGCCTTCGTCTACAACGACTTCGGCTCGGCGAGCGCGATGAGCCTGCTGCTGTTCCTGGCGCTCGGCGTGTTCTCGGCGCTGTACGTCCGGCTGACCAGGAAGGCGGACCAGGCATGAGGACCCTCGTCTCGCCCGGCGCGCTGCGCAGCCGCCGCGGCAAGGTGGTCTACGCCGTCGTTTTCGCCTGCACGCTGCTGGTGTTCGTGCTCGCCTTCCTGTTCCCGCTGTACTGGGCGGTCACCGGGGCGATGAAGACGCCGCAGGAACTGGCCCAGACCCCGGCCACGCTGGTCCCGCACGAATGGCATCCGGAGACCTTCGGCGAGGCCTGGGGCCAGCTGAACCTCGGCAAATACTTCCTCAACACCCTGGTCGTCGCCGGCGGGGCGTGGCTGGCGCAGATGGCCGTCGACGTCCCGGCCGCCTTCGCGCTGTCGAAGCTGCGGCCGAAATTCGGCAACGCCGTTCTCGGGCTCATGCTCGCCACGCTGATGCTGCCCGCCGCCGCGCTGCTGGTGCCGACCTACGTCACCATCAGCGATCTGCCGCTGCTGCACCTGAACCTGATCGACTCCCCCGCCGCGGTGTGGCTGCCCGCCGCCGCGAACGCGTTCAACGTCTATGTGCTGAAACGGTTCTTCGACCGGATCCCGGACGAGCTGATCGAAGCCGCGCGGCTCGACGGCGCCGGACCGGTGCGCACGCTCTGGCGGATCGTGCTGCCGATCTCGCGGCCGATCCTGGCCGTGGTGTCGATCCTCGCGGTGGTCACCGCGTGGAAGGACTTCATCTGGCCGCTGCTGGTGTTCCCGGACACCGGCAAGCAGACCCTTTCGGTGATGCTGCAGCGCGTGGCGATCGACATGCCGCTCAACGTGCTGACCGCCGGGATGGTGCTCGCCAGCCTGCCGATGGTGGCGCTGTTCCTGGTGTTCCAGCGGCAGCTCCTCTCCGGGCTCACCGCGGGCGGCCTCAAGGGCTGAGCCCGCCCCGCTCCTGGCTTTCCCCCACCACGAGGAGGGTTGTTTCCGTGACCGCATCGGAAAGACAAGCTGCCGCCGGCTGGTGGCGCACCGCGGCGATCTACCAGATCTACGTCCGCAGTTTCGCCGACGGCAACGGCGACGGCGTCGGCGATCTCGCCGGGGTCCGCGCGCGGCTCGACCATCTGGCAGCCCTGGGCGTCGACACGCTCTGGTTCACCCCGTGGTACCCGTCGCCGATGGACGACGGCGGCTACGACGTCGCCGATTTCCGGGACGTGGACCCGCTTTTCGGCTCGCTCGCCGAGGCCGAGGCGCTGATCTCCGAGGCGCACGGACGGGGCCTGCGGGTGATCGTCGACATCGTCCCGAACCACTGCTCGGACGAGCACCGCTGGTTCCGCGAAGCACTCGCCGCCGGCCCGGGTTCGCTTGAGCGGCAACGGTTCTGGTTCCGCCCGGGCCGCGGGCCGGACGGCGCGGAACCGCCGAACAACTGGAGGTCGCGCTTCGGCGGGTCCGCGTGGACCCGGGTGCCGGACGGCGAGTGGTACCTGCACCTCTACAGCTCGCGGCAGCCGGATTTCAACTGGGACAACCAGGACGTCCGCGCGGAGTTCGAGGACATCCTCCGGTTCTGGTTCGACCGCGGCGCGGACGGCTTCCGCATCGACGTCGCCGACGGGCTCGTGAAGGACGCGCGGCTCCCGGACGTCGCCGACGGCGACGAGACCCCGTTCTCCGACCAGGAGGGGCTGCACGAGATCTACCGGTCGTGGCGGAAGATCGCCGACAGCTACCCGGGCGAGCGCGTGCTGGTCGGCGAAATGTGGCTGCCGGACATGACCCGCACCGCGCGCTACCTGCGCCGCGACGAGCTGCACTCGGCGTTCAACTTCGACTTCCTGGTCTGCCCGTGGGACGCGGCGCGGTTCCGAAAGGTCGTCGAGCGGACGCTGCGAGCGCACGACGCCGTCGGCGCGCCGCCCGCCTGGGTCCTGTCGAATCACGACGTCACCCGGCACGTCACGCGGTACGGACGGTCGGGCGACACCGGGTTCTCCTTCGCCGACCGGCTGCACGGCAGCTCGGTGGACCTGGTGCTGGGCACCCGGCGGGCGCGTGCGGCGGCGCTGCTGACCATGGCCCTGCCCGGCGGGATGTACGTCTACCAGGGCGAGGAGCTCGGGCTGTGGGAGGTCGAGGACATCCCCGCCGAACTGCGGCAGGACCCGGTGTGGGCGCGCACGAACGGCACCGACCCCGGCCGCGACGGATGCCGGGTGCCGCTGCCGTGGTCCGGCGAAGAACCGCCGTTCGGCTTCGGCCCCGGCGGCGCGTGGCTGCCGCAGCCCGCGGAATGGCAGGCGTACACGGCGGAAGCGCAGGCGACGGACCCGGCGTCGATGCTCAGCCTCTACCGTGCGGGACTCCGCCTGCGCGCGGAATTCACCGGGGATCTGGAGTGGCTGTCGCTCGGGGACGACGTACTGGCCTTCCGCCGGGAACCGGGGTTCACGTTCGTCCTCAACTTCTCCGGTTCCCCGATCGCGCTGCCGCCGCATGCGGAGATCCTGCTGGCCAGCGACGCGGTGACCGCCGAACTGCCGACGGACACGGCGGTCTGGCTGCGGTCCTGACCCTCGCGAGAAGCCGACCATCCGGAGCCTCGGGTGGCCGGCTTTTCGCGTTGCCCCGCTGAGCGGGATCTCCTTGACAGCACTCCCGTGCACGCCGACGATGATTCATCAGATGTATCGGCCGCTCGTTCGCTCGATTTCCCTGATGATCCAGAAATTCCCCGCCAGGCATCGGACCACTGGACTTCACCGTGGAGGTTCCATGACGACCTATCCTCGTCGGCACGCACTCGGCATGGCACTCGGCGGCGTGGTGCTGCTCGGACTGCCGGGCACCGCGGCAGCGGCGAGCGGGACGGCGCGGCCGGTGGTCGCGGACGGGTCGGGCACGCCGGTCGTGCCGCCGCCTCCGCCGGTGCCCGTCGCGCTGGACGCGTGGTTCGACAACGACGGCATCGACTCCGCGAGCGCGCACGACGGGAACTTCGACGGTTCCGGCTACACCTTCCCGGCGGAACAGATCCCGGCGGGCAGCACGGTCACCGCGGGCGGGGTGCCGTATCTGCTCGGCTCGGCGGCGGCCGGGGCCAAGAACAACGTCGTCGCGCTCGGCCAGCGCATCGACCTGCCGAAGGGCCGGTACTACGGCGCGGCGTTCCTCGTCGCGTGCAGCTACGGAAGCACCGGAGGCGATGCGACCGTCCACTACGCCGACGGCAGTACCAGCACCGCCACTCTGTCCGGCTCCGACTGGTACGGCTCCGGCGGTGCCGTCGTCTCGACCTTCCGCTACGGCCCGGGCGGCAGCACCGACCAGAACCCGGTGTCGATCGGCACCGCGCAGGTGTGGATCGACCCTGCCCGCGAAGCGGTCGCGCTGACCCTGCCCAAGACCGCGTCGCCGGCGGCGAATGTGGCGAGCCTGCACGTGTTCGCCTTGACGCTGCAACCGGTCGCGCAAGGCCGTTCGGCGACGGTCCTCGACGCCCGGGCGACCGCGAATCTCCTGCAGGACGGCGGTCCGCAGGCGGTCGAGGCGACGATCGTCAACACCGGCACCGTATGGCTCGAAACGCGCGACCGGATCACCGTCACGCTCGACGTCCCGGGCGGCCAGGTGCGCACTCCCGCGCCGATCCCCCGCCTCGCGCCGGGCGAACAGACCACGGTGCGGCTCGGCCTGGTCCCCGACCGCGGCCTGCCCGCGGGAACGCCCGCCACCGGCCGGATCCGCGTGCTCTCCGACCGGTCGACGATCGCCACGCGGAGCCTGCCGGTCCCGCTCGGCATCCCGGATTTCCGGCCGACCGACGCGTCGCTGTCGACGCACCGCGCGCCGTATTGGTTCTGCGACGCCAAATTCGGGATCTTCATCCACTGGGGCGTATACTCGGTGCCCGCGTGGGCTCCGGTCGGGCAGCAGTACGCCGAGTGGTACTGGAACAACCAGCAAGATCCGAACGGCCCCACCTACGCCTACCACGCCAAGACCTACGGCGAGTCGTTCGTCTACGACGACTTCATCCCGAAGTTCACCGCCGCGCGGTTCGATCCGCGTTCATGGGTGCAGCTGATCGAGGACGCGGGCGCGCAGTACTACGTGCTCACGTCCAAGCACCACGACGGATTCGCCTTGTGGGACACCAAAGTCAGCGGCCGCAACGCGAAGAAGCTCGGGCCGCGCCGCGACCTCGTCGCCGACCTGTTCGCCGCCTCGCGCACGTACACGCCGGGCCTGCGCAACGGCCTGTACTTCTCGCTGCCGGAATGGTTCAACCCGGACAACCCGTGGATGGGCCACGCGCCGCGCAATCCGTACACCGGCGCGCCGGTGCCCTACACCGGCTACACCGCCGGTCGCGATTTCGTGAAGGACCTTCAGGCGCCGCAGGTGCTTGAGCTGATCTCCGGCTTCGACCCGGACGTGCTGTGGTTCGACATCGGCGGGGTGAACGACAGCCGCGACGTGCTTACCGAGTACTTCAACCGGGCCAAGAACCGGCGCCGACCCAAGGACGTCACGTACAACGACCGCGGCGGCATCCCGGACCACGACTTCACCACGCCCGAGTACACGACGTACCCGAACACGGTCGTCGCGAAGTGGGAGTCGAGCCGGGGTCTCGACCCGTTTTCCTACGGCTACAACCGCGCGACGCCGGACGACAAGTACATGACGACCGACGACGTGGTGCACACGCTGGTCGACGTGGTGTCGAAGAACGGCAACTTCCTGCTGGACATCGGCCCCGACTTCGACGGCACCATCCCGGCCGTGATGCAGCAGCGGCTGCGCGAGACCGGGGAGTGGCTGCGCACCAACGGGGAAGCGATCTACGGGACCACTTACTGGTCGCGAATGGCCCAGCTCGGCGACCTGCGCTTTACCGTGAAGCCCGGCTCGGCGTTCTACCTCATGTCGCTCGTCGCGCCCGGCTCGCAGCTCGTGGTCGACGCCCCGGTCCCGATCCGCCCCGGCGACCGGATGAGCATGCTCGGCTACGGCGGCCCGCTGCACTGGAGTCAGAGCGACGGACGCTTGGTGATCGACGTTCCGGCGGCGGCGCGTGCGGCCGGGAAGCACGCGTGGGTGTTCAAAGTGGACTGGCGCTGATCCCGGAGGTGGCGGCCCGGCCGGCGTTCTCCGCGCCCCGGGCCGCCACATCCGCGTCCGAACAGAACCCGCGGCCACTGCGCTTCAAGCACAACAGGCCCAGCAACTGCCCGTTCCCGTCCACCACCGCCAGCCTGCGCCGGGACATGCTCAGCCACGTCGCGTACAGATCCGCCTCCGGGCTGACCACCCGGCCGGTCAGCCGACCCGCCCGATGAGCCGGAAGGGCGTCCGGCAGCCCCTCCAGATCCGGCCGTTCCACGACGCCCAGCAGCGTTTCCCCGGAGACGACCAGCGCAGCGTGCACGTGATCGTCCTCGAAGAGCGCGCGCACCTCGCCGACCGTCGCCGACGCGACGAGCACCTTCGGCGCCCGGAGCATCGCCTCGCCGACGGTCGACGCGCCGCGGAAATCCGGTTCGGTCACTTCGGGTTGTTCCACTCCGCGTCAGCCTGGTCTTCCGCCTTCGTGCGCTCCCGCGCCAGTTCCAGCGCCCGCCGCGCGGTGGCCTCGTCCGGGTACGGGCCGAGCCGGTCCACGCCGCGCGACTGGCGGCCGCGCTCGACCTCGTTCGTGCGCGTGTTGTAGTACCACTCGTCAGGCATCGTCAGCTCCCAAGAGAATCGAGCGCGCCGAATCGACCCGCAGCGCCTGCATCGCGGTGACCAGTTCGGCCAGGTCCCGCGGGTCGGTCAGCGACCGGTCGGTGAGTTCCCGGATCCGGCGCAACCGGTACCGGACGGTGTTGGCGTGGCAGTGCAGGACCTGCCCCGCGCGTTCGGACGAACCGCCGTGCGCGAAGTACGCGTTCAGGGTCTCCAGCAGCACGTCGCGTTCCTCGGCGGGCAGTTCGAGCACCGCGCCGAAGACCTGCTCCCCCAGCCGGCGGCCCTCGTCCGGATCGTAGGCGACGAACGCGGCCAGCGGGCTCGGATCGAACGCGCGGACCTCGCCGCGCTCCGGCGGGATGCGGGACAGCGCGGTCCGCGCCAGGTGGACCGCGCGCGGAGTATCGGTCAGCGAGCGGAACAGCGGGCTGACGCCGGTGCGCGCCAGCGCCAGTTCGCGCAGCAGCGCGAGCATCGCGTCGTATTGCTCCTCGCGCAGCGACACCACCCCGGCTTGCAGCGTCGGCGAGAGGTGCCACGCCGACACGATGCCGAGCTGGCCGAGCCGCCTCTCGACGCCGACCAGGCTCTCCTCGGCCAGCCCGCGCGTTTCGGCGGCGACCACGGCCAGCTTGCCGTCCAGCGACAGGCCGAGCAGCCGTCCCGCCTCCCACGGCCCGGAATCGGACCCGCGCTGGCCGGTCAGCAGTGCCTCGGCCAGCGCCGATCGCCGCCGCTGCTGCGCGACCAGCAGTTCCGCGCTCGCCGCCCGGTACGCCTCGGTCACGCGGACCGCGTGCTCGTCGGTGACCTGCCACAGCAGGCTCGCGACGTCGATCAGCACGTCCGTGCTTCCCGTTTCGCGGGCGCGGCCCACCAGCAGGTCCCACAGCATCGCGCAGGCGATCCGGTACACCTGCAGCACCTCGGGCAGCGGCGCGCCCTGATGCGCGCGACGGCGGCCGGTCTCCTTCGGCGCGCGCTGGTCCGGAGCCTCGCCGCCGCTGAGCGCGTCGACCATGAACCGGAGGTTCACCGCGATCGAGCGGTGCAGATCGGCGCGCGGGACGATCTTCTCGTCCCGGTACATCGCGATCCGCTCGCAGCTCGCCGCGCAGACGTCGTCGATCAGCCGGGGCAGCCGGTCGTCGGCCCAGGCGACGAGTTCGGTCAGGGCGGCGGTCCGCACAGCGCTTTCCTCCCGGTCGGCCACGCCCCGGATGCTACCCGCGCCCCGCGCCCGACGCCCGCGCGGATTTCCCGCCGCGGACCCGACCGCCGATTTCCCGGGGATTTTGTGGGCGGTCACAGAATTGTTTGTCGCCGTCCACAATAGGGCTGGTCGCGCTCCCCGCCCGGATGCCCGGCTCGGGCCGCCGTGCTTGAATAAGGAAAGAGAAGCACAATTCCGGGCGAGAGGGCGACGGTGGACGAGCAGCGCGAGGACCAGCCGGAGTTCAAGCCGTATCACCATCCCGCCGCGGGCTGGGGCGCGGCGAAAAGCGTGACGCAGTTCCTGGTCCGGGAACGGGAACTGGTGGCCGGTCCGCGCGCGATCGTGAAGATGAACCACGAAAACGGCGGATTCGACTGCCCCGGTTGCGCCTGGCCGGACGACACCAAGGGCCTGCATCTCGACATTTGCGAAAACGGGATCAAGCACGTCACCTGGGAGATGACGCGGAAACGCGTCGGCGCGGAATTCTTCGCCGCGCACCCCGTGTCCGAACTGGACAGCTGGAGCGACACCGCGCTGGAGGCGCAAGGCCGGCTGACCGAACCGCTGCGCTACGACGAGCGGACCGACCGGTACGTGCCGATCTCGTGGGAGGAGGCGTTCGACCTGGTCGGAGCCACGCTGCGCGGCCTCGACTCGCCCGACCAGGCGGCGTTCTACACGTCCGGGCGGCTCGGCAACGAGGCGACGTTCCTGTACCAGCTGTGGGCGCGGGAGTTCGGCACGAACAACCTGCCGGACTGCTCGAACATGTGCCACGAGGCCAGCGGCCGCGCGCTGCAAGCGGCCCTCGGCACCGGCAAGGGCACCGCGGACATCCACGACTGGGAAGCCGCCGACGCGCTGTTCATCATGGGCGTCAACGCGGCGTCGAACGCGCCCCGGATGCTCACCGCGCTCGCCGAAGCGCACCGGCGCGGCGCGCAAATCGTGCACGTCAACCCGCTGGTCGAGGCCGGGGCCACGCGCACGATCATCCCGCACGACTTCGCCCGGATGGCGACCTTCCGCGCGACCCCGACGTCCACGCTCAACCTGCAGCCGCGCATCGGCGGCGACCTGGCGTTCCTCCGGGGAATGGCGAAAGCGCTGCTGGAGATGGCGGAAACCGATCCCGAGGCGATCGACTCGGCATTCCTGGAGACCTACACCACCGGCGTCGAGAAGTACCGCGTCGTCTGCGAAACCACGTCCTGGGCCGACCTGGAGCGGCAGTCCGGACTGACCGAGGCCGAAATCCGCGCGGCGGCGAAGATCTACCGCGAAGCGGACCGGTCGGTCATCAGCTGGTGCCTCGGCGTGACCCAGCACGAGCACGGCGTCGACACGGTCCGCGAGATCGTGAACCTGTTGCTGCTGCGCGGAAACATCGGCCGCCCCGGGACCGGGCCGTCGCCCGTGCGCGGGCACAGCAACGTGCAGGGCAACCGCACGTGCGGCATCGACCACCGCCCGGAGCCGGAGTTCCTCGACCGGCTCGCCGAGGTCTGCGGCATCGACCCGCCGCGGCACCACGGGCTCGACACGGTCGGCGCCATCGAGGCGATGCACCGCGGCGACGTGCGGGTGTTCGTCGGCATGGGCGGCAACTTCGCCCTCGCCGCGCCCGACACCCCCTACACCGCGGCCGCATTGCGCAAGTGCGAACTCACCGTGCAGGTCAGCACCAAGCTCAACCGCAGCCACCTCGAACACGGCAAGCAGGCGCTGATCCTCCCCTGCCTCGGCCGGACGGAAAAGGACTTCCAAGCGGCCGGCCCGCAGTCGACGTCGGTCGAAGACGCGATGAGCATGGTCCACCTGTCCACCGGCATGAAGAAGCCCGCGTCGCCGCACCTGCTGTCCGAGCCCGCGATCATCGCCGGGATGGCGAGCGCGACGCTGCCGGACAGCGCGACGCCGTGGGCGGACTACGTCGGCGACTACGACCGGATCCGCGACACCATGGCACGCGTGCTGGACGGTTTCGAGGACTTCAACACCCGGGTCCGGGAGCCGCTGGGCTTCCGCATCCATCAGGCCGCGCGCGAACGGGTCTTCCACACGCCGTCCGGGCGCGCCGAGTTCTCGACCGCGGACCTGCCGGACGTCGTGCCCGCCGCCGGCACGCTGGCGCTCGGCACGATGCGCTCGCACGACCAGTGGAACACGACGATCTATTCGGACGACGACCGTTACCGCGGCATCAAGAACCTCCGCACGCTGGTGTTCCTGAACGCCGACGACATGCGCGACCGCGGCCTGAGCGAGTTCGACGAGGTCGACATCACGGCCACCGCGAAGGACGGCACGAAGCGTTCGGTGCGGCGCTACCGGGCGATTCCGTACGACATCCCGCGCGGCTGCGCGGCCGGCTACATGCCGGAAATGAACGTCCTGTGCGCGATCGGCGATTACAGCACGCAGAGCGATCAGCCGTTGATGAAGCACCTGAAGGTCACGGTCGAGCGCTCCGCGTAAGACCAGCGGTCCGGCACGGGGCACGGACGAGCACCGCCGCCCCGATGCCGGCCGCGACCCCGACCAGCGTGTCCGCCACCCGCGCCGTCAGCAGCGTCACCGGTGCGGCGGGTGCGGCCAGTTCCGTCATCACCAGGATCAGCGGAGTGAAAAACCCCAGAGCGATCCCGTAATGCCGGGACATGAACAACTCCGTCGGGAACAGCAGCAGGATCACCGCCAACGCCAGCGGCGCGGCTCCGAATCCCGGCAACAACAGCAAAGCCGTCACGACCAGACCGGCCAGCGTCCCGAGAACCCGGTGCGCACTGCGGTCCAGCACCCGGCGCAGACCCGGATGCAAACGGCTGCGCGGGTCGGCCGCCGCCAGCGGAACCGCCGCCGAGGCCATCGCCCAGTTCGCGTGGTCCATGCCGAGCAGCAGCCCGGCCGCGCCCGCGGCCGCGATCGCCACCGCGTACCGGCCGGCGTGCACCACGGCGCACGCGGCACCGCACCCCGGCGCGCACGGCGGCGTCCCCGTCGCGGGCGCGGCCCGACGTCCCGGACCAGTCAGTCCAATGAGGACACACCCGGCGATCGTGCCCGCGCACAAGGCGATTCCGGCCCACGGTTCGACCCGTCCGGCCGGCACCAGCGCGATCGCACCGAGCGCGAAGATCCCGAAGAACGGCCCGCGCGGGCTCAGGTCCAGCCGGTTCGTCACCAGCGCACAGCCGAACGAGAACGCGGCCTCGGCGACCACCAGCAACCACGGCGGCGCGTGGCACGCCGAAAGCAGGACCCCCAGCGAGACGCCGCTCAGCAGTACGGCGCCGGCCTGAAGCTGGTGTCGCAAGCGAAGCGCACGCGACTCGGCGCGGCCGTACATTCCGGCGAAGGAACCGAACGCGGCGAAAATGATCAAGTCCGGGCGGCCCGCCGCGAGCAGCGCCAGCCCCGGAATCAGCAGCCCGGCCGCGACCCGGCCGGCGTGCCACCATTCGCCGCCGTCGAACGAGCGCGCGGCCGCGGCCGAGGTCGCCACCGGCACCCTGTCCTCCGCTTGATGGTTCTGACGTCGCGTTACCGGGATCGGCCGGTCGTCCCACAATACCCGCGCCAACGGCGGCGACGGCCCAGATTGTGGTGCCCCACAACGAAGTTTGCGCCGGTCGTCAATCCGCGAGACGACGCCGGAGACCGCGACCGCACGGCACTCTTGGCGGGAGACGTGGTACTCACTGCCGCTCGCGCGACGGTCCTCGCGGGTTCCGGCGCATGCTCTTCCTGCTAACGGACAAGAGACCACCAGCAGCCACGGGAGCCTCCAGTGAGACGCACCAGAATCGCTCTCTTCGCCCTGACCGTCCTCTGCGCCGCGAGTGTCAGCTCCGCCGCCGCGTCGGCGAACCCACGACGAGCCGTCTTCGCCCTGTCCAGCACCGCCTTCGCCGACGGCGGGCTGATCCCCAAGGTCCACGACTGCGCGAGCAGCGGCGACGGCGACCCCGAGAGTCGCCGCCGCTGGCCTGGTCCAGAGCTCCCGGGGAGGGCCAGCTCGTCCACCCGGGCCGCCGAGACCGCGATCGGCGCGGCCACCGTCGCGACCGCTTTGCTTCGCGGCACCTCGTGACCGGTGCCGGAGCGCGGTTTCCAGCGCGCTCAGAAGAGCATTCCCGGTGATCGGCTGCGTGCGGAGCGGAGCGGACGGAAACTCCCGCGACACGGACAAAAGCCATGCGGAATACTCCCCTGGTGTTCCTCACCGTCACCACCACCCACCAGCCCGCTTCCGACCTGGGGTTCCTGCTGCACAAGCACCCCGGCCGGGTGCAGTCGTTCGAGCTTTCCGCCGGGCAGGCGCACGTCTTCTACCCCGAAGCGTCCGACGAACAGTGCACCGCCGCGCTGATGCTCGAGGTCGACCCGGTGGTGCTGGTGCGCGGCAAGGCGGGCTCGGGCGACGGGTTCACGCTGGGCCAGTACGTGAACGACCGTCCCTACGCGGCGTCGAGCCTGCTTTCGGTGGCGTTGAAGGAAGTTTTCCGCACCGCGCTCACCGGCCGGTGCAAGGCGCGTCCCGAGCTGGCGGCCCGCCCGATTCCGCTGGACATCCGGGTGCCCGCCTGTCCGGGCGGCGATGAGCTGGTGCGCCGGATGTTCGAACCGCTCGGCTGGACCGTCGAGGCCGCGGCGCTCCCGCTCGATCCGCAGTTCCCGCAGTGGGGCGATTCGCGCTATGTCGACCTGCGGCTCACCGGCGAAGTCCGGGTGGCTGACGCCCTCAACCACCTCTACGTGCTGCTGCCGGTCCTGGACAACGCGAAGCACTACTGGGTCAGCGAGGACGAGATCGACAAGCTTCTGCGCGCCGGCGGCGACTGGCTTGCCGGGCATCCCGAAAAGGAGCTGATCACCCGCCGCTACCTCGCGCACCGCCGGTCCTTGACGACCGCCGCGTTGACCCGGCTGGCCGAGGTGGACGATTCGGAGCCCGAGGAGCTCGACAACGCGCTCGCCGAGCCCGCCGTCCTCGAAGCGCCGGACCGGCCGGTTCCGCTGGCCGAGCAGCGGCGCGGCACGATCATGGCCGTGCTCCGGTCGCTGGACGCGCGCTCGGTCGGCGATTTCGGCTGCGGCGAGGGCGCGCTGGTGCGCGACCTGCTGGCCGAGCGGTCGGTGGAGCGGATCGTGGCCGCGGACGTCTCGGCTCGCGCGCTGCGGGTCGCGGCGCGGAAGCTGCGGCTGGAGCGGATGTCCGAAAGGGAGCGGGCCAGGCTGGAACTGCTGCAGTCCTCGCTCACCTACCGCGACGACCGGCTCGCCGGCCTCGACGCGGCGGTGCTGATGGAGGTCATCGAGCACGTCGACCCGCCGCGGCTCGAAGCGCTGGAGCGCACGGTGTTCGAGTTCGCCGCGCCGCGCGCGGTCGTCGTGACCACGCCCAACAGCGAGTACAACGTGCGTTTCGAGTCGCTGCCCGCGGGCAAGTTCCGGCACCGGGACCACCGTTTCGAATGGACTCGCGCCGAGTTCCGCGCGTGGGCCGACCGGGTCGCGAGCAGTTACGGCTACGGCGTGCGGACCCTGCCGGTCGGTTCCGAAGATCCCGAAGTCGGTCCGGCGACGCAGCTCGCCCTGTTCACGAAAGGCGGTGCGGCATGAGCGCGCTGGAGATCCCCGACCTGTGCCTCGTCGTGCTGGTCGGCGCGAGCGGGTCCGGCAAATCGACGTTCGGCCGCGCGCAGTTCAAGCCGACCGAGGTGATTTCGTCGGACTTCTGCCGGGGGCTGGTGTCCGACGACGAGAACGACCAGTCGGCGACCAAGGACGCGTTCGACGTCCTGAACTACATCGTCGGCAAACGGCTCGCCGCCGGACGGCTGACCGTGGTCGACGCGACCAATGTGCAGCCCGACTCGCGCAGATCGCTGGTCGCGCTGGCCAAGGAGCACGACGTGCTGCCGGTGGCGATCGTGCTGGACCCGCCGGAATCGCTGTGCGTCGCGCGCAATGCCGAACGCGCGGACCGGAACTTCGGCGCGCAGGTGATCCGGCGGCAGCGGGACCAGCTGCGCCGCGGGTTGCGCAGCCTGCGGAAGGAGGGCTTCCGGACGGTGCACGTGCTGCGCACCCCGGAGGAGATCTCCGCAGCGGCGATCACGCGCGTCCCGCTGTACAACGACTTGCGGCACGAGACCGGGCCGTTCGACATCGTCGGCGACATCCACGGCTGCCGCGCCGAACTCGAAGCGCTGCTCGCCGAACTCGGCTACGCCATCGAGCGCGACGACCAGGGCCGCGCGATCGGGGCTCAGCATCCGGAGCGACGGGCGGTGTTCGTCGGCGATCTCGTCGACCGCGGCCCGGACACGCCGGGCGTGCTGCGGCTCGTCATGGGCATGGTGCGCGCGGGAAATGCCTTCTGCGTCACCGGAAATCACGAGCACAAGCTGCTGCGTGCGCTGCACGGCCGGAATGTGCAGGTCACGCATGGCCTCGCGGAGTCGCTGGCGCAGCTCGAGGCCGAGACAGCCGAATTCCGGGCTGAGGCGCGGGAATTCATGGACGGCCTGATCAGCCACTACGTCCTGGACGGCGGAAAGCTGGTCGTCGCGCACGCGGGGATCACCGAACGCTTCCAGGGCCGCGCGTCCGGCCGGGTGCGGAGCTTCTGCATGTACGGGGAGAGCACCGGCGAGACCGACGAATTCGGCCTGCCGGTGCGCTATCCGTGGGCCAACGAGTACCGGGGCCGCGCGATGGTCGTCTACGGCCACACCCCGGTGCCCACACCGGAATGGGTCAACAACACCCTGTGCCTGGACACCGGCTGCGTGTTCGGCGGAGCGCTCACGGCGTTGCGGTATCCGGAAAAGGAGATCGTCTCCGTCCCGGCGGCCGAGGTCTACTACGAGCCCGCCAAACCGTTCCCCGCCAACCCGGCGGCTGCCGAACCCGTCGCGCGCCGCGACCCGGGAGTTCTCGACGTCGCCGACGTTCTGGGCCGCCGGGTGATCGAGACCGCTTACCAGAAGCGGATCGGCGTCCGGGAGGAGAACGCGGCCGCGGCGCTGGAGGTGATGTCGCGCTTCGCGATCGATCCGCGCTGGCTGGTTTATCTGCCGCCGACCATGTCGCCGGTCGCCACCGCGACGGCCGACGGGCTGCTGGAACATCCGGACCAGGCGTTCGAGTACTTCCGCGCGGAGGGCGTGGATTCCGTGGTGTGCGAGGAAAAGCACATGGGTTCGCGCGCGGTCGCGCTCGTCTGCCGGTCGCTCGACGCCGCCCGGGCGCGCTTCGGCGCACCGGGCGACGCACTCGGCGCCGTGTGGACGCGTACTGGCCGGCACTTCTTCACCGAAGCGCTGACGGCCGAAGCGGTCGAGCGGATCCGCGCGGCCGCGGAAAAGGCTGGTCTGTTCGACGAACTCGGCTCAGACTGGCTGCTGCTCGACGGAGAACTGTTGCCGTGGAGCGTGAAGGCCGAGCAGTTGCTGCGCGAGCAGTACGCCGCGGTCGGCGCTGTTGCCCGCTCGGCGCTCCCGGCCGCTGCCACCGCGCTGGCCGCCGCGGACGAGTCGGGCCTCGACGTCTCGGCCTTGCTGGAGCGCACCCGTTCCCGCGCGGCCAACGCGGACGCGTTCGCCCAGTCGTACCGCCGCTATTGCTGGCCGACCGACGGCCTCGACGGCGTACGCTTCGCGCCCTTCCAGGTGCTGGCGTCCGCGGGCCAGGCCCATCACCAGCGATCCCACGATTGGCACCTCGCGCTGGCGGACCGGCTCGTCGAAAGCAGCGACGGCTTCCTCGCCCCGACCGGACGCTTGCCGGTCAACACCACCGACCCCGCCTCAGTCGCGGCGGCAGTCGACTGGTGGACCGAGCTCACCGCGCGGGGCGGCGAGGGCATGGTCGTCAAACCGGCCGCCAACCTGGTCCGCGGCTCGCGCGGGCTGGTGCAGCCGGGGTTGAAGGTCCGCGGACGGGAGTACTTGCGGATCATCTACGGCCCCGACTACACCGAGGAGCGCCACCTGTCCCGGCTGCGGCAGCGAGGCCTCGGCCACAAGCGCTCGCTGGCGCTGCGGGAGTACGGCCTCGGCCTCGAAGCACTGGACCGGCTCGCCCGCGACGAGCCGACGTGGCGCGTGCACGAATGCGTTTTCGCCGTGCTGGCACTGGAATCCGAGCCGGTCGACCCTCGCTTGTAGACAGTCGCATCGGCGAAGTCCAGGCCGCATACAGAGAACCGGTGCGCTTCCGCAGTGCCGACACCGCGGAAGCGCACCGGTTCCGATCCGTCAGGCGGTATACGGCGACCGCTGCTCCAACGACGGGCTCACGTCCGGATGTCGACCCTCCTGGCCCGGCACCGGCGTGACTGTCGGAGCCTGCAGATCCGCCTCCGCCCGGCGCGCCACGCGCTCGTCGCGATGCGCGATGGCGTCGGCCACGTCCTGCTCGCCGCGGATCCGGGCCAGCGCGCCCAGCGTCGCCGCGTGGGCCAGCGCCAGGATCAGCAGCAGCACGCCGAGGCGTCCGACGACGCCCGGCAGGTCGCTCCCGCCGATGTCGACGGTCGAGATCAGGGCCAGGATGCCCAAGGTCCCCAGGTGGAACAACACGGTCACCAGCCGGGTCATCGAGGCGCCGGCTCCAGGGTCCCCGTAGGCGTTCGCGAGGTAGCGGCGGCCGCTGCGGTAGATGATCTGGCCGTCCACCAGGACCAGCGCTATCCCGATCGCGAGGAACGAGAGGTATGCGTTGGTGCTCATGCCGGGTGCTCCTTTCCCTGCCGTGCTCCGGTCCCCCGGTTACCCGTCGTGCCGTCCCGGAAACGGGCCGTTCGGGTGCTCCCGGGCACGTCCGGCGGTGATTGGCCCGCCGCCGGGCGGGGTAACCCGGAGAACATGCCTCAGCGCGATGCGGACGGAACGGATGTGCTGACCGCGGCCGCGCCCTTGGTCGAACTGCGCCTGCCGGCGAACGGGCAACTGCTGTTCCTGGCCAGGCTGGTGGCCGAAGACGTCGCGGGCTCGGCCGAGTTCACCCTCGACGAGGTGGCCGATCTCCGGCTGGCGGTGGAGGAGGCGGTCGCGGCACAGGCGCGCCGGGCGGACGAGGGCGCGGTGCTGGAGTGCTCGTTCCGCTGCTCCGGCCGGATGACGGTCACCGTCGCCACCACCTCGTCCTGGGCGTTCCCGCCCGGGCCGGACGAGGTCGGCTGGCACATCCTGCGCGCGGTGACCGATTCGCTCGACGCCTGGACCGAACCCGCGCCCGGCGCGGACGGCTGGCGGCTGTGCGTCGAATTCGCCATGGAGCCGTTCCCCGAAGAGCCCTGAGTTTCGCTTCCGCCCGAACGGGAATCCAGGCCGTATGCGCCGAGTGGACGAACTCCTCGCCGAGCACGGCACGACGTTCGCCGAGGAAGCCGGGATCAAGCTGGCCGACAAACCGCAGCCGCTGTACCGGTTGCTGGTGCTCACCACATTGCTGTCAACGCGGATCAGCGCCGACATCGCCGTCGCCGCCGCGCGCGAGCTGTCGCGTTCGGGCTGGCGCTCCCCGGCTGCGATGCGCGATTCCACGTGGCAGCAACGCGTTGACGCCCTCGGCCGCGCGCACTACGTCCAGTACGACGAAAGCACCGCGCAGCACCTCGGCGAAGGCGCCGAGTTCATTCGCGACCAGTATCGCGACGACCTGCGCCGCATGGCCGACGCCGCCGACGGCGATCCGCAGCGGCTCGAGAAGCTCATCACCGAGTTCCCCCGGATCGGCCCTACCGGCGCGCAGATCTTTTGCCGCGAGGCACAGGCGGTGTGGCCGTGGCTGCGTCCGTACTTCGACCGCAAAGCCTTGGACGGCGCGAAGAAAGCCGGTCTGCCCACCGACCCGAAACGCCTGGCGAAACTGGTGCCCGGGGACGAGGCCCGGCTGGCGGCGGCGCTCGTTCGGCGGAGCCTGCAGCGCTAACCCGGGTGTTCCTCGACGCCCTCCCGCACGATCGCGACCGGACACGGTGCGTGATAGGCCATCGCATGGCTCACCGAACCGAGGAACGCGCCCCGCAACGCACCGCGCCCGTGGCCGCCGACCACCAGCAGCGTCGCCGCTTCCGCGTGGTCCAGCAGCACCTCGGCCACGCTTCCGAGCGCGACCTCCCGTCGCACCACGACATCCGGATGCCGCTCGGCGAGACCGGTGAGCGATTCCGCGAGCAGCCGCTCGCCCTCGTCCAGCGGGCTCTGCTGCCCCTCGCCGCCGGAGCGGGCCGGGCCGAAGACGTCCTCCGGCGGCTCCGACCACACGTGCACCGCGTGCAGGGTGCAGCCGTGCCGGTCGGCGAAGTCGTACGCGTACCGCACCGCCGCGACGCTGGCCGGCGACCCGTCCACCCCGACGACGACCCGCCGGGCTTTCTCCGCCGCCGCACGCACCACGACGACCGGACGCGCGCTCGTGTGCACGACCTGCGAGGCCGTCGACCCGAGCAGCAGCCGGGGCAGTGCGCCGCGCCCCGACGCGCCGACCACGATCAGCTCCGCCCGCCGCCCGATGTCCGCCAGCTCCCAGCTCGCCCGCCCGAACCGCACCCGGGTGCGCACCGGCAGCCCGGGCCGCTTCCGGCCGACCTCGGCGGCGACCTCGGCCAGCTCCTTCTCCGCGTAGTCCACAACGGACTGATCGGGCACGATCTCGCCCGTGACCGGGGTGATCACCCCGGGGACGAAGTCCACGTTCGGCATCGGCAACGTCATCGTCCGCACGACCACCAGGCACGTCCCGAGCGCCTCCGCCTCGGCGGCGGCCCAGTCGACGGCCAGGCGGGCGCCCTCGGAACCGTCGTCCCCGACCACGACTCCCGGCTCGGCCTGGTTCGCTTCGTCCATCGCCGGCCTCCGTTCGCGTTCGGCGCTTTCCCGGGAAGTACCCGGTCGCCTCGCGCGGCAATCGGGCGCGGCGACGCGGTCAGCACTGTCAGCGCGGTCAGCGCGGTTCGGGCGGGACGGGCGGCTCCGGCGGAGGCAGCGGACCCGGCCCCGGACGCGGCGGCGGGGCGGGCTCCGGCGGGAACGGCGGCACCGGCTCCGGCGGCGACGGGACGGGCTCCGGTCCAGGCGGCACGGGGTGCACCATGACGGGCTCCTTCCTCAGTCGGCTCGAGTCCTCCGTACCCGGCTACCCCGCCGGCCAGTGCCGGACACGTCGGGATCGCGGGTCCGCCCGTGGGGTGCCGCAAGGAAAACCGAGCCCGTGCTCCGTATCGCGCCACCGCTGCTCAGCGGGCAAAACCGGCGCCCGCCTCCCGGACACGCTCGGCCCGGGCCGCTGTCGCGAGCAACGCGGCGCGAACGCTCCCGCCGTCACACCGGGTCCGGCTCGCCCATCTCCGAAACCGGTCCGTCCAGCTCGACGTGCCGGGACGCGAGCGTCCCCGCCAGGTGCACCAGCTTCACGTTGAGCTGCTGCGAAGTGCGGCGCAGCAGGTCGAACGCCTCCTCCGCGTCCAGTCCCCGGCGCGCCATGATGATGCCCTTGGCCTGGCCGATCACGTCCCGGCTGTCCAGCGCGCGGCGCAGCTGGGCCTGGTTCAGCTCGCTGCGGGTCACCGCGTCCGTTTCGGCGACCGCGAGGGTCGCGTGGCTGGCCAGGAGCTGCACGACGTCGTGGTCGGCGTCGGCCAGTCCGCCCGGGGCGCGGGAATAGAGGTTGAGCGCGCCGGAGAACCGCGACACGTCGACCAGCGCGGTCGCCAGCACCGAACGCCAGCCCAGCTCCGCCACCGCCGGGGACCACCGCGGCCACTGCTCGTCCTCGCGCAGGTCGGGGGCTTCGAGGAATTCGGGGCGGTCCGGCAGCGCGGCGTCGTGGCACGGGCCTTCGCCGAGCTTGTACTGCAGCTGGTCCAGCTCGGCGGCCTTCTCGTCGGTGTAGGCGGCGGTGTGGAAGTCGCCGTCCGGCCCGCGCAGGGTGATCGACACCAGTTCGGCGGCGGGCACCAGCGACGCGGTCCCGTCCACGATCACCTGCAGGACGTCGCCGACCGTCGGCGCGGCCAGGAGCATCTCGGTGAGCGACCGGAACTGCTCGCCGGACGGCCGCAGCGATTCGTCTTCGAGGGCCAGGGCCGCGGACGCCGAATCGGAGACCGGGACCCCCTCCTTTTCGAGCACCTGGCGGGCCACGGCGCCCTCCCGGCAGGCGAACACCGCTTCGCTCGGCTGGGCGGTCTCGCGCAGCGCCGAGAGGTCTTCCCGGGAGAACGAGGTCAGCTCGCTCAGCTCGAAGACCACCATCCGCGGCTCCGCGGCCAGCACCTCGCCCACCTCGCCGCGCAACCCGGCCGGGTCGCCGCTCAGCCGCACCACGGCCGAGTAGTCGACCGTCCCGCTGCCACTGCCTTCCACCATACCCTCCCCGCCAGCCCGGACTGTCCCGGAGCTCCTGCCAAAATACCCGGATCCCGGACGGGCGGCAGAGCCCCCTCGCGGTTCCGCCCAGCTCGCGGGCACCGCTGAGCCCGGCCCCTCCGGAAACCCGGGGGCCGGGCCTGACCAGGGCGGTCAACCGACCTCAGTCGCCAGCGTCCGCGCGGCGGCACCCCCTTCGACGGCCTCGGCAAGGCATCCGGCCACCCTCAGCTCCCGGTCGAGCCCGAGAACGCGCAGCGGCCGCAGGACAGCGCGCTGCGCGGCCACGACGACGAAGCCGACGCCCGCCGCGGCGGCCGCGCGCGCGGCGTCGGTGAGCACTTCCAGTCCGCTGACCGAGCAGAACGTCAGGCCGGAAAGGTCGACGACCAAGACCGGCGGGCCCAGGGCTGTCTCCTCGGCGAGGACGTCGCCCAGCCGCGAGGTGGAGCGCCGGTCCAGTTCCGCGGAGACCGCGACGACGGTTTCGTCCGCGGTCGCGGTGATCAGAATTCTCGCCGGTGCTCCCGGCAGGTAAGCAAGCGTTTCGTGCATAGAGCCCTCCTCGCAGACGCGAGGCCGGGCCGGAACGTGCGGCCCGGCCCTGGGCCCGGAAAGCGGGCCGCATCGGGTCAGGCGACGGCACGTGGGCTGAACCGCTCCTGCCCCGACCGTACCCCAGCGCACTGCGCGCGACCAGTCTGAGCTTCGGTCCCGCCGCGAGCACTGTGGACGCTCCGGACCGTGCGCTCGCCGCCAGAACCGTTCCACACCTGGCGTTTCCGACAGTCCACAAGGGACACGCGACCCCCTCCGCGCGGCCCGGAGGTTTCACCCGGACCGGCCCGGGTAACCGAACAGCATGGCGACTACCCACGCGACCGCGAGCCCGGATTTGTCCGCACTGCCCCCGGCCGACATCCGCCCGCAGCGGGCGTCGGTCCGCGACTCGGGCCGCGTCGTCGCGCGGGTGGTCGCCCCCACGGTCGGCATCGGATTGATCAAACGCCGTCCCCGCGCGATGGCCGCGGCGCAGAAACTGCGCGTCGACCGGTCGGGCATCCGCCTGCTGCGCGATCTGCGCGAGCGCTACGGGCCCGGTCCGCTCGACCTGCCGGTTCCCGGCCGGTCGTTCCGGCTGGTGCTCGAACCGAACCACGTCGGCGCGCTGCTGGCCGGCACGCCGACCCCGTTCAGCCCGGACACCGCCGAAAAAGACGCCGCACTGCGCCACTTCCAGCCGCACGGCGTCCTGATCTCCGGCGGAGCCACGCGCACCCGGCGGCGGAAGCTCAACGAAACCGTCCTCGAACCCGGCCGCGCCGCGCACGAACTCGCCGGCTCCTGGGCGGACGCCATCCGCACCGAGGCGCACGAAATGCTTTCCGGGTTCCCCGACCTCGACGCGACGCAGTTCACCGAGCACTTCTGGACGATCATCCGCAAGATCGTGCTCGGCGGCGACACCACCGCCGACCGGCGCGTCACCGATCTTCTCGACCAGCTGCGGCTCGACGCGAACTGGGCGTTCGCGCACCCGCGACGGGAGGAGCAGCGCCGCCAGTTCCAGTCCCTGCTCGACCGGCAGCTCGGCCTGGACCGTCCCGGCAGCCTCGGCGCGGCGATGGCGAAACACCCAGCCGGCCCGGACGTCGACCCGACCGGCCAGGTGCCGCACTGGCTGTTCGCCTTCGACGCCGCCGCCATCGCGACTCTCCGCGCACTCGCCCTGCTCGCAACACATCCCGACGAGCTGGCCGCCGCACGCCGCGAAGCCGCCGAAGCGGATCTCTCGAAGCCGCAACAGCTTCCGTACCTGCGCGCCTGCGTTCTGGAATCCATCCGCCTCTGGCCGACGACGCCCGCGCTGCTGCGCGAAAGCACCGAGGACACCGCTTGGGGTCCCGCGGGAACGTCGTTCCTGATCTACACGCCGTTCTTCCACCGCGACCCGGAAACGTTGCCGTACGCGGATTCCTTCGCCCCGGACATCTGGCTGGACGGCCGGGCCGAGGCCAACCCGGCGCTCGTTCCGTTCAGCGCCGGACCTGGCGTGTGCCCGGGCCGCGACGTCGTGCTCTTCACGACTTCGACGCTGCTCGCCGCGCTCCTGCAGCAAGCCGGTTTCGCGCCGCGAGGCACTGCCGCCGACCTGCGGCCGGGACGGCTGCCCGCGACCCTCAACCACTTCGGCATCCGGTTCGCGCTCTCCTGAGGCCAGGGCCCGGCGAGCAGCCACCGGCCGTGGCTGCTCGCCGCGGAGAGCCTTACTTCAGCCGCTCGAGCAACGTGTCGCAGAACGCGGGCAGATCGTTCGGATTGCGCGACGTGATCGCTCCGTCGTCCGTGACCACCTCGCGGTCGACCCACTCCGCGCCGGCGTTGCGCAGGTCGGTTCGCAACGACGGCCACGACGTCACCGTCCGGCCGCGAGCCAGCCCGGATTCGGCGAGCAGCCAAGGACCGTGGCACACGGCCGCGACCGGCTTCCCCGCGGCGGCCGTTTCCCGGACCAGCGCCACCATCGGCTCGCTGGTGCGGATCTTGTCCGGCGAATATCCGCCGGGCACCACGACCGCGTCGAAGTCCGCCGCGCGCACGTCGTCCACGGCCTGGTCGGTGGTGATTTCGGTGCCATGCAAAGCAGTGAGCTTCTTGCCCTTCGCCAAGCCGACCACCACCGGTTCGTGCCCGGCGGAACGCAACCGCTCGCACGGCACCCGGAATTCGTCGTCCTCGGTCATTTCGTCCACGAGCACTGCCACGCGGGCCATGCTGTTCTCCTCTCTGCGCGGGTTCGCTCCGGTCCGGTTACCCGGCGCCCGGCCGGGCCATGCCCGCCTGTGCGGCGTCCCACGGCAGCACCTCGGGGTTCCGCGAAACACCGTGCGGAACCCCGAGGAGAACGAGGAGAACGCTGTCAGCCGGGCCGCTCGACCTCGCCGCGCCACGAACCCGTTTCGCGCCTGCGCTGTTCGATGAACTGCTTGAACCGCAGCATGTCCCCCTTGACCCGCCGGTCCAGGATGCCGAGCTTGTCGGCGGCGTTCTCCGCGAACCCTTCGGGGTCGATCTCCATCTGCGCGGTGACCCGGGTCTTGGCGTCCGCCAGCCGGTGGAACGTGATCACCCCGGCGTGGTCCGGCCCCGAGTCCGAGCGCCACGCGACCCGTTCGTCCGGATGCTGTTCGGTGATGGTCGCGTCGAACTCCCGGCCGACGCCGCCGAAACGGGTGACCCAGTGCGTGTGCGTGGCGTCGAGCTGGCGGATCTCCTCCACGCCCTCCATGAATTCGGGGAACGATTCGAACTGCGTCCACTGGTTGTACGCGGTCGACACCGGGACGTCGACGTCCACGATTTCGGTGATCGTGCTGCTCATCCGCTCCTCCTCGCAACCGGGTACCGGACCCGGATGCCCGGGACGCGACGGGGCGAAACCGGCGCGATTGCGCGGCCGCGCTCCGGGTACCCGTTCCACGGAAAGGAGGCGCCCATGCAAGTCGTGATCGTCGGCGGCGGGTTCGCCGGATACCACGCGGCCCAGAAACTGCTGCGGACCCTCGGCGACCGCGCCGAGATCGTCGTGCTGAACCCCACCGACTATTTCCTGTACCTGCCGTTGCTGCCGGAGGTGGCCAGCGGGATCGTCGACCCCCGGCACGTCGCGGTGTCCATTCCGGACACTCTGCGCGGCGTGCGGCTGGTGCTGGGCACCGCGGAGTCGGTCGACTTCGACGCCCGCACCGTGACCTACACCGACCCGGAGGACCGCGAAGGAAAGCTGCACTACGACCGGCTGGTCCTCGCGGCGGGCAGCGTCAACAAGCTGCTGCCGATCCCCGGCGTCGCCGAATGCGCACACGGTTTCCGCGGCCTGCCCGAGGCCCTGTACCTGCGCGACCACGTCACCCGCCAGATCGAACTGGCCGCCGCGACCGACGACCAGGCCGAGCGCGACGCCCGGTGCACGTTCGTTGTCGTAGGCGCGGGCTACACCGGGACCGAGGTCGCCGCGCAGGGCCCGGAGTTCACCGCGGCTCTGGCGCGCCGCCACCCCGAACTCGAGGGACAGCCGATTCGCTGGATGCTGCTGGACATCGCCGAACGCGTGCTTCCCGAACTGGATCCCCGGCTCGGCGCCACCGCCGACCGGGTGCTGCGCGGGCGCGGCGTCGAAGTCCGGATGAAGACGTCGGTGGACCACGCGGACGTCGAAGGCGTAACGCTGACCACCGGAGACGCGGTGCCGACCCACACGCTGGTGTGGTGCGTGGGCGTCCGCCCCGATCCGCTGGTCTCCGATCTGGGGCTGGAAACCGTGAAGGGCCGGTTGGTCGTCACGCCGGAGCTGAACGTGCCGGGCCGCGACGACGTGTTCGCCTGCGGCGACGCGGCAGCGGTGCCGGACCTGACCCGTCCCGGCCAGACCACCCCGATGACCGCGCAGCACGCGCAGCGGCAAGGAAAACTGGCCGGGAACAACGTCGCCGCGTCCCTCGGTGTCGGCCGGGCGCGCCGCTACCGGCACCACGACCTCGGCTTCGCCGTCGACCTCGGGTCGGGCCAGGGCGCGGCCAACCCGCTGCACGTCCCGCTGGCGGGCCTTCCCGCCCGTCTGGTGACCCGCGGCTACCACCTGCTGTCCCTGCCGGGAAACCGCCTGCGCACGGCGTCGGACTGGGCGCTCGAGAAGGTCGGCCGGCGGCAGACCGTCCAGCTCGGCCTCGTCCGTTCCGGTGCGGTGCCGCTGGACACCGCCTCGCCCGAGCTGCCCCGTACCCGGTGAGGCCGTCCCGAACGACGGGAGGAAGAATCCGAAATGGACACACGCGAACTGCGCGCACTGCTGACGGACGGGCCGTTCGTCTCGGTGCACTTCGACGAATCGCACGACACCGAGGACGCGGCCAAGCAGCTGCGGTTGCGGCTCAAGGAGATCGAGGCCGCGCTCGAGGACCAGGGCGCCGACCGGCCGAGCGTCGAAGCGGTCCTGCGCGCGGTGGAAGAAAGCGCTCCGCCGGTCGGCCGGGCCGGACGCACGATCGTCGCCGCGCACGGCGCCGTCCTGCTCGACCGGCGGCTCGCGGCTCCGCCGCCCGCGCAGGAGGCTCGTTACTCCGAACTGCCGTATTTCCTGCCGACCGTGAGCCATCTCGAGGAAGCGCCCGCGCACCTGGTGGTGCTCGTCGACCGGACCGGCGCGGACATCGAGGTGCACCGGCCGGACGGCAGTGTGGAAACCGAAACCGTGCGCGGGCAGGAACATCCGGTGCACAAGGTCCGCGGCGGCGGACCGGCCCACCGCGACATCCAGTCGCACGCCGAGCAGACGGCGCACCAGAACCTCGCGGAAGTGGCCGACCACGTCGCGAAGGCAGCAGAACGCGTACGGCCGCGAGCGATCGTCCTGGCCGGTGAGGTCCAGGCCCGCACGGAACTGCACGACCGGCTGCCCGAACCGGCCCGCTCTCTCACCGCGGAGGTCGACGCGGGCAGCCGCGCCGCTGGCGCGGACCGGGCCGAGCTGGACCGCGCCGTGCACGAACTGCTTACCGGGCAACGGTTGCGCGAGCTCGACGACCTGGCCGAACGCTTCCGCGCCGAAGCTTCTCGCGAATCGGCGCTGGCGGTCAGCGGGCTGTCCGCCGTCACCGCGGCGCTCGCGGAGGCGAATGTGGCGACGCTGCTGGTCGGGGACTCCGGCGAGGCCACCGTGTACACGGGTGCGGAACCGACTCAGATCGGCGCGGCCCCGTCCCGATTGGACGCCCTCGGCGTGGACGAACCGGCCCGCCGGCGGGCGGACGAGGCCCTGCCGTACGCGGCGGTCGCGGTCGGCGCGGACGTCGTGGTGATGGACGAGCGGCTGGACCTGACGGACGGATTCGGGGCGCTGCTGCGGCATCCGTGACCGGGTGAGCACGGCTGGGCCCGGGTGCCTCGACACCCGGGCCCAGCTTCGTCTCTCCACAGTGGAGGACAGCGGAAGCTCAGCGCAACGCGGGCAGCAGCTCCTGCTGCGCGAATTTCACGAACTCCGGCTGGTGCTCCGCGCCCCCGATCTGCACCAGCGCCAGATCGGTGAATCCAGCCTGCGCGAACTGCTTCGCCGCGTCCACAATGGGTCCCGCGTCCGGACCGCACGGAATCCCCACGGCCACATCGTCCTCGCGCACGTACTGCGTCGCCGCGTCGAACGCCTGCGTTCCCGATAGCTCGGCGTTCACCGGCCAGCCCGAGCCGAACCACCGGAACTGCTCGTGCGCCCGCCGGATCGCCGCCCCGCGGTCCGGGTCCCAGCTGACCGGCAGCTGGCCGATCTTGCGCGTCGGCGGCCCGACCCGCTCGTGGTCCCATTGCGTGCACAGCTCCGATTTCGGTTCGACCGCGACCATCGCGTCGGCCACCGGCGCGAACCGTTTCACCGATTTCGGGCCGGACACCGCGATCGCGATCGGCACCCGGGTCGGCGAGAGGTCCCACAGCTTCGCCCCGTCGGCGCGGTAGTGCTGTCCGGTGTAGGTGAACGTGCCGCCGTCGAACAGGCCGCCGATGATCTGGACGGCCTCGGCGAGCCGGTCGTGCCGTACCGACACCGACGGCCAGCCCCTGCCGACGACGTGCTCGTTCAGGTTCTCCCCCGCCCCGAGCCCGAGGGTGAACCGGCCGTCGGACAGCAGCTGCACCGTCGAGGCCTTCTGCGCGACCACCACGGGGTGGTACCGCATCGTCGGGCAGGTCACGAGCGTCATGAGTTCGATCTGCTCGGTCGCCTGGGCCACCGCGCCGAGCACGCTCCACGCGTACGGCGCGTGGCCCTGTTCGGCCAGCCACGGCGAATAGTGGTCGCTGCAGGCCGCGAAGTCGAATCCGGCCTGCTCCGCGGCAGTCGCGCAGCTGACGAGCTCGCGCGGTCCGGTCTGTTCGGTCATCAAGGTGTAGCCGATGCGCATGTTCTCCCCGTTCGACAGGCGTTCTTCTCGCGGCGCCAGCGCTGCGGCCGCCCCGGAACTCCTTCCGCCGCCCGGTTACCCGGCCCGGGCCGGGTTCACCCGTGCCGTCCGTCCGGAACAGACCCCCGAGGTCAGGAAGCCGCCAGCGCCGCCTCGACCGTCGGGTACAGCGGCAACGTCCGCTCCAGTCCGGTGAGCTGGATGGGCCGCACGGTCGCCCGTCCGGAGGCGACGATCCGCAGGCTCGCTCCGGACGTCGGATGCTGGGTCAGGGTCACCAGCGCGGTCAGCCCGGCCGAAGCCAGGAATTCCACCGCGGCGAGGTCCAGCACCAGCACGGCCGGAGCACCGGCGAGCACCTCGTCGACCGCCGCGGTCAGCAGCGGCGCGGTGACCATGTCGACCTCGCCGTGCACTCTCAGCACCGCGGCCGGGGGCCGGTCCTCCCGCACGACGCGGAAGTCGGGCACCGGGTCGGGGGTGGGGTCGGTCGGCTCGTCCATCGTCACGGTCCCGTCGTCGGTCGTCCCTGCCCTGGCCGGACAGAAGGAAGCACGCGGTCGGGGCATCCGGCCACCACCCCATGATGCCTGTCCTGCCGCGCCGACGCAGGCGGGCGGGCATCAGTCCCCTTCGTCCGGTTTCCCGGCGGGGGTTGCCGCCGCCGCGCTGCCTTACGCCGTTTGCCTGAATTCCTGCCTTCGAACCGACCAATGCGGTGACATATTCACAGCGCGCGAGAATGCGCGCCGCGGAATTCCCTCCCGAAGCCATGTTTCACTCGACCGAGTGAGGGTATTCCGGAGAAAGCACGCCTTAGTCCCCACCGAGAGAAGAAAGACGAGGTTCTCCCCGTGATTGTTCTCGGCGTCATTCTGCTCGTGATCGGGTTCATCACCTCGATCCATATTTTGTGGAGCATCGGGATCGCCCTGGTGGTGATCGGCGCGATCCTGGCGGTGCTCGGCGGGACCGGACGCCGCATCGGCGGCCGCGCGCATTGGTACTGACCCGCGAAAAACGGGAAAGGAGGCCAGGGCTCCGGGCCGGGACCCGGAGCCCTGGCTTGCGTTTTCCTTCAGGCGAGAGCCGCGAGTTCCCGCGCGGCCCGCACTGTCGTCAGCCCCCGTTCCCGAGCGCGCGACAGCACCGCACGGACCGTATCGCCGATCGCGTCGATCTTCGCGTTCGCCGCCCTCTCGTCCATCCCGAGTTCTTCGCGGCCCACCGCGTGGATGATCCCGCCGGCGCTCGCGACGACATCCGGAATCCACGTGATTCCCCGGTCCCGCAACACCGTCGCGACCTCCTCGGCAGCGAGCTGGTTGTTCGCCGGTCCCACGATCAGCGAGGCACCGCAAGCCGCCGCCGACTCGGCCGTCAGCACTCCGCCCGTCGCGGCGGGCACGAGCACATCCAGCGGCTCGCGCACCAGATCTTCCGTCGTCCAGATGGCGCCGAGCCGCTCCGCGACCGGCCGGAGCCCGGGGTCGACGTCCGTCACGACAACCTTCGCGCCGCGCTCGAGCAGCGACTGGCAGACAAGCCGCCCGACGCTTCCGAATCCGATCACGCCGACGCGCAGCCCCGCGACCGAACCCGGCGCGACACCGGCCCGCAGTGCGGCCACTACGCCCCGCGCGGTCGCCGCGCTCGATGTTCCACTGCCGCCTTGTGCCTCGGGACGGCAGAACGCCCAGCCGTGCGCACGACGGTGGATCTCCGCCATGTCCTCGGACGTGGAGCCGATGTCCGGGCCCGTGCGGTACCGCCCGCCCAGCGCGGCGATCGCCTCGGCGATGTCGGCGACCACATCGGGCCGTCGCACCGGGTCCAGCCCCTCCGCGGGCAGCGCCGCCACGGTTTTGCCGCCGCCGTAAGGAAGTCCGGCCAGCGCGCACTTCATCGTCATCGCCGCCGACAACCGCAGCGCGTCGTCCATCCCGTCCCGCCACGACGGATACGGCTTGATCCGGCACCCGCCGATCGCCGGACCCCGCGCCGTCGAGTGGATCGCGACGGCGATCGGGACCCCCGACCGGGCGCCGCGGACGACCTGCAGCTCTTCGCCAGCGAAACTCTCTGTTCGGTTCACAGGCTTCAGCTTGCCTCCGGGAACGCGCTCTCCGGGCCGAAGACAGTGATATGTTCGGCAGATGCCCGAATTTCCGAACCTGGATCGGATCGACAGCCTCATCGTCCACGAACTCCAGCAGGACGCCCGCATCCCGATGCGCGACCTGGCCGACCGCGTCGGCGTCGCGGCGTCGACCTGTTCCGACCGGATCGGCAGGCTGCAGGCCCGCCAGGTGCTGACCGGGTTCCACGCCGAGGTCGACCTGCCCGCGCTGGGCAGGTCGGTGCAGGCCATGGTGTTCGCCCAGATCCGCCCGCTCAGCCAGCCGATCATCGACCGGTTCCGCCGCGACGCCCTCGCCATGCCGGAGGTGATGGCCGTCTTCGTCCTCGCCGGCGGAGACGACTTCCTGCTGCACGTCGCGGTTCCGGACGTCGCCCGGCTGCACACGTTCCTCGTCGAGGATCTCAGCAGCCGCAAGGAGGTCGTGCAGTTCCGCAGTTCGATCGTGTTCGACCACAGCCGGAAACGGGCGATCGAGAACCTCGCCGGGGACCAGTGACCGGGACGGGCGCCGGTCACGAGCACTGGAATCCGGCCCCGATCGACCGGCCCGGGCAGGGGCGCTCGGACGACTGCATGCTTTCGCCGTCGCACCAGCGGCCGGTGAGCCTAAGCGACCCTTCAGTCGCCGGATATCTTCGCCGGTTTCAGCCCAGATCTGCCTCCGGACGGATCTCGATCGCGGTCCCCGGTTGATGCATTTCGAGCACCACCAGTTCGTTCTGCCCCTTCCGCCACAACGACTTCGGCGCGTACAGCGTCTTCTGCGGCCCGATCTTCCAATACCGTCCGAGGTTGAAGCCGTTCAGCCACACCACGCCCTTCTCCCAGCCGGGCAGGGCGACGAAACCGTCCGCTGGCTCGGCGATCGCCACGGTCGCGCGGTGGAAGGCCGGCCCGGGGCCCGGCGAGGCGGACGAAAACCTCAGCCGGGACAGGTCGTCCAGCGGCAAGGGGCGGATCTCCCAGCCGAACAGTTTCTGCTGGGTGCTCATCGCGACCCAGCCGTCGATGCCCTTGCGATCCGCCAGGTACGGGCCGTAGTTCACCCGGCCCATGGTGTCGACCAGGATGTCCAGCCGCGTCCGAGGCTTCTCCAGCTTCAGGTCCAGCGTCGCGTCCGGGTGGTTGCGGTCCAGGACGCCCAGGTGCACCCCGTCGACGAACACCAGGGCGCGGTCCGCCAGGCCGTGAATGCTCAGCGGGCCGGAATGCGGGCCTTGCACGATCGTGCGGTAGTGGATCAGGCCGGCCGCCTGGCCCAGCCGTTCCATGGAAACCGGTTGCGCCGATTTGACCACCGTGGACAGTGCGGACAGCGAGCCCAAAAGGGACGCCGTGCCGGACGGAGTGACCGTTTGTGCGGGCAAGCGGGGCGAACGAGCAGGCGGAGCGATGACTGGTTGTTTCGTGTACTTGGTGAGCACAGCCTGCAGTGCGGTGAACTTCGCTCCGACGTCGCCAGCCTCGCCGACCGGGGAATCGTAGTCGTAGCTGGTCACGGTGGGCTGGTATTGCACACCGGACGTGTTGGCGCCGGCAGTGAAGCCGTAGTTGGTGCCGCCGCAGGCCATGTACAGGTTCACGGACGCACCCGTGGCCAGCAATTGGTCGATGTGCGCGGCGGTTTGCTGCGGATCGGTGGTGTGGTGCGGCTCGCCCCAGTGGTCGAACCAGCCGTCCCAGTATTCGGCCATCATGACCGGTGCCCCGGGACGGAAAGCTTTCAGCGCGGCGATACTCGGGGCGGGATCGCCGTCGCCGGTGCCGACTTCCAGCGTTCCCGGCAGTTCACCGAAGCGCATGAAGAATTCGGAAGCACCGTCGGCGACGAAAAGAAGGCTGGTTATTCCGCGGGAACGCAGGCTGTCCCGCAAATGTGCGAGATAACTGGTGTCGTTGCCATAGCTGCCGTATTCGTTTTCGATCTGCATGGCCACGATCGGCCCGCCGTGCTGTGCTTCGAGCGGGGCGAGCCGCGGGATCAGCTGGTCGTACCACGCGTCGACGGCCTTGAGGTAAGCCGGATCGGCGCAGCGCAGTTCCATGTTCCGGTCCGCGAGCAGCCAGGCGGGCAGGCCGCCGAACTCCCATTCCGCGCAGATGTACGGGCTCGGGCGGACGATCACCTGGAAACCGAGGTCCCCCGCCAGCCGGATGAACGCCGCGAGATCGCGGGGGCCGCGGAAATCGGCTCGGCCGGGGGTCGACTGGTGGAAATTCCAGGCCACGTAGGTTTCGACGGTGTTGAGACCCAGCGCCTTGAGCCGCGACAGCCGGTCGCGCCACTGGTCCGGGCGCAGCCGGAAGTAGTGGATCGCGCCGGACACGATCTGGAACGGCTTGCCGTCCAGCAAGAACTGATCGCCGGACACGCTCAGCCCGCGGCGGCCGGCCGCGCCCGCCGGGCCGGCGAACACCGTGCTCGCGGCGACCGCGGCCGCTCCGCCGAGGAAACTCCTCCTGCTCACGTTCATCTCTCCCCCGCTCATCCGACCGTCTCCGCGCGGACCTGGACGAGGAACGCGTCAAGCACGCCGTCGCCGACCAGTGCCTGCCGCACGCCCCACCGGTTGCTGTTGCCCGTCTTCACCGCTTCCGCCTGCTTGACCAGCGCGTCCGCGGCTGCCGTCAGGCGTTGCGCCGTCGCGTGGTCGCGGCGGGTCGCCGCGGCGAGCGCGTCCAGCCGGGTCACCATCGCGTCGCCCCACAGCGCGGTCGCGTCCAGCCACGGGCCTGCCTCGCTGACGAAGGCGCTCTGCACCTGCCCGCCCCGGATCACCGCGGGAGCGTTGCGGATCTGTTCGGCATAGGAGCGCAGTTTGTCCAGAGCCCGGTGGTCACCGGCGTTCCAGTGCTGCCAGAAATCGGCGACCCGGGCCGCGAGCACCGGCGCTTGGGGCTGCCACGGCGTGGGGCCGAAGACGGGTGCCAGGTGTTCGAGGTCCGCGAAGACCTTCAACGCCGCCGTCGCGCGCGGGTCGCCGCCCGCGAGCCGGGCCAGTGCCTGCGGCCACGACCGGTCCGGCGAGTAGCCCGCGTCGTTCCAGGAGAAATCGGCGACCCCGAACTCGGCGACCTCGCTGGCCGCTTCCTGGTTCATCGGATTCGAGACGATCCCGTTGAGATACTTCGACAGCCCTGCTTCGCGATGCGCGTACGGTGCGAGCAGCAGCCGTCCGGCCGACTGTTCGTAATCGTTGACCGGGTAGTTGTCCCAGAGGAACACTTTCCGTCCGTACACAGTGGACACCTGCTGCGCTTCGTCGTTCGTCACGCTCGGCGGCACCACCGCGGTACCGGTCCACTGCACGACCACGGACGGATCGAGATTCTCTCGCAGCTGGGTCTTGTACGGTGAGTCCTTGAGGTCGCTGTATTCCGTCGGCACAGTCTGCAGCGGACGGACGCCGTCGTGGGTCTTCACGAAGTCCTTGGTGATCTCGTTCAGCAACGAAACCTGCGCCTTGCCCGCGGCCGCCTGGCCGGGCGCGCCGAACGCCATTTGGTCGCCAGCGCAATTCCATTTGGTGTACGAGATGTCGTCGAACGGCAGCGAGAACGAGCGCACGCCGAGGTCGTACACCGCCTGGAATTTCGCTTTCACCGCCGCGACGTCCTGCGGCGACGAGAAGCAGATCGAGACGCCGGGCGACAAGGCGTAGGTGAAGTCGACGTGGTTAGCGTTCGCCGTGCGCACAAGCTGGCCCAGCGCGTCCAGCTCCTGTTGCGGATACGGATCCCGCCACTGTGCGCGCAAGTACGCGTCGTCTTTCGCGCTGTAGATGTACGTGTTCGCCTTGGTTTCGCCAAGGAACTTGATCTGCCGCACGCGGTCGTCGTTCGTCCACGGCGGACCGTAGAAGCCCTCGATCGATCCGCGCAACGCCATGTTCGGCCAGTCTCGCACCGCGACGCCGCTCACCGCCCAGCCGTGTCCACTTCGGAGGAACAGCTGCCGCAATGTCTGCACGCCGTAGTATTGTCCGGCGCCGTCCCGGCCGTTGATTGTCACGCCGTCTCGCCGCACGGCGAGCGAATAGCCTTCTGCCGGGGTCGGCGCGTCCCCGCTGGTGGCGAGCCGGATGACGAACCCGCGTTGCGGTGCCGCGCTGATCTTCCTGACTCCGTGCTGTTTCAAGAGGGAAACCAGCAGATCCTTGGCCGGTCCGTCCGTGGTGCCGTCCGTGACCAGCACCACCGAGGACGGCAACGACACGTCGTCGGCGTCCCGGTTGATCTGTTGCGGCGTCGGCGAAACGACTGGTATCGAACCAGTGCTGGCGTCAGCCGGCGGGACGACAGCGAGGGCACTCGTCGCGACGACAGCGGCGAGCCAAGCTCTGCGGCGTAGAGTCATGACTTCCTTTCAAGCGGCGGGGACAGTGCGGTACAACGCGAAGGTAGCCAGGTACGGCGTTGCTCGCGATTGCGTGACGACCACGCGCAGGTGGCCCGCGGTGATCGGCGACGGGAGGGTGACGAGACGGTTGGCGCCGATGGTGGTGACCGTTGCGATCGTGCGCCAGGAACCGTCCGCTTCGGCCTGTACGGTCGCGCCTTCGACGTGCTGGCCGCGAGTGATGTCCTCCCCCAGCCGGATCTGGTCGAAGGTCACCGCCTTCGGCAGCACGACCTCCATCGTCCCGGTTTGCGCGCCGTGCGGCGGAGACCACGACGTCGCGAGCGAGGAATCCGTGACCGCGCTCAGCCCTCGCGCGCCGGCGGCGAGGTTCTGGGCCTGCGTCCTGGCGATGGCCTGTCCGAAGGAGGCCAACGCGGCGGTATCCGCCGGAGCGATCCGGCCGTCCGGGCCGGGCGGAACGTTCAGCAGCAGCGAGGCATTGCGTCCCACCGACGCGCGGTAAAGGTCGACGAGCTGCGCGGCCGTCTTCGGCTGTTCGTCCGGGTGATAGAACCAGCCCGGCCGGATTGATACATCAGCTTCGGCCGGTGCCCATTCCAGATATCGCACGGACGGATCGGCGAGCACCTGCCGCGACCCGAGGTCGGCGCCCTCCGCCCCGCCGACGAACAACTCTTCGTTGTGCGCGGTGTTCGGATCGCCGGTGGTCGGCAGCGCGCTCCATTCCGTCTCGCGGGCCTGGCCCTGCTCGTTGCCGACCCAGCGAACGCCCGCCGGCCCGGCGAACGTGACGGTATCCGGCGACAGGGCGTGGATCATCCGGAACCAGGTCGTGAAGTCGTAGTTCTCGCTGATTCCGTTGCCGCGCCAGGGGTTCGCCCCGTCCAGCCAGAGCTCGTCGATGGGGCCGTACTGCGTGAACAGCTCGTAGATCTGGTTCAGGTAGTAGGTGTTGTAATCGTCCTCGGTGACAGTGAACTTCGGCAGTTTCCCGGCCGCGAGCGCCGCGGCACGGTCGTCGTTCGGGACCAGCGACGGAATGGTGCGGACCTTCGCCGCGCTGCCAGTGCCGTACCGCCCCTGACCGGCAGGCGTGTTCGCGCGGTCCTCGTAGGTCGCCTGTTCCTCGATGCTCAACGGCTGCCCGGCGGCGACCTTCGCCTCGACCCGTTTCACCTGGTCCGCGAAGAACTGCGCGGGCAGTTCCGCACCGTCCGCAGGCGAGAGGTACACCCCGACTTTCAGCCCTGCTTTCCGGGCGGAATCGACGTAGTCGCGCAGGATGTCACCTCGCGGATTCGCACATCCGGCGGCGCGGACCTGCCAGTAGGCGGACGGATCCTGCGCCCGGCTGTTCTGCGCGTCCGCGCGGGCCTTCGCCACCGCGCCGTCGGCGCACCCGGGCGCGACCCACCACGGGCTCGCGACGACGGAGTGGTTCGTGTAGCGCGTCGGATAGAGGACGAACCCGTCATGGTGCTTCGCAGTCAGCATCACCTGCGTCACGCCGGCCGCCTTCAGCGACCGCATCCACTGGTCGGTGTCGACCGCCGCCGGCGCGAACGTCGACTCCTTTTCCGCGCCGGAGCCCCATTCCCGGTCGGTGAAGGTGTTCATGCCGAAGTGCGTGAACGCGGTGACCGGCCGCTGCTGCCAAGCGACCTGCCCGGCGCGCGGCACGGTCGCGGCGGCTTTGGCGAGGATCCGGTCCATGCCGTCGCACGACTGCACAGTCTGGATCGCCGCCGGACGGATCGGTCCGTGGCAAGCGGCTGTTTCCGCGGCAGCGGCCGGCACGGCAGCCGTTCCCCCCGCCGCCAGCACCGCGGCAAGCACCAAGCTCGCGGGAATCGACACGGCGGTCCTCCTGTCGGATCCGTGACCGAACGGTGACGGCGGGGAGCCTAAGTCGGCCATCCATCGGATGTCTAGACCTGATCGGCGGAGGAGGTCTCGCTTTCACCCGAGCGCCGAGGCTTCGATCAGCCCTGTTCCAAGCCGTTTTGCCGACAGTGCGGTGGCGGCGCAGTGATCTGATGGATCGCCGGGGAGCACCACGTCAGGCAGGAGGGAACGGAAAGTTGCCGTTCCGGCAAGGGAGTGCGCGCGATGCCCGTTCGATCAATTCCGGTTAGCCGAACAGGCAAGGGCTGGTTCGCCGCGACCCGGCGAGGGTAGCGACGGTGAAGAGGCGGTCGGCACGATCGCCGGAACCGGAGGGATCGACCATGCGGAAATTCGTGGCCACCGCTGCTTTCTGCGTCGCCACGAGTGGTGGCGCTCTGCTGCTGAGCGGCACCGCCTTCGCCCGCCATCTCGAGTACCAAGGGCCTTACGCGACCCCGGACGACTGCGTTCGCGCCCTGCGCGCCCTGCCGCCGGACCCCACGGTCGACGGTGTCGAATGCATTCCCATGAAGGGCAAGCATTACCTCGAAATCTCGCACCCGAGCTGAATCGCGCCCGGCTTGATCGCGTTTTCCGCGACCGTCCCCCAGAGCACGGCATAAACAGGATGCCGCGCACTCTCGCCTTGGATTCAGGCTGACGGCCGCTCGGCTCCCCCGCGCCCGAGCCGATCCCGCTTCCCTTGTCCGCCACGGCTCGGCCGGTCAGCCCTCCGCGCGCCCCAGCCCGCGCAGATGCCGCCCGCTCTCCATATGGTCCATCAACAGCGCTTCCACGGTCTCCACGTCCCGCCGCGCGATCGCCTCGTACAGCTCCCGGTGCTCCCCCGCGACCCGTTCCAGGTCCTCGTGCTGCCCCAGCAGCCACCGCATCCGGCTGCGGAGCGTCAGTTCCAGCTCGTTGAGCAGCTCGTTCCCCGCCATCGCCGTCACGGCCTCGTGGAAGTCGGCCGCCGCTCGGTGGGCCGCGACGGCGTCGCCGGCAGCGGCAGCGGCCGTTTCCTCGTCCATCGCGGCGCGGAGCCGCTCCAGGCCGGCGCGCGAATGGCGGATCGTCGCGAGTTTGAACGTCAGGACTTCCAGTGCCGCGCGCACTTCCTGCAGGTCCGCGATGTCGCTCGCGGTGAACTCCCGCACCACCGCCCACGTCCGGGGCCGCGGCGTGACCAGTCCTTCGGCGACCAGGGTTTTCAGCGCGTCCCGCACCGGGACCCGGCTCACGCCCAGGTCCGCGGCGAGGTCCCGTTCGACGAGCTTGCTGCCCGGTGCGCGCACCCCGTCCAGGATCTCGTCCCGGAGCTGCCGGACGACCCGGTCCGTCTCGGATTCGACGCCCTGTTCCGCTGCCATCCGGCCATTCTCGCACCACCGCCCGGACCGTCCACTGTGGCCGGTGCGCAACGCGGGTTCGTCTTCCGCCACGCCGCGCAATCCGCCACCGCCGCCCGCACGTCGAACTCCGGCGCGACGCCCGTTTCCTCCCGGAGCCGCGAAATATCCAGATACGGCCCGGTCTCCCCGCCCGCCGCGATCTCCGCCAACGCCTCAGCTATCCCCGCGATGCTTCCCGGTCGGTCACGTTGAGCGTTTCCACCGCGACCCGGCCCGCTAGGAACGACGGGACGTCCGTCCGCCGGCGCCGGTGACCAGGACGTCCTGTCCAAGGTCCGCGAGCGCACGCGCCGTGTGCGCGCCGATCATGCAGGCCGGGCACGAGGATCGTCGCGGCCCCCCGCACCGGGCGGTCGGGAACTGTGTCATGCCGCGAAGCTACGGCCCGGCCGCCCGCGAGTTCTTGAACGAATCGCGCATCAGAAGTGCGTGCCACCGTCGATGCGGACCTCGGTGCCGGTGATGAACGCGGCGTCCTCGCTGGCGAGCATCGCGACGACCGACGCGACCGTCTCCGGACCGGCGAAACCCTGGCCCAGCGCGGGAAGCAGCTTGGTGAGCAGGGTGTAGTCGGCGTCCTCGGGGAAGCCGGGGCCGACGCTCTGCTTGCTCTTGCCGCTGCCGTCGGTCATGCCCGAGGAGATCGAACCGGGCTGCACCGAGGTGAAGCGGATACCGTCCTTCGCGTATTCGGACGCCAGCGCGTGCGTCATCGACTGGATGCCGCCCTTGCTCGCCGAGTACGCCGCCATGTACGGGTGCGCGAACATCGCCGACGTCGAGCTGAAGTTCACCACCGCGGGCGCGGAACCCTCGCGCAGCGCCGGGATCGACTCGCGGATCACCAGGAACGTGCCGACCAGGTTCACGCGCAGCACCTGCTCGAACGCCTCGAGCGGCATCTCGTGCGTGTGCGCCGACCGCAGGATGCCCGCGGCGTTGACGAGCGCGTCCAGCCCGCCGAGCTGCTCGACCGCCGACGCGACCCCGGCCTTCACCGAAGCTTCGTCGGCGACGTTCACGACCACGGTGCTCAGCCGGTCCGCCGCGTCGCCGGCCTTCTCGGCGGTGTCCGCCAGGCCCGCTTCGCTCACGTCAGCGGCGACGACCCGCCCGCCCTCGGCCAGCATCCGCAGGACCGTCGCCTGCCCGATGCCCGAGCCCGCTCCGGTGACCAGCACGCGGCGTCCTTCGTAACGGTTCATGGTCCGCTCCTTTCCTCTGCCGTCACCTTACGCCTTGGTGGCAGACTGTGCCACTTTGACAAAATATGCACTCTTGGCAGTAATCGGGTAGCGTTGCCGCGGTGAGCGGAAAGACCCCGACCCTGACCGAACGGCGCAAAGCGGCGACGCAACTGGACATCGCCCGTGCCGCCGCGCGACTGTTCACCGAGCATGGCGCACAGGGGACGACCGCGGAAGCGATCGCCGCCGCGGCGGGCGTCGCCCCGCGGACCTTCTACCGCTACTTCCGCACCAAAGAGGACGCGGTCGCACCGCTGCTGGTCGTCGGCGCCGATTCGTGGCGGGAACACCTCGCGTCGACGCCCGAAGGAACGCCGCTGCTGAAGGCGGTCGAGGACGCGATCCGCACAACAATCTCCGCCGCGGACGCCGCCCCGGAATTCGCCTGGACGCGCGGCTTGCTGCGCGCCGCAAGCGGGGATGATTCGGCGCTTGCGGCCGTATGGCACCGGGTGAACGGCGAATCCGAGACCCGCCTGCGCCCCGTGCTGGCGCGGTTGGCACCGGAGACGGACCAGGTGACCGTGCATTTGGTCGCGGCCGCGGCGACGGACGCGATCCGGATCTCGCTGGAGATGTGGGCTGGTACTGAGGAGAAGGCAGCGCCGGTGGAGCTGGCGGTGCGGTGTTTCCGCGGGTTGTCCGGCGGGCTCGCGAGTGCTGAGTCCGGCTAGCACCGGCACCGCCGCTCACGAGCCGCCGGTCAGCGGAACTCATGCACGACCTCGATCTTCCCGACCAGGTGCGTGTTGAACTCGCCCAGTTCCCCGGGAGGAACCCACAGCTCCCGGTCGAGGAACGCCGTTTCGACGCGGAAGCGGTCACGCAACCCGCCCCGTCGCACCGGGCATTCCGGTATCGCGCGATCTTCACCGTGTAGTCCTCGTTCAGCACCGGATAGAAGATCGGCTGCTCCGCACTGACACCTCAGCTCCGGTTCGGCCGGAGGCCACCAGCGACCGGTGCGACTCGGCGAACCAGGCGATCCGGTCTACCAAAGTTCCATCGAACACCCGGTCAAACCCGCCGCGTCCACATCGGACAACCGATCTCCATCGCGCCCAGAGAACCCAGCACGTCCTATGGGCACCCGCATGGCCGGAATAGTCGCGAGCCCGCATCGTTCCCGCCCGCACTCTTGACAACTCGCCACCAGGCGCGCTTATGGTATACCAAACGATGAAGGGTGTGCGCGATGAAGCGTTCCGCAGTGGTGGCCGCGGTGGCCTTCACTCCCTACGTGGCGATGATCGCCGGCCTGCCCTGGTTCAGCGGCGGCGGCCGGATCTGGTTCCTGCCCGAGATCGGGTTCTGGATCCTCCTCTGGGTGGCCCTCACGCCCGTGTTCCTCGGCGTCGCCGACCGCATCCGGCGCCCCGGCGCCGCCGAAACCGAGCAGGAGCAGCGATGAACGCGGGTGCGGCGGTCGCGCTGGCCGTGGTGGCGCTGGCGGTGGTCATCGGCCTCGCCGCGCGCGGCCGGAAGCAGATGGACCTCGAACAGTGGACGGTCGCCGGCCGGTCCTACGGGACGCTGCTGTTCTGGGTGCTCGCCGCGGGCGAGACCTACTCGACCTTCACCTACCTGGGCGCCTCCGGGTTCGCCTACGCCAACGGCGGCGCGGCGTTCTACATCGCCGGCTACGGCACGTGCGCCTTCGTCCTGTCCTACTTCTTCCTCCCTCCACTGTGGAGGTACGCGAAGAAGCACAACCTCGTCACCCAAGCGGATTTCTTCACCCACCGGTTCCGCAGCCCGTGGTTCGGCGCGCTGACCGCGATCGTCGGCGTGGCGTTCATGATCCCCTACATCGAGGCGCAGCTGCTCGGCCTCGGCCAGATCGTCGAGACGACGACCGGCATCAACCGGGTCACCAGCATGGTGCTCGCGGTCGTGCTGATCGCGGTGTTCGTCTACGCGTCCGGCATGAAGGCCGCCGCGTGGGTGTCGGTGCTCAAGGACATCCTGCTGATCGGCACCGTGCTGGTCGTCGGCATCGCGATTCCGGTGCACTACTTCGGCGGTTTCGGGCATCTCATCGACACCGTGCAGGCACAGCACCCCGGCTTCCTCGGCGTGCCGGCGCCGGGCAGCCCGCTCGGCGTGCCGTGGATGATGTCGACCCTGCTCGTCACCAGCGCGGCGTTCTTCATGTTCCCGCACGCGCTGGCCGCGATGTACACCGCGAAGTCCGAGCAGACGATCCGGCGCAACGCGATTTACCTTCCGCTGTACCAGATCCTGATCGCGCTGACGCTGTTCGTCGGCTTCGCCGCGATGCTGGTCGTGCCCGGGCTGAAGGGCAGCGCCACCAACGGCGCGCTGCTGTCGCTGACCTTGAAGACCATGCCGTCGTGGGTGGTCGGCCTCGTCGGCGGCGCGGGCGCGCTGGCCGCGATCGTGCCGATCAGCCTGCTGCTCCTGCAGTCCGCGACGCTGCTGGCCCGCAACGTCTACCAGGGCGTCCTGCGGCCGAAGACCACCGAACAGGGTGTGTTCCGCCTGTCGCGCGGCCTGGTCGTCGTGGTGACGGCGGTGGCGCTGCTGTTCGCGATCTTCCAGCCCGCGCTGCTGGTGAACCTGCTCCTGACCGGGCAGAACGGCGTCTCCCAGTTCTTCCCGGCGATCGTGCTGGGACTCGTGTGGCGGCGGCTGACCAAGGCGGGCGCGGCGACCGGGCTCGTGGTCGGCGTGGCGATCGTCGCGTGGACGGTCCTGGCTTCGAAGAACACGTTGTGGGGCCTCAATCCCGGCCTTCTCGCGATCATCGTCAACATCGTGCTCACCGTCGGCGTCAGCCTCGCCACCGCTGAGCGCCGCGAGCCGACGGTGCGGGCCGAGGCCGCGGAGGGAGTCGCGTGAACCTGTTGTTGCGCAACGTCCGGACCGGCGGTGGCGATCCGACGGACGTGCTGGTGCGCGATGGCCGGATCGCCGGGTTCGGACCGGCCGACGCGGACCTCCCAGCGGATGTCCCGGTCGAGGACGGCGGCGGAGCGCTGCTGCTTCCGGGCCTCGTCGACGCCCACTGCCACCTCGACAAGACCCTCTGGGGCCTCCCCTGGGTCCCGAACACCTCGGGTTCCGTCCTCGCCGACCGGATCTCGAACGAACAGCGCCGCCGCAAGGAATTCGGGCTCCTCTCGCCCGAAACCGCGGCCTCGCTGCTCGACGTGATGATCGCGAACGGCACCTCGTTCGTCCGCACGCACACCGATGTAGACCCCGAACTGGGGCTGTCCGGCATCGAGGCGGTGCGGGAAGCGGCGGCGCGGCATCGCGGCCGGGTCACCGTCGAGCAGGTCGCCTTCCCCCAGGGCGGCCTGCTCACCCGGCCCGGCACGCTGGAGCTGCTGGAGCGCGCCGTGGCGTCCGGGGTGGAGAACGTCGGCGGCATCGACCCGGCCGGTTACGACCGCGATCCGCGCGGGCACCTCGACGCGATCTTCGACATCGCCGCGCGGCACGGCTGCGGTGTCGACCTGCACCTGCACGACGAAGGTCCGCTCGGGGCCTGGGAAATCGAGCTCATCATCGAGCGGACGAAGGCGCTCGGCCTGGCCGGGAAGGTCGCGATCGGGCACGCGTTCGGCATCTGCGGCATCCCGGAGGCGCAGCAGGACCGGCTGATCGAAGGCCTCGCCGAACAGCGGATCACGCTGACCACCGCGGCGGTGTACGACCGGCCGGTGCCGCCGCTGGCCAAAATGCGGGCAGCGGGCGCGAACGTCGCGTGCGGCAACGACGGCATCCGCGACCTGTGGGGACCGTACGGCGACGGGGACATGCTCACGCGCACCATGCACCTGGCGTACCGCAGCTCGTTCCGGACCGACCCGGAGATCGAACTCGCACTGCACGCGGCGACGTACGGCGGCGCGAAAGCGTTACGGCTCAAGGATTACGGCCTGCAGATCGGCGACCACGCTGATTTCTTCCTCGTAGAGGCGGTGTACCCGGCCGAGGCCGTCGTGTCCCATCCTTCGCGACGGCTGGTGGTGAAGGGCGGGGCTGTCGTCTCGCGGGGATAGCCCGCCCTTGCTACTCCTGGAACGCCGGGAAGGTCGGAGGGAACAGCTCCTCCGCCTCCCGGCGTTCGACGTCCCGCTCCGAATACGCGGCGCGCATCTTCTCGAACAACGCCTGCGCGCGGCGGCGAAGATCCTGCTCGTCGACACCGGGGACGTGTCCGTCCACCAGCACAGGCTGGCCCGCGACGACGGAATGCGTTGCCTCGCGGGCGGTTCCGCTGAGCAGGAACGTGCGGATCGGGTCGTCCTGCACGCCGTCGCGGAGGTCGCCGACGTGGAACGCGACGAGGTCCGCCTGCGCCCCTGGCGTCAGCTTGCCGAGGTCGTCGCGACGGAGTGCGCGGGCGCCGCCCAGCGTCGCCGCTTCGACGTACCACTCCGCTGGAGCCGCGTCGGCGCGGCCGTCCATCACCTTCGCCAAGTGCACGCCGACGTCCATGCCGCGGACCAGGTCCGGAGGAAAGGAATCCGTGCCCAGACACAGGTTCAGCCCCGCTTCGCGGTAGTCGCGGAACGAGCGCAGGGCGTGGCCGTAGCGGAAGGACGTGAGCGGGCAGTGGATCACTGACGCACCAGCCGCGGCCAACGTCGCGACGTCGCCTCGGTCTTCGCCGTGGACGTCGGGATGACGGTCGAGGACTTGCCCGTGCGGGATCAGCAGGCGGTCGCCGAGCAGGCCGGTGCGCTTGAGCATTTCCAGCGGCGTTACGCCATAACGGTCCAGGATCAGTTCGCGTTCCAGCACGCCTTGCAGGCAGTGGAGCCGCACCAGGACGTCACGCTGCCGCGCCGCCTCGGCAGTGGCGCGCATGAGGTCTTCGGTGAGCGTCTCGATGCGGCACGGCAGCAGAACGCCGTTGACAAGCGGATCGCCCAGTTCCTTTGCGTGGTCGAGAAACCGCAGTGCGTCGGCGAATCCTTCCTCGCCGCGACGTTCATCGAAGGCAACCGTGCGCTTACCGTCCACAGTGGCCACGTTGACGCCGGAACGGTAAGCGGGGCCTAGATATCCGCGCAGCCCGAGGTTCCGCGAGAAGTCCGCCGTCGCGACAAGCTCCTCGTACGGCTCGGCCCACGAGGAGTGCACCTCCGACGCGATCGGCATGAACGTCGTGATGCCGTGCAGCGCCAGCTGAACGAGCGCGTACTCGCGAATGGTCTGCCGTTCCTCTGGAGTGAAGACGTCGCGGCGACGGTGCGCGAAGTAGTCCTCGGACCACTGCAGACCCGCCGCACGGTCTGCGGGAGCCCAGGAATCGAGGACGAGATGGTCCACATCGGTCAGCGCGTCGAGATCGATCAGGCCCGGGAGGACGAGGGAATCGCCGAGGTCGACGTCCAGGTCGGCCGTTCCGGCATACCGCGGGCCGACGTAGGTGACGACGTCGTCCTCCCAGACGACCTCGCCGTTTTCCAGCAGAGCGTGCCGACCGTTCTGGTGGGCAAGCACATGGCGGGCACGCCAGCGAGTGCGCATCGGGTTCCTTCCGCTCGGTGCGTTAGGTATACCAAACGGCGCAACCTGGCGGCCAGAGCTTGCCGGACAGGGGTTTTTCCGGGAACCTGGGAGGAGGTTCGCCGATACTGTCGGTGACGGCGGGAGGGGATCGGATGGAGCCGGGTTTCGCGTCGGAGTCGGAGCGCGTCACGGAACGGCTGCGGAACGAAATCCTCGACGGCACCCGGGCTCCCGGCAGCAAACTGGTCGAACGGGATCTGGCCGCGGAGATGGGCGTGAGCCGGGTGCCGGTGCGGGACGCGTTGCGCGCGCTGGGAAACGAGGGGCTGGTGACGCCGCGGCCGCGGTCGTGGTCAGTGGTGCGGGAGTTCACCGCGTCGGATGTCGCGGACCTCAACGAGGTGCGCACCGCGTTCGAGGGCCTCACTTTCCGGCTCGCCGCGCAGCGCCGCACGCGCGAGGGCCTGGCGCGGCTGCGGGAAGTGCTGGACGCCGAACTGCGCGCAGCCCGCGCCGGGGACGCAGTTTCCGCGCGCCGGGCGGCCGCGGACTTCCACGAGGTCGTGACGTCCCTGTCGGCGAACGAACTGCTCGGCGAACTGGAGCGGACGCTGCGCAGCCGGATGCGGTGGCTGCTCGGCCAGCACGACGACCTGGAAGCCATGGCGGCGGAGCACGAACTCCTGTACGAGGCGATCGTGGACCGGGATGTCGAACGGGTGGAACGGCTGGTGCTGGCCCATCTGGCGACCGGCACGAGCGAGGCAGCGCGACGGCATCCGGCGAGGGAGTCCGCTTCGGCGAGATGAGCCCGCGTCGCACGGCCTGGTCGCGGCCCCCCGGCTGGAGCCGACACGGCGCCTCCGTCGCGGCCTGGGTTCCGGCAGCGTTGAGATCTCAAGATTCGCCGAGTTGACAGCAATATGCTCACGCCCGTCGCGGGTTGATCAACCAGAGCCCGTGACATCTCAGCCGCACTCCCCCGGACGCCACTGGGATCTCAACGCCGCCCAGCCCGGCAACGTTGAGATCCCAGAGTCGGCACCGCACCGCTGAGGCATCGGCTCCGGTGCCCCGGTCAGAGGTCGACGACCGCCAGACCGTCCGCCACCACGACGCCGTCGTGCAGCACCGTCCGGTCCTTGCCGCGGTCCATGACCGCGCTGGTCGGGGTTTCGCCGTCCACCAGCACCAGATCCGCGCGATCGCCGACCGCCACGCCGGGCCGGTCGTCGATGCCCGCCAGCCGCGGGACGTCGTGGCTCATGATCGACGCGCCGCCCATCGTCGCGACCGCCAGCGCCATCTCGATCAGTTCGTCGCGCCGGAAGCCGTGCGTGAAGGCCAGCTGCCACGTGCGGTCGAGGAGATCGCAGTTGCCGTACGGGCTCCAGTAGTCCCGCTGGCCGTCCTCCCCCAGCCCGACGCGCACGCCCGCGGTCGTCAGGTCCGCCAGCGACAACTGCCGGTCGACGGACGGCGCGACGGTCGCCATCGCGATGTCCAGCTCCGCGAACGTGTCGATCAGCCGGCGGCTCACCGCTTCCGAAACCGAACCCAGCTCGTACGCGTGCGACAGGGTCACCTTGCCGCGCATGTCCAGCGCGCGGACCCGCTCGATCACCAGGTCGGCCGAAAACACGCCGAGATGCCCCGGCTCGTGCAGATGGATGTCGACCTCGACGCCGTACTTCTCGGCCAGCCCGAACACGACGTCCAAGTGCCCCTTGGGATCCTTGTCGAGCGCACACGGGTCGATCCCGCCCACCACCGACGCACCCGAACGCAGCGCGGCCTCCAGCACGTCCGCCGTGCCGGGTTCGCGCAGGATGCCTGCCTGCGGAAACGCCATCACCTCGACGTCCGCATGCGCGGCGAAGCGCTCCTTGGCCGCGAGCACGGCGTCGAGCCTCTCAAGCTGACAGTCCACGTCGACCTGCGCATACGTGCGCACCCTGGTGGTGCCGTTCGCGATCATCCGCTCCAAGGTGCCCGCGACGCGTTCCGGCAGCGGCACTTCGGCCTTCCGCCAGTTCTCGCGGTCGTTCAGCATCATCGCCCACACGCCCGGCGCCCCGGTGTGCGGCCGAAACGGCAAGCCGATCCGCGTCGAGTCGAGGTGGACGTGCACGTCGCTGAACGACGGGAACAGCAGTCGCCCACGCCCGTCGACCCCGTCCGGGCCTGCTACTGCTGCCGGGTCATGCGGGCGGACCGCGGCGATCCGGCCGCCGGTCACCTCGACGTCGCAGCGCTGGCCGCCCCAGGGACGGACGTCACGGATCAACACGGAGAGCACCTTTCCCGGCGGGAGCACTTTGGTATACCAAGAGTACCGGATGCGCGGCACCCGCCGGGATCGGCAGCGTCGTTCGGCGCTCGGGTCACGCCGGGGAGGTCTGGTCGCGGACCGGGAACACCAGGTGGATGACCCGGTCGCCCTGGATGCAGACGGTCGGGTTGCCGAGCAGGACTTCGGGAGCGGCGAGCTGGCCGAAGAACGGCCGGTTCCCCTCGCCCAGCAGCACCGGAACGAGGTCGACGGCCACCTCGTCGAGCAGCCCGAGGTCCAGGCACTGGCGGGCGATGGTGCCGCCGGTGACCGCGACGACCCGGTCGCCGGCGAGTTCACGAGCCTTGGCGACCGCGGCCTCGACGCCGTCGGTCACGAAGGTGAACGGCGCGTCGGGATGGGCGTCGACCCACTCCGTGGGGACCTGGTGGGTCACCACGACGACCGGGACGTCCAAGCTGTGCCTGCCCTGCCAGCCTCGCGCCACCTCGAACAGCGTCCGGCCGCACACGAGTGCTCCCACCGACGACACCCATCGCCGCCAGTGCTCCGTGCTCGCCGGGGCGAGATGGACGGTGAAGTCGCCCGCCGGGGCCGGGATGGCGACCTCTCCGTTCTGCAGCCAGTCGAACAACGGGCCGATCGTGTTGTCCTGCTTGGCGACGTAGCCGTCGAGGGACATGATCGCGTTCGCTACCACTTTGCCCATGGTGCCTGCCTCCTCCTGTGCCGCGGATCTTCGCCGCGAGCGGTCCTTGTCCCTGCGTCGAACGGGGTCTCCGGTTTTCGACACGACCGGCTCGGGGTCACGACACCACTCGGTAGCGCAGATGCGTGACGCCGGGCGCGTCGAGCGCGCGCGCCAGCTCGAGTTCGACCCGGTCGGCGCCGAACAGCCGCCGGCCCTCGCCGAGCACGATCGGGATCAGGTGGATCTGGACCTCGTCCAGCAGGCCCTCGCGCAGCAGCGACTGCGCGAGGGCGGCTCCGTGAACCATCACGTCCCGGTCGCCCGCGGCGGCTTTGGCCTCCCTCATCGCAGTGCTGACGTCGGGCACATAGTGGACCCAGCCGCTCTGCGCTGCGGGCGCGGTCCGGCGCGTGGGCACGAAAATCGGCACGCCGTGGTGGTCGCCGCCCCAGTGGCCGGCGTAGTCGAACGTCTTGCGGCCGACGACCACGGCGCCGGTCGCCATCGCCTCGGCCAGGACCTGCCCGCTCACCCCCGGCGGGGCGAAATGCCGAAGCTCCGAGCGGGGGCCGCCGAGCCACTCGTGCAGCGCGCCGCCGCCGTTCCCGAGCCCGTTGCCGGGGCCGTCGTCAGCCCCGGCGATGAACCCGTCGAGCGACATCGACATGTAGAGCACGGACTTGGCCATCGCGGTCTCCTCGCGCCGGACGGCCCGGTGCGAGCCGTTCTCACCACTGCGTCGCTCGAGCGGGGCCGGATTCGACAGCCGGACCTTCTCCGGCTCACCTGCGAGGCTGAACAGGTGCGTGCGGAATCTTCAGCCGAGCACGCGGTGCCCGGCCCGGCGCAGCAGCGCGATCGCCGCGTCCGCCTGGTCAGCGGGAATCAGCACGAGGTCGCCGTCGAAGCTGGCCGCGACCCAGACCGGCACCTCGCCCGCCGCGAGAGGCGCCACGATCGCCGCCAGCATGCCGGTCGCGTCCGGCGGGTGCGCCTCGTCGCCGTTCCACAGCGCCACCCAAGCGTCGTCGGCCGAGTCCTGGCGTCGCATGCGAGCTCCGCCGTCCGGACCGCGCACGAGCGCGAGCACGTCGCTGTCCTCTACGCCCGGTGCCGCGCGCTCCAGTACGTATCGACCTTCCAGCACCCGCAACGTCTGATGATCCGCGACCGGCATCAGTGCATCGTCGCACACAAATCGACCGATCAGCCCGCAAGCAACCGCACAAGGCGAGCGGTCTCCGCGGCCACCGCCGTCCTCCCCAGCCGGACGTATTTCCGCGGATCCACCGCATCCGGCTGCCCCTCCAGGAACTGCCGCACCGACCGCGTGAACAGACCATTCAGATGCGTTGAGATATTCACCTTCGTCATGCCGCTCACCACCGCGCCGCGCAGTTCCTCATCCGACAGCCCTGACGAGCCGTGCAATACCAACGGGACCGGTACCGCATCTCTCAACCGGGCGACGAGTGAGCGGTACGGAAACCGCATGACCACCAAGATCACCTTCATCGGCGCCGGCAGCGTCGTGTTCACTCAGGGCCTGCTCGCGGACCTGTTCGCCTATCCCGAGCTGTCCGAAGTGCACGTCGCGCTGCACGACATCGACCCGGAACGCCTGCGCACCGCGCACGCGGCGGCCGGGCGCATCGCCGAAACCCGCGGCGCCAAGCCTGTCCTCACCGCCCACGCGGACCGCCGCGAAGCCCTTGCGGGCGCGGATTTCGTCATCAACATGGTCCAAATCGGAATGGGCGAAGCCGCCCGCGTCGACTTCGACATTCCCGCTCGCTTCGGAGTGAAGCAGACCATCGGCGACACGCTCGGCGTCGGCGGGATTTTCCGGGCCCTGCGCACGTTCCCGTTCCTCCGCGAACTCGGCGAGGACATCGCGCAGGTGTGCCCGCAGGCATGGTTGTTGAACTACACCAACCCGATGGCCATGAACGTGCAGTACCTTTCCGAGACGCTCGGCCCGGATCGCGTGGTGGGCCTGTGCCATTCGGTGTACTGGACTGTGCACGACCTGGCCAAACTGCTGGAAGTGCCGTTGTCCGAAGTCGCCTACCACGCCGCGGGCATCAACCGCCAGGCCTGGATCCTGCGCCTGGAGCACCAGGGAGCCGACCTGTACCCGCGGCTCGCCGAACTCGCGGAGGACCCGCAACTGCGGCGGCGCGTGCGGTTCGACATGTTCCGGCGGCTCGGCTACTACCCCACCGAAACCAGCGAGCATTCCTCCGAATACGTGCCCTGGTATCTGGGCCACGAAAGCGAAATCGAACGGCTGCGGCTGCCGATCGGCGCGTACCTGGACGTCGTTGCGGAGAACGAGGCCGAATACGAGCGCACCCGCCAGGCCGTCGAACGCGACGAACCGCTCGCCGTCGAAGGCACCAACGAATACGCACCGCAGATCGTCCACAGTATCGTCACCGGGACGCCGCGCACCGTTTACGGCAACGTCCTCAACCGCGGGCTGATCCCGAATCTGCCCGCGACCGGCGCCGTCGAAGTGCCGTGTCTCGCTGACGCCACCGGCATCCAGCCGACGCGCGTCGATGCGCTGCCGCCACAGCTGGCCGCGCTCAACCGCACCTATCTGAGCACGACCGAACTCGTGGTGCGCGCGGCGATCGAGGACGATCCCCGGCACATTCGCCACGCCGCGATGACCGATCCCGCGACCGCGGCCGCGCTTCCGGTCGAACGCATCTGGGAACTGTGCGACGAAATGGTGCGCGCGCACGGCGACGCACTCCAGCCGGGATTGCGCGAAACGCTGGGCAGCTAGCCGGGCGTGGCTATGCCGGCGGGAACCGGCATAGCCACGCACCAGGCCGCCGCCGCACGTTCTTGACGGTGCGGCGCGGTGATCCGCTAAACTCCTGATGCCTGCCGGACGGGCAGGCCAGAAGTACGCCCAGCCGGTAATGCGGAGTTCTCCGCGAGCCCGGACCCAGTCGCCAGGATGTCTTCGGCACATCCGAGGCGGGGCCGTACTCACCCATCGCTGGAGTCACCAGATGCCTTCGCTCCCTGGTCGGATTTCTCGCGGTACTGTGGCGGCCGCCCTGCTGATCGGCAGCTCGGCTTGCACGTTCGGGGCCGCGGGCCCGGTGGAAAGCGCGCCGCTGCCGTCGCCGCACAGCCAGGTCGCCGACGTTCCCCTGCCGGCCCCGCACGCCGGCTTCGACTACCAGATCGGCGGCCCTTACCAGCCGCCGGCGGGCGTCCAGGTCGTCAGCCGCGACCACAGCGCCCCGGCGGCCTCCGGGCTGTACAACATCTGCTACGTCAACGCTTTCCAGGTACAGCCCGGTGCCGAAAAGGAATGGGGAGACCTGGTTCTGCGCGACGACGACGGCACCGTCGTCATGGATCCCGACTGGAACGAGGCGCTGCTCGACTCGCGCACCGCCGACAAGCGGAGCCGGATCGCGGACAAGGTCGGCGCATGGATCGACGAATGCGCGGGCAAGGGCTACCAAGCGATCGAGCCGGACAACTACGACAGCTTCACCCGGTCCCAGGGGCTGCTCAGCGCGCGGAACGCCCAGGACCTCGTGAAGCTGCTTTCCGAGCGCGCGCACGGAAAAGGTCTCGCGATCGGCCAGAAGAACACCTCGGAACTGGCCTCGTCTCGGGCGGCGAACGGTCTTGACTTCGCGGTCGCCGAGGAATGCGGCCAGCAGGACAATTGCGCGGAGTACACCCGGTATTTCGGCGACCGCGTGATCGTCATCGAATACACCGAGGACGGCTTGCGCACCGCATGTGCCAAGTGGGGCAACACCCTCAGCGTCGTCCGCCGCGACCGGGACGTCACACCGAAGGGCGATTCCGCGTACGTCCGCGAAAGCTGCTGAGGGTTCCGCCACCCTGCCAGCACCGCCGCGCGGATGCTGGCAGGGTGGCGGAATGGCCGACGAGTACCCGTTCGACAACGCGAGCGCCCCGGCGAGCGACCGGATGTCCGCACTGGAAGCCAGTTACGACGCGACGACCGTCCGGCATTTGGGGCAGCTCGGGGTCGGCGCGGGGTGGTCCTGCTGGGAGGTCGGGGCCGGGGGCGGGTCGATCGCCCGGTGGCTGGCCGGGCGGGCCGGGCACGTGCTGGCCACCGACCTCGACACCCGGCTGCTCGCCGACCTGCCCGCGAACGCTTCGGCGGTGCGCCACGACGTCCGCGCGGAGGCGGTCCCGGACCGGAAGTTCGACCTGATCCACGCCCGGCTGGTGCTGATCCACTTCCCGGAGCGCGACGAGCTGGTGGCGAAGCTCGCCGGGGCGCTCGCGCCCGGCGGCTGGCTGGTCCTCGAAGAAATCGAGCCGCGCGGGCAAACCGTGCTGGCCACGCCCGACGAGAAGAGTGCGGAGGTTTTCGCTTCCGTGCAGGGCCGGATCCTGGACCTCCTCGAACGCGCGGGCAGCGACGTCGAATGGGCCGGGCGGCTGCCGTCGGTGCTCGCCGGGGCCGGGTTGCGCGAGGTCGGCAGCGCGCGGGTGACGACCCGGTGGCCGGGCGGCGGACCGGAAATCCGGTTGCTGGCCGCGAATTCGGTGGAGCTGGCCGAAAAGCTGGCCGCGGACGGCGTGCGGCCGGAAGAACTCGAGCAGTTCCGCCGGGTGCTCGCCGATCCGCGGTTCACCGTGTCGTCCTATCCCCTGGTGTCGGCGTGGGGACGCCGTGAGCGACGGCGGGAGATGGCCACCCCGGCCAGGCAGAGCGCGCCGCCGACGAGTCCGTATGCGGTCGGGGTTTCCGCCAGCAGCAGCCATGACAGCAGCACGGCCACCGCTGGCACGGCGTAGGTAACCATCGTCAGGCGACCGGCGTCCGTGCGGCGCAGCGCGTACGCCCACGCGGTGAAGCCGACCGCGGTGGGAAACACTCCCAAGTAGACACTGCCGAGCACCGCTCCGGTGGGAGCGACTTGCAGTTCGCTGATCAGCTGCGGTGCCCACGGCAGCAGGACCACGGCGCCGACGACGCACCCGAGCCAGATCGCGGTCAGCCCGTCGACGTGGCGCAACGTGATCTTCTGGACCATGACGCCGGCCGCGTAGAGCACGGCGGCCAGCAAGCACAGCAGGACGCCGACCCAGTCGTTGCTTCCGGTGGCTCCAGTCGCGATCAGCGCGGCCCCGCCCAGCGCGACGAGCGAACCGATGACGAGCGAGCGCGAGAAGCCTTCGCCGAAGAACTTCCCGGCTGCGGCGGCGACCATCAGCGGTGCCAGGTTGACCAGCAACGCCGCGGTCCCCGCGTCGACATGCCGCTCCCCCGCGTTGAGGACGACGGTGTACGCGGCCAGCCATAGCACTGCATACGCCGCGACCAGCAGGAACGCTTTCCGCGACAGCCGGACGCGGACCGCGCCCTTGACTACGGCGAACACGGTGAGCGCGACGGCGGCGACAGCGAGCCGCAGCAATGCCAGCGGTGCCGGGGACAGCGCGTGCCCGACGCTGCGGATGGCGACGAACGACGAGGCCCACAGCACCACGGCGAGCCCGGCGGCCGCCGCGATCTTGCCGAAGTCGGTCTTGGCGGCGGGGTGAACGGTTTCCACGAGATCGGTCACCTGGTCATCGTCGCCACGCTCCGCTGTACAGCACAAGCGATGAGTTCTGTACCTCCGTTAAGGAGTGCTGTACATTCGCGGGCATGCTCGACATTCCCCGGCTCCGCGTGCTGCGCGCGGTCGTCGCGTCCGGGTCGATCCGTGCGAGCGCCGCCGCGCTCGGCTACACGCCGTCCGCGGTGAGCCAGCAAATCACCACGCTGCAACGGGAGACCGGGTTGCAGCTGTTCGAACGGTCCGGCCGCGGCATCGAGCCCACCGAAGCCGGGCGGACGCTCGCCGCCGAGGCCGAGGCGTTGTTCGCGTCCTTCAGCCGGGTCGAGCAGGTCGTCAGCGAACTGCGCGCCGGACGGGTCGGCAGGCTGTCGATCGGCTACTTCGGCTCGGCCGGCTCGACCTGGCTGGCCCCGACGGTCGCCGCGCTGCGCGCCGAGTTCCCCGCCCTGCGGCTGGACCTGATGCTGACCGAGTTCACGCCGGGCGATCCGGACATCGACATCTTCGTGGAGGAAACCGGGGCCGAACATCCCGGATCGGTCGTCGTGCACCGGCTGGCCGAGGACCCCTACCTAGCGGTCGTCCGCCGCGACGACCCGCTCGCCGGCCTGCCGGAGGTGCCGCTGGCCGCGCTCGCCGAACGGCACTGGGTCGACAACGACCTGCGCGAGGGCCCGTGCCGGCAGGTGCTCCTGAACGCCTGCACGCAGGCCGGGTTCTCGCCGAGTTTCGTCGTCGAAACCCACGACTACCGGACCGCGATGTCTTTCGTGGCAACGGGAATCGGGCTGACGGTGGTTCCCGAGCTGGGGATCGGCGAACTGCCGGACGGCCTCACCACTGTCGCCCTGTCCTCTCCCGCGCCGGTCCGCCACCTCAGTCTCGCGGTGAAGAAGCCGATCGCGGACCACCCCGCCGCCCGGCGTGCGGTGGAACTGCTGGAAAGCCTGGTGTGCACGGGGAAAACCCTGGCCAGCTGACACCTGCGGGTCGTGATGGGTCGCCTGGGGTACCGCGGGAGTCCGTGAAGGACTCCTTGCGGGAATTAGAGTCCGTGAGGGGCCCCTTCACGGACAGCCGGGCGACAAAGCCTCGAATCGCCGGTATCCGCCGCGCCGTTCGGAAAGCCCTAAGGGAATCAGAGTCCGTGACGGTTCCCCTCACGGACGGCCAGCCCGCCAGGCCCGGAATCGCCGAGGTTTCGCGCTCGCGGCTCGGAAACCTGGGCCGGGAAGCCGTGAAGGGCCCTTTGCCGGAACAAGATTCCCGCAAGGGGCCCTTCACGGCACGGTCACCGCGGCGCGAATCGACGGCTGGCCCGTTCTCCGGTAACGAATGCACCACATTCGCGACGCCCGCCCCGAACGGACCAGTCCGCACCGGGTGCGCCCCGGACGGCGCGCGGAAGCCGGCTCACCGGAACGGGTTGATGGCCTTCCGCCAATTTCTCCCGCTGTTTCCGCGCCGACCTGGGCGGCTGACCGCTAACCGTCTTCGTTACGCCCCGATCGGGTAGGGACAACTCACGCGCAGTCCGCATTTCCGCCGCCCGAACCCGCGTCCGTCACTCTGACGAGGAGCTTCGAACCCCCGGGTTGGCGGATTGGCCGGGGCACCTCCTCCGTGCGGGAATGGTGTCACCGTCCGACATCGAAGTCGCCCGGTTTTCCTCAGGGAAAAGGAAGGGTTCGTTTTCATGGACGTCCGGTACGAGGCTTTTTGCTTCGCCGATCCGCTGTTCTTCGACGAACCGCGGGAAACCCCGGGCGCGGCCGGAGACCTGGCCGCGGGCCTGCCGGGCCCGGGACCGGAGTGGACGGTCGAAACCCGCGGGATCTGGCGTTCGCTGCGCCCGTCCGGCCGGAAACTTCCCGTCCAGGGCTGGAAAATCCATGTCTCCGCAGGTCTGGACAACGCCGAGTCCGTACTGGCGCGGGTGCACCGGTACTGCGTGGAGCACCGGGTCGCGTACAAGCACCTGCGCTCCCGGACGATCCTGGTGAGCCGCAATTCGAAATACGCGCCGCGGGAAGGAAGCGGCAAGCTGATCACGATTTACCCAGGAGCCGCAGACGAGCTCGCCCGGATACTGCACGACCTTTCCGCCGAGCTGGAAGGCGAGCACGGTGCGTATATTCTGAGCGATCTCCGCTACCGCGAAGGCCCGCTTTACGTCCGATATGGCGGATTCGTCGAACAGTGGACAGAACACGCCGGAACCCGGGTGCTGGCAATCCGCCATCCGGATGGAACTCTCGTGCCCGACCGGCGCGAACCGTCCTTTTCCGTGCCGGACTGGGCACCTATTCCGTCCTGTTTGTCCGACAGTCTCGCCGCGCGCAAGAACGGCGCCCGATTCCCGTACCGGGTGACCGGTTCCCTGCACTTTTCCAACGGCGGCGGCGTTTATCTGGCCGAACGAGGGGTCGACCAGAAGACCGTCGTGCTGAAGGAGGCCCGGCCGCACGCCGGGCTCGACCGGGACGGCGCCGACGCGGTCGCCCGGCTCAACCACGAGCGCGAGGTGCTCGAACGGCTGGCGGACGTTCCGGGCGTCCCCCGGGTGTACGAGCAGTTCACCGTGTGGGAGCACCACTACCTGGCGATGGAGCATCTGCCCGGCATCTCGCTGAGCAGCTGGCTCGCGCGGCATTACCCGCTCACCGGCGGCTCCCGCGCCGAAGGCGAGCTTGCGGCCTACCGCGACCGCGCTCTGGCCGTGCTGGCCCAAGTCGAACGCATCGTCGCGGACATCCACCGGCACGGCATCGTGTTCGGCGATCTGCACGGGAAGAACATCCTCGTGGACGACCAGGACCGGGTGTCGCTGATCGACTTCGAGCTGGCCGTCGACGCCGAGTCCGGCGACCGTCCCGGGCTCGGCGCGCCTGGCTTCCGCGCGCCTGCCGACCGGCGCGGGTTCGAGATCGACGAGCACGCGCTCGCCGCGCTGCGGCTGTGGCTCTTCCTTCCGCTGGTGATGCTGCTGGAACTCGCGCCGGGCAAGCTGCGCGGGATCGCGGACTTCGCCCAGCAGCGGTTCGACCTGCCGGACGGATACGCCGACCGGGTGGTCTCCGTGCTCGCCTCGCGCACCACACCGCCCGCCGCGACGCACACCGCGCTGGACGAGCCGCGGCCGGACTGGACGCTGGTGCGCAAGCAGATCGCGGAAGCCATCCTCGCGAGCGCCACGCCGGAGCGCACCGACCGGCTGTTCCCCGGCGACATCGAACAGTTCCGCTCCGGCGGCGCGGGATTCGGCGTCGGCGCCGCGGGCGTGCTGCACTCGCTGCACATCGCCGGAGCCGGCCGTTATCCGGAATACGAGCAGTGGCTGGTGGCTGCGGCGCGACGGCACCCGCCCACGCGGCCCGGCTTCTTCGACGGCAGCCACGGCATCGCCTACGTCCTGGAGGAATTCGGCTACTCGGCGGAAGCCGACGAGTTGCTCGCCGCGTCGCGGTCGCTGGCCGACCAGACCACCGACCACGGCCTGGAGAGCGGCCTCGCCGGGATCGGCCTCACCCGCCTGCACTTCGCGACGACCCGCGGCGACAACGAATTCGGCCGCCAAGCCCTCGACATCGCGGTCAAGCTCGCGACCGCTTTCGAGACCGCCGACCCGCCCGGACGCTTCGCCAGGGCCGGGCTGCTCAGCGGCTGGTCCGGACCGGCGTTGCTGTTCCTGCGCCTGTACGAACACACCGGGGAGCCGACCTGGCTCACCCTCGCCGACCGGGTCCTGGCCCGCGACCTGGAGGAATGCGCCCCAGCGGCCGACGGCTCGCTGCAGGTGCGGGACGGCACCCTACGGACGCTGCCGTACGCCGCGATCGGCAGCGCCGGAATCCTGCTGGTCGCCGAGCAGGTCGCCCGGCACCTCCCGGACTCGGCGACCGCCCGGAGCCTGCCCGGGTTGCGGGCGGCGTGCCGCGGAGAGTTCGTGATCCACCCCGGCCTGCTCTACGGCCGGTGCGGACTCGCCGCCGCCCTGTCCTTCGCCGACGAACCGGACCGGGAAGCCATCGACCTGCATCTGTCCCGGCTGTCCTGGCACGGCGTCCCGTACCGCGGCGGGCTGGCCTTCCCCGGCAACCAGCTGCTTCGCCTGTCGACCGACGTCAGCACCGGCAGCGCGGGAGTCCTCCGCACGCTCGCCGCACTACTGGACGGCGCGGAACTGCTGCCCTTCCTGGGCTCCGCACCGTCCCCGCACACCTCCGGCCGATGAGCGCCGGCGGACCCCGAGAGAAGGGAACACCCATGGAACACGTCCTGGAACTGCAGGCGCTGGAGGCCCCGGAAGCCCTCGAAGGCCAGGGACTGGACCACCACGGCCACAGCCACTACAGCGCGTACTGCGGCGACAGCACGCTCAGCCTGCTTCTCTGCTACTGACCGCGCGGGCGGGGCGGGAACGGCGCAGGCCAAGTGCGCCGTTCCCGCCCCGCTCATTCTGCCCCGGCGACCCGCGGTGGTCGCGCCGAGACGGACGGCTCCGGTGCTTCCGGGTTGAGATCGACGATCCGACGGCGGGGTTCGCCGGGAGTGCAGGCGTTCGCCACGCGAGGGGAACGCCGTCGTCCTGCAGACCTGGCACCCTCGACTCGTCGTGACGTCGCTGATCTCCGCCGACGCCCCGCATGGCGACCTCCGCGCGAAGGGACCGCCATGGCCAGCCACGCCGACTCCCGTTGGCCTGCGCCGCTCTTCTCGACCGTCCCTACTCGCCGCGACCGCCATGACCTCGCCGACCTCCCCCGCAGGACGACCACCACGCGAGAGGAGCGACCCGCCGACCACCCCTGCCTCACCGCAGTGCTCATGACCTCGCTGATCTCCGCCGGTGCCGCGCGTACCGACCACCACGCGAAGCGAGCGGCGTGACCGGATCCGCCGACCGCCCGTTCGCCATCGTCATGACCCCGCCGACCACCGCCAGTGCCCCGCACGGCGACCACCACGCGAGAGGAGCGCCATGGCCAGCCCCGCCGACCGACTGCTGACCACGACCGCTCTCCTCGACCGCCCCCGTCTCGTCGCGGTCGTCATCACGTCACTGATCACCGCCGGTGCCGGACTGCTGCTGCCCGGCGCTCTCGCCGCGGCGACCGACGCGGTGCTCAGCGGGCGAAGCAGTACCGGCGCGGTGGTGTGGCTGCTTGTCGTAGGTGTCGCGGAGATCGCCGCGGACGCCGTCACCATGGTCCTTCCCGCCCGCCTGACCAGCAACGCGAGCGCTTGGCTCCGCCGCCGGATTACCGACCGGCTGCTCGCTCTCGGCACCGGCTCGCCGTTCGCCCCGGGCGACGCGGTCAGCCGGGTGACCGGCGATTGCGCGGCCGCCGGCGGCATCGCCGCGGTCGTGGTGCAGCTGATCGCGACCGGGCTCATGTCCTCCGGCGCGGTCGTCCTGCTCGCGCTCTTGGACTGGCGGCTGGCGCTGGTCTTCCTCGGCAGCCTCCCCTTCGCGCTGCTGCTGGCCCGTTCCCACCTGCGCGGTACGGCCAAGGATGTTCTTTCCTACCAACGGGTTTCCGGTGAACTGTCCGCCCGACTGCTCGACGCGGTCGCCGGCCTCCGGACGATCGCCGCGTCCGGCACCGCCGATGCCGAAGCCGCCCGGGTGCTGCGCCCGTTGCCGCGGCTGAACCTCGCCGGCCAAGGCATGTGGCGCACCCAAGCGCGGATGGTGTGGCGAGCAGGTCTCCTGCTCCCGACAGTGGAAATCCTCACCCTCGCCGCCGCCGGTTTCGGCGTGCTGGCCGGACGCTTGACCGCCGGGGACGTCCTCGCCGCCCTCGGCTACGTCGCGCTCGGGCTCGGCCTGGTAACACAAATCCCGTTGCTCACCACGCTTTCCCGCATCCGCTCGGCCGCACACCGGATCACCGAAGTCCTCGACACCGAACCGCCCCCTCGCGGCGCGCTCGGACTGTTGCCCGGAAACGGCACCCTGGAACTCCGCGGCGTCACCGTGCACGGCGCACTCGCCGACATCGATCTCACCATTCCCGGTGGCTGTTTCGCCGCGGTGGTAGGAAGTTCCGGGTCGGGAAAGTCCACTGTGGTCTCATTGCTGGCAGGTCTCCGTCGCCCCGACGCCGGTCACGTCCTGCTGGACGGCCGCGACCTCGCTGTACTGCGTCCTGAGGAACTTCGGGCCGTTATCGGCTACGCCCCCGCCGAGCCCGCGCTACTTGGCGACACCGTCGCGGATGCTGTCGCTTACGGTTCCTGGGCCAGCGTTCCGGCCGTCGATGCTGCCTGCCGGACCGCGCGGATCCACGACGTCCTCGTCCGGTTGCCGCAGGGTTATGACACTCCCCTCGCCGAAACTCCGTTGTCCGGCGGGGAACGCGCCCGGGTCGGCCTCGCTCGTGCGCTCGCGAGAAACCCGCGAGTGCTCCTGCTCGACGACGCCACCGCCAGCCTCGACACGATCACCGAACGCGCCGTGACAGCTGAACTGGGCCGCCGGACTCGGGTAGTCGTCACGCACCGAGCCGCGATGGCCGCGCGGGCGGACGTGGTGGTGTGGCTGGCGGCGGGACAGGTCCTGGCGGTCGGGCCGCATGCGCGCTTATGGCAGCTGCCCGGGTATCGCGCGGTGTTCACGGAGGAAACGTGAACGCAGCACAGCGAACGACAGAACAATTCCGCCCGCACGAGCGTGCCGTGCGTACGGAGCGGACATGAGCGTCGGCCGTCTCTACTGGAACGCCCTCGCCGGGCAATGGCGCGGCGGGTTGGTCCTCCTTGCCTGCTCCGTCCTCGAAGGACTGCCCCCATTCTTCTCCGGACGGCTCGTCGAACTGGCCGTCAACAGCGGGTTCGCCGCCGGCAAGCCCGGTGTCGGCCTCAGCTGGCTCGGGGTGTTCGGCCTCGCCGCTCTCGCCGGCGCGTTCGGTTCCCGGCTCGTGTGGCGGCAGCTGGGCAAGGTCGTCGAGCCATTGCGCGACGCGCTGGTGACCGCCGTCGTGCGCGGGGTGCTGCACGATCCCGCGCCGCCGCGAAGCGGGCCGGACGCTCGCGGCGTCGCGCGGATCACCCAGCACGTCGAGGTCGTGCGCGACGCCACCGGCGGGCTTCTGGTGCAGGCCCGCGGCATGGTCGTCACGACCGCGGCGGCGGTCGCCGGACTCGTGACCGTCGCAGGGTCGCTGGCGTTGCCGGTCGTAGTCCCCGTGCTGGTCGCGCTGGCCGGATTCGCCGCACTGCTGCCGTCCCTCGCCCGGGGGCAACGCGCGCTCACGCTCGCCGACGAGGGCACCGCGGCGACCACTGGTTCGATCTTCGCCGGGATGCGGGACGTCGTCGCCTGCGGAGCCGAACCGGTCGCCGCGCTGACCGCCGACCACGCGATGGACCGTCAAGCCGCGGCTGCGGTGCGCGTCGCCAGGTCGGCGGCGCTGCGGTCAGTGATCGTGGCGCTCGGCGGGTTCGTCCCGCTGGTGCTCGCGCTCGCCCTCGCGCCGTCGATGGTCGCGCGCGGCGAACTGACCGCCGGGGCCGCGCTGGGCGCGCTCGTCTACCTGGCCACCACCCTGCAACCGGCGCTGCGCGGACTCGCCGCCACCGCGTCCACGGTCGTTCTCCGGTTGCTCGTCGCGCTGCGCCGGCTCGCCGAAACCACTGCCCCGCCCGAACGTCGCCCGGCGACCGAAAGCCCCGCCGGACTTGGCCTCACCGTCCGCGGCCTGACGTTCCGCTGGGGCGCGGCACCGGAACCGGTAGTGCGCGGCTTGAATCTGGATCTGCGCCCGGGCGAACACCTCGCCGTGGTCGGCCCGAGCGGCATCGGGAAATCGACCCTCGCCGGTCTGCTCACCGGTCTTCTGGCGCCGCAGCACGGCGAAGTCCGGCTGGGCGGCGTACGAGTCGGCCAGCTGGCCGACCGGCCCCGGCACTTGGTGCTGGTCCCGCAACAGGCGTACATCTTCGCCGGAACCCTGCGCGAAAACCTTTCCCTGTTCCACCCCGAAGCCTCCGACCGCCGCCTCGTCGCAGCCGCCGAAGCCGTCGGCGCCGCCCCGCTGCTGGCCCGCCTCGGCGGCCTGGACGCCGAACTCGGCCACGGCGCGGACGGCCTTTCCGCCGGGGAAGCCCAGCTGCTGGCGCTGGCGAGAGCCTATGCCGCGCCCGCCGGAGTCGTCGTCCTGGACGAGGCAACGTCCACTTTGGACCCAGCAGCGGAGGTCCACGCGGAACGCGCCTTCGCCGCCCGAGGAGGCACCCTGGTGGTCATCGCGCATCGGCTGTCGTCCGCGGTCCGGGCGCACCGAGTGCTGCTGATGGACGGGCGGGAAACGCTGCTGGGTAGCCACGACGAACTTCTCGCCGCCGCGCCGCGGTATGCCGAGATGATGCGGGCTTGGCTGCCGGAGCAACGGAAATCGCAGCTTGAGGCCAGTTGAACGGGGTTCGAGTCCCTTCGCACCATGAGAGGACGCGCTCGGCGTTGGCCGGATAGACGAGGTCCTTTCCGCGGACACCCGCTCAGACCTTGCGCGGTGCCGGGGCGATGAGGATCTTGCTTCCGTTGCGGCCGAGGTAGATGTCGACCTTGCAAAACCGTGGCCGGGCTCGATCCAGCCACGGTCTTCTGGTCGTCGGAGGCGGTGCGGGTCTGGACGTCGAACAGGGTGCCCGCCTGCCGCAATTCGGCGGTGACCGTGGTGCTGCCCGCCGTCGGGTCGTCGCGGACGAATCCGGTGACGCCGACCGCGCGGTTGTACCAGGTCAACGTGCCGCCGGTTCGCCTCCGCTGATGTCCGACGTCGGGTCGCGTTCGTGCTGCCCGGCCGCCGGGCAGGGCGAGACCGGTGGCGACGCGTTCCTGCCCCAGGCATGGCCGATTCTGGACGGGATCGTCCTTCGCCGAGGCTCGCGGCGCGGGATTATGCGTGAGGTGCCGGGTTTGGCTCAGCCATCGTGCGCCGCGTAGATGCCCGTTGGGACAGCGCCAACGCCGTCGCACCCGCCCTCGCTTACCGACGCCTGTCCCTGTTCAATTCTCCAGCCTGGGCAGTGTCCATTGAGGATAGTGCTCGCGTTCTCACTTCGTGCCGTGCCGCAGTCCGTCCAGCAGCAAGGTGATCACGCCGTCCGCGTCGCCTCGCCAGCCTGGGCGGTCGTGTGCCGCGCTGATCCCGTGCAGGGCCATCAGGACAGAACCCGCGCTTACGTCGTCGCGAATCGCCCCGGCTTGTGCCGCCGCGGAGACCAGGTCGGTGACCGCTTCCTCGAGAGCTCGGCTGCCCTCGGCGAGCGCCTCCGAACTGGTGGCCATCAGGGTGGCGATCGTCCGGGCGAGGCCGTGGTGGGCGTCCAGGTAGTCGATCATTCCGCGGAGAAAAGCGGCCAGCGCGTCGGCTCCGGGCAGGGTGGCCTGCGCTTCCCGGGCACGGGCGCAAAGGGTGGCGACTTCCTCGTGGTAGACCGCCTCGGCGAGCGCCTCGCGGGTGGGGAAATGGCGGTACAGGGTGCCGGTGCCCACCCCGGCCAGGCTGGCGAAGTCGTCGAAGCGCAGGTCGAAGAAATCGCCCGCGGCGAAGAGTTCCCGGGCCTTGGCGAGCAACGCGTCGCGGTTGCGCCGGGCGTCGGCGCGCAGTGGTTTGGCGTCGGGCATGCGGGACCTCTCGTTGACAACTGGAGATTGTCTCCATATTTTGGCAAGTGGAGATTGTCTCCAGTTTCAGGGTAGCCCATGAGGTGCGGCTGTGAAGATCTTGATGTTCGGACGCGGCGTGATCGCGGCGATGTGCGGCTGGGCCTTGGAGCGGGCGGGGCACGAGGTCGAGTTCTACGTCCGTCCGGGCCGGGCGGCGGAGTACGGGAGCTCGATCGATCTCGATCTCCGGGACCTGCGGGCGTGGGGACGGCGAGTCGTCGAGAACTGGCCGGTGCGTTACCGCGAGGAGCTGGAGCCGGACCACGGGTTCGACCTGATTGTGCTGAGCGTCCAGCACTACCGGCTCGCGGAGGCAGCGGCTTTCCTGGCCCCGCGCGTCGGGAAAGCCACGGTGCTGGTTTTCGGCAACATCTGGTCCGAACCGCTGGACGCGATCGGCGACCTTCCCGTCGACCAGGTCGCGTGGGGCTTCCCCCAGGCCGGCGGCGGTTTCGGCGAGGACGGCGTGCTCCGCGGGATGATCCTGCCCTTCGCCGGGTTCGGGGCTCTCGGCGCGCCGCCATCCGAACGAGAGCGGACGGTACGGCAGGTGTTCCGCGACGCCGGGTTCCGTCTCCGGGAGCAACCAGATTTCCGCGGCTGGCTGTGGGTTCATTTCGCCTCGGACGCGGGTTTGCACTCGCAGGGCGTGCGGGTGGGCTCGCTGAGTTCGCTGGCAAAGTCGCGGGGTGATTTGCGCGAGGGGTTGCTGGCTGGACGGGAGCTTCTGCCCCTTCTCGAAGCCCGTGGCGTCGACCTGCGGCGGCACCGAGGCGGAACGCTGCTGTTCCGGGCACCGACTTGGCTGACCGCTCGGGTACTCGTCTGGCTGCTGGCTCATTTCGCCCCGGCGCGCGTGAGTTTCGCGGCGCACTCCGATCCGGACGCACGCGAGCCGCGCGAGATCTGCCGAGACGCACTGTCGGAAGCTCGACGGCTGGGCGTCCCAGTCCCCCGGCTGGAGGCGGCTGAGCCGTACTTCGCTGTAGACAGGAACTGAGCCGCGGGGCGGGGTTTGGCTGCGCTGTGGATCGCTCGACGGGTGGGCGAAGCTGTGCAAGCATTCGTCTCGACAGGGGTCTGCTCTGAGTGCCAACGTGAGCTCGGCCGGTTGCGGCGTCCAAACGACCGGGCGCGCGAACCCCGGCTTAGAGCAACGATCGGCAGCCCCGCGCACGCGACCGCGCCGCTGGTTGCCACCGACCGGCGGTGACCGTTCGTGCGGCCCGACACCTTGCCGCACCGCCGACGAGCCATTCCAAGCAAAGCCTTGCCGCGCAAGAGACTCTAGGCAGTCCGCCGTACCGAGACAGCACGCCACCGCAGCCCGGCGACTCGCCTTCCCTCTCCCGGTGGAACGACCTGGCCGCCCGCTGCGGGAAACGCGGCACCCCAGGGTCACACCACTCCAGCCGCGATCAGCTGCTCCCAGATCACCCCCTGATCCACGACCTCGACGCCGAGTTTCTCGGCTTTCGTGAGTTTGCTCGCGCCGACGTCGGCGCCGGTGATCAGCAGGTCGGTGCTCGCCGAGACTGACGACGCGGTGGTCGCGCCCGCTGTTTCGCACAGGCGCTGGAAGGTGGGGCGCGGCACCTTCTCCCCCGATCGCGGGTCGCTGATCGCTCCGGTGACCACCACGGTCTTGCCCTCCAGCGGCGCTCCCGCGACGACCGCCGGCGGGAGGTCTTCCTCCAGGACGTCCAGGGAGACCCCGCGTTCCCGCAGGCGTTCGAGTTCCGGGCGCAAGCGGGTGAGGTGCTCCACCAGCGAGGCGGCGACCTTCGGCCCGATGTCCTCGACCTCCACGAGCCCGTCGACCCCCGCGTCCAGAACCTCTTCCAGCGAACCGAATCCGGCCCGGCACAGCCGTGCGGCGGTGCCTTCCGACGCCATCGGGATCGCGAGCCCGATCAGCGCGCGGCGCAGTCCGACCCGGCGGCTGGCGTCGATCGACTCGATCATCCGCGTCGCCGAGACCTCGCCGATGCGGTCGAATTCCAGCAGGCGTTCCTTGGTCAGCCGGTAGAAGTCAGACGGATGCTCCAAGATCCCGGCCTCGGCCAGCCGTTCGATCCACACGCCGCCGATCGCGTCGATGTCCGCCGCCGCCCTGGACGCCCAGTGGATCAGCCGCCGCACGGTCTGGGCGGGGCAGGAAACGTTGGTGCAGAACAATTCCCGACTGTTGCCCTGTTCGGTGAGCGGCTGCCCGCACGACGGGCACGTCGACGGCGGCACGATCTCCCGCTCCGCTCCGGTGCGTTTCGACTCGTCGAGCACCCCGGCGACGAACGGGATCACGTCGCCCGCGCGACGCACCAGCACTGTGTCGCCGATCTTGATGCCGCGGGCGCGGATGACCTCCTGGTTGGCCAGCGTCGCGCGCGTCACCGTGGTCCCGCCCACGAAGACCGGCTCCAGCCACGCGACCGGGGCGATCTTGCCGGTCTTGCCGACATCCCAGACCACATCGGACAGTACGGTCGTCTTTTCCTCGGCCGCGAACTTGTACGCCAGCGCCCCGCGCGGCGAACTCGAACGGGTGCCCGCGGCGGCGTACGCGGCGCGGTCGGCGAGCCGCAGAACGGCACCGTCGATGTCGTAGTCCAGGTCGTTGCGCTGCTGTTCGATCGCGGTGATCACGGCCTGCGCGGAGGCCGCGTCGGGGCAGCGACGCATCTCCGCCGCGGTGAACCCGAGCGCCAGCAGGCCGCTGCCCAGGTCGGTTTCCGCGCTGCCGGGCTCGGTGTCCAAGTCGAAGGCGAAGAACCGCAGCCGCCGCTCGGCCACCGCGGCCGGGTCTTTCGCGCGCAGCGTGCCCGCCGCGGCGTTGCGGGGGTTGATCAGCGGCTTGTCCGGGTGCGCGGTGTTGTAGGCGGCGAACGTCGAGCGCAGCATCACCGCCTCGCCGCGCACTTCGACCCGGCCCGGGGCGCTGACCTGGTGCGGAATGCCGTCCGTCAGCGCCCGTACCAGCATGGTCACGTCGTCGCCGGTGGTCCCGTCGCCCCGGGTGACCGCTCGCGCGAGGCGGCCGTCCTCGTACACCAGCGCCAGCGACAGGCCGTCGAGCTTGGGCATCACGACGACCGGCTGGCCAGGGAACCGGTCGAAGAACGCCTCGACCTGCTCCGGCTTCGTCGCCTTCTCCAGCGACAGCATCGGCCGCGAATGCCGGATCGGCGCGTGCAGCACCGCCGGCCCGCCCACCTGGTCCAGCGGATTCGGGTCCGGGGCCAGCTCCGGGCTCGCCTCGATCAACCCGCGCAGCTCGTCCTCGATCGCGTCGTACTCCGCGTCCGCCACCACCGGCGAACCCCGGTAGTACGCGTCGCGCAGCACGACGATCTGGTCGGCGAGCTCCTGAATACGTTCCCGAACGTCCACGAACCGGAACGCTACCTGGCCCCACCGACAAAACCGGGCTGCGACGCAACGACAGCCCCGCCTCGACCCGTCGCTCCGGAAGGGCCGCGCGGCGCTGACGCCAGATATTCGGCGGTTGGGGACCGTCCATTTCGGACCGGCTGCCTGCCGAACTGGCGCGGATCCGGTCAGGATGCGGTGTCGAGTTCCTCCAGCGCACGGGCAAGTCGCTTGATCGCCGACCGCCCCTCGTCGACCTGCAGACGGGCGAATTCGTACCCGAGGACGCCTTCTCCGGTAACGCCGATCTGGCCCTGGAGCGCCTGTGCCACGCCAGAGTTCAACTGGGGTTCCGAGACCCAGGCCAGCTGGTCGAGCGCCCACGACCGCAGCGGCTTTCCGGGTGCGGCCCGGACGATGCCGCCGACGGTGAACAGCGCAACGCGGTGCGAAGTGAATGCGAAGACGAACCGGCCCGGCGTCGAGATCGGCACCTGCGGGACTTCGGCCTGCCCGCGACGAGCGGCGAGCGCCATCCCGGCCGCGCCCGCGAACCCGGCAATGCCCGCCGCGCCGCCGATCATCGTCTTGCGCACGCCGCCCGCGCGAAACGCGATCAATGCGTTCAGCACGCGCTCCCCCGCCACGAGCTCCCCGGCGAGGCGGCTCTCCACCTTGTCCCGCAGCGTCACGGTTCACGGCCTTTCTTGACTCAGCACTCCGTTCCGCCGTCGCTCGCGACCTGGCGGTTCCAGGAGGTTATGCATGCCGGACGTGGCTGGTGACGGGATTTCCTCCGACACCTAGGGCTGTCTCTCAATGTCCCGGAAGTTTTTGAGGAACGATCGTTCTTGACTGATCGTTCCTCAAAAGACTACCGTCGAGGCATGGGCAGGCGGAGGGCGTTCGATGAGGAGGAGGTGGTGCGCGCCGCCGTAGGGTTGTTCGGCGGCCGCGCGTACGACGGGGTGTCGGTCGACGACCTGGTCAACCACCTCGGCGTGCACCGCAACAGCCTGTACAAGACGTTCGGCAGCAAGCGCGGCCTCTACCTGGTCGCCCTGCGCCGCCACGTCGCGGATGACGTGCAGCCGTTGGCCGAAGCGCTCGCCGCGGCAGCGGATGCCGAGACCGCGCTGCGGCTCGTCACGTCGGCCGACCTCGGACTGCTATTGCTCGCGGCGGTCGAACGGGCACCGGCCGACGACGAGGTAGCCGAGGAGGTGGCCGCAGCGTTGGCCACGCTCGACCGTGCGGTCTCCGACGCGCTCGACATCTCCCCTGCCCTGGCGTCCGCCCTCACCGCTGCCGCACTGGGCATCCGGCTGCGCGGCAATCCCGACGAGGCGCGCATCGCGTTGACCCAACGGCTCGATCCTCTTGACTGACAAGGAACACTGACATGGCACTGGTCCACATCGACGGCGACGACCTCGTTGTCGTGATCGAAGGTCTCGACAAGCTCTGGGCCCTCAAGAGCAGCCTGACCATCCCGCTGGCCAACGTCCGCGGCGCGACCGCGGACCCCGGCATCGCCGCCGAGCGCAAGGGGATCCGCGCGCCGGGCGCCCACCTGCCCGGGGTGATCACGGCCGGCACGTTCCATCTCGACGGCGAAAAGGTCTTCTGGGACGTCAAGGATGCGTCGAAAGCCGTCGTGATCGAGCTCGCCGACGAACGCTACGCCCGCCTGGTCGTCCAGGTCGACGACCCGCGCGCGACCGTGGAGCTGGTCGAGAACGCCTTGCGGTGAACGATGTTCTCCCGCTTTTTCAGGGCAGAACAGTCGCCGCGGCCGGGGACCCGGGTGCTGCTGATCTGCGGCACGAACGGCGCTCAAGCCCCTTGCCGTGCCGACTGAGCGCGTACGCGGGCTTCCAGAATTTCGGGGACATGGCTTTCCGCCCATTCGCGGACCGCGCGCAGCGGCACCAGCAGGGACTGGCCGAGGTCGGTGAGCCCATACTCGACGCGCGGCGGCTGTTCCGCGTACTCGACCCGGGCGAGCAGGCCGTCCTCCTCCATCGCGCGCAGCGTTTCGGTCAGCACCTTCGGGGTGACGCCCTGGATTCTCTCCGCCAGCACCGTGAAGCGCAGCGGGCCGTGCTCCAGCGCGTTGACCACGAAGACCGTCCACCGCGCCCCGATCCGGTGCAGCACCACCCGTGACGGGCAGCTGGCGGACATGACGTTGTAGCCCACGGCGGTTCCTCCGGTTCCGGTTACGTTGAAGTACCTGGTTACTTTTCCATAGCCTACTTCGGCCACGGCAGACCGACGGAACGGAGAAGGACCATGGGCAACCGGCTGGCCGGACAAACAGTGCTGGTGCTGGGCGGACGGCATCTGGGCGCGGCGATCGCCGAGGCCGCGGCCGACGAGGGCGCGAAGGTGCACGTCGCGTCGCATCGGCCCGGCGGACTGCACATCGACCTGCGCGACGAGGCCACCATCGCCGCCGCGGCCGCCGCGCTCGGGCCGGTCGATCATCTCGTCAACACGGCGGCGGCGCCGCACGCGGTGCCGATCCGCGAACTCGACCGCGACAAGACCGTCGACGCCTTCACCGCCAAGGTCATCGGCCCCTTACTACTCGCGAAACACTTCACGATCCGGCGGTCGCTGCTGCTGTTCTCCGGGCAGGTCGGCTGGCGCCCGGCGCGCGGAAGCGTGGTGACCGGCGTGACCAACGGAGCGGCCGCGTTCGCCGCGCAACATCTCGCCGCCGAGCTCGCGCCGGTTCGGGTCAACGCGTTGTCGCCGGGAATCATCGACTCCGGAGTCTGGGACGGCAAGGGCGACGGCAAACCGGACTTCCTCGCGAACGCCGCACAGCGGACCCTCGTCGGACGCACCGGCACCGTCACCGACGTGACCGACGCGGTACTGTGGTTGCTGCGGGCCGAATTTCTCACCGGTGAAACCATTCACCTCGAAGGCGGCCGCCCCTGACCGGAAGGAACTCAACGAGTTGACCGGTGCCGACGGAGGAAAGCCTGTCGGCACCGGCGCTGCACCGATGCTGGGCGAACGGGGTCAGCGGGTTCCAAAGTTCGTCGCAGCGATGCTGGCTCGGGATCTCGTTGCTGAACTGGCTGTCCCCCGCCGCGGTGAGGGCACGACCGGCGAACATCGAACCGGAGAGAACCCCCGCGAAATTACGCCATCCCCCGAACACCCATTCCGCCTTCCGGACGCATTCAAACACCGTAGCTATTCCACCTGACGGATGGATTTCGCGCTCCGCCCATCAGCCGCCACCGTTTCGCGGAGGATTCGCTGCGCCGTCATCCGGGTCGCTTGCAGGGACGAATGCGCTTCCCGCGAATTGAACACCCGGCGCGGGGCGGCCACGCTCAGCGCCGCCACCGGTGTCCCGGTCGCGTTGAACACCGGCACCGCCGCGGCGAGCAGCGCGCCGGGGAGGCGCGGGTTGAACGACACCTCGCGCTGCCTGATGTCTCGCAGTTCCGTGCTCAGCCACGCAGGAAGACCACTGCCGCTCTCGTCCTCTCCACGGTAACCGGCGAACGCGGCGAAGCGCGCGGCGAGACCCGGGTCGAACGCCATCAGCACTCTTCCCGCCGCGCTTCCGGCCAGTTGCGAATCGTTTTCTATCCGTTCAGCCAGCGAACAATAGCCGCTGCTGTAGATCAAATGCACGAAATCGACGACATTGCCGCTGGCGACCCCGAGGCCGACCAGGTAGCCGGTGCGCCAGTGGATGTCGATCAGCGACGGAAGAATGCCTCTTCGCAACCGTTGCAGTTCCTGGGTCGAATCGGGCCTGGCGAGCCGGCACACCGCTTCCCCGTGCCGGTAATGGTAGCCCGCCCGCACGACCATTCCGTATCCCTGCATCTCGGCGAGAAGCCGGTGCACCGTGCTTTTCGGCAGCCGGGTCGACCGCGATATCTCGCTCAGAGTTTCGATCCCGCCCGAATCGCGGATAGCACTCAGGATCGAAAGCGCCCGGGGAATCGGCCTGCGCGGGACCACGCTCGTGCAAGCCCATTGCCCGTTATCCTCACTCATAGTCACGGCCGCAACCTCCACCGAATCATCAGTCCGTCGTGCGCACGCGCCGTCCAGCCGCCGGGAACCTCGTCCCCAGATGCCTCGGCGCGCCTGCGCGACCGCTGCCCATGCGGTCTCGACGCCCTCCGCCGTTCACGGGCGGCCCGCGCCTCGCCGCCGCCCGATTTGTTCGCCACCCGCGTCTTTCGCGACGCCGCCCTGCTTTCGCGCCTTCATGCTTGCCCAGGACCGCGTCCGGCACAACCGGTCGCACCCGTTCACTGAAAGAGATCGCCCCAGTGGCGCAGCGCGTTGGCCTGCACGCCTCGTCGCGCGACAGGTCCGTCCCCGCAAACGGCCGCGAACGGTCGCTCTGCGTTGCCATCGCGCGCTCACGCGCCGTCGTGGTCGCGGGCCGTGACCATTGCTTCCCCGCTTTTGTCCGCCGCAGAACCGGGGTGCAACGTCCTGCGAGGTTCCGGCGAAGAATCGTCGCGGCCCGAGAATATTCTGGGCCGTCGCCCCCCCACGACGGCGAGGATGCGCTGTCCGTGCCAACAACGGGAGGACCGGCGGAAGCCGCTTCCGGCGGCCGCCGCGTCAATGTTCCAGGCCGCGGAACAGCGCCTTGACTTTCGGACGACGAAAGGACCGGCGCGACGTCATCAGCGAACTACGCCGTCCATCGCGATTGCGCTGGCACACCGCACGATCCGTTCAAAGCGCGAGCAATCAGCGAAGCAGCGCACCGTCTTCTCGACGTGAGAGGAGCGTCGGTCGCGCAGCTGCCGTGCGGGCGACCAACCGTGCGCACACTCGGAGGATCGAGCGCCGGTCGGCGACCTGCCAGCGCTGACCAGCGGCAAGCCGTTTTAACTCGGCATCCGGTTCGAAGGCCACAGCCTTGCCTACGCACGGGAAGATCTCCGCGTCCGAGGCGGAATTCCCGATCGCGAGGAAGTTCTCCGTGTCGAACCCGGTCGCTTCGGCGAGGCAGCGCATGAAGGCGAGTTTGCCCCCGGCCGCGCCAGGGGCGGACAACAGACGTCCGGTGAGCCTGCCGTCGGCCACCTCCACGACGGCACCGTGCCCGCCGGTCAGCCCGAGGTCGATCGCCGCCTCCTGCACCGGGAAATCGGGACTGCCCGACAGCAGATAGATCCGGTATCCGCTCCCCCGTAGCAACGAAAGCAGTTCCGGGACAAAGGAAAACAGCTTCCCCCGGCTCGCCCGACAGATTTTCTCCGCCGCGAACCGGGTCTGCTCGACCGACGCGCCTTTCATCGCGTACCGCCGGTAGATCTCGTCCATCAGCCCGGGCGGCGCTTTCTCGGTGGCCGCGAGCTGTCCGATGGCCTCCAGGCAGGACAGCCCCGCTTGCCGGTCGCAGGCACCGTCGTCGATCAGAATGTGCACGTAATGCCTCATGGTGTGCCCGGGAAGCAGGGGGCCGTCCAAGTCCAGAATGGCGTATTTCGTCGCGCGGTTCATGATTCGCGCTGATTCTTCACAGCCACGAAAAACAGCCCTTCCGTGTGCGCTTCAGGTGATCCGGGTTGACGGTACAGCGGCGCGCGTCCGGGTTGAGCAGCTTGTTCCATGTCCCGGCACTCACTCCACTGTCACGTATATTCCGTTGCTCCAGAGCAGCCACCGGTGGAAGGTGGACTCGTGGATACTGGAACGAGACACGCCTGCGTGACATCGCTTCTCGCGTTGGCGAGCAGTCCGGCCTACCAGGACCGGATCGACGCCGGGTGGGGCTTGGCACGCTTCGCCGAGGTCGCTGAGGCTCAACCGGTGCTGGTGAGACTCGTGCTGGACAATAAAGACACGGGCGTCACCTACGAGACCACGGAAGCGTTGCTCCGGCGATTCGATGCCCTTGGCCTCAGTTTGGTGGCGACAGCATTCGCGACGGCTGATGAGAACCACGCGGACTGGATCTACTCAGCGATCTCCAAGGTCTTGGGGATCTCGACCGGCGAACGCGACGCGGCGGTCGGGATCTGCGAGCCGCTCACGCACAGCGCGAACGAGGAGCTGCGGCGCGGAGCGACACGCCTCCTCAAGGAGATCAAGAGTCTTACTCCGATCCTCACCACGATTCGGCGCTGATGGCACGGGCCCGTCCATTCAGCCCGGTGGGTACTCGGTGTCCACATCAGACGCCTCCAACCGTCAGACCTCGTCGCCAGCGCGATAAAGTCAGCCTCTCGACGGTCGCCGGAAGCCGCGCCCGGCCAGCAGCGTGCCGTCCTAACCACGATCGGGCTGTACCGATTACCGTGCGCCGCGACGTACCCGATCGAGGTCTCCCCGACAGACACTAGGGAGAGGGCGCTTACCAGGAAGCCGCCGACGAGGAACCAGCCGCGTCCGGAGGAGATGAACACCGCCGCGGACGCCACCGAGCTGGAGGTCACGAACCTCAGCCCGCGGATCCGCCGAGCACCACCACCCAGAGACAGCACCATCCGGCACGCAGGGCGACGACTCGACCGCTCGGCGGAGTGCTTCCTGCGCGCGGAATCCTCTGCCACAGCGGGCCTTTTCGTGGACACGCCGGGAATCGCGGCACGTCCGGCTACCGGCGAGCGTGCTGTCCCTCGGCCGGGGTCCGGAAGAACGACCGCACCGGCAGCAGCAGTCCCGCCAGCGACAGCACTACGAAGACCACCTGATGCACATGGTCCGTCCCCGGCGGCAACCGGAACACGAGATGCGCCAGCCAGAACAGCGGGTAGAACCACAACGCGAACCACGCCCACCGCTCCCCGGCGCGGAACGGGACGACCGCGATGAGCCCGCCGAACAGCCCGAGCCCGGCGGTCGCGAGCGCGTCCGTGCGGTAGAGAAGGGCGTCCCCGGCGGGCGGCACGATCGCGACCACGATCCCGAACCCGAGGATCCCCGCACTGACCACCGCGAGGCAGATCCAGCCGATCCGCATCGGCGCGCCACCGTTCATCCGGCGAATTTACTCCGCTTCCGCCGGTTTCCGCACGAGCAAACTCGGCCTGATGGCAGGGAGTAAGCGCACCGCTCCGGATCGGGACGTCGCCGCACGCCCGGCGAACTCACCCCGCCACCGCCAGTTCCAGCACATCCACCCTGGCAGCAGGACGCAAGCACGCCACTCCACCTCGAGACGCCGCTACTCACCCGGCTGACTCGCCCCGGCCAGCACACCTACCCCACGGCCCGGCGTAAGCACGCCACTCCGCATCCGCACGCCACCGCCCACCCATCCTGACGGCAGGACATACGGACGCCACTCCACACCGACACGCCACCATTCACCCGGCGGACGCACCCCCGGAACCAGCACACCCACCCCCACGGCAGGACGCAAGCACGCCGCTCCGCACCAGCGCCCTGCCACCCACCCGGCGCACTTCCCCGACACCACCGGCCCAGGCATCAACGCGCCAACCCGCACGGCCCGGCTTAAGCACGCCGCTCCGCACCAGTGGCCCGCCACGACCGGCCCCCGGCACGTTCGATCGCCACCAGCGCGACACAACCCGGCCGAACCGCGTCAGCGCACCGCCGTCCACCCGCCAGACTCGCCGACCGCCCCAATCCCAGCCCTCGGCCGCCCACGCATCTGGACGGCCCTTTGCCACCCGCCCGCAGCGGTGCGGCGCCCCCGCCCGCCACCGCTGGCCCCACCAGGCGTCACCCGTCTGCCAGGATCGCGCACGGGCTGTCGCCCGCCGTCATCCGCCCGTGTCCGCGGCGGCATCGAACGTGGCCCGGCGGCCGGCGTGCGACCACCCCGCAGGAGCCGCTTTCTAGGCCAGAAGAGGCACGCCGCACGACTCCCGCCAGCCCGCGAGTGAATTACCGCGAATCGTCTTGTCCGCGGAAAAGAATTCTCGCTAGCCTCGGGCCCGGAGGGAGAAAAGCCGACCGCTTCCGCCAGGCCGGAAGCGCGCCGTCGCAGTTCGCCGCGCGCCGACCGGAAATCGCGTTCCGAAAAGGGAGTACATGATGACGTCTGTTGCCCGTCCGGTTGCCCGCACCGCGTATCAGCAGTCGGTCGCCGACTACTGGAATGCCGAAAAGGATCCGGTCAACCTGCGCCTCGGCGACGTCGACGGGCTTTACCACCACCACTACGGCATCGGCGACTACGATCCGTCCGTCCTGGACGGACGCGGGGAAAAGCGCGACAAGGCGATCATCGCCGAGCTGCACCGCCTGGAGACGGCGCAGTCGCAGTTTTTGCTGGGGCACCTCGGAGACATCGATCCCACGGCCCGGCTCCTCGACGCCGGATGCGGACGCGGCGGCACGAGCGTGCAGGCGCACCAGCGGTTCGGCTGCCGGGTGGACGGCATCTCCATTTCCGAGCAGCAGGTCGATTTCGCCAATGAACAGGCCCGGCTGCGCGGAATCGACGGCGCGGTGCGATTCCACCTCCGCAACATGCTCGACACCGGATTCGAAAGCGGCGATTTCGCCGGGATCTGGAACAACGAAAGCACGATGTACGTCGATCTGCACGAGCTCTTCGCCGAACACGCGCGGCAGCTCGCCCCGGGCGGGCGATTCGTGACCATCACCGGATGCTACAACGACCTGACCGGCGGGCGTTCGCGCGCGGTGAGCCAGATCGACCAGCATTACATCTGCAATATCCACGCGCGCGGCGACTATTTCAAAGCCCTGGCCGCGAACGGATTCGTCCCGATCAACGTGGTGGACCTGACCGAGGCGACGATCCCGTACTGGGAGCTGCGCGAGCAGTCCTCCGTCGCGACCAGCATCGAAAAGCCGTTCCTGACCGCCTATCGCGAGGGCAGCTTCCACTACCTGCTCATCGCCGCCGACCGCGTCTGAGCGGGAGGGACAACATGTCCGGAATCGCAGCGGTCCGCCCGGACTTCGCGTGGGCGGGTCCGGTCGGGCTCGGGACCTCGGCGGCGCGGATCGCGGAGCAGTTCGCGCCGGCGCGCGGGCAGGATCCGGCGTACGCGGAGCGGGAATGGGGCGACGGCAGCGCGTCGCCGCTGTACTGCCCGGTCGTGCGGCGGGTGGACGAGCCGCTCGCCGAGGAGGTGGACCGGCGGCTCGTCGCGTGGGCGCAGGACTGCGGGTTCGAGGGCGAGGGACTGGACCAGATCGCGCGCGCCACGTTCGGCAGGCTCGTGATGCTCGCCCACCCGGACTGCGACGATCCCGACCGGCTGCTGCTCGCCGCGCAGCTCAACGCGGTGTGGTGGGCGGCCGACGACTACTACGCCGACGACAGTTCCCTCGGCGCCTCGCCGACCGAACTCCCGCCGCGGCTGGCGCTGGTCATGGCCGCGATGGACCCGGTCGCGCCCGCCGGCGAGTTCTCCGCGCCGCTGGAAGAGGCGCTGCGCGCGGATCCGATCCGGGTCGGGTTCCGCTCGGCGGTCGACCATCTCGGCAGGCACGGTTCGCCGGTGCTGGTCCAGCGGGTCTGCTACTCGACGTTCGCGATGTTCGTGAGCTGGGACGCCTACGCGGCGTGGCGCCACACCGGCCGCTATCCCCCGGCTTGGGAGTACCTGGCGGCCCGCCAGCACGACAGCTTCTACACCTCGATGACCCTCATCGACGCCGTCGGCGGGTACGAACTGCCCGCGCCGTTCTGCTACGACCCGCGCGTGCGGGAGGCGATGATGCGCGCGGGCACCGCGACGGTCCTGGTCAACGACCTCCATTCGGTGGCCAAGGACGCGGCCGACGAGAACCCGGTCTGCAACATGGTGCTCCAGATCGCCGCCGACCGGAACTGCCCGGTCTCCGAGGCGGTCGAGACCACCGTCGCGCTGCACAACCGGATCGTGCGCGAGTTCGAGGAGGGCCATCGCGCGCTGCTCGCGATCCCGTCGCCGGAACTGCAGCGCTTCCTCGCCGGCGTCCGCGACTGGATGGGCGGCGGCTTCGAATGGCACGCGACGAACCCTCGCTACCGATCCTGATCCCAGACCCCTGATGCCAGGCTTCGCAACCGAAGACAAGGTGGTTTCGCTGTGACTGTCACCGATCCGGTCGACTCCGCGGACGTGGAAGACCAGGAACCCTTGAGCCTAGGCCGCGCGGCGGCGCGGCAGCTGGCCACGACCACGAAGTCCGTGCCGCAGATGCAGAGCATCAGCTCGCGGTGGCTGCTGAAGGTGCTGCCGTGGGTCGAGGTGTCGGCGGGGACGTACCGCGTCAACCGGCGGCTGAGCTACACCGTCGGCGACGGCCGGGTCACCTTCGTGACGAGCGGCTCCGAGTGCCGGGTCATCCCGCCCGAGCTCGGGGAGCTCGCGCCGCTGCGCGGATTCGACGACGAGGCGGTGCTGGAGGAGCTCGCCGGGAGGTTCCAGCAGCGGGAATACCAGCCGGGCGACGTGCTGGCCGAATTCGGCAGCCCCGCCGACCAGGTGTTCCTCGTCGCGCACGGCAAGATCACGAAAGCGGGTGTCGGGCACTTCGGCGACCAGACCGTGCTCGGCACGCTCCTGGACGGCAGTTACTTCGGCGAGAACGTACTCACCACTCCGGACGGGATCTGGGAGTTCACCGCCAAGGCGGTCACCTCCGCGACCGTGCTGACGTTGTCGCGCCAGGAGTTCGAAGGAGTGCTGAACCGCTCGGAAACGCTGCGCGCGCACCTGGACGCCTTCGTCGCGAGCGGAGACACGGCCCGCAACGAACACGGCGAGGCCGAGATCGCTCTCGCCGCCGGGCACGACGGCGAACCGCGGCTGCCGGGAACCTTCGTCGACTACGACACTTCCCCGCGCGAGTACGAGCTGAGCGTCGCGCAGACCGTGCTTCGGGTCCACAGCCGGGTCGCCGACCTCTACAGCGAGCCGATGAACCAGACCGAGCAGCAGTTGCGGCTCACCGTCGAGGCGCTGCGGGAACGGCAAGAGCACGAGCTGGTCAACAACCCCGATTTCGGCCTGCTGAACAACGCCGACTTCGACCAGCGGGTGCCCACCCGCACCGGCCCGCCGACGCCGGACGATTTCGACGAGCTGCTCTCGCTGGTGTGGAAGGACCCCGCGTTCTTCCTCGCGCACCCGAAGACGATCGCCGCGTTCGGACGGGAATGCAGCAAGGCCGGGATCTACCCCGGTTCGGTCGACCTCGGCGGCCACCAGGTGCCCTCGTGGCGCGGGGTGCCGATCCTGCCGTGCAACAAGATCCCGGTCACCGAGACCCGCACCAGCTCGGTGCTGCTGATGCGGACCGGCGAGGAATCCCAGGGCGTCGTCGGGCTGCACCAGACCGGACTGCCCGACGAATACCAGCCCGGCCTCAACGTGCGGTTCATGGGCATCAACGAGCAGGCCATCCTGTCCTACCTGGTGTCGGCCTACTATTCCGCCGCCGTCCTCGTGCCCGACGCGCTCGCCGTGCTGGAAGCCGCCGAAATCGGCCGGGAGGGCTGAGCCCGGTGCCGGTCACGGAACAACAGGAGCAGCTTTCCCTCGGAGTCAGGGCGGCCCGCACCCTCGCCACGACCACCAAATCGCTGCCCCAGATGCGCTCGATCACCCCGCGGTGGCTGCTGTCGCAGCTGCCGTGGGTCGAGGTGCCCGGCGGCAGCTACCGGGTCAACCGGCGGCTCACCTACACCGTCGGCGACGGCAAAGTGAGTTTCTTCCAGACCGGAACGCGGGTCCAGGCCGTCCCTCTGGAACTCACCGAAATCGAACTGCTGCGCGGGTTCTCCGACGAAGCGGCGCTCGGCGCGCTGGCCGACGCATTCGAACAGCGCGAGTACGAGAAGGGCAGCACGCTCGTCACCGCCGGCGAACCCCTGGACCAGCTCGTGCTCGTCGTGCACGGCAAGGTCACCCGGCACGCCCAGGGGCACTACTGCGCGGAAACTCACCTGGGCACCTCCACGGACGGCGATCATTTCGGCGGCGAACTCCTCTCCCGGGACGACGCCACCTGGGGTTTCACCGCGCGCGCCGCGACCAGGGTGGTCGCGCTCGTGCTGCCCGCCGGCTCGTACGCCCGGCTCAACGGCAGGATCGATTCCCTGCGCGCGCACGTCGCGCAGGCCGCTTCCCGGCCGCGGAAACCACAGAACCGCAAGGGCGAAGCGAACATCGAACTGTCCGCGGGCCACGACGGCGAACCGGTCATCGCCGGAACGTACGTCGACTACGAACCCTCGCCGCGCGAGTACGACCTCGCGGTGGCGCAAACGGTCCTGCGGGTGCACAACCGCGTCACCGATCTGTACAACGACCCGATGAACCAGTTCGAGCAGCAATTGCGGCTCACCGTGGAAGCGCTGCGGGAACGGCAGGAACACGAGCTGGTCAACAACCCGGATTTCGGCCTGCTGCACAATGCCGATCTCAAATCCCGGATCACCACGCGCACCGGTCCTCCGACGCCGGGCGATCTGGACGAACTGCTCTCCCGACGGCGCAAAACGCGCTTGTTCCTCGCGCATCCGCGGGCCATCGCCGCGATCGGCCGCGAATGCACGAAGGCGGGCATTTATCCGGAGCCGGTCGTGGTGGACGGGAAACGCGTCACCGCGTGGCGCGGGGTCCCGATCCTGCCGTGCGACAAAATCCCGGTCACCGAGGCGGGCACCACCTCGGTGCTCGCGATGCGCACCGGGGAGGACGACGCGGGCGTCATCGGATTGCGGCCGAAATCCCTCGCCGACGAATACCGGCCGGGGCTGAATGTTCGGTTCATGGGCATCAACGACCGCGCTGTGTCGTCCTATGTGGTCAGTGCCTATCACTCCGTCGCGGTTCTCGTGCCGGACGCGCTCGGGATCCTCGACCACGTCGAGGTCGCCCGCGCGTGAGCGACGCCCGACGTTCGCCGGAAGCCGTGCGCTTCCGGCGAACGTCGGCGTCTCAACGATAGATGTGCTTGTCAGGCAAGCGAACCGTCGCGAAGCCGTTGGCGAAGTTCGCGTCCACCTGTGCGGCTTCCTGAGCGTCGGGCATCGCGTTCTTGCACGTGATCCCCGGGCCGTGGCCGGACATCAGCTCCGAGCAGGGACCCTCGTAGTGGTCGGGCAGGCCGAGGTTGTGGCCGATCTCGTGGGCGATGATCCGCGTCGGGTCGTTGCCCTCGGCGACCTGCTGGGTGTCGATGTAGATGTCTCCGGTCCCGTGCCCGTCGGTCTGCGTGTAGGAACCGCCGCCGGTGGTTTCGTGCATGATGATGGTCGCGGCGCCGCCGCTGTTGAGGTGCACGTTGTGCACCGAACTGTTCCAGTTCGCCGCGGCCTGGGTGGCCTCGGCCTGATAGTCGGGCAAACCGCTGGCGTCGTAGTACAGCTCGACCGCGTCCAGCGGTGCGGCCGACGCCGTGCCGGCTCCGGTCAGCGGCAGCGTCAACGCGACGGCAGCGCCCGCGGCCAGTCGCCCAAAGCGTTGCAGGATCATGGTTTTTCCTCTCCGCGCGAGGTTTTCCGGACAGGGGTCAGCTTCCGATCTGCTGCTGGATCCACGACTGGTACTGGGCGATGCCGGTGTAGAGGGTGGTGGTCGCGCATTCGCCGCCGTTGTCGCCGGGGCCGTGGGTTTCGCCTACCAGCGTCCAGTTCCCGGTGGTGCCGACGATCGCCGGGCCGCCCGAATCGCCGTGGCACGCCGAATGCGCGTAGTCGCCGGAGATGCAGACGTCGCCCGCACCGCCGCCGCCCTCCGCGCACGCGCTGCTGTCGAGCACCTGAAGATCGATCTGCTGCAGGGTTTGCGGCGTTTGGCAGTTCGGCCAGCTCGTGCATCCCCAGCCGAGCAGCCGCGCGCTCGTTCCCGGAGCCGGGTTGCTCTGCGCCATCGCGACCGGTGCGGACTGCGCGGGCTGGCTCAGGTGCATCATGGTGAGATCGGTGCCCGGGTTGGTGATCACGTTGTCGATCTGGCCGACCTCGCCCGAGTTGATGTCGGTGGACCCGATCCGCGCCTGCGAGGCCTCACCGCAGTGGTGCGCGGTGATGATCCACTGGGGCGCGACGAGACTTCCGCCGCAGCCGTTGTCCAGGGACACCATGAACGAGTAGGTTTCGGTGGCGTCGCTGCCGCCGATGATGGCCGGCTGCGCCGCGACCGCCGGTGCGGCGGCCCCGAACAGCAGGGCGGCCGCGCCCATCAGCACCAGCATTGTTTTCCGCATCGCTTTCCCTTCCATAGCAGCCAATCCCGCGAATCGCGGGAGGGGAGTTCGGCCGGGGATACGGCCGGGACGGCTTCGCGGGCGCCGGGCCCGCGACGGAAACCACAGAGTCCCAGGGCCGCCGGAGTCCGAACACCGTCGAAAGGAGGGACACGTCCGGACGCCGAACCGTGCGAGGCGGCACGAACTTCGATTACCGGGATGAACCGAACGCGGAATGAGCGTCCGCACGGTTCACCTGGCAGCCAACGGATCCGGTGCGGGAGAACGACTTCCGTTCAGCGGACGGAAGTCGCCGCTGAACAGCGAAACCGAACGGGATTCGCGACTTTCGTGGGTATAGGAGGGCGACCGGCGTCCCTAAACTGCGAATTGCGCCCGCATTCGCTGACCGCGGCGCGCCATCGTCCTATTCGCAAGAAACGGAGATGTGCATGATCTCAGCACTCAGTCAAAGACACGGCGGGCGCGGCGGTATCGCCTTCGCCGCGGCGGTTCTGGCCGCTGGATCAGTTTTCGCCGCCTCGGGCGTCGCGGCTGCCCAGCCCTCGACGGCGCCGCTGAACGCGCGAGCCGCGACCGCCGTGTCCGCCAGCCTCGCGAAATCGCTCGGCGACCGCACCGTCGGCTCGTTCTACGACCAGTCCGGTTCGCGGCTGACAGTCACCGTCACCGACCAGGCCGCCGCCGACCAGGTCCGCGCGGCCGGCGCGACGCCGAAGTTCGTGAAATACCGCGCGTCCCAACTGAAAGCCGTCACCGCGGAACTGGCCCGCACGGCCAGCGTCCCCGGCACCGCCTGGCGCGTCGACCCGCGGACCGGACAGGTCCTCGTCACCGCCGATTCGACGGTCACCGGCGCCAAACTCTCCCAGGTGACCAACGCCGTGCACCGCTTCGGCGACAAAGCCCGTTTCGCCCGGACGAAAGGCAAACTGCGCCCGTTGATCAGCGGCGGCGACGCGATCTGGGGCCAGGGACTGCGCTGCTCGCTGGGCTTCAACGTGCACACCTCGAGCGGCCAGGCCGCGATCCTGACCGCCGGCCACTGCGGCGTCGCCACCAACGACTGGTGGGCCGACCAGAGCAACTCGCAGCACATCGCCACCACGTCCGCCGCTGACTTCCCCGGCACTGACTACTCGTACGCCACCTACGACGCCGGCGTCGACGCCCCGAGCGCCATCAACACCGGCCAGCAGATCACCGCCGCGGGCGACGCCACCGTCGGCGAAACCGTCACCCGCAGCGGCTCGACGACCGGCGTGCACGACGGCCAGGTCACCGCGCTCAACGCCACGGTGAACTACCAGGAAGGCGCAGTGAACGGCCTGATCGACACCACAGTCTGCGCAGAACCCGGCGACAGCGGCGGCTCGCTGTTCGACGGATCCACCGCACTGGGCCTCACCTCGGGCGGCAGCGGAGACTGCACGTCCGGCGGAGAAACGTTCTTCCAGCCGGTTCCCGCCGCATTGAGCGCTTACGGGCTGGTTCTGCCGTAAATCCCCGCGTTCCGCGGTCCATTTCGCCATCCCGCAGCGGTGAAGGGGCCCCTCACGGATCCTCGGATCGCGAGGGGCCCCTTCCCGGATTCAGACTCCCTCAACGAGCCCTTCACGGACCGATTCCCGCCGCGCCGCGAGGCCCGGGCGCAATGTCGCCGCCAAGCGGAAAAGAACAGATTCAGACCGACCACGCCCAACACTGTCACCCGCAATGACCGCCGGGGCCGCACGCACCGAAGCCGTCGATCATGGCCGGTCTCGGTTCCCAGGACGCGTCGAACGCCAGCGACGCGATGAGCGCCGCCCGTTCGCGCCCTAGGCCGAGAAAGACCGCGCGGTGCGCGACCCAGCAGATTCACCAGCACACGTTGCTCCACGGCGACGTCCAACCGGGGGTAGATGACATCCGCGGCAGTGCCCGCATCCGGCGCGGCCCGCCCTTGTGTCCACTAAGGACAGTCATTCCGGGTCACTCCGCGGACCTCCTGGCGCGCATCGCGGAAAGAAGCACGGGCAGCGCGGCGGCCAACGCGATCCCCCGCACCGCACCAGCCACCGGATACGCCGCCCGGATGCCGAACGCGTCCGCGACCAGCCCGCCGGCCAGCGATCCCAGCGGCATCAATCCCCAGCCCAGCATCCGGTAGACGCTGTGCACCCGCCCGCGCAGTTCCGTCGGCACCGCCTGCTGCCGCAGGCTGACCGTGACGACGCTCCACAGCGTGGTGGCGAATCCGTTCAACCCCAGCAGGAGCCCAAGAACGACCGCGTTCGGACTGGCGCCGATGAGCACGAAGATCACCACGTTGGCGATCAACGCGGTCAGCAACGCCCGCAGCGCCCCGATTTTCGCCACGACCCGCGCGTTGACCATCCCACCGAGCACACTGCCGACCGCGGCCCCCGCGAGCAGCACGCCGTAACCGCGCTCGCTGACATGCAGGGTCTGCGTCGCGAGCAGCACGACCGTGACGTTGCCGAGCTGATAGCAGAACGTGTTCACTGCCAGGAGCCCGGCCAACGTGCGCAACAGCCGGTGCCGCCCGAGCCAGCGCACCCCTTCCGCCACCGCGACCCGAATCGGCGGGTGCGCGATCTGCGGCAACGGACGACGAGGCAGCGTCGCGAGCAATGCGGCGGACACCACGAACGAGGTGGCGTCCACCCCGAACGGCAAAGCCGCCGCCACGGCGAAGAGCAGGCTGCCGATCGGCGGCCCGACGAACAACTGCCCAGCGTTGGCGATCGCGTATTGACTGCCGTTCGCCCGGTGCAGGTGCGTCTCGGAAACGAGGTCCGGCAAGACCGCGAGCGACGCGTTGGCGAACACGACCTCGCACGCGCTGAGCCCGAATCCCATGAGCGCCAGCGCCGCGATGTCGATCCGCCCCAGCCCGATCAGCACCGCCGCCGCCGCGACGATCGCCGCCTGAAGAGCCTGCGACCGCCACAGCAGACCGACCCGGTCGCGCCGGTCCACGACCGCGCCCGCGGGCAAGGAGAGCAGCAGCCACGGAAGGTAGGTCGCCGCCGAGACGACGGAGACCAGCACCGGATCACGGGTGAGGGTGACGGTCAGCAGGGGCACAGCGGCCGAGAAGACCCCGTCGCCCACGTTGTCCACCGCCGATGCCCACCACAACCGCCAGTACGCGGCCGGGAGTTTGGCGTCGCGTCGTTTCATGCCCGGAAGCGTTCCCGACTCGAACAGGTGTTCGCTACCATGTAGACTGGAGCTACATCGAAGGTTTCGCCAGGGTCGTGGCCGAGCTGTCCGGTATTTCGCTTGCCGCACCGTGCCGGGTGCCGCAGACTGATCGGCCGATGCCCAGTCCTGCGCACATCCGGAACCAGTCCGACGCGTCCCCTGCCGTCGCGGCCCGACTCACCGCGGTGGGGCAGGCGGCCAAGCCCGCAACGGCCGCCACACGCGCCGCAGCCGACCGAACGGATGCTTCATGATCGACGTAATCATCGCCGGATGCGGCCCGACCGGCGCGACGCTGGCGGCTGAGCTCCGGCTCCACGGCGTGCAGGTGCTCGTCCTCGAAAAGGAAACCGAGCCTGTCCCGCTCGCCCGCATCGTCAGCCTGCATATCCGCAGCCTCGAACTGCTCGCGATGCGGGGGCTGCTGCCGCGCATCCTCGAACGCGGACGACAGCGTCCGGTCGGCGGCATCTTCGCGGGCATCGCCAAACCCGCGCCCAAGGAGCTCGATTCGGCGTACCTGCTGGGCATCCCGCAGCCGGTCGTCGTCCGGATGCTCGAGGACCACGCGATCGGGCTGGGCGCCCAGGTCCGGCACGGCTGCGCGGTCGCCGGCTTCGAGCAGGACGAAGACGGAGTGACCGTCGAGCTGACCGACGGCGAACGGGTGCGGTCGAAGTACCTCGTCGGCTGCGACGGCGCGCGCAGCACAGTGCGCAAACTGCTCGGCGTCGGCTTCCCCGGCGAACCCTCGCGGACCGAGACCCTGATGGGCGAAATGGCCGCGACCGCGCCGCAAGAAGAGATCGCGGCGAAGGTGGCCGAGGTCCGCGCCACCAACAAGCGCTTCATGCTGGGGCCGGTCGAAGAAGGGGTCTATCGCGTCGTCGTCCCGGCCGCGGGGATCAGCGCCGAACCGCCCGTGCTCGAGGACTTCCAAGAACGGCTGCGCGCCGTCGCCGGAACCGATTTCGGCGTGCACTCCCCGCGCTGGCTGTCGCGCTTCGGCGACGCCACCCGGCTGGCCGAACGGTACCGGGTCGACCGGGTGCTGCTGGCCGGCGACGCCGCGCACATCCACCCGCCCACCGGCGGGCAGGGCCTCAACCTGGGCGTTCAGGACGCGTTCAACCTCGGCTGGAAGCTGGCCGCGCAAGTTCGAGGCTGGGCCCCGGACACCTTGCTCGACACTTATCAGACCGAACGCCGCCCGGTCGCGGCGGACGTCCTCGACAACACCCGTGCCCAAATGGAGCTGTCCTCCACTGAAGCGGGACCGCGAGCGGTGCGCGGGCTGCTCGCCGAACTGATGGACATCGACGAGGTCAACCGCCGCCTGATCGGGAAAATCACCGCGATCGACCTCCGCTACGACTTCGGCGAAGGCCCCGACCTGCTCGGCCGCCGTCTGCCCGACCTCGACCTGAGGCAGGGCCGCCTCTACGACCGCCTGCACCAGGGCCGCGGCCTGGTGCTCGACCGCACCGAACGGCTGAACGTCGCGGGCTGGGCAGACCGGGTCGACCTCCTCCCGGACTCCGCCGCGGCCCTGGACGCTCCGGCACTCCTGCTCCGCCCGGACGGATACGTCGCCTGGATCGGCGAGGACCAGCAGGAGCTGAACCGTCACCTCGCCCGGTGGTTCGGCGGGCCCGCGTGAGCGAGAACCACCACCTCGCCCCGCGGAAGGCCGCTCCCCGCCGCACAACAGGCTCATAACCACGGCAACCACTCGTCTGGCCTGCCCGCCGCTTCCACCGCCCCCATCCGCTGCGCACCAGGCACCGGAGGAGTGATCAGCCGCGGGACGCGGTGCCGATGGTCGCCCGTTTTCCTTGCGGCAAAAAGCGTTCGACTTGATTCACGACCAGCCCGCACCCGCGTCCGACGAAGGCAAGCAGCCGCCATCCGCCCCTCCGGCAAGCCCGCCAACTCCCTAGACCCCCGTCCGCTGCCGCATAATCGCGAGGTGCCGCTGACCCTCCGACTGAGCACCAGCGACCTGGCCGGCACCAGGCTCGCCGTCTCGCCGCTGTCCGAAACCGTCTCCGGCCTGCAGACCCTGGCCGGATGCTGGGGCCGGACGCGCCACGGACGCTGGACCCGCTGGGCCGAGCACGAACTCGCCGTCCGTCCGGTGGACCTGTCGTGGACCTGGCCGTTGCTCGTCACCGGCCGGACCAGCTGGCCGCAGTTCCTGCTGCCCGCCCCGGCCCGCGCGGCGAGCACGATCGACGAGGCGCTCGCCGCGATGTGCCGGACCACCGCGAGCGAGATCCGGCGCAGCCTGCGCGGCGTGTTCGGCGACCGCCTCCCCGCACCGGCCCGGGCGCTCGCCGCCGACCCCGAGGCCGGGCTCCGCGCCGTCGCCGCCGAACTCCGTCAGGCGCACGACCGTCTGATCGCCCCGCACTGGAGCCGGTTACGCGCCGTCCTCGACGCCGACATCGCCTACCGCGCCAAACAATGGGCCGACGGCGGCGCCGGCCACCTGTTCGCCGACCTGCACCCCGGAATGAACTGGCAGGACGGCCGCCTCACCCTCGACGGCGATCACCGTCGCTCGCCCGGGCGGCCCGCCGGCGGGCTGGTGCTCTCCCCGGTCGTGCTGGGCCCGCCGTGGGTGATGATCAAGCTGCACACCACCACCCAGACCACGATCCGCTACCCGGCCCGAGGCAGCGGTGCATTGTGGACCGTCGCGGAGCGCCGCCCGGTCGAACACGCGGTCCGCCTCCTGGGCCGACGTCGCGCCGAACTGCTGGAGACGCTGCGCTCCCCCGCCACGACCACCGACCTCGCCGAAGCCCTGGACGTTTCGCCGAGCGCGGTTTCGCAACACCTCCGGGTCCTGCGCGACAGCGGCCTGGTCGCCGGACGACGGTCCGGCCGCGCGGTCCTCTACCGCACCACCGCACAAGGAATCCGCCTCCTCCGTCCCGACTCGCCGAGCTGATCCGCCCGCTGACGAGATATCTCCGAGGGGCACTGATTCCCATGCCGGAACTCAAGCGGCGCGGCCCTTCTGACCGTCCACAAAGGACGAAAGTTCCGTCGAAATGACCGAGCGATCCTCAGCTGACCGAGTCCACAAGCCGGTGAGGACGACAACCCAGCCCCGGGCCGCCGGACTGACCCGCGATCAAACCTGAGTCACACCGCGGTCAGGCCCAGCAGCCGGTCGGCATTGCCGTGGGCGATCTTTTCCTGGTCCTCGGCGGAAAGATGCGATTCGGTGAGGAACGCCGCGGCGCCCTCGTTGCTCAGCATCGGGAAATCCACGGAATGGATGATCCGGTCGGCGCCGACGGTGTCCACGCAGTACCGCAGCTGGGCTTGGCTGAACATGCCGCTGGGAGTGATGAACACGTTGTCGCGGAAGTATTCGCGGAAGGTCCGGTCGAGCCCGGTCATCCGCCGCGGCATCGTCTCGTCCAGCCGGTCGAGGTAGAACGGGACGAACTCGCCCCAGTGGCCGAGGACGAACTGCAGTTCCGGGTAGCGGTCGAGCACCCCGGTGAGCACCAGGTGCAGGAAGTGCACGGCCGTTTCCTGGTGCCACCCCCACGCGGCGAGCCGCATGGCCCCCGACACCGCGGGCGACAGCCCGGCGGCGTAGTTGGCGTCGCTCACCGGTGCCGGCGGCGGGCCCGGGTGCAGGTAGATCGGCACGGACAGGTCGCTCGCGGCGCGCAGGATCGGATCGAAGCGCGGCTGGTCGAGGAATTCGTCGTCGGTGCGCCCCATGATCATGGTGCCGACGAAGCCCAGTTCGCGGACACACCGGCGCAATTCGCCGGCAGCGGCGCCGGGCACGGCCGTCGGGAGGGCGGCGAACGCGGCGAACCGGCCAGGAAACGCCTTGACCGCCTCGAACATGGCGTCGTTGGCCGAGGCGGTCAGTTCCGGCGCGACGTCCGCGGGCAGAAAGGTGTTGATCAGAGAGAGGACCTGGGTGGTGATGCCGTTGCGGTCCATGTCGGCGATCCGGGCGGAACCGAGGTCCTCCAGCAGTTCCGGGCGTTGCGGGTAGGGCATTCCGGTGCTCTGGTCGAACGCAGCCGCGTAGCCGGGCACGTGGTCGAGCATGCTCGGCATACCGGCAGCGGTCACCGCCGGATCGGACCAGTGTTCCTCGAGCGTGACAATCCGCATCGCTGCTCCTCTTCGTGGGTCTGCACCTCCACAGTGGCCCCGGGCAGCGATAGGCTCAAGGCATCGTTTCTGATCCAACGATCAGTACTGCTGATAGGAGCCGGGATGGAACTGCGGCACCTGCGCTACTTCGTCGCGGTCGCCGAGGAGGGCGGGTTCAGCGCGGCCGCGCGGCGGCTGCACGTCGTCCAGCCCACGTTGAGCATGCAGATCCGCGACCTCGAACACGAACTCGGCGGACCGCTGTTCGACCGCGGCGGGCGGCCCCGGCTGACCCCGGCGGGCGAAGCGTTCCTGATCGAGGCCCGGCAGGTGCTGGCCCAGGCCGAACGAGCACGGGACACCGCGCGGTCAGCCATCCGCGGGGACACCGGAAGCGTGCGAATCGGAGTGGCGGGCGCCGCGGTCTTCGGCGGTCTCCTCACCGGCCTGATCGGCGAGTTCCACCAGGCACGCCCGCTCGTCCGGATCGAACTCCGGGAAGCCGGGCCGCAGGCGCAGCGCGCCGCGATCCTCGCGGGCGAACTGGACGTCGGTTTCAGCGCGCTCCCGGCCCCGGCCGACGAACCCCGCCTGGCCTCGACCCCGGCCAGTTCGGTGTCGTTCCTGGTCGCACTGCCCGCCGGGCACCGGCTGGCCGGTCACCGGATGCTCACCGCCGAGCAGATCGCGGGCGAGGAACTGGTCGAGTACATCACCGGAGACGACGATCTCGCGCCCCGGGGATTGCTTGGCCACCGGCCGAATCTGCCGGGTTCGCCGGCTCGGTTTCGCGCCGACAGCACGCTGAGCGTGCTCGCGCTGGTCGCCGCGAAGGCGGGTCTGGCGGTCGTCCCGGCGGGCGTCGAGCAGGCCGGGGTGCCGGACGTCGTGTACCGCCCGCTGACCGAACCCGGGCTCACCACCGACTTCCACTTGCTCTACCGCAGCATCGAACCCGCACCCGCCGTCGCCGTCTTCGTCCGCACCTGCACGTGAACCGGAAAACCGCACCGGGCAAGCAAGATCGCTGCTCCATTCGGATGATCGACTACGCCCCGCCCGGCATCCGCCCCTTCCCGCCCCTAACCTCGACGGACCCGGCGGCCGCGGCCTGGCTCCGCGGCCGGTTCCGACATCGTTGTCGGACGGGGCGGAACGGCCGAGCGAGAGGAAGAGCGATCGATGGCTGACCGGATGACCGAGCAGGGCCAGGGAAGCCAGGGAAGCGCGGACAGCCCAGGCGGAGCGGCCGCCGATCCCAAGAAGCTGCGTTCCCGGCACATCACGATGATCGCCCTCGGCGGGATCATCGGGGCGAGCCTTTTCGTCGGTTCGGGGAACGTCGTGCGCGCCGTCGGGCCGGCGGCGGTCATTTCCTATCTGATCGGCGGGCTGCTCGTCTTCCTCGCGATGCGGATGCTCGGCGAGATGGCCGCGGCGCGTCCGGCGATCGGGTCGTTCATGGAGTACGCCCGGGTCGGGCTCGGCGAGTGGGCGGGGTATCTCGTCGGCTGGCTGTACTGGTACTACTGGATCGGCGTGATCGCGTTCGAGGCGGTCGTCGGCGGGTCGGTGCTCGGCGGCTGGTTCCCGGACGTGCCGCAGTGGGTGTTTTCGGTGGTGCTGCTGCTTTTCTTCACCACCACGAACCTGGTGTCCGCGCGGTCGTTCGGCGAGGTCGAGTACTGGCTGGCGAGCATCAAGGTCGCCGCGATCATCGTGTTCCTCGCGGTCGGCACGCTGTTCGCGTTCGGGCTCTGGCCGAAGGCGAGCTTCTCGATCCCGAACCTCTGGCAGCACGGCGGGTTCGCGCCGAACGGCTGGTGGCCGGTGCTCAGCGGCGTCGCGATCGTGATCTTCTCCTATTTCGGCACCGAGATCGCGGTGATGGCCGCGGCCGAATCGGAGGACCCGGCCAAGGGCGTGCGGCAGGCCGTCGTCACGGTGATCTGGCGGATCCTGCTCTTCTTCGTCGGCGGGGTCCTGCTGATCGTCACCATCGTCCCGTGGAACCAGCTGCCGAATCCCAAACAGGAGGGCCCGTTCGCGCACGCCTTCACGTTGTTCGGACTGCCGGGCGCCGGTCTGGTGATGAACGCCGTCGTGCTCACCGCCGCGTGTTCGGTGCTCAATTCCGGACTCTATTCCGCCGGGCGGATGTTCTCCGCGCTCGCCGAAAAACGGCTCGCCCCGCGCGTGGTGGCGAGGAAGAACAAGTCCGGCGTGCCGGTGGTGGCGGTCGCCGCGTGCACGATCGGCGGGTATGTCGCGGTCCTCGTCAACTTCGTCGCACCGGACTCCGGCATCTTCGACTTCATCATGAACTCCGCCGGTCTGGTCGCGCTGTTCGTGTACTCGTTCATCGCGTTCACCCAGATGCGGATGCGGCACACCATGACGCCGGAGGAACGCGCCGGGCTCAAGCTCAAGATGTGGCTGCATCCGTGGCTCGGCATCCTGACGGTCGCCGGCGTCGTGGGGATCATCGTGGTCATGCTGCTGACCGACGACTCCGCCCGCACCCAGGTGTGGACGAGCCTCGTGTCGCTCGCCGTGATCGCGGCGTTCTGGCCGCTCGTGCGCCGGAAACTGCGGAAGACTGCCGCGAAGGAGAGCTGAGGAAGCTCCTGCCGGTCGGCCGCTCAGCGAGCGCCGCGAGATCGAGAAGTCGAAATAGGTCGGTTGCCGCGCATAGCCCGCTTGCGTACCAGAAGACCACGCGCCGGAGTAGGCGTTCCGCGCCGGTCACGCCTGCGGAGCGGCCTTCGACGCCCTCCGCACCACTCGCCGCCCGTCCGCGCGCAGCATCGGCCCGAACCTCGACCGCGCTTCGTCCGCCAGTTCGGCGCCGAGGTCCACCTCGTACCGGCGCCCCGAGGCGGCGATGCGCAGCCGGTCGCCCCGCCGGGCAAGGCCGGTGATCCGGTTGCGGGCCACCGCCAGCAGCTGCACCCCGTGCGTCAACGGCCGCCGGCCCAGGACATGCTGGACCACGACCAGTTCCTGCCGCGTCAGCACGACGAAGGCGGCCGGGCGGGATTGCTGCCACAGCCAGCGCCGCGGCAGTTCCGGTTCCGCGCCGAGGTAGCGCGCGTGCCGGTGATGTCCGAGGGCCACCAGCGGCGAAGCCGGGAGCCGGTCCCAGCCGAGCGACGGCGGGCCCGCGTGGGCTGGTTCCGCCGCGCCGGGCCGGTGCGCGCGCGACCGCACGTGCGTCACGAGGTCGGCCACCGCGGGCCACGCCCACGAGCGGTAGCGGAAAACCAGAGTCGTCCGGACACCGGTTAGCACCAGGCACGCATGCTTCCCGGTCATCGCGTGCTCGACCGCGATCAGCTCCGGGTACGGGATCGCGCCGACGATGCGCGGGTACGGCAGGTCGTCGACCCACAGCGCCACCCCGCGGGCGCCCGCGCCCAGCGCCTGCTCCGGAGTCCACACCACGCCGTCGTCCGACGGACGGGTCGCCGACGGGGCCAGGACCACCTCGCCCGGGCCGACCAGATCCGCGAGGTCCTCCGCCGCCGCGCCCGGACGGGACCAGCGGGAGGGCGGTTTGGTGTCGAGCCGGTCGGCGAGGTCGCGGCCGACCTGGATCTCCCACGGCTGCGCCGCGGCCCTGAGCGCGGCCCGCGCCGCACCGATGCCGGACATGCGAGCCTCCTGCCGCCGCGGGAGCCGGGCCTGGTGCCCTGTGCTTCCAGCGTATACACCGCCGCACGGCCGATTCTCATTCCGGAGTTCACCCGGGTGGGACCGAGATCACCCGATTGCCGCAACCCGCTTCGACGATGCGGCCAGGTCCCCGCCGCCCCTAGACTCGGCGGTGCGGCACTGCAGCCACACCGTCCTTTGTGGACACAGTGCCGCCCGGCCAGCCGTCGAACCTGGAGGCAACCCCGTGTCCGCACCGGAATCCGCGCAGATCGTCACCGCCCGGCGGATCGTGACCATGACCGGCGCCGAACCTCCGGCGTTCGCGATGCGCGGCGAACGGGTCGTCGCGCACGGCACCGTCGCCGACCTGCGCGGCGAGTTCCCCTCGGCCGAAGTGCACGATTTCGGCGACGCCACTGTCATCCCGGGTTTCAACGACGCCCACCAGCACCCGACGGTCGTCGCCGCGCAATCCTTGCAGGTCGACCTCTCGCCGTCCCGGATCCGCTCGACCGCCGACCTCGCCGCGGCCCTGCGCGAGCGAGCCGCCGCGACGCCGTCCGGCGAATGGGTCATCGGCTGCGGCTACGACTCGTTCCGCAGCAACGGCGGCCGCGAACTCACCCGCGCCGAACTGGACGAAGCCTGCCCGGACCACCCCGTCCTGGTCGTGCACGTGACACTGCACGCCGGCGTCCTCAACTCCCCCGGCCTCGCCCTCGCCGGCCTCACCGACTCCAGCGAGCCGCCGCCCGGCGGTCACCTGGGCCGGGACGCCGCCGGGCGCCTCGACGGCGTCATCCACGACCAAGCCCTTTACGACCTGGCTTTTCCCGCCTTCACCCCGCGCCCGACGATCGTGCGGGACCCGCCCACCGAGGTCCTGGCCGCCGCCTTCACCCGGCACGCCGCCGACCTGCACGCGGCGGGCATCACCTCGGTCGGCGACGCCCTGGTCGGCCGCACCGAATGGCAGGTGCTCCGCCATCTTGCCGACCAGAACCAGCTCACGCTCCGGGTGAACGCGCTGGCCGCCTACGACCACTTCGACTACTTCCGCGCCCTCCCGGAAGAGCCGATCACCCCGGAAACGCGGTTGCGCCTAGGTGGGGTCAAGACTTTCGCCGACGGTGCCGTCAACGGCGGGACCTGTCTGGTCGAACAGCCCATCGAAGGCACCGACAGCTACGGCTTGGAGCGCGTCAGCGCCGCCGAACTGGCCGATACGGTGCGGCACGTGCACGACGCCGGATGGCGAGTCTGCGTGCACGCCAACGGCGACCGCGCGATCCGTCGTGTCCTGGACGCCGTCGACCAGGCGCAGGCCGCCAAGCCCAGGCAGGATCCGCGACACCGCATCGAACACTGTTCGATCATCGACGACGAGATCCTGAAGCGGATGCGCGACCACGGCATGGTCGCGGTGCCGTTCGCGAACTACGCCGCCGCGCACGGCGACAAGCTGACCCAGTACTACGGGGCGGAGCGCGTCGAGCGGATGTTCGCCCACCGGTCGATGCTCGACGCCGGGGTCGCCGTCGCCGGTTCGTCCGACCATCCGTGCGGGCCGTTCCCGCCGCTGTACGCGCTGCGCAGTTGCGTGACGCGCCGGGCTCCGGACGGGGAGTTGTTCGGGCCTTCGCAGCGGATCAGCGTCAAGGCGGCGCTGGGCGTGTACACGACGGGATCGGCTTACGCGTCGGGCGAGGAGACGACCAAGGGGCAGCTCGCGCCGGGTTTCCTGGCCGATTTCGCGGTGCTGGCGGAGGATCCGTTCGAGACCGATCCGGAAACGCTGGATCGGGTGCGGGTACGGGAAACGTGGGTCGGCGGGGAACGGGTCTGGTCGGCGTAGCGGTTGAGTCGCGGGCGGTCCGTGAAGGGCCCCTTGAGGGAATCTAATTCCCTCAAGGAGCCCTTCACGGACCGCAAGGGCCACCTCGCGGCACGTACCGCAGCTCGTCGCCTCGGCGGCAGCTCTCTTCGCCGAGGACGGCGGGCGGCGGGATCCGTCGCTGGATCTCTCCTGGCCGCGCCGCGAAGGCTTTGCTTACTTCGCGGATCTCGTGCGCCGCGAGGATTCGCTGTGCCTTCTGGCGCTTCCGGCCGCGGGCTCCGCGATCGGCCACCTGATCGGCCGGATCCGCCGCGCCGACCCGCTCCGGCCGGGGACAGTGGTCGGCGTGCTGGAGAGCCTGCGCGTCGACCCCGCACACCGCGAAACCGGTGTCGCGACGGCCTTGACGGAGGAATTCTTCGCGTGGGCCAGGGAATCCGGTGCACAGCAAGCCAGCGTCACAGCGTATTCGGCAAACGAATCCGCCATTCGTTTCTATCGCAGAAGCGGGTTCTCCCCGTTCGAAGTCACCCTGCAGGCACCGCTGTGATCTCGCTCGTCCACAGCAATCACGAGATATGCGCGGTCTCCGCCCCGATCGCCGGTTCGACGTGGACCGCCGCCGCGGTCAGGCGGGGCACTGTGGTGATCAGCTGGTGCTCCAGGCTGTGCGCCAGTTCGTGCGCCTGCACCACGGTGAGGGTGTTGGCCACCTGGACGGCGAGTTCGGCGCGCAGGCTGTGGCCGATCCAGCGCATCCGAACCTCGCGGACGCCCTCCACCCCGGGCACCGCCGCGGCCGTCTCCTCGGCCAGTTCGACGGTCGCCGGGTCGACGGCGTCCATCAGCCGCCGGAAGACTTCCTTGGCCGCGTCGCGCAGGACGAACAGGATCGCAACAGTGATCAACAGCCCGATCACCGGGTCAGCGGCCGGGAAACCGAGGGCGACGCCGATCGCGCCCAGCACCACTGCCAGCGAGGTGAAGCCGTCGGTGCGGGCGTGCAAGCCGTCCGCGACCAAGGCGGCGGAGCCGATTTCGCGGCCGACGGTGATGCGGTACCGGGCGACGAGTTCGTTTCCGGCGAACCCGACCACACCCGCCGCGGCGAGCACCCAGAGCTGTTGCACGGGGTGCGGGTGCAGCAGGCGGTCGATCGCTTCGTACGCGGCCAGCGCGGCCGATCCGGCGATGATCAGCACCACGACGACGCCGGCCAGGTCTTCGGCGCGGCCCAGGCCGTAGGTGTAGCGGCGGGTCGCGGCACGACGGCCGAGCGCGAAAGCGATGCCGAGCGGCAGGGCGGTGAGAGCGTCCGCGAAGTTGTGGATGGTGTCGCCCAGGAGGGCTACCGAGCCGGTGACCGCGACCAGCGCCAGCTGGATGACGGCGGTGCCGAACAGGGCGGCGAACGACCAGATCAGCGCCCGGATGCCGCGCTGGCTGGTTTCCAGGGCGGTGTCGAGGCGGTCGGCGCTGTCGTGGCTGTGCGGGGTGAAGAAGTGCTTGACACGGTCCCGCCAGGTCGCGGGCTCAGCGTGGCCATGCCCATGACCGTGCCCATGGCCATGCCCGTGGCCGTGGCCGTGACCAGGGCCGGACGCGCCGGGACCATGCCCGTGCCCGTCGCCCGCCCCGGCGTCCTGCCCATGCGCAGGACCGCGACCGTCCGCGGCCCGCGGACGATCCCGACGCGGCTCAGTCATCAGCACACTCCCGGATGCTCGAAACCTCTCGCGAACCGGGCGAACGCACCGGCCTCATTCCAGCATACCTGCGCAGATGCGCAGATAGTCGACCAGGCCCGGTAGCATCGGGGCATGCACACCTCCCTGCCGGACTTCGACATGCCTTCCGACGAGCAGGTCCACCTGGCCGCGGAAAGCTTCCGCCTGCTCTCCGACCCGACCCGGATCAAGGTGCTGTGGGCGCTCCTGCAGGGAGAATCGTCGGTCGCCTGCCTCGCCGAACTGGCCGGGGCCGCGCCGACCGCGGTCAGCCAGCACCTGGCCAAGCTCCGGCTCGCGGGCCTGGTGAAGGGCCGTCGCGAGGGGACGTTCGTGTACTACTCCGCCGCCGACGAGCACGTCCGCGGGCTCCTGGCCCAGGCGCTGCACCACGCCGACCACGTGGACCGCGACATCCCGGCCGAACCCGGCGGCCACTCCCAGCCGCACCGGCCCCGCGTGCGGAACGCCTGAGCCAGCCGCGTCAGGCGGCTCCGAGCCGGTCCGGCTCCGCCAGGCGCCGCAACGGTTCCGGCAGCACGTTCCAGACCTCGTCCGCCACCTGCACCGTCTCCCGGCCCAGCACGTCCAGCACCACTCCGGCGCGGTGCACGGCCTCCGGCTCGGTCAGGTTCTCGCGCTCCGCGATCCGCCCGACGAAGTCCTCCAGCTCGTAGCGTTCCCCGGCGCCGCCGCCCGGGCGCAGGTCTTCCGCCAGCTCGGCCGGAAGCTGCACGGCGAGGCTTGCTGCCGCTTCCGGGGAAATCCGCTCGGACAGCGTCCGCAGCACCGCGTGCGCGGCGCGTTCGGCGTCGCGCGCTTCCGCGAGACAGGCCCGCCTCCGGATCAGTTCGACGATCTCGTCCATTGCTCCCGGATACCCGGCGCGGCCGTCCGCAATCGTCCGGTTAGCCGTGCCACCACCGGGTATCTGCCGTCCCATGGACCATTCAGCGACGTCTCCCGCACCGGCCGAGCAGGCGCAGACCGCGCTGCGCCGGCTCCGTCGCGAAGCCGGTGCCGGCGGCTACGAATCACCCGCGGACCTCTACCGGACGCTCGGGTTGCTGAGCCTCCTCGCCGACGACCTCTCGGAACTCCTTCCCGATCTGTGCGGCCAGCTCGAGGACGCCTTGCTCGCCGGGCGCGTCCGGCATCATTCGGACGACCCGCAGGAAGCCTGCGACGCGGTCGCCTCGGCGGCGCACAGCATTTCGGTCGCCCGCTTTACCGCGCTCCTGGTCGGGCAGGAAATCCAGAAGGCGCAGACCGCGATCCGCGATCTCGCCGCCGCCTGACGCCGTTTTGTCCCGTTCCAGGCGGGTACCCGCCAGAAAAGCGCTGCAGCGAGAAGGGAGCATGATGCCCGACCTCGATCCGGCCGAGCCCGAAACGCTCGATCAGTCCGAATCCCTCGACGAGGACGAGCTGCGGGTCGACCCGCTGGAAGCCGGTGTCGAACCGCCGGAACGCTGGAGCCCGGTGGCCCAGCAGGCCCCGACGCCCGCCGAGGCGCGCGAGGGCGAGCCGCTCGGCCGCAGGCTCGCCGAGGAGCGGCCGGACGTCCAGCCGGTGCCGAACCCGCCCGACGACGAGACGCTCGCCCGCGCGGAGGCGGCCCGGGCCGCGGCTCCGGACGAGGATCTTCCGCAGCGCCGCGCGGACCCGGATCCGGGGGAACAGGCGGACGAGGCCGGCGGTTCCGTCGCGAAATCGCTTCGCGAGGAGTAGCCCGGAAACCTGGCGCACGACAACGGAAAAAGCCGCGTACGGCCAGCGGCCGAAACGGAAAGGAGTCCCCATGCCGACGGTCACCACCCGTTCCTGGGCCCGTCCGGTCGTCGCCGTGCTCGGGCTGGTCTACCTCGTGCTGGGCGTCGCCGGGTTCTTCGTGCCGGAAACCGCCCACGGCGGGCACGACACCTCGCGGGTCGTCTGGCTGTTCAGTTCCAGCACGGTGCTGAACATCGTCCACACCGCACTGGGTCTCCTCGGTCTTTTGGCCGCGCGCAAGCTTTCCGGCGCGGTCGCGTACTGCTGGGTCCTGTTCGTGGCGTTCACCGGGTTGACCGCGTACGGGATTCTGGCGACGGCGTTCAGCACCGCACGCGACGACCCGGTGAACCTCAACTGGGCGGACAACTGGCTGCACGGGCTGACCGCGCTCGTCGCCTTGGTCGTCGCGCTCAGCGGCAGCACAGCCCGCGAAGAACGGGCTTAGGGGCGACGCCACCGGTTGTCCGGGAAGACTGTCCCGGCCTGGGCGCCCATGCGAATCAGCCCGCCGTCGACGACCAGGGACGAGCCCGTGATGTACCCCGCCGCGGGGGTGGCCAGGAAAGCCACCGCCGCGGCGACTTCACGGGCGTGTCCGGGGCGGCCCAAGGGGATTCCGGGACGCTCCTGATCGCGCGGGTCGACGTCGGTCTGTCCGGTCATCGGCGTGGAGATTTCGCCGGGAGCCACCGAATTGACCGTGATCCCGTGCTCGGCAAGTTCGAGCGCGAGCACCTGGGTCAGCGCGCCGGCACCGGCTTTCGCCGCGCAGTACGGGGCCGCTCCGACCCGGGGCACGTGTCCGTGGACGCTGGTGATCGTGATGATCCGGCCGCCGCGGCCGGCGTCGATCATGTGCCGCGCAGCGCGTTGCGAGCACACGAAAACGCCGTGCAGATCGACATCCACGACGCCGCGCCAGGTGTCGAAGTCCATGTCCATCGCGAGTTCGCTGCTGCCGGTCCCGGAGCAGTTCACCAGCACGTCGACGCCGCCCAGCTCGTCCGCGAGCTCGTCGACGGCGCTCGCCGCCGTGGGCAGGTCGGTCAGGTCGAGCTGCCGCACGGGCGCGGCCACACCCTGCTCGCGCGCCTCGGCCGCGGTCTCCTCCGCACCGGTTTTATCGGTGTGCCAAGTGATTCCGACGTCCACTCCCCCGCCGGCGAGCGCGACGGCCACCGCGCGGCCGATGCCGGAATCCGCGCCGGTCACGATCGCGGTGCGCGGCCCGTCGGCCTCTTCGGGCAACGGTGCTGGGTCCACCATCTCTTCTCCTTTCCTGTGCGGTTCAAGCGGTTGCCTGCCGGCTCGGTCTCTTGGCCAGTTCGGCCACCGCGGCCACCACTTCGGCCGGGTCGATGCCGTCCAGGCACGGATGTCCGGGGACCGGACAGGTCCGGGCCCGGCTGCCGCGGCACGGCGCGTGCTGGTCGCCGAGCAAGGCCGCCGGAACCCCGAACGGAGCCCAGCGCGCCGCGGGAACCACCGGCGCGAACAGCGACACCACTGGAGTCCCGACCGCGGCGGCCAGGTGCGCCGGACCGGTGTTCGGGGCCACGACGACCTCGGCCCCGGCGAGCACCGCGGCCAGTTCGGGCAGCGTCGTGCGGCCGCTCAGGTCGACGTCGGCGGTCATCCCCTCGGGCTTCGCGCCGGTCACCACCACCCGGTGTCCCGCTTCGGTCAGCGCGTCCACGATCCGTCCACTGTGGACCGGGGAGGGGCTGCGAGCCGGTACCGAGGCCGTGGGGTGCACCACGACGTAGTCGCCGATTCCGGTCAGCGCGGAGACATCCGGCAGCGGACGGCGGACAGCGAGCCGCCCGTCGTCGCCGAACGGCAGCGAACACCCGGCGACTTGCGCAAGCGACAGCATGCGCAGCGCCTCCGGCGGATCCCCCGGTACGCGGTGGCGCAGGTCGAGGAGGCTGCCCGGGTAGTCGTCGCAGATCGCGCCGATCCACGGCACCCCGGCCATGCGCAACACCAGCGCGAGCGGCAACGGCGACTGGTGAAACGACGTGAACACGAAGGCCGCGTCGAAACCGGTCAACTGTTCGGCGAGGGCCTCGACGGACGGGCGGGTCAGCGGCGGCGGATCGGGGTCGATCCACGGCGCGCGGAAAACCTGTACTTCGTCGACGCCGGGCAGCAGTTCCCCGGCCGCGGCGCCATGTGGTCCGGCCAGGAGCGTGACGTGCTCGGCCTGTGCGGCGATCGCCCGGATCGCCGGGCCCGCCAGCAGGACGTCGCCGAGATTGTCCTGCCGGGCCACCACAACGCGCTTCACCTGACGACCCCCGCCTGTCGCAGCGCGTCCTGGAGATCTCGCGCGACCAGCGCTTCCCGTCGGGCGCGAGTGATTTCGGCGGGCAGAGTGCGCGCAGTCGGAACCAGCACGGCACGCGCCCCGGCGGCGAGCCCCGCGTCGACGTCCGCGCCGGTGTCGCCGATGACGACGCACCGCGCGGGATCGACCTGCAGTTCCTTCGCCGCCCGCCGGACGAGTTCCGGGGACGGTTTGCGGCAGCCGCAGCCGTCGCCGGCGTCGTGCGGGCAGACCTGCCAGGTGCCGAACTGCCCGAACAATTCGTCCACGCGAGCGTTCACCGCGCTCAGTTGACCCGGTTCGATCAGTCCTTTCGCGACTCCGGACTGATTGCTCACGACCCCGACCCGGACGCCCTTCCGCCGGAGCTCCCGCACCAGGTCGACCGCTCCGTCGACCGGCCGGACCTGCTCCGGGTCCGCCAGGTAAGGGACGTCGTGGATCAACGTGTCGTCGCGGTCGAACAGCACTGCTTGCGGCGTAAGCGAACGGCGGGCGTCGATTTCCCCGCGGAGCCGGTGATAGCAGGCGGCGGGCGGGATCAGCACGCTCGTCACGAGCATGCGCGCGATCTCGCCGGGCGTGGCTGGCCCGGAACGGATGCGTTGCGCGGCGAAGGCTCCGGTCAATCCGGCCCAGGCCGCCAGTGCGAGGCGACGCTTCCCGGGCGCGAGCGCCGCGACGGCTGCTGCGACGGTCAGCGCGTGCCGTCCCAGCATTCCGCTGCCAGCGCCGGTTCGCTGCCGCCACAGGACGCCGTGCTTGTACCGCATTCGCGCGTTGTCCGCGTTGCCTCGTTGGGCTCGTACGCTGGCGAAGAATCCCGAACGGCGCGCTGGATGGGTCGTGACCCGCTCGCCGCGCTCGATCCGGTGTCCTTTCAGCACGACGCGCAGCGCCAGGTCGGAGTCTTCCCGGAAGGCACGCGGGAATCGTTCGTCGAAACCGCCGGACTCGACCAGCGCGGCCCGCCGGTACGCCATGTCCGCGGTGATCCAGCGCGCCGTTTCCAGCCCGGCGGTGCCGCGTTCGTCGTCAGTGGGTTTCCGGTCGTCCGGCAGCGGAACCACGATCCGGGCCTGCGACGCGGCGGCTTCCGGCGGCAGCCGGGCCAGGTCGGCGGCCAGCTGGGCGGGCCAGTCCGCGGCGAGGACCACGTCGTCGTCCACGAACGCGATCCACTCGGACTTCGCCGCCCGCCAGCCGGCATTGCGCGCGGCGGCCGGGCCCCGGCCGTGCGAACGCAGCACCCGGACGCCCTCGGGCGCCTCCAGCGGCGTCCCTTGTGGACGGTCGTCGACCACGATCACCTCGGCCGGTCCGGGGCCTTCGGCCGCGGCGAGCGTGTCCAGCAGGGTGCGCAGCGCGGGGCGTCCGGTGGTCGGGATCACCACCGTGTAGTCCGGGAAAGTGTTCACCCGGGCCGGTTTACCCCGCCTCCGCGCAGGCAAACGGGAGGCATGACAGCGCGTGCACCGGGGTACCCGCAGCGCGACCGACTACCAGGAGGT